>CAZJFX010000039.1:0-37377 GCA_964545395.1 uncultured Gemmatimonadaceae bacterium | reverse complement strand
GGGGAGGAGGGGCTCAACTACCTGTGCCCCGGCTTCAAGGCGTTCTTCGGCCACGTCCGGCCCATGCTGGAGAGGCTGGTGCCCCTGTGGAAGGCCGGCGCCTCGATCGAGGCGTTGATGCGGACGGCTCGGGGAGGGGGAGGGACCTGAAGGCCCCTCAACCGCTGAGGTGCCTCCTCAGGAACGCCAACGTGCGGCCCCAGGCCAGCTCGGCCGCCTCCTTGTGGTAGCGGTCCGGGTTGGTGTCGTTGTTGAAGGCGTGGTTCGCCCCTTCGTACATGTAGATCTCGTAGAGCTTGCCGTTGGCCTTCAGGGCGGCCTCGTAGTCCGCGATCCCCGCGTTGATACGCGTATCCAGTCCCGCGTAGTGGAGGCACAGCGGCGCGGTGATCTTCGGGACCTCCGCCGCCGGGATCTGGCTCCCGTAGTAGGGCACGATGGCGGCGAGCGAGGTGCCAGCGGCGGCCAGCCGGTTGGCGTACCCTCCGCCCCAGCAGAAGCCCACCGCTCCCACCTTCCCCGTGCACTCGGGGTGCCCCGACAGGAAGGGGACGGCGGTGGCCATGCGTGCGACGGTCTCCCCTGCGTCCAGAGTGCCGATCATGGTGCGGGCCTGGTCCCCGTCGTCGGGCGTCCCCCCCAGGGGATGGAGCATGTCCACGCCCAGGGCCAGGAACCCCTCCCGGGCGACGCGCCGCGTCACGTCCTTCATGTGGGCGTTCAACCCCCGGTTCTCGTGGATGACGACCACGCCGGGACGCTTCGCCCCTCCCTCCGGACGCGCGAGGTATCCGCCCATGCGGACGCCGTTGGCGTCCCACTCCTCCTCGGAGATCACGAGCTCCTGGCGGTCCGGGAAGATGGCGTGCCAGCCGGAGTCGTCCCCGAGGAGGGGGAGGACGGCCATGGCCGCCGCCGGCCCTCCCACGAGGCGGGCCAGCCGGTCCAGGAAGTCCCTCCGGCTCATCCCTCCGTCGGTGAATCGCTGGTAGAGGTCGAGGATGGCGGGGGTCATGGGATCCTCCGGTCCGGAGGGACGCAGGAACGATGGCGTGGACCGTCGAGACGCGTCGCGCCTCCATAGAATACCCCCTGGCTCCCCCACAATGAAAGCCGTTACCCCGCGACCGCCTTCCACACCCGGAGGAGATTCCCGCCCATGATCTTCCTCACGTCCTCGTCGCTGTAGCCCCGGGCCTTCAGCCCGGCCGTGATGTTGGGGTAGTCGTGGACGCCGCGGATCCCCACGGGGGAGGGGGTGCGGGGGTACATGTCAGCGCCGAGCCCCACGTGGTCCACCCCCGCCACCGCCACGGCGTGGTCAATGTGATCCAGGAGGTCCTCCAGGGTGGGGAGGTTCTCCAGGGGCCAGTCACGGCCCTGGCTCAGGTGGTCCAGGGCGCTGCGCAGGTCCGGGTCTTCGGGCGGGGGGACCTGCCGGTGCCAGGGGCGGCCCACGGCGACGAGCTCGTTCATGGCCTCCTGGTAGTCGGCACGCAGGTAGTTGAGGACGAAGACGATGGCCACGACGCCGTCGTTCCCGGCCAGGGCCCGGAGCATGTCGTCGCTCAGGTTGCGCCGGTGGGGGTTGACGCCCCGGACCCCGGAGTGGGAGGCGATGACCGGGTCCTCGGTGACTTCCAGGACGTCGAAGAACGTGGAGTCCGACACGTGGGAGACGTCCACGATCATCCCCAGGCGGTTCATCTCCCGCACCACCTCCCGTCCCAGGTCGTTGAGGCCGCCCCAACGCGGCTCGTCGGCGCTTGAGTCGGCCCAGTCGTGGGAGACGTTGTGGGTCAGCGTCATGGACGACACGCCCCTGGCGTGGAACTCCCTGAGCGTCTCCAGGCTGTTCTCGATGGCGTGCCCGCCCTCGATGGCCAGCGGCATGGCGACCTTTCCGGAGGCGACGATGCGCTCCACGTCGGATCCGGTGCGGGCCAGCTCGACCCGGTCCGGGTGGGCGGCGATGGCCTCCAGCATGGCTTCCAGCAGGTCGCGGGCCTGCCGGGAGGCCTGCCCGGGCCGGCCGTAGAGGAAGTTCTGGACGTAGAGCGCCACCGTCTGGACATCCACACCTCCTTCCTCCAGGCGGGGGAGGTCCACGTGCCCGGCGGGGAGGCGCTCCCCGATGTCCAGTCCCTCGTAGAGGACGCGGTACGCCAGGTCGTTGTGGCAGTCCCACACCAGCGCATCCCGGTGGAGGGCGGCCACGGCTTCGGCCTCGGGGGCGGGTCCGCAGCTCACGAGGAGTCCGACAAGAACGAGATGGAAGCCCGCGCCGACGATTCGCGTGCTCATGGAAACCTCCCGATGGGACGGGGCTCTTTCCATCCTATCTCGACAACACCACCGCCAACAGCACGAAGCCCGCCGCCATGGCGAGACGGCGCCAGGGAAGACAAGCTGATCCAGCGCTTCCAGGCCCGAGACCCTGACCCTGTCGATCCAGATGCCGAGCTGGCACCCTCCCCGGAGCAGGAGCATGTTCCCGATGCCGCCAGCCGCCACGAGGGGCTCGAGGCGGATGGAGCCGGCGGACCGGGGCAGGACGACGTCCAGATCCCCGCCTGAGAAAACCCAAAGCGCTATCTCATGTCGAGGATCGCCGCATCGGCGGCCAGTCCGTACGAAAGCTCGGAGAACTCCGGGTTCTTCTTCCGGAGGAGCCTCTGCGCCTGCTTGAAGCTGTACGTCGCCTGCCCGTATCCGAAGAACGCCAATCCAGTGTACGAGCCATCCGACCGGGTCCTCCTCGCCCTCCCGGGCGTCAGCGGCCGAAGGGCATCCCCGGAAATCCACCCCCCATGCCGGGCATCCCGGGCATTCCCGGGATCCCCCTCATCCCACCCATCATCCCCTTCATCTGCTTCATGAACTTCTGCATCTCCTTGAACTGCTTGAGGAGACGGTTGATCTCGGACACCGGCCGCCCGCTCCCCTTGGCGATGCGCACGCGTCGCGAAGCGTTGATGATGTCGGGGTTCTTCCGCTCCGCGGGGGTCATGGAGAGGATGATGGCCTCCACGTGCTTCATGCGCTTGGGGTCCATCTGCGCCGCGGGGACGGCCATCTTGGCGGCGCCGGGGATGAGCTTCAGGAGTTGCTCCAGCGGGCCCATCCTCTGGACCTGGCGCATGGAGGTGAGGAAGTCCTCCAGCGTGAAGCGCCCCGGCCCCAGGGCCTTCTCCGCCATCTTCGCCTGCTCCTCGGCGCTGATGGCGGCCTGCGCACGCTCCACCAGACCGACCACGTCCCCCATCTGCAGGATGCGCCCCGCCAGCCGCTGGGGGTCGGCCGAGTCCAGCGCGTCCACGCCCTCCCCGGTGCCCACGAACTTGATGGGTTTGCCGGTGACGCCGCGGATCGAGAGCGCCGCGCCGCCCCGGGCGTCGCCGTCCATCTTGGTGAGGACGACGCCGGTGAGGCCCAGCGCCTCGTCGAAGCCCTGGGCGATCTTCACCGCCTCCTGCCCGGTCATGGCGTCGGCCACCAGGAGGACCTCCTGGGGCTTCACCGCGTCGCGCACGCGGCGGAGCTCGCTCATGAGCGCCTCGTCGATCTGGAGGCGGCCAGCGGTGTCCACGATGAGGACCTGGTGCTTCCCCGCCCGGGCGGCCTCGCGGGCCGCGGACGCCGTGGCCACCGGGTCGCCGCCGAAGATGCCCGCGTGGACGGGGACGGAGATCTGCCGCCCCAGGGTCTCGAGCTGCTCGATGGCCGCGGGGCGCTGGAGGTCGCACGCGGCCAGGATGGGGGAGCGCCCTTCCCTGGCCAGGCGCTTCGCCAGCTTGGCCGCACTCGTGGTCTTCCCGGAGCCCTGGAGCCCGACCATGAGGATGACGCTGGGCGGGGACGGCGCCCACGCCAGCGTGGGGCGCCCCTCGCCCATGAGCGCGGCCAGCTCGTCGTGGACGATCTTCACGATCTGCTGGCCCGGGGACACGGCCTTGAGCACGGCCTCCCCCAGCGAGCGCTCCTGCACCCGGGTGAGGAAGTCCCGGGTGACCTCGTAGTTGACGTCGGCCTCGAGGAGGACGCGCCGCACCTCCCTCAAGCCCTCCTTGATCATGGGCTCGGTGAGGACGCCCCGCTGCCGGAGCTTGCTCAGGGCGGTGTCGAGCTTTCGGCTCAGCTCGTCGAACATGCGGTCTCCCCGGGGGATGAAGGAGCCGAAAGCTAGACCGGGGTTCCGGAGGGCTCAAGGACGGGCGGTGCTGCCCCTCCGAGGGTCACGCGCACCGGCCGGCCCAGCGGCGCCGCCAGGGTGGTATACGAAATATTTGACTTTATGTAATGTATTTCTTACATTATTCCAGACACCCTTCCTGGAGGAACGATCATGACCGTGGTGCTCTGGGCGATCCTGGCGCTGGTGGTGGGGATGGCGGCCATCGTTGTGAAGTCCCGGTTGGCCATCACCCCCCGGCCGCCCCTCCCCCCGGACGTGGAGCTGCCGGACACACCGCTCCAGCGGATCTCGCGGTGGAGCCTGGCCGTGGGCCTGGTGATGGCGGCAGGAGCCGCCGGCGTCGTGCTCTGGTTCGGCCCCGAGGTCACGGGGGAGGACGACCAGGTGCGGCTGGCCTTCACCCTCCTACTCCTGGCCGTCTTCGTGGTGCTGGGCGGGGCGCACATCCTCCTCAAGCGGGCGGCCGACCGGAACTCGAGCCTGATGGACGAGCGCGACCGTGCGATCCTGGAGCGGGCCCCGGCCATCCAGGGCGCGGGAACGCTCCTGACGCTGGCGGTCTGGGTGATCGGCCTGACGGAGCGGTTCCACGCGGCCGGGTCGGTCCCGCTCTTCTACCTGATGCTGCTCTTCTGGTCCTGCCTGGTCGTCAACCTCCTCGCGCTCCCCGTCGGGATCCTGATGGGCTACCGGAGGTCGTGACATGCCCAAGGCCGAGATCCACAACGAGATCCGCAAGCTGCGCTTCGAACACGGGGAGATGACGCAGCAGGAGCTGGCGGACCACGTGGGGTGCACCCGCCAGACCATCATCCTCCTGGAGCAGGAGCGCTACGTGCCCTCTCTGGCCCTGGCCATGAAGATCGCCCGGGTCTTCGGGACCACCGTGAACCAGGTCTTCGAGCTGGAGGAGGAAGCATGAGGGCGTCCCATGTCCACGTCCGCGCGGTATTGCTCGCGCTCGCCACCGTCGGGCTTTCGGCGGCCGGGCCGGCACGAGCCCAGGAGGTGCAACAGTACATGATGGTGGCCACCCGGGGTGCGGATACCCTGTCGGTGGAGCGGGTGACCAGGTCGGCTGCCGAGCTCAGAGCCGACATCCTCGTCCCGGCGCGGGCTCGCCTCGAGGTCGTGGCCACGCTCGGCGCGGAAGGGTGCGTGACGGCCGCGACGGTGGACGTCTTCCCGTGGGGGTCGGCGGAGGGAGCCACGCCCGTGCAGCACGTGGGGGTCGGCGGAGGGAGCCACGCCCGTGCAGCACGTGGGGGTGCGCCAGGACGGGGACTCGCTCCGAGTGGAGGTCCGCGCCCGCGACGTGGCGCAGCACGCTACCCGTCCGGCGCCGGGCGTGCGCTTCGTCATGGCGGGCGACTCATGGGCCGCCTCCGCGATGGTCGTGGAGTGCGCGCTCGCCCTGGGTGACTCGGCGAGCGTGCGCGTGGCGTCCTTCCCCGGGCTTCGCATCGAGGACATGGTCGTCGTGCGCCGGGACCGGCAGGTCACGGTGTCCGGCAGGGACACCTCGCTCATCACGCTCGGAGAGGACGGGCGAGCGGATCGCATCGAGATCCGCGGTTCGGGGATCGTCGTCCGACGCGCGGCGTTCGCGGCGGCGGCTCCTGCGGCCGCGACGGCGGACTACGCCCCGCCGCCCGGAGCCGGCTACCGGGCCGAGGACGTGTCCATCCCGGTGCGCGAGGGCGTCACGCTGGCAGGCACGCTCACGCTGCCGCCCGACGCGGGCCTCCCCGCCCCCGCCGTGGTGCTCGTCAGCGGCGGCGGCGCGCAGGACCGGGACTGCTACGGCGCGGTGGGCGGCGGCTGGCGCCCCTTCCGGGAGCTGGCCCACGCGCTGACTTCCCGCGGCGTCGCGGTGCTGCGCTTCGACGACCGTGGGGTGGGAGCGTCCACGGGCGACTTCGGCTCCGCCACGGAGCGGGAGGGCCTGGAAGACGTGAAGGCCGTCCTGGCCTTCCTCCGCGGCCGCAGCGACGTCGCCCCGGACCGCATCGCCCTGCTCGGCCACTCCGAGGGCGCCCGCGTCGCGATGTGGGCGGCGGCCGAGGACGGCGCCCTGGCGGGGCTGGTGCTCATGGCCGGCGCCGCCGACCCCCGGGGCGCGGCGCTGGCGCAGGCGCGCTGGCAGGTCGAGCACACCCCCGGAATCCCGCCGTCCGCGCGGGACTCCATCCTGGACCGGGTGGAACGGCAGATGGACAGCCTGGCCGTCGCGGGCAGCCGCGAGGTGTACCGCTGGGACGCTCGCGCTCTCGCGCAGCGCATTCGCGCTCCGGTGGCGGTCCTCCAGGGAGGCTCCGACAAGCAGGTTCCGCCGGAGCAGGCGGACTCGTTGGGGGCGCTCTTCCGTGCGGCGGGGAACGCCGACGTGATCGTGCGCGTGTTCCCGGACGTCAACCACCTGTTCGTGCCGGACCCGTCCGGCGACTTCCTGCGCTATGGCACCCTGCCGACCGGCGGCCTGGAGCGGTCGGTCCTGGAGGCCGTAGGGGTGTGGGTCACCGCCAGGCTCGCGGGCGGACCCGCATCGCCCCCGGGCCGAGAACCGCTTCGCTGATGCGGGCCAGGCTCAGATGCACTCTATGCTACAAAGTACTTGCCGACGCTCCGCCGCTCCCACATCGTTGAAGCGTTCCACCGTTCCACCGAGCACCGACGCCGCCATGCACGAGCTCGCCGAGTTCCTCTTCCCCGCCCCTGCGGAGCGCCGCGTGGGGGCCATCTGGACCTGGTGGGAGCGCCGCCGGCTGGCCTACAACGTCTGGGTGGGAGCCGCGGGCTCCCTCTCCGTGGTCGCGTGCACGGCGCTCGCCCTGATCCCGCCCCGGCCCATGGGGCCCATCCACCTCGAGCTGATGTGGGTGCCCGTCGTGATCTTCGGCGTGCTGGCCAATGTGTTCTACACGGCCGGCGCGATGGTGGAGACGCTTGCGGACAAGCTGTGGGGTCGCCAGCTCCTTCCGGTGGGCCCCTCCCTCTACCGCATGGGCCTCACCTTCTCGGTGGGACTTGCGCTCTTCCCCACGCTCCTCATGATGATCGCCTGGATCCTCCGGGTGCTGGGGATCGTGGGCTGACGTCGGACGTCCGGGAAGCCAAGGAGGGTAGCATGGCGAAGTTCGTGTGGCTGGGCATCGTGTTGCAGCTCGCCATGGTCGTGGTCGGGCACTTCTCCAGCGCCATCCTGAACCTCTCGGGGATCCTGGGCACGGCCATCCCCTTCGCGCTCGGGATCTGGTACGGCGCCACGGTGCCGAAGAGCTACAAGGAGGCGTCCTGGGGCGGCTTCGTCCTCGGGATCGCGGGCGCGTTCGTCGGCGTGCTGGCCGCTATCCTCATGGGCGACCAGACCTGGATGCTCCTCAGCTTCGCCCCCCTCTCCTCCGGCGTCACCGGGATCCTGGGCTCCGCCATCGGGAGGCTGGCCCGCTCGAAGCCGTAGGCGGGCCGGGGCGCCGGCTCGGTCCCTCAGCCCCTCAGCGCGGCCAGGGCGTCCCGGGCGATCACGTCGGCGCTCAGCGCGGCGGCGTCCCACACGGGCGGATCGCTCCCCGGGGCGAAGCGCCGCAGCACGTCCGAGACCAGGCTGCGCCGCACGACGAGGAGGAGCGGCGTGCGGGACCCGTGGAGGGCGTCCAGCGCAGGGCCCCATCCGTCGCCGCCGAGCTCCCAGGGCCCGATCTCGTCCACCACCAGGACGTCGGGGGACGGGGACTGGGCCGGCGAGAGCGCCGCCCTCCCCGCGGCCAGCGCCTCGGGGTTCAGCCGGAAGGATCCCATCGCGGGCCAGGTGCTGAGCGGGTCGCGGGTGGCCATGGGGATCCGCCGCCCCGAGGCGAGATCCACCAGGTCGAAGGACCACCGCCTCCCGTCCCGGATCTCACCCGGGGTGAGGACGCCGCCCACGCGGAGCCCCTCGCGCCGGAGCGTGTCCACGACCACGCTGGCCGCTGTGGTCTTCCCCTCACCCCTGCCCGCGGTGATGACGCCGAGGACCCGCGGAGACGCGCGGAGCGCGGCGAGCCACTCGTCGGCGCGGGAGAGCAGGCCCCCGAGGGTCGCGGAAGGGTTGCGCAGGAGCTCCCGTCCCCCGGGCAGCGCCGCCACCACCTCCGGGAGGGTGGAGAAGGCCGCCTGGAGAGCCAGGTGCAGGCTCCCTCCCCCCACCCGCTCGAGCGCCTTGCGCAGGAGGGGGTGGGCCAGCTCCACGCTCAGCGCCGCGAAGCACAGGGTCACGAACACGGCGTTCAGCCCCATCCCGGCGCCCGGGGCCAGCCCCTGGAGCCATCCACCCCCGTCCCGACCCCCCAGCGCCGACACCACGACCCCCGCCAGCATGGTCAGGACCAGAAGAGCGATCCAGAAGCCGGGCCGCCCGAGCCGTCGCAGCACGTTGCGGTAGCGGGTGGCGCCCAGGGCCAGCGCCCCGGCCACCGGTATCATCCTCCACGCCAGCGGCATCTTCGCCAGCCAGAGCAGGCCCGTGGGGAGCGCCGCCGCCCACAGTACGAGGTACGGCAGCGAGGGGCGCAGCCCTCCTCCCGTGGCGAAGCCGGGGCGGGACAGGGGCCTGGGCGTGCCGCCGCCGTCGGCGCCGCTCCTCGGCGACCCCGCTGCCGCCGCCCGGGCGCCGAGACGCACCCCGAGCACCGCCGCCCCCGCCCCCACGGCGACGTTCAGCAGTGCCAGCGCCGCCAGCGGCCCCCAGGGGCCCAGGGGGATGGGCCCGACCTGGCGTTCGGCGAGGGCGACCATGTCGGCGTAGAGGCGCACCAGGTCGGGGCCGTAGGTGAGGGTCAGGGTCACGAGCCGGTGCGCCAGCGTCCAGGACATGGCGAGGGCCCCGCCCAGGACGTATCCCCCGACGCTCCCCCGGAGGACGCGCACGGCCACTTCCATGAGGAGCCCCTCCATGGCGATGGCCACCATGGGCCCGAGGAGGACGGCGCTCGGGGAGAGGGACTTCATGAGCGCCGCGATGAGGCCGGCGCGCACGAGGAGGCCGGGCTCGGGCCAGCGGCGGTGCCCGGCCACGAGGAGCGCCACGGCGATCCCCGTGAGGACGTGTCCCGCCAGCGGGAAGCGGGCGTTGTGCAGGAAGCTCCCGAGGACGATCTCGGACGCCGCCCACAGGCTCCCCAGGACCGCCGCCCTCTGCCAGAGCGGGTCCAGACGGCTCATGGACGCCTCCGGTACGGCGTCACTCGGACACTGGATTCGAGCCCAGGTACCGCTCCAGCCACCCGAGCATCTCCTCCCACCACACGAAGGCGTTCTGGGGCTTCAGCACCCAGTGCCCCTCGTCGGGGAAGTAGAGAAGCCGGGCCGGCACGCCCCGGCGTCGCAGGGTGGTGAAGGTGGCCAGCCCCTGCTCCAGCGGCACCCGGTAGTCCAACCCGCCGTGGACGACCAGGGTCGGCGTGGTCATACGCGCCGCGTGGTTCGCCGGATTCCAGCGGTCGAAGCCCTCGGGGTTGGACCAGGGCTGGCCGCCGAACTCCCACTCGGGGAACCAGAGCTCCTCGGTGGCGCCGTACATGCTCCGGATGTCGAAGAGCCCGTCGTGGTTGATGAGGGCGCGGAAGCGGTCGGTGTGGCCGTTGACCCAGTTGATCATGTACCCGCCGTACGAGGCGCCGGCGGCGGCCACGCGGGTCCCGTCCATGAAGGGGTAGGTAGCCAACGCATGGTCCAGCGCGTTCATGAGGTCGGTATAGACCTTCCCACCCCAGTCCCCGGAGATCTCGTCGGTGAAGCGCTGGCCGTAGCCCGTGCTCCCCCGCGGGTTCACCGCCACCACCACGTATCCCGGCGCTGCGAACATGTTCGGGTTCCAGCGGTAGCTCCACGAGTCGGTCCAGGCACCCTGCGGCCCGCCGTGGATGAGGAAGACCACCGGATACTCAAGGGATGCGTCGAAGTGCGGCGGCTTCACGACGAAGCCCTGCACCGGCGTGCCCCCTGCTCCCTCGGCCCAGAAGGGCTCCGCGGGCTGCAGCGCGAGGCGCGCGAGCATCTCCCGGTTCTGGTCCGTGAGGCGGCGCCGCACGGAGCCGTCGGCCCCGAGCGCGAAGAGGTCCACCGGGCGATCGTTGGCCTGGCGGGCCACCACCAGCGTGCCGCCGTCCGCCGAGGCCGCGAGGCCGCCGTCGTAGCTTCCCTGCGTGACCTTCCGCGGAGCACCTCCCGCCACCTCCACGCGGTAGACGGCGTGGAAGAGCTGGTCCTGGGCCTGGAACCACAGGGACCGGGAGTCGGCGCTCCAGGTGAAGAAGTCCACGCTGGCGTCCAGGTCGGCGGTGAGGCTGCGCGTCTGGTGCGTGCTCCGGTCGTACAGGACGAGCTGGGCCCGGTCCGCCTCGAAGCCCGGGCGCGACATGGCCAGGTACGCGATCCAGCGTCCGTCCGGGGAGTACCGGGGTGCCGCGTCGTTGGCGTCGCTGGTGGTGAGGAGGCGGGGTTCGCCGCCGGCGGCGCTCACGAGCCAGACGTCGTTGCCCGTGCCCACCATCGCCGGCACGTCGGTGTTGCGCACGAACGCGACCTCTTCGCCGTCGGGGCTGATGGCGTAGTCCTGGAATCCACCCAGGGCGAGGGGCGGCGTGTCGTGCGGGCCGGGGGTCACGTCGACGATCTCCCCGGAGGCCACGTCGAGAACGAACACGTGGCTCCGCAGCCCGTCCTCCCACTCGTCCCAGTGCCGGTACTGGAGGTCGTCGAACACCTTCGCTTCCGACTTCCTGGCGGCGATCTCCTTCAGCCGCTCCGCCGTGGCGTCACCCTCGGGCTGCACCGAGCTGGCGAAGAGGATCCGCCGGCCGTCCCGTGACCAGACCGGTCCCGTGGCGCCGCCCTCCACGGCGGTGAGGGCCCGGGCCTCGCCGCCGTCCACCGGGATCACCCACACCTGGGGGCCGCTGCCGCCCCGCGTGGACACGAAGCCGATGCGCTTCCCGTCGGGGGACCATGCCGGCGCGCTGTTCGACCCCTGGTCGGAGGTGATGAACGGGCGAGGCTCGCCGCCCGCCACCCCAACGCTCCAGATCTCCGTGCGGGAGCGCAACGCATCCAGGTCGTACGTCGTCACCGTGTAGAGCACGGTGGCGCCGTCGGGGCTCAGCACCGGGTTCCCCACCCGGGCCAGGGACCAGAGATCCACGGCCGTCATGGGATCCTGGGCCGACAGCCCGAGAGGGAGGAGGGAGAGGAGGGCGAGGAGCGCCGGGAGGAGGCGCCTGGGGCTCGGGAAGACGCGCATGGGAGGGCACCGAAAGGCCGGAGGGAAGCTGAGACCCACGAAGATCGCACGGACGCTAGGCAGAGCCCCCCGGCGGGGCAACAGGCGAAGGCGCTTGAACCTCTCGCCGCATGAAGGGTAATTTGGGCGCCCCCCCACGGGCATGGCAGCCCCCAACCCCGCTCGAGTCGGATCCTGGTGCAAGAAGGCGGCGACCCTCCCAGTAGCTCCCGCGGCAGCGGGCGGACGGTGTGACCATGTCCGCCTTGTCGGTCATCGCCTTCCTCATCCTGGTCAACGCGCTCTACGTGGCGGCCGAGTTCGGCGCGGTGAGCGTGCGCCACGGCCAGGTCCGCGTCCTGGCGCAGCGCGGCAGCATTCTGGCGGGCCGGCTCCTCCCCACGCTGGAGGACCCTCCCCGCCTGGACAGCTACATCGCCACCTGCCAGATCGGCATCACCCTGTCGTCCCTGGTCCTGGGCGCGTTCGGGCAGGCGACCGTCGCCCTCGACCTGGCCGGCGTGCTCCAGGACCGGGCGGGGATGCAGAGCGTGACGGCCCACTCCGCGGCGGCGCTGGCGGTGCTGGTCCTGCTCACCGTGGCCCAGGTGCTCTTCGGAGAGCTCCTCCCCAAGTCGCTGGCGCTCCAGTTCCCCATCCGCGTGGCGCTGCTGACCTACCTCCCCACCCACTGGTCGAAGACCTTCTTCAGGCCGTTCCTCTCCGTTCTCAACGGGAGCGGGTGGTTCATCCTGAGGCGCATGGGGCTCCAGAAGGGTGCCAGCCACCGCCACGTCCACTCTCCCGAGGAGATCGAGATGCTCATCATGGAGAGCAGCGACGGGGGGCTGCTGGAGCCCGACGAGCAGCAGCGCCTCCGGCAGGCGCTCCGCCTCGGGCGGCGCACGGCGCGCCAGCTCATGGTGCCGCGCCGGCGCGTCCAGGCCGTGGACCGGAGCGTGCCCCTTGCACAGTTGGTGGACCTGGTCGCCGCCAGCCCGTACACGCGGCTCCCGGTCTACCAGGGAACGGTGGACAACGTGGTGGGCCTCCTCCACACCAAGGACGTGGCCACCCACTATGCGCAGCACGGGCGCGTGGATTCCCTCGCGCCTCTGCTCCGCCCCATCCTCCGGGTGCCGGCCACCATCACCGGCGACCGGGTCCTCGCGCTGCTCCGCGAGCACCGCGCGCGCCTTGCCGTCGTCATCGACGAGTACGGCGGGATGGAGGGGATCGTCACCTTCGAGGACGTCCTCTCCGAGCTGGTGGGCGAGGTCGCCGACGAGTTCAAGGGCGAGGACCCCGAGCCGGAGCGCCTCCCCGACGGCCGCGTCCGGCTCCCCGGGGAGCTCCACCTGGACGAGGCGGAGGCCTGGACCGGCGTCTCGTGGGACGGCTACGAGGCCGTGACCGTGGGCGGCCGCGTCGCCGCGGAGCTGGGACGAATCCCCGAGGGCGGCGAGCGCCTCGTCGTCAACGGAGTGCCGGTGGAGGTGGAGCGCATGGAGGGGCAGACGGTGGTGACGGTCCTGGTGACGCCCCCGAAGACCGGCCCCGGGGAGGAGACGTAGCCGTGGCCGTGCTCGTCCCCTTCCTCGTGTGCGCGGGGCTCATCCTCCTCAACGGGATGTTCGTGGCCGCCGAGTTCGCCATCATCGGTGCTCCGCGCGCGGCCATCGAGCGGCGTGCCGCCCAGGGTCACGCCACCGCCCGCATCGTGCAGGGGATCCTCCACGATCCCCGCCGCCAGGACCGCTACATCGCCACCGCCCAGCTCGGCATCACGTTCGCGAGCCTGGGGCTCGGCATGTACGGCGAGCACACGCTGGCCGAGTGGCTGGCGGTCCAGTTCGAGCTCCTCGGGGTGAGCGGCACCGCCGGCTGGATCACCTCCCACGCCCTCGCCTCCGTCACCGCCGTGGCCGTCTTCACCTACTTCCACATCGTGGTGGGCGAGATGGTGCCCAAGGCGCTCGCGCTCATGCACGCCGAGGGCACGGTCCTGGCCGTGACCCGGCCCATGCTCGCGTTGAAGACCCTGATGTTCCCCCTGGTCGTCGGGCTCAACGGCGCAGGCAACGCCGTCCTGGCGCTCATGGGGATCCGCCGGGAGTGGGGCACGAGCCAGTACCACACGGCCGAGGAGTTGGAGTACATCGTCCGCGAGAGCCAGGAGGGCGGGCTGCTCCGGGCGGAGGCCGGGCGTGTGCTCCACGAGCTGTTCGCCTTCGGCGATCTGCAGGCCGGCGACGCCATGGTGCCCCGCGTCCACGTGAACGGGATCCCCGTCGGGGCCGGGCCCGCCGAGCTGCGCGCGATCCTGCTGACCTCGCCCCACACGCGCTATCCCGTCTACGGCGGGGACCTGGACCACATCGAGGGCGTGGTCCACATCAAGGATCTGCTGCGCCTGCTCCGGGAGGAACGTCCCCTCGGGAAGCAGGACATCCGGCCCACGGCCCATCTCCCGGAGACCATCGAGCTCGACGGCGTGCTCGAGGCCATGCGCGAGACGCGCACCCAGCTCGTCGTGGTCCTGGACGAGCACGGCGGCACGGCGGGGATCCTCACCATCGAGGACCTGGGGGTGGAGGCCATGGGCGAGGTGGAGGAAGGGTCCCACGAGATCCCGGAAATCGTGCGGGAAGCCGACGGTGGTGCCTACGTGTTCGGCATCGTCCGCCTCGACGAGGTGGGGGAGCTGTACGGCCTCGAGCTCGAGCACGAGGACGTGGACACGGTGAGCGGCCTGGTGCTGGCGTTGCTGGAGCGTCCGCCCGCAGTCGGCGACGTGGTGTCGTGGCAGGGGCTGCGCTTCCAGGTGACCCAGGTGGAAGGGTACGGCGTGGAGCGGTGCCTGGTGTCCCCGGAGCCCCCGGGGGCTACGGAGCGACACCAGGCGTAGGAGCCGCTCAGCGCCTCCCGCCGATACCGCTCCCCCGCGACCGCTCCTTCACCGCCTGCATCCAGCGCAGGATGACGTTGTCCGGCTCCTCCGGGGTCAGGAGCTCCTTGAGCGCGGGCAGTGCCTCCAGCGTCCGCTCGCGCCCCGCCTGGATGACCTCCTCCCGCCTGCCGTCGCGGAACGCGCTGAAGCGCTCCAGATCGGGATCGATGAGGAGATCGGCCTCGGCCAGGATCTCGAAGCGCATCTGGCTGTGCGTCGCGATGTCCCAGGCGTTGGCCATGACCTGGGTCCAGCTCTGCACGTCCGGATAGGGGAGCCCGCACCCCAGACTGACCGCCACGACGAAGGGAGCCCCCATTTCCCGCACAGCGCCCGCCGGCACGTTCTCCGTGAGGGCGCCGTCCACGAGGAGACGCCCACCTATCTCCACCGGAACATAGAGCCCCGGGACGCAGCAGCTTGCGCGTACGGCCCGGGCCACCGGTCCCCGGTCAAGGAGTATCCGGTTCCCCGAATTGATGTCGGTGGCCACCACCGCCAGCGGGATGAGGGCGTCCTCCAGGCGCACGTCGCCCAGGAGCCGAAGGAGCAGCTCCTCCAGCCCTTGGTTGGTCGACAGCCCGAGCTTGCGGGGACGGCCCTTGGTCACGGAGCCCCAACCCAGCTCCTCCAGCGCCTCCGCGGTCTCGTCTGCGGAGTGGCCGAACGCGGCGAAGGCGGCTGCGATGGACCCGACGCTGGTCCCCGCGATCCAGCCGGGGCGGAGTCCGGCCTCCTCGAGGACATCCATCACGCCCAGGTGGGCGAACCCCCGGAGGAAGCCTCCTCCGAGGGCCAGCCCGAACTCGGACCGAGCGTCCACCGAATCCCCTACCGGCCGGCCCGGCCCGCCGCCGCGGGCGTGTCAGCCTCGAGGGTCTCCAGCACCTGGCGCCACCGGAACTTCTCGCCCTTCCCGAGCACGTAGTAGTCCATCCACGCCATCTCGGCCACCGACTTCACCAGCCGGTTCCGGGGGTCGGGGATGCCGTGGCTCCGCCCGGGGTACATGAACAGCTCGGTGTCCACGCCCAGCTTTTTCAGCGCCATGTGCAGCTCCACCGACTGGGGGCTGGGCACGCGTGGATCGCCCTCCACCACGTGGATCATGGTGGGGGTCTTGGCGTTCTTGGCGTACTTCAGGGGTGATTGGTTGAAGTACCGGTCGAAGTTGTCGTGGTATAGAAAGCCGTTGCCCAGGTAAAACTGGCGGTTACGCTGCACGTCGCTCTGGGCGTACATGCTGATCCAGTTCATGGTGCCCGCGCCGGAGCTGATGGCCTTGAACCGGTTGGTGTGGGTCAGGATCCAGTTGGACCAGTGCCCGCCGGCGCTCCACCCCAGGGCGCCCATGCGGTCCCCGTCCACGATGCCCTGGGCGATGAGGTGATCCACCCCGGTCATGATGTCCTGGAAGCCCTTGGTGAAGTAGTCGCCCACGATGGCGGTGCGGTGGGCGTTCCCGTATCCGGTGGAGCCGCGGTAGTTGGGCATGAGCACCGCCCACCCGGCTCCGGCGTACACCTGGGAACCGTACCCGCCGTTGAAGGTGAGCCTGTCCGCCGAGGCGGGGCCACCGTGGATGGCCACGATGAGGGGGTACCGCTGCCCCTCCTGGTAGCCCACGGGGTGGACGAGCACGCCCCCTACCTTCTTGCCGTCACGGGACGTCCATTCCACCTCCACCGTCTCGCCCAGGGCGATCTCCCTCACCTCGGGGACGGCGTCCACGAGCTGGATCCAGGAATCCCGGTCGGCCACCCGGTCCAGGCTCCCCACGGTGAACACCGTGGGCGGAGTCCTGGGGTCGGCATAATCGATGAGGATGGCGCCGCTCTCGTCGTCGCGCCCCACGCGCACCGAGGCCCGCTCCTGGGTCACCTGCCGGACCTGGTTGGTGGCGATATCCAGGGCGAAGAGCTGGCTGGTGACCTTGATCCCCTGGTTGAAGTAGATGGTGCTGCCGTCCTCGGACCAGAAGCCCACGCTCACGCTGCCGTCGAACGCCCCCCCCAGCTTGCGGAAGGGCTGGCCCCTGGCGCCCACCTCCCGCAGGTAGACCCGGCTCTCGGTCATGCCGTAGCGCACCAGGTCGTCGGGGGCCGAGAACGCGAGCCACCGCGAGTCGGGAGAGAACGACCCGGGACCTTCACCGACCTCCTCGTTGTTCGTCAGGCGCTCGGTGCTCCCGGTGGCCACCTCCAGGAGGTAGAGGTCGGCGTACAGGCGCTCCTCGGTGATGTTGCGCTCGTACCGCTCGGACGAGGAGCCGGTAAAGCCGATCCATTTCCCGTCCGGCGAGATCTCGAAGCCCGACACCGAGTAGGAGGGGTCGGACGCCAGCTTGGTCTCGGCCTTGCTGTCGGAGTCCACCGCCCACAGGCTGGCCAACGGCGTCACGGCGTTCTTGATGTCCACCGTGAACTTCTTGTCCCGGCGGGTCTTCTCGTCGCTGAAGACGGTGTCGTCTCGGGTGAAGTAGATGCGCCGGCTGTCCGGCGCCCACTCCCAGGTGCCGACGCCGGCCTCCCCCTTGGTGAGCTGCTCGGCCTCGGCGCCGGGGATCCCGGCCACGCTCAGGCGCCAGAGCTGCTCCTCGCCCGACTTCCCGGCGCGGAAGGCGAGCCACTCGCCGTCGGGGCTGAAACGGAAGTCGGACACACCGTCCTTGGCATCGGTGATCTTGCGTGCCTCGCCGCCGTCCGGACGCATCATGTACAGCTGGTTCTGGCGCGCGTTGGCCGCCGCGTCCCGATCCGACGAGAAGACGAACCAGGTACCGCCGGGAGCCCAGGCCGGGGCCTGCTCGTTCTTCTTCTCGGTGAACGTCATCTGCCGGCTCGAGGAGACGCCCCGGGTCATGGAGACCAGGTGGATGTCGGAGTACGACTGGGCGTCCTCCCAGTCCGGCTTGGTGATGGTGTAGAGCATCCACTGGCGGTCGGGGCTCGGCGCCCAAGAGCCCGCCCGGGAGAACGTCTGGACGTCCATCCAGGTCATGGGCCGCTGGGTCTGCGCGGCCAAGGTGGTCGTCAGGATCGCCAGGGCGAGGAGCGCGGTGGCTCCGCGTCGGACGGTGTTCATAGGTCCTCGAAGAGATGGGTTGAGCTGGTTGAGGGTCGGGCCGTGGGGAGACACGCACCCCCAGGCACGCATCGGCCCCGCCCGGGGAGAGATAGCGCCTCCGCCCGGTTCGCGCAGGGGGTGACGGCCCACTTCCGCCACCAGGGTGCAAGGACGCTTGCCAGGGACGCCCCGGACCGGCCAGGATCATCCCATGGAGAACCTCCTGGAGTCGCTCAGGACGCCCACCCACCGTCTCATCGACCCCGTGGTGCGGTGGATGGTGCGGCACCGGATCCACCCCAACGCAGTGACCACCCTGGGGTTCCTCTCCGTCGTCGCAGCGGGCGTGCTCTACCATCTGGACCACGTCCGGTGGGCCGGCGTCCTGGTTCTCTTCGGCGGCGTGTGGGACATCTTCGACGGGCAACTGGCCAGGGTGAGTGGCATGGCGTCGAAGTTCGGCGCCTTCTACGACTCCACCCTGGACCGCATCGGCGAGATCGCCGTCTTCCTCGGGTTGCTCTCCCTGTACAACCGCTACGGGGGCGAGCTGGGCGACATCTGGATGGTGTACGCCCTCTTCCTGGCCATGGGCGGGTCCCTGATGGTGAGCTACACCCGGGCCCGCGCGGAAGGGCTCGGGCTGGACTGCAGGGTGGGTTTCATGCAGCGACCCGCCCGCGTGCTCCTCCTGGGGTTCGGCTCGGTTTCGTTCGGGCTCATGTTGGGCGGGCTGGCGCTGAACACCGTCATCGTGCTGGTGGCGTTCTTCACCAACGTGACGGCCGTGCAGCGGATCCTCTGGGTCCAGCGCCACGCTTCGGGCGTCCCCCTGGACGACCCGTCGCTCCGCGGGCAGTAGCGGGGCGCGTGGGCAACGATGCGTGGCGCCGTCGCCGGCAGCGTTACGCCACCTCGATGATCTGGCTCCGCTTGCTCCCGACCGACACCCAGCGCACCGGAGCCTCGGTGAGCTCCTCGAGCCGGTCCAGGTAGCGTCGGGCGCCGGACGGGAGATCCTCCAGGCAACGGGCGTCGCCCGTGGGGGCCTGCCACCCCGGGAGCGTCTCGTAGACCGGCTCCACCTTCCCCAGCGACCAGGTGTCGGCAGGGAAATCCTCCACCACGCTCCCGTCGGGCATGCGGTAGGCGGTGGCCACCTTCACCTCCGGGAGCGTGTCCAGCACGTCCAGCTTGGTCACCGCGACCTGGGTGAGCCCGTTCACCTGGGCGGAGAAGCGGGCGAGCACGGCGTCGAACCACCCGCACCGGCGGGGGCGTCCCGTGGTGGCGCCGAACTCGCCGCCGAGCCGGCGCACGTGCTCGTCCATGGCCGCGTCGAACCCGGTGGGGAGCGGTCCCTCCCCCACGCGCGTGGTGTACGCCTTCACCACACCCACCACCACGTGGATGGATGTCGGGCCGATCCCCGTCCCCGTGGCCGCCCCGGCGGCGGTGGTGTTGGACGACGTCACGAACGGATAGGTGCCCTGGTCCAGGTCCAGGGCGGTTCCCTGGGCTCCCTCCAGGAGGACCTGCTTTCCCGACTTCAGCGCCCGGGAGATCTCCGGGCCCGTGTCCGTGGCCAGGGCGAGGAGCCGATGGCGGAGCGCCAGCGCTGCTTCCATCTGGCGGTGGAGCTCGTCGCCGGCGCCGTGCCCCAGCGCGTCGAGGCGGGCGCACACTCGCTCCATTCCCGACTTCACCCGCTCGTCGAGGCGGCCCGCGTCGGCGAAGTCCACCACGCGGATCCCGCGGCGCCCGACCTTGTCCTCGTAGGCTGGGCCGATCCCGCGCCCCGTGGTCCCGATCTTCTGCGCCGAGGCCGACTCGGACGCCTTGTCCAGGAAACGGTGATAGGGGAGGAGGACGTGGGCACGGCGGCTCACCCCCACCCTGCCCTCCAGGGGGATCTTCCTTTCCGCCAGCGCGTCGTACTCCTGGAAGAACTGCTCCACGTCCACGACCACCCCGTTACCGAGGAGGCAGCGCTTGCCCTCGTGGAGGATCCCCGAGGGGATCTGGTGGAGGATGAACTCCTCCTCCCCCACCTGCACCGTGTGGCCGGCGTTGGCGCCGCCCTGATAGCGGGCGACGATGTCCGCGCCCTCGGCCAGGACGTCCACGATCTTCCCCTTGCCCTCGTCGCCCCACTGGCACCCGACGACGACGGTGCACCTGCCGGTTCCGGACATATGCGTTGGTCCCAGGAAAAAGGCCCATCCCCATGGCGGGGGATGGGCCTCGCTGGCCGCTGTATCCTTTGGGAAAAGCTAGGCGCGGCAGTCGGGAGCGTCAACGCGCGGCAGGCCGGACGCGGCCGGCCGCCCCCGCTATGCCACCGCGGTCTTCAGCATCCCCCCGGCCTCGAGCATGCCCCGGATCTCGTCCCGCCTGGCCTGGGGCACCGGGAGGAGGGGGGGCCGCGGGTCTCCGCCGCGGAGGCCCACCATGTCCATGGCGACCTTGATCCCAGGGACGCCCGTGCCGCCCACGACCCCCGTGTGCAGGGGCGTCATGCGCTCCTGGAGGCGCGCGGCGTCGGCTTTGCGGCCTTCGTAGAACGCCACCGAGATCTCGGCGCACTCCGCCGCCGCGAAGAGCCCGACGGCCACGATGCCGCCCACGGCACCCAACTCCAGCCCCCCGAGGAGGACCGAGCCGGCCCCGGCGACCACCTGGAACCCTGCGGGGCAGGCCTGCACCAACTCGCCCAGCTTCGCCAGGTCTCCGCGAGAGTCCTTCAACCCGGCGATGTTGGGATGGGCGGCGAGCTCGGCCACGACGGCGGTGGGGAACTCCAGCGTGGACAGGCGGAGGGGCACCTGGTAGATGATGACCGGTACCGGCGATGCGTCGGCCACGGCCCGATAGTGCCGGAGCAGCGCTTCCGGAGTCATGCCGGCCTTGTAGTAGGCCGGCGGCTTGACCAACACCGCGTCGGCGCCGGCGTCGGCGGCCTTCTTCGTCTTCTTGATGGTGGCCCGGGTCGACTCGGCACCCGTGCCCATGAGGATGACGCGACCGGCAGGAATTTCCTCCCGTGTCGCCTGCAGAAGGGCCGTGCTCTCCACGTCGTCGAGGTACACGGCCTCGCCGGTGGAGCCCGCCACCAGCACGCCCCGGATGGGATGGGTGAACCAGGCGCGCAGGTTGGCGCGGAACCCCTCCATGTCCACGTCGCCGGTGACGGGATCGAAGGGTGTGGTGATGGGGAGGAACGTGCCCTTCAGGTCGATCGTCATAGGTCTATCGGCCTCCGCCGAAGAGTTGGCTCATTTCGTCCTGCATGTTGGATCGGTCGCCCTTCGCGGCCTTGGGATCGTTGAACATGTTCATCTTCAGGTCGAAGTCCGCCGGGTTGTTGGCGGCGGCCTTCGCCAGCTCGAACGTGACGATGTCGCGCTTCACCAGGTCCATGAGGTGCTGGTCGAAGGTCTGCGACCCGTAGTGGTCCTTCCCCTCCTCGATGAGATCGGAGATCTCGTCCAGGCGGTCCTTGTCGCGGATGCAGTCCCGGATGGTGGCGGACACCGGCATGATCTCCATGGCCGCGACGCGCCCGCCGCCCTTCTTCTGCACCAGCCGCTGGGAGATGACCGCCTGGATCTGCTCGGAGAGTCGGATGCGGATCATCTCCTGCTCGCTGGGCTCGAACACCGCCACGATGCGGGAGATGGTCTGGACCGCGTTCTTCGTGTGCAGCGTGGAGATGACCAGGTGGCCCGTCTCCGCCGCCTTCAGCGCCGTCTCGATGGTCACCTTGTCGCGCATCTCGCCGATGAGGATGACGTCGGGATCCTGCCTCAGGACCGCGCGCAGCCCCGACACGAAGTCCTCCGTGTCGGTGCCGATGTCGCGCTGGGTGATGGAGCACTGGTTGTCCCGGTGGAGGAACTCGATGGGGTTCTCCAGCGTGACGATGTGCAGCCGCTTGTGCCGGTTCATCCAGTCGATCATGGCCGCCATGGTGGAGCTCTTCCCGGACCCCGTGACGCCGGTGACGAGGATCATGCCCCGCTCGTGGTTCGCGATCGTCTCGATGATGGGCGGGAGCCCCAGGTCCTCGATGGTGGGGATCTCGATGGGAATGACGCGCATGACGATCATGGGCGACCCGCGCTGCTTCATGATGTTCACGCGGAAGCGCCCGATGCCCGGGAGGCCCCACGAGCAGTCGTAGTCGAGGAGCTTGTCGAAGTTCTGCCGATCCGCCTCGTGGGGGATCAGCTTGAGGGCGATCCCCTTCACCTGCTCCGCCGACAGCCGCTGCTGCGTGAGGGGGAGGAGATCGCCGTGGATCCGCGCCCGGATCACGTCGCCGGCCTTGATGTGGACGTCGCTGGCTCCCCGGTCGATGGCGGCCTTGAAAAGCTCCTGCATGGTGGTCCTCCAGAGGGGTGGGGCTGCACGCAAGATACTCACGGGCCGGGGGCGCAGGCGAGCAGAACCGCCGGGGATCAGAAATCCAGGTCCTCCCCCACCGCCGTCACGTGGAGCCCGTTCCTCTCCCGCCTCGCCTTGGCCTTCTCCTCCAGCGCGCGCAGGGGGATGAGGACCACCAGCACGAGGGAGGTGGTGCCAACCGCCTCCATGACGGCCCCGAACCCCACGGCCATCCCGATGGCGGCCACCACCCACATGGTGGCGGCAGTGGTCAGCCCCATGACGCTGCCCCGGGACTGCATGATGGTCCCGGCACCGAGGAACCCCACGCCGGTCACCACTTGCGCCGCGATGCGTGCCGGGTCGGCAGGCCCTGTCGCCGCCGCTGCCACCCGCACCGACAGGTCGGTGAGGAGGGCGGCGCCGACGCAGATCAGGATGTGGGTGCGCAAACCGGCGGGCTTGTGCGCGTGCTCCCTCTCCCACCCGATGGCTCCACCGATGACAGAGGCCAGGACGAGGTGGCCCAGGAGGTCGAGGCGAAGCTCCGGGTATTCCCGGTGCGCGGACACGATCCAGTCGAGGATGGCGCTCATGCCTTCCAGGCTACGGGAGTGCCCGCCTCCAGTCGAGCCCCATGTGCGAGCGCACCTCCCGCAGCGTCTCCGAGGCGATGGCCCTGGCTTTCTCCGCGCCCTCGTCGAGGATGCGGCGCACCTCGTCGGAATTCGCCCGGTAGTGGGCCGCCCGCTCCCGGAAGGGAGCGAAGGCCCGGGCGATGTTGTCGGCCAGGATCCGCTTGCAGTCCACGCACCCGATATCGGCGATGCGGCAGCGCCGGTCGATGTCGTCGCGGGTGTCGGCGTCGGTGAAGAAGCCATGCAGGGAAAAGACGTTGCACATCTCGGGGCGGCCCGGATCGGTGCGCCGGACGCGCTGGGGGTCGGTGACGGCGGTGCGCACCCTGGCCCACACGTCGTCGGACTCGGCCAGGATCCCCACCGTGTTGCCCAGCGACTTGCTCATCTTGGCGTCGCCGTCCAGCCCCAGGACCTTCCCAGCGTCCCCGATGAGGGCCTCGGGCTCCGGGAAGGTCTCGCCGTAGGCGGCGTTGAACTTCCGGGCGATCTCCCGGGTCAGCTCCAGGTGCTGGCGCTGGTCTTCACCCACCGGCACCCCGTCGGCCTTGTACGCGAGGATGTCCGCGGCCTGGAGGATGGGGTAGTTGAGGATCCCCGCCGGCACCGACTCGAAGCGCTGGCTCTTGTCCTTGTACTGGGTCATGCGCTCCAGGTCACCCACGGGCGTGACGGCGTTGAGGAGCCACGCCAGCTCCGTGTGCTCGTGGACATCGGACTGCACGAAGATGATGGCGCGCTCGGGGTCGAGTCCCACCGCCAGGAAGCTCACGGCCAGGTCGAAGATGTTCCTCGGCATGTCCCGGGGATCGCCGCCGGCGGTGATGGCATGGTCGTCCACGATGCACCAGATGCAGTCGTGCTCCTCCTGCATCTCGACCCAGCGCTTGAGCGCGCCCAGGTAGTTGCCCAGGTGCGCCTCGCCCGAAGGCTGCATGCCGCTGAAGACGCGCTTCCTCTTCTTCCCCTGCCCGACGTTGCCCATGGCGTGGATGGCTCGGTGGATGACCTCGGCGGGCCCTGCCCGGGCCCGGAAAGCGCTAAGATAACAGGATCCCGGAACGGGACGACGGGTCCCGCCGCCGGTTCCTCTCTCCCAAACGGTGCGGTTCTGACCATGAACGAGCTCACCCGCACCGCCCTGGCCGCCGCCGATGCCGCCGCCGCCGTGCACCGCCGCGACCGCGGGCGCATCGTCCTCGAGGGGGCCACGGAGAAGGGGCGCTCGGACTACGTGTCCCAGACCGACCTGGACGCCCAGGAGGCGGCGCTCTCGGTGATCCGCGCCCGGCACCCCGGCCACCGCATCCTTGCCGAAGAGGACGCGCGCTCCGTGGCCGAGCGCCTCGCCGCCTGGGACGGGTCCCCCCTCTGGGTGGTGGACCCCCTGGACGGCACGGCCAACTTCCTCCACGGCCACCCACAGTTCGCGGCGTCGGTGGCGGTGGCGGTGGACGGCCGCCCCGCGGCGGGAGCGGTGGCCGCCGCCGTGACCGGCGAGCGCTGGTGGGCGGCGCGGGGGGAGGGCACCTTCAAGAACGGCCGCCCCATCCGGGTGTCGGACCGGCGGCAGCTCGGGGACGCGCTCGTGGGGACGGGGTTCCCCTTCAAGCTCCTCGACCGGCTCCCAGAGTTCCTCGGCCAGTTCGACCGGGTGCTTCGGAGCTCCTCCGGGGTGCGCCGCGCAGGCGCGGCTTCGCTGGACCTGTGCTACCTGGCCCAGGGTTCCCTGGACGCGTTCTGGGAACTCATCCTCCACCCCTGGGACTTCGCCGCCGGGTGGCTCCTCGTCGAGGAGGCGGGCGGCGTGTTCATGAAGCTGGACGGCTCACCCATGGAGCTGGGCGACCATGCCGTGATGGGAGCCAACAGCCCCGAGCTCCTGGCGGCGCTGGCGGCGGCGGTGCGGGAGCGCTGAGGCGCCCGCGCCGCCGCTGCCGCGTCCGGGCTACCTGGCCTCGTTCTCCTGGGTGACGCTCACCACCTCACCGGTGAGGGCGTCCACCACCGCTTCGGCGACGGTGGCCGAGGTATCCACCTCGGAAGCCTCGCCGGCATCGCCGGTGCGCTCCCCGCAAGCCGGGAGAGCTCCCAGCGCCGTTACCACCAGGGATGTGAGGAACAGCTTCTTCATGTACGCGCCTCCCCGCGCGGGGATGGACCCGTGGAGCCGGCCTTCAAGGCAGCCCCACGGGCCCGCCCGGGTCACACCTTCTCGATGGCGATCTTGCGCGTCTTGGCCTCCGCCACCTTCGGCATGTGGACGCGAAGCACGCCCTTGTCGAAGCTGGCGCGGATCTCTTCCCCCTTCACCGTGCGGGGGAGCGTGAACGAGCGCTGGAACTGCCCATAGCGGCGCTCCCACAGGTGGTAGCGGCGCTCCTCGTCGCCTTCGGTGCGCTCCTCGCTCTTCTCCCCGGAGATGGTGAGAACGTTGTTCTCCATCTCGATGCCGACGTTCTCCTCGGTCATGCCGGGGAGCTCGGCGGTGAGGACGAGCTCGTCCTTGGTCTCCTCCACGTTGACCGCGGGGATCCAGGTGCCGCCGTTGGTGCCGGTGGAGAGGGGGGACTCGTCGAACATCCGGGCGAGGCGGTTGGAGACCTCCTCCAGGTCCCGCCAGGGAGAGAGTCCGGGGTTGCGCAGGGTGTACCGGGTGATGGCCATGGATTCCTCCTTCTGTCTGGGGGCGGGCACCGTGCCCGCCGCTCTCGCGTTTCCTGCCCCGGGGAGAAGCAATCCGCGTGCCAGAAGGAACGGCTGTCCAAACTGTCAAAGTGAACGGCCGCAACGACTTGAAGACATATGAAAATGCCACCGTGACAGCCCGGAGGCGCCGGACCTGTCAGAGTGACAAGGCCAGGCGCGCCGCGCCAAGGGCCGGGTCCGGTTCCCGGTCCACGAGGGCGAAGCCCCGCGCCGCCAGCGCCGCCTCCAGGGGAGTACGCAGGGGCCGCCCGCGCTGCAGGAGGCCCCCGCTGAAGGCCAGGGGAGGCGCGGCTCGCCAGGGACCCAGTTTCTCGCGGAGCGCCACCGCGTGGGCTTCCATGTCCCGGACGGCCTGGGCGACGATCTCCAGGGCCGCCGGGTCCCCCGCTGCCGCAGCCTCCCCCACCGTGGGCGCCAGCGCCGCCACGTCCTTCTTCGCCGCGGTCGCGGCCCACGGGATGAGGTCCTCCGCCCGCGCCATCCCGAGGAACGCCAGGACGTCGGCGGGGAGCCCGGTCGCCGGGGCGCGCCCGTCGGCCTGCCACGCCGCGCAGCGCAGCGCGGCGGCGCCCAGCGCGTACCCGCTCCCCTCGTCGCCAAGGTGGTGACCCCACCCTCCCACCCTGGTCTGCCGTCCGTCCTCCGCGCGCCCCATGGCGATGGAGCCGGTGCCGGCGATGAGGAGGATCCCCGGCCCCTCCCCGAACGCATCGTGGAAGGCTGCGGTGATGTCCGTCCCGATGCGCACCTTACGGGCCGTGCCCATGCGCAGGATCTCCCGCTCCACCGCCAGGCGCGCCTCCTCCCTCCCGGCGCCGGTGAGGCCGGCCCAGAGGCCCTCGGCGGGTAGCTCCAGGCCGGCGGCGCGCGCCGCCGCCGCGCTCACCTCCGACACCGACTCGGCGGCCAGGTGCGGCTCGCGGGCGTTGGCGATGGCCTGTCGGCCCTCGGCGCGGCCCAGCTCCCTGCCCCCCTCGTCCAGCACCACGGCCCGGGCGCGCGTGGCGCCGCCGTCCACGCCGATGAAGGCGCGGGTCATGCTAGACCCCCTCTCCGAGGGAGGCCGTGGGCACGTGCATGGCCGCCAAGCGCTGCCCATCCTCCAGCACGACGTACGCCTCCATGGCGTAGTAGGCCGGCAGGCCCAGCGCGCGCAGCAGCTCCGCCGTTCCCCGGTTCCGATCCTCCACCCGCTGCCAGAACTCCCTCGGGTCCGGGCCCGGGAAGGGCGCCACGTCCTTCTGCGACTGGTGCTTGAAGATGGCCAGCGTCTTCTTGCGCAGCTCCTCGGAGGACATGGGGACCAGGACGTCCGCCTCGATGAGCGACCATTCCTGCCAGGCGCCGCGGTACAGCCAGAGCTGGGGGGCCGGCCCACCGTACGCATCCAGCGCCCTCGTCACAGACTCGAGGCACATGCGGTGCGTGCCGTGGGGATCGGAGAGGTCGCCGGCCGCGAATACGATCTCGGGCCGCACCTCTTCCAGGAGCGCCAGCACGATCTCCACGTCCCGCTCGCCTATGGGGTCTTTCTTGACCTTCCCGGTCTGGTAGAAGGGGAGGTCCAGGAAGCGGGCGCTCGCCTTGGTCAGGCCCACCGACTCGATGGCGCTCACCGCCTCGCTCTCGCGGATGATGCGCTTCAGGTCCTGCACGACGGGGGAGTCCACATCCCCCAGTTTCTTGGAGGCCAGCTCGGCCTCGATGCCGCGCACCCGTGCCTCCAGCTCGCTGTGCGCCGCCAGGGACATGGTGGGCCGGGCACGCTCCACGAAGTCGAGGAAGCGCCGCACCTCGTGGTCGAACACCGCGATGTTCCCCGAGGTCTGGTACGCCACCGTGATGCGGTTCCCGTTCTCGGTGAGCTTGCGCAGGACCCCTCCCATGGAGATGACATCGTCGTCCGGGTGGGGGGAGAACACGACGATGTTCTTCCCCGTGGGGAGCTTGGTCTTCCCCCGGATCTTCGCGATGAGCCGGTTGAAGACCTCGCCGTTGAGCGGGCCTGCCGAGCCGTAGCGCGCCACAAGGGAGCTGAGGTGGTGGTCCCGGTAGTCGTTGGTGTGGAGGTGTAGGATGGGCTTCTTGGCCTGCTGGCTCAGCCAGATGACCGCCTCGGCCTCCCGGTCCGCGTCCCATTCCACGTCGCCCAGGACCCAGGGCATCCGGTTCCGGGTGAGCTCCGCGGCGGCCGCCGGATCCAGGTAGATCGTGGCGTCGCCGTGCTCCTGGAGATAGGTGGCGGCCACGTCGGCGTGGACCTCCCCCTCCACGGCGCGGCGGATCACCTGCGCCTTGTGCTCGCCGGTGGCGATGAGGATGATCTCCCGGGCCTCCAGGATGGTGGCCACCCCCAGCGTGATGGCCTCGGGGGGGACGTTCTCCTCGCCGAAAAAGTCCGGTGCCGCGTCGGAGCGCGTCACCGTGTCCAGATAGATCATCCGGGTGCGGGAGTCGCGCCCGGAGCCCGGCTCGTTGAAGCCCACGTGGCCGCTCCGGCCGATCCCCAGGATCTGCAGGTCGATCCCTCCCGCCTCGACGATGGCCTGCTCGAAGGCAGCGCAGTGGTCGTCCACGCTCTCGCGGGGGATGTCGCCCCGGGGGATGTGGATCTGCCCGTCCGGGACGTTCACGTGGTCGAACAGGTTCTCCCGCATGAACCGGTGGTAGCTGTGCAGGCTCGCCGGGTCCATGGGGAAGTACTCGTCCAGGTTGAACGTCACCACGTTGGAAAAATCGAGCCCCTCCTCCCGGTGCATCCGGATGAGCTCCCGGTAGATCCCCACCGGCGTGGACCCGGTGGCCAGACCCAGGACGGCCTTGCGGCCCTCCCGCGCCCGGCGCCGGATGAGCGCGGCGATGCGCTCCGCCACCTCCCGGGCGATGGCTTCGTGGTCGCCGAGGATGCGGACGGGGATGCGCTCGAATCGAGTGAAGGGGTCGGAGCGTGGGGTGCTCAAGGGATCGGCTCCCGCCGTCGAACGGGCATGTCGGTGACGGCCTGGGCGGCGGCGTCCGCCACCGCGCGGCGCAGGGGAACGTGCTTCTGGTTCTCCCGGGTGGGGTGCACCCGGTTGGTGAGGAGGACGACCCAGAGATCGAGCTCGGGGTCCATCCAGATGGAGGTCCCTGTGAACCCGGTGTGGCCGAAGGCCGACGGCGTCAGGTAGTCGCCGCTGGACGACCCCTCGGCCGGCGTGTCCCACCCCATGCCCCGAGACGACGTCGCGTCGAAGCGTCGCGTGAAGGATGCGAGCACGTCGTGATCGAGGAGGCGCACGTCGGCGGGGCGCGCCACCGGGCACGGCTCTCCGGGGACCTGGCCGGGGACACACGCGGGTGCTACGCCCCCCGCCAGCATCATGCGCGCGAACACCGACAGGTCCACGGCGGTGGAGAAGAGCCCCGCGTGCCCGGCCACCCCGCCCATGGCGTCGGCGTTCTCGTCGTGGACCCGCCCCCACACCATTTCCTTCCGCCACGTGGTGTCCAGCTCGGTGGTGGCGATGCGCGGCTTCAGGGACGGATCGGGACGGTAGCCGGTGTCCGGCATCCCCAGCGGGCCGAAGACCCGGTCCCGCAGGAAGGCGTCCTGGGTCTGGCCGGTGATCCCCTCCATGGTCCAGGCCAGCGTGATGATGCCGATGTCCGAATAGAGGGTGCGGGTGCCGGGATCCACCTCCAGCGGCTCGTCGGCCGCAGCCTGCTTGTAGGCCTCCACGCCCGCGTGGTCCCTGAACCAGGGCCGGAACGCCGGTAGGCCCGTACGATGAAGGAGGAGCTGGCGGACCGTCACCGCCGCCTTGCGCGGATCTCCCCGGGACCACCAAGGAAGGTAGTCCACCACGAAGGCGTCCAGGTCCAGGCGCCCTTCCCCCACCAACATGATCGCCGCGGTGGTGGTGCCCACCACCTTGGACACCGAGGCCATGTCGAACATGGACGTGGGCGTGGCCGCCCGACCGCTCCCCCACGCCAGCTCTCCCACGGAGAGGAGCTTCACGAGACGCCCGTGCCGCCCCACCGCCGCCACCGCGGCGGAAGCGGCGGAGTCGGCGACGGCGGCGCGGAGGATCGAATCCAGGCGAGCCAGCTTCGCCGCGTCCATCCCCACCGACGCCGGGTCGGCCACGCTCTGGGCCACCCCGGTGGAAGCGCCTCCGCGTTCGTCGCGGGGACGGATCCCCGCAGCGACGAGGGGATCCTCCACCTCCATGCGGGCCACGAAGGTGCTCACCTTCGAACGTGACAGGCCTTCGCCGATGGCGTGGAAGGGCGGCAGCGGGATGGGGAGACGGCCGCTGATGGCCTCCTCTCCGAAGAGGGCCTTCACGGCAGCGCTCTGCGATACGTCCCGGTCGCCCCAGGCCACCATGTACGTGCCCACCGTCGGAAACGCCGCGAGCTGGTAGGGGTTGGCGAACGCGATCAGCACCGTGGGTCGGGTCTCCACGCTCCTGGCCACCAGGTCACGGAGCGCCTGGGGCACGGCGTCGGGCCCGGAGCCGGCGGACACGGGCACATAGGAGCTGACCACGACCCGGTCGGCTCCCACCACCGCCTCCGCCGCCGCCGCCCAGGCGCGCGCGTCGCTCCGCTCGTCCAGGTTCAGCGTGCGCACGGACGCGAGCCGGTCGGCGAGGGCGCCGGCGAACGCGCGTCCGGCCCACAGCCACCCCGACGGCGCGTACCGCATGTGGGCCACCCGCCCGGCCGCTTCGGCGCGCAGCGGCACCAGCCCGCCCCGGTCCCGGGGGAGGGTGATGGAGCGGCTGGCCGCGCTGTCCGCGAAGGCCAGGTGGGGACCGGAGCCCACCACCTCGTCCACCGCGTCCAGCGAAGTCATGCGGCTCCGGTGCAGGCCGAGCCGCGCTTTCATCTCCAGGATGCGGCGGGCCGAGGCCTCCACCCGCTCCCGGGTGAGGCGCCCCGACTCCACCGCCGCCACCACCGCCGAAACGGCGGCGGGAACGTCCTTGGGGGAGAGGAGCACGTCGGCGCCCGCCTCCAGGGCGCGCACCGACGCCTCACCGGTCCCATAGCCGTCGCTGATGGCGCCCATGGTGAGCGCGTCGGTGAAGAGGAGCCCGTCGAAGCCCAGCTCGTTCCGGAGGAGCCCGGTCATGATCTCGGGCGCCAACGTCGCCGGAGGGGACTGGGGGCCCAGGATCCCGGGCATCTGCACGTGGGCGGTCATCACCGCGTCCACCCCTTCGGCGATGGCCCGCCGGAAGGGCGCCAGCTCCAGCGAGTCCAGGCGCGCACGGTCACCCGTCACCACCGGGAGCCCCAAGTGGGAGTCCACATTGGTATCGCCGTGGCCGGGGAAGTGCTTCGCGGTGGTGAGCGCCCCACCCTCCCTGGCACCGCGGATGAACGCAGCGCCCAGGCGCGCCACGAGCGCCGGGTCGGCGCCGAAGGAGCGGGTGGAGATGACCGGGTTGTCGGGGTTGGAGTTCACGTCCAGCACCGGAGCGTAGAGCACGTGGACGCCCACGGCCCGCGCCTCGCGGGCGGTGATGCGCCCGTATTCGTACGCGAAGCGCTCATCGCCCACGGCGCCGAAGGCCATGGTGGGCGGAAACGCCGTCCCCCCTCCCTGGGAGAGCATGGACGGGAGCGCGTACGCGCCCCAGATGCGCATCCCCGGACCCCCGTTCTCGAAGTCCGAGCCGACGAGCAGGGGGATCCGCGCGCGCGCCTGGAGAGCGTTGATCTTGGCGACGTAGCTGTGAGGGAGCCCGATGCTGGGGGTGAGGCCGCCGATGTGGTCGTCCTCCACCATGCGGCGCAGCGGCTCGAATTCCGGCGCGGACGGGGATACGTAGGCGCCGGGCACCCACTCCACGACGAGCTGGGCCACCAGGTCCCGGAGGTCGAGGGAAGCCAGCGTCTCGTCCACCCAGCGCCGGCCCTCGGCGTCGAGAGCAGTCGGCACCGGCCCCGGGGCGGGGGACGCGCCGGCCGGGGTGAATGGCGCACCCCCGGCGCACGCGCCGGCAGCGAGAGGGAGAAGAAGCCAGGAAGCGCGGAGCCAACGCAGTCTGGTCGCCATCATCGCTCTACTTCCTTGGGATCTGGATCCCGTCGCCGATCTCCGCGAAGCCGGGGATGCGGGTGGGAGTGCGGCCACGCACGTCGAACCCCCCCAGGAGCGCGTCGGCCGCCGCCTGCTGGCTGGCCGCGGAGCCGCTCCAGGCCAGAACGTACGCCCGGACTCCGGGGAAGTCAGCGATGAGATAGGGATTCCCGAAGGATACCACCACGTGGGGGACGCCCACCTTCGTCAGATCCTGGATGAACTTCGACACCTCTTCGGGAAGGGCGATGGTCCCGGAGTAGGAGACCGCCCTCACGTATGTGCCCACGATCACCAGGGCCGAGCTTCGGGCCTGGCGCAGGAGGCCTTCGTAGACGCCCGGGCTCGAGTCCAGGTCCACGTCCGCCGTCACCAGCCGGGGATACGTCTCGCGCAGCCGGCGGTTGAACGTCACCCCTGCCAGCACGTCGGTGCTCCGGCGGTAGCTCACCGAGAGGACACGGGCGGACCGGGTGCCGCGGAGGGGGAGGAGGCCGCGCCCGTTGCGCAGCACGGTGATGGAGCGCTGCGCGATGGAGTCGGCCACGCGCACGTGCGCGGGAATGCCCACGGCGGCGTGGACTCCTTCCAGGGGCACCTCCCGCTCCCGGTGCAGTCCCAGGGCCTCCTTGGTCCGGAGGAGGCGGAGCACCGATGCGTCCAGGCGCGCCTCGCTCACCCGTCCCGAGCGCACGGCGTCCACCAGCCCCTTGGCCGCCTCCTCCACCGACGCCGGCATGAGGATGACGTCGGCGCCCGCCAGGAGCGCGCGCACCGCGGCCTCTCCGGAGCCCAGTCGCCCGGAGATGGCGCTCATGTCCATGGCGTCGGTGAAGACGATCCCCTGGAACCCCATCTCGTCGCGGAGGAGGCCCGTGAGGACCTTGGGCGACAGGGTGGCAGCGTCGCCGGTCCCCCCGTTGATGGAGGGGATGGTGATGTGGGCCGTCATGATCCCGCCCATGCCCGCAGCCATGGCCTCGCGAAACGGGCGGAGTTCCACCGAGTCCATGCGTTCCCGGGACACGGCGATGGTGGGGAGCTCCAGGTGGGAATCCTCCCCGGTGTCGCCGTGCCCGGGGAAGTGCTTCCCCGTGGCGATGGCGCCGTGCTCCTGGACGCCGCGCACGAACGCCGCGCCCAACGCGGCCACCTGGGCCGGGTCCTCGCCGAAGGAGCGGACGTTGATGATGGGGTTGTCCGGGTTGTTGTTCACGTCCAGAACGGGCGCGAACGGAACGTGGATGCCGACGGCGCGGGCCTCCACTGCTGTCACCTGCCCCATCCCGTACGCCAGCTCCGGGTCCCCGGTGGCGCCCAGAGCCATCAGGGAGGGGAAGTTGGTCGCCCCGCCCAACTCGATGGGCCCGGGCATGTAGACCACCCCCGACATGCGGAACCCCGCTCCCGTCTCCAGGTCCGCAGCCACGAGGAGCGGGTGCTTCGCGTGCCGCTGGAGATCGTTGATCTTCGCGGCTACCTCGGTGGGGGAGCCCACCGACATGATGATCCCACCCACGTGCTGCTCCTGGAGGTACCGGAGCGCCCGGTCGTGGCTCGCCGAGCCCTCCGGGGCGAAGTCGCCGACGACCCAGGGCATGAGGAGCTGCCCCACCTTCTCCTCCAGGGTCAGGCCGGCGAGCGTGCGCGCGGCCCACGCACCTTCGGGCTCCGCCTGGGGCGCCGGACCCTCGGGAGCGGGCTCGGCCGGCTCCTGCAGGGGAGGCGCCTTAACGACGGGCGCGGTCGCGGGAACCGTACCGGGCTCCGGCGCCGGAGGACCACCGCACCCCGCCACCAGAAGGAGCCAAACCGAAAGCATCACGCCGAGGCGGCGAGCGGGAGCGGCGCGGCGCAGGCTGCTCGGTGCGGACATGGAAGCGGGAGTTCCTTCGTGGATGCAGGACCGTGTACGTTGACGGCGCCGGCCGGGGGCCCGAACCTTGCCCTGATGATCAAGGTCTCCCGAGAGCACTTCCGACGCGGGGTCCGAGCGCGCGGGCACGCTGTTCCGACGCCCGGACCCCTACAATGCTCGGGCATCGCGCCCTCCCCCTCAACTCCCCGACCCAAGACGGTCCCGATGCGCGCCCACAAGGCTTCCCTCCTCTCCGCCGCCCTCGTCCTCTCGGCGTGCGCGACCAACGCCCCTCCGCCTCCGGCGCCGACCGCGGCCCCCACGCCTCCTCCTGCCCCCCTCATCTCCCCCGCCGAGCTCATTTCGCTCCACGAGGCCGTACAGGTGCCCGGGCTGGAGCGGCGCGACTTCGACCACGCCACCCTGTGGCGCGTCCTGCAGCCCTTCCTCGGCGGCAGCGTCGCCTGGAAGGTGGAGGGCATGAGCGCCGAGGGGCGGGAGATCCGCCACCTGACGTTCGGCTCCGGGGCCACCAAGGTCCTGCTCTGGTCCCAGATGCACGGAGACGAGAGCACCGCCACCATGGCGCTGGTGGACATCGTGCGCTTCCTCCACGAGCAGCCCGACCACCCGCTGGCCAGGCGCATCGCCTCGGGCTCGACCCTGCACATCATTCCCATGCTGAACCCCGACGGTGCGGAGCGCTTCCGCAGGCGCAACGCCCAGGGGATCGACGTGAACCGTGACGCGCGCCGCCTGCAGACCCCCGAGGGAAAGCTCCTGAAGCGCTTGAGCGACGAGTTGAAGCCCGACTTCGGGTTCAACCTCCACGACCAGGGGCCGGGCACACGGGTGGGCCGCACCAACCGCGGCGCCGCCATCGCGCTCCTCGCGCCCGCCTTCAACGAGGCGCGGGACGTGGATGCCAAGCGGCGGCGGGCCATGCAGATCGCCTCGGTCCTGGTGACGTCCATGCACCCCCTCGTCACCGACCACATCACCAAGTACGACGACGCGTTCAACCCCCGTGCGTTCGGCGACCTCATGGGGGCGTGGGGCGCCAGCACCGTCCTCATCGAGTCGGGCGGATGGGCCGACGACCCGCAGAAACAGTACCTGCGGCGGACCAATTTCGTGGGAATGCTGTCGGCGCTGGACGCCATCGCCACAGGCGCCTACGAGGGGTACGATCCGGCCATCTACGACACCCTCGAGCCGAATGGCCGGCGCATGCCGGACCTCCTGGTGGTGGGGGGCACGCTGGCCATCCCCGGGATCCCCACGCTGAAGGCGGACCTCCTGATCAACTACGGGCTACCGCTGGAGAAGTCCGAGGGCACCATCACAGACATCGGCGACCTGGAGGGGATGGAGGCGCAGGACACGCTGGACCTGTCGGAGCTCTATATCGTCCCGCTTCCCGAGGCGCTGGACGGAGAGGGCGGGATCGACGCCGGCGCGCCGGCCCGCTTCCTCGTGGCCGAGGATGCGGAGGGGCTGAGGGTCCGCTTCCGTTTCGACGGCGGGCCGCCCAAGCGGGAGGAGTAGCCGCAGCGTGACCGAGACCCCGAGCGCAGAAATGAGGGTGGGGTTCCACGGAGAGCCAGGAGCGTTCAGCGAAGAGGCGCTCCTGGCTCTCCTCCGCGTCCTGGGCACCTACGTGCCCCACGACGCCGGGCCTAGCGCCCCGGCGGACCCCGCACGGGGAACCTGAACCCGTCACCGCGCACGGGAGCCGACCCCGCGGCTCAGTGGCCTGCATTCACGCGCTCGACGTGCTGGAGGAAGGCCCGGGAGAGCGCGCGCGTCACCGGACCGGGCTTGCCGTCCCCCACGGGCCGCCCGTCCACCGTCACGCAGGGGTGCACCTCGGTGGTGGTCCCGGTGAAGAAGAGCTCCTCGGCGGTGAACAGCTCCTCCACCTGGATGGGGCGCTCCGCGACGGGGATGCCGTTCGCACGGGCGATCTCGAGGACCACGCCGCGGGTGATCCCGCCGAGGATGGCCTGGGTGAGGGGGTGCGTCACGGCGACCCCGTCGATGACCGCCCAGAAGTTCTGGTGCGCGCCCTCCATGGCCACGCCGTCCTTGACCAGGATGGCGTCGTCGGCGCCGGCGTCCAGGGCGGCCTGAATCCCGAGGACGTTGGGCAGCAGGCAGATGGTCTTGATGTCCACCCGCCCCCAGCGCCGGTCCGGCACCGTGACGCCCGTGAAGCCCTCCGCCCAGCGCTCGGGCGTGGGTCGCGTCCACGCCTTGGCCTGGGCGTACACCGTGGGCGTGATGGGCTCCTTCGGGAAGTAGTGCGTCCGCGGCGCCACGCCGCGCGTGACCTGCATGTACAGCATGGAGGTGGCGGCCTTCTCCAACCCATTGCGAGCGATGAGCTCCTTGCCCACGCCGTCGAAGACGCCGGCGTCGAAGGGGATGCGCATCCACGCCAGCCCGCGCCGCAGCCGCTCCAGGTGCCGGTCCCCGTAGAAGGGCACGCCCTCGTAGTAGGGGGTCACCTCGTAGACGCCATCGGCGAGCATGAACCCGCGGTCCTCAATCGAGATCTTGGCTTCGCTCTTATCGATGTATTCGCCGTTCAGATAGACTGTAGTCATCAGGACTCCGACTCGGTGGGAGTGTGCTCGGCCGGGCTCGGCCTGCCTTCAGGCCCGGATCCCGAAAGATGCCGGCCCCCCATCGAATGGAAAGGGGGAGAGCGTCGGACTCGACGCTCTCCCCCCGGGTGCCGCCGCGACCGGCCGGTCCCCCGCCCTCAGCTGGTCTTCTCCTCCAGCTTGTCGAACTCGGCGAGGAGTTGGGCCTCCGGGATGTGCTCGCCCTCGGCCTGCTCCACCACCTGGGCGTCCTGCACCTTCTCGCCGGCGCCCAGCTGCTTGGGCTTCTCCTCGGGGGCCGAAGCCCCTGCGGGTAGCAGCCCCATCTGCTGCTTGAGAGCGGCGAGCTTGGCATCGACGTTTACGTCGGCGCCCCCCTTCTCCAGCCTCAGGAACTCGGTCTCAAGGGTATCGCCGGCCAACGCCTCGGTGACCTCGGCCTGCGCCAGCGTGCGGCGCTCCTCGTCCTCGATCTTGTCGGCCATACGGTTGAACGCCTCGAAGGCCGAGGTGTCCGACAGGCCGGACATGGTCTCGTGGATGCGGCGCTGCGCCTGGGCGCGCTTCTGCTTGGCGATGAGAAGGTTCCGCTTGCGCTTGGCCTCCTCGATCTTGTCGTTGAGCTGCCGGAGCGAGCCCTTCAACTTCTCGGTCTCGGAGGCCTGCTGCTGCCAGGTCTGCTGGAACATGTGGGCCCGCTCGGCGTGCTCCTGGTGGCGGACCAGGGCCTGCTTGGCCAGGTCGTCGCGGCCCTCCTTGACGGCCAGCATGGCCCGGCTCTCCCAATCCCGGGCTTGTTTGACCTCGTCCTCGAGTTGCGCCTTGAGCTTGCGCTCATCCGCGATGGCGGCGGCGACCTCCCTCTTGGCCTTGGCCAACTGGTCCCGCATGTCCAGGATGATCTGGTTGAGCATCTTCTCCGGGTTCTCGGCCCGGGAAATGAGGTCGTTGATGTTCGACTTGATCACCGTGGACAGCTTCTGGAAGATGCCCATTGGTCAGCCCTCCGCCCCGGCGCCAACCAGCGCCTTGATCTTTTCCATGTGCCCCGACGCAGCCAGCTCCATGGACTCCATCGAGGCCTGAAGCTCCAGGAAGTCCAGGGTCTCCAATTCCAGCGTGTCGCTGAGGATCAATTCCTTGTCCTCGATCCCGTAGGCACCATGGACGATGTCCGTCGCGTTCAGCTCGAGGAGCGTCCGGTACAGCTCCAGGGCGTTGTCCCCCAGGTCGGGCAGGTCCATCACCTTCATCCGGATGAGGAGGAGCGCGTCGGCACAGTGGACCACCGTGGAGAAACCGCTGGTCTTCCCGCGCACGAGGTACATGCTCGGCCCCACCTCTTCGTACTCCAGATCCATGCGGATGAAGAAGCTCTCGAGATCCTCTCGGTTGACCATGACCATCTCCATTCTCTGAGCCTCCGCGAGGCGGAAGCCGTTGTCACCTGGTCCTTTCCGGCCCTACGGCCCCACCCCGCTGCGGGTTTCCCACCCGGCCCCCCCGACCCCTCAAGCTAGCCACTCCGGGCGCGGCGTGCGACGCCTCCTCCACGGACGCGGCAGATGCATATGCTGCTAAGGGATCGCGCAACAATAAGCTGTACATCTTGAGAGGGGCAACGTATCTTGC
>CAZJFX010000038.1:0-37769 GCA_964545395.1 uncultured Gemmatimonadaceae bacterium | reverse complement strand
ATGGCCTGCTCCTCTTCGCTGAGGACGATCGACGCCGCACGACGACTCATGGCCCTTACAATACCATTGGTGGACCAATAAGTCAACCTATTTACGACGCACTACGCTAGAAGGGCTGTAGCGTCCCCTCCCCAACTTCCCGCCTTCTCCCGTAACGCCTCGTAGGGGCTGACCGCCCCGCTTGGAGCACCAGGCCGCCGAGCGCTGAGGTTGGCGCCCGGGGGCTCCTGCCGTCGGGCAAGCTCCACCATCGAGTCCATCTGTCGAGCGCCAACCGCTCACGAAGCGCCCCGACCCCTGGACAGCACCCCGCCCCACCACGCTTATTCTCCCCCCATGCCTGCCCCCTGCCCTGCCGTCCTCCTCAATCCCATCTCGGGGCGCGTACGACGCCGCCCGGCTGAGGTGCGCGCCCTCGCGCTGGAGATCGGCGGGGAGCGCTACGCGGAGGCGAGCGACCCCCACGCCATGGCGGACGCGGTTGCGGCATTCGACCTGGGCGAGCACGATCTCCTCTGCGTCGTCGCCGGCGATGGGACGCTCCACGCCGTGCTCACCGCCCTGGAGCGGCAGCGCCCCCATGGCCCCTGGCCCAGGATCGCCGCCGCACCCGGAGGGACCACGAACATGACGGCCCGGGACCTGGGCTCGGCGGGGGGGCTCGTCCCCTGGCTGCACGCCCTGCGGAGGTGGGCGGCGGAGAGCACGGCAGCGGCCGGCGCCGGGCCCGATGGCCGTCACGTCACCCGCCCTGTCCTCCGCCTCGCCATCCCCGGAAGCGATCCTCTGGTGGGGCTCTTCTTCGGCGCGGCCACCGTGTCGGCAGGCGTGGAGTATTTCAACCGTCGTCTCCGCCCGCTGGGGATCCCGGAGAGGGTCGGCTCCCCCATGGCCATCGTCCGCACCCTCCTGGCCATGGCCGTGGGAGGCCGGGGGCTGGACCGGATGTCGTCGGCCATGCGCGTCCGGGTTGAAGGAGGGCCGGAGCTGGACGGCCCCATGGTCTTCCTGATTGTCAGCACCCTACACCGCGTCATCGTCGGCGCGCGTCCGTTCTGGGGGGCCGGAACCGGACCGATCCACCTGACCCTCGTGGAGCGCACCGCGGCGGGCATCTTCCGGGGTGTCCCCCGCGTCGCCCTGGGGCGCCCCGGGAACCGGCTGACCCCGGAGCGGGGTTGGCACAGCCACGACACCCCCCGGATCCAGGTGGCCTTCGACGCCGCGTACATCGTGGACGGCGAGCTGTATCACGCCCGCTCCGCCGACGGCCCCCTGGAGATCACCGCGGCTCGGGAGGTGCGGTGGTGGGTGCCGTGAGCACCCCCCGCCCTTGTCCTCCCCCCCCTCTCTTTCTTCCTTCAAGGGATGCGTAGGAAGAGCGACAACAGGCACCGGCAGGTGGTGGTCGTGGGGAGCGGCTTCGGCGGCGCCCTGGCCGCCTGGCCTCTGGTCCGCGCCGGCCTGGACGTGCTCATGCTGGAGCGCGGCCCCTGGGTCCCCCGGGGCCCCGAGTGCTGGGAGGCGGACGGAACCGTCACCCGCACGCCCTACTACGAGAGCGACGGCCTCGCCCCGGCGCGCACCGACGCGGGCATGCACACCGTGCGCTCCGTGGCCGCCGTGGGCGGGCCCTCGGTGTTCTACGGCGGCGTCTCCATGCGCTTCCGCGAGGCCGACTTCCTCGGGGACCCGGAGATCGTGGGCGAGTCGGGCGCCGAGTGGCCTTTCCGCTACCGGGACCTCAGCCCGTTCTACGACGAGGCGGAGCGCATCCTCCTGGTGGCGGGGCAAGCCGGAGACGACCCCACCGAGCCACCCCGGCCCGGGTATCCGGCCCCCCTGAACGGGCTCTCGCCGGTGGCGGAGGCGATGGCGGCAGCGGCCCGCTCCCTGGGGCTCCGCCCGTTCCGCCTTCCCCTGGCCATCAACTTCGTCCCCAACGGTGACGGCCGCGTGCCGTGCGTGCAGTGCCGCACCTGCGACACCTTCGCGTGCGCCATCGCGGCCAAGAACGACCTGGCCACCGTGGTCATCTCCGACCTGGCGCGCCGGGGCATGGAGCTCCGCGTCGAGACCGCCGTCACCGGCCTGCACCTGGACGGCACGCGGGTGGCGGGCGTCGCGTGCTGCGACCGCCGGTCGGGGGAGCGATACGACGTCACCGCCGACCACGTGATCCTGGCCGCCGGCGCCCTGGGTACCCCTCACGTCCTCCTCTCGTCGGGACTGGAGGAACTGTCGCCGTGCGGCGACCTGGTGGGGCGCTACCTCACCCGGCACTGCGCCGGGATCGTGTTCGGGCTGCACCCCTGGATCCCCCGTCACGAGGGGATCTTCCACAAGCAGATCGGGATCAACGACTACTATCTGGGCGATCCCGCCGTCGGACCCAAGGGTCCGAAGGGGAAGCTCGGGAACATCCAGCAGACCCAGACGCCGCACATCGGGACCGTGGTCGGGGAGACGGGCCCTGCGGTGGGGGCGCTGCTCGAGCCCTTCGTACGTCGGGCCACGGGGTTTCTCGTCATCGCGGAGGACCGGCCGCAGTACGGAAACCGCGTATACCTGGCGGACTCCAACGCCACCGCACCGGGGGCCACAGGGGGCGGCGAACGGCCGCTCCTCATCGAGCACCGCTACACCGACCGGGACCTGGCCGCGCGCAAGCGCCTCTACGCCAGGTCCAAGCAGATCCACCGCGCCGCGGGCGCGCGCGTCACGTACGTGCACACCATCAACACCTTCTCCCACGCCCTGGGCACCGTGCGCATGGGCCGGGACCCGGCGCGCGCCCCCCTCGACGCCCTGGGGCGCTTCCGGGGTGCCGATAACCTCTGGGTCACCGATGGGAGCGCCTTCCCCACGGCGGGGGGCGTGAACCCGAGCCTCACCATCGCCGCCAACGCGCTGCGGGTGGGGACCATACTGGCTGATATACTGCGTGTGGAGGGCGGAGGACGAGGCGAAAAGCGAGGCGAAAAGCGCGGCGAAGAGCGAGACGGACGGGCACACGGCAAGGGGCGCGGCGGCAGGGCCGACTCATGAGCGCCTCCCCCCATCCGCTCACCCTCGCGTTCCTCGGGTGCGGCGCCATCACCGAGCGCCACAGCCGCACGCTCCGCTCCGTGGGCGGGGACGTGCGCCTCGTCTATGCGAGCCGGGAAGCCGCCAAGGCCGACGCGCTCCGCCGCCGGTTCGGCGGCTCGGGCGCCTATGGCTCGTACGCCGCCGCATGGAGCGACCCGGCGGTGGACGCGGTCCTCGTGGCCACGCCCCCCCACCTCCACCTGGAGCAGACGCTGGCCGCCCTGGATGCAGGCAAGCACGTCATCCTGGAGAAGCCGGCGTTCCCCTCCCCGGACGATTTCGCCCCTGTGCGCGCGGCCGCGGCGCGGGCCGGCCGGAGCGTGCTTGTAGCGGAGAACTACGTCTACAAACCGGTGGCTTCCGCACTTCGCGATATCCTCCACCGCGGTGACATAGGCGAACCGCTCCTCCTGCTCGTGGACGCGGCCAAGCGCCAGCGCCCCACGGGATGGCGCTCGGACCCGGCCCTCTCCGGGGGCGGAGGACTCCTCGAGGGAGGGATCCACTGGGTGAGCTTCATGGCCGGCCTGGGGCTGGAGCCCCGGCGCGCCACGGGGCACCGGGCGGGTACAGGCGGGGCCGTTCGGCCTGCCGGTGCCGGGGGCGCCGGGGGCCCCGAGGCCTCGGGCGCCCCCGCCGAGAGGACCGCTCTCGCCGTCTTCGAGAATGAGGGGGGGGCCGTGGGCGCGTCGCCCCCCCGCACCCCCACCGAGGAAACCGTCCTGGCCATCTTCGAGTACGACGGGGGAGCCGTGGGCGCGCTTTCCTTCTCCTGGGAGGTCCCCTCCCCGCTGAAGGGGGTGCGCCTCTCCCGCATCTACGGGCGGGAGGGCACGGTGCGCTTCGAGTCCAACGGCCTGTTCGTCTGGGTCCAGGGGCGGCGGACGGCGTTCCGCCTCCCCGGGCTCCGGGACCTCTCGGGCCACCGGGCCATGTTCCACGACTTCTTCGACGCCCTGCGCAACGGAAGGGAACCGCTGATGACGCTGGACCTCGCCGAACGCGACCTCCGCCTGGTGAGCCGCATCTACGCCTCCATGGAGAGACGCTGATGTCGCCCCTGGCCGCCGCCGCCGTGGGGCTCGCCGCGGGCGTGCACTGCGCCACCTGGGGGATGTTCAAGGACGCGCCCTTCGAGGGGTTCAGCTGGCGCACCTGGGTGCGGAGCCCGATCGTCGCCACCCTCATCGCCCTGACGCTCACCCTGCTGCTCAAGCGCGACTTCGGCTCCGGCGCCGCCACATTCGTCGTGCTGTGGGGCGTGACGTACGGCTTCGAGCGGGCCTTCGTGGAGATCTACAAGACGTTCTTCCGAGAGCAGGACCAGTCCAAGTACACCATCCCCATGCAGTTCGCCGTCTTCGGAAAGCCGGTGGCGAGCCGCGCCGTGCGCTTGGCGGCAGGGGTGGGGTACCTCGCCCTCGGCCTCCTCGTGCTCTTCGCCGTGCACCTCCTCCAGACCCGGGGCCCCCGGCTCCCCTGGCTCCTGGCCATCTTCCTGGTGGCCTCGCCGGGCGGGTGGATCTCGGCGTTCGGCGGCGCCTGGAAGGACGCGCCCATCGAGGGCTTCCACACGTTCAAGTTCTTCCGCAGCCCGGCCATGACGTACGGGTACGGGCTCGCCCTGTCGCTCCTGACCCCGAGTTACCCGCTCATCTTCATGGGGTCCATCGGCTTCACGGTGGCCACCATCGAGACGTACAAGACGTTCTTCTTCCCCAATAAGAAGCGGGGCAAGTTCCAGGGGAAGACGCCCACCCACCCCGTGCACCTGCGCAGGCGGTGGCGCTTCGCGCCCGTGTTCGGGGCCATCTGGCTCGGGGTCCTCGGCACCGCTGTGGCAGCGTTCACCGCCCTCACGCTCGTTCTCCTCGTCGCCCCCCCGCCCCTCTCTGCCCAGTCCGCCGACACCGTCACGGTGAGCCTGGCGGAGGCGGAGCGGCGCGCGCTCGAACACAACCCCCTCCTCGCCGGAGCCGAGGCACGCATCGAGGTCAACCGGGCCCAGGAGGCCCGAGCCAAGCAGGCCCGGTGGCTCCCCGAGCTGAACCTGCGCAACTCCTACGGGATCGTTCCCAAGCAGCGTGGCGCCTACACCGAGTACGGCGTCCTCGTGTCCCCGGACACCATCCTGGGCGTCAACGACATGAGCTGGTTCACCCAGCTCGACCTGCGCCTGGTGCAGCCGCTCTGGACGTTCGGCAAGCTGGGCTCGCGCATCGAGGCAGCCGGCCACGCCGTGGAGGCTGCGGAAGCGGGACGCGACAGGACCGAGGCCGACGTGCTCCTCATGGTGCGCCAGCTCTACTGGGGGGTGGTGCTGGCCCAGGAGTTGGAGGCGGCGGCCGACGACGTTCTGGAGAAGGTGACGGAGGCCGACACCACCCTGGACCGCCAGTACGAAGAAGGCATGGCCACCCAGAACGACATGTTCAAGTTCCAGATCTTCGAGTACGAGGTGAACCGGCGCTACCGGGAGGTGACCGCCGGCCTCGACCAGGCCCGGGCCGGGCTCCGCGCCGCCCTGGGGCTCGGCGAGGGCGTGACCGTGCGGGTGGAGAGCGAGGAGCTCGACACCGTGTCCTTCGCCCTGCAGGACCTGGACGCCTACCTGGAGATGGCCCGGGCAAGCCGCCCCGAACTCCAGGAGCTCCAGGCGGGTATCTCTGCCAGGAGGGCACTCATGACCGCGGAGCAGAGGGACGCCTGGCCGACGCTGTTCTTCGCCGGGAGCATCTCGGGGAATCTGGCCCCGGACCGCTACGACCCCAGGAACCCGTTCTGGCAGAACCAGACGAACTACTTCCGGGGCGGAGGGGTCATCGGGTTCGAGTGGAACTTCAACTTCGGCCAGCACCGCGCCGAGGCCGCCGTCCAGAGGACGGAGATGATCCAGCTCGAGTCCCAGGCCGACGCGCTCACCGCGCTCATGGAGCAGGAGGTGCGCCAGGCCTGGCTCAAGGCGGGGCGCGCCTACACCGACGTGCAGGAGGGGCGCACCGCCCTCCAGGCCAGCGAGAACTGGCTCCGCGCCGAGTTGCAGACGTACGACATCGGCATGAGCGAGATCAAGGACCTCATCGACGCCTTCCGGGCCAATGCCGAGATGAAGGTGACCCAGCTCAGGAACATCGCCGACTTCAACATGGCCGTGGCCGAACTCAGCCGCCGGGTCGGGCTCGACCTCTCGGCCCCCGCCCGGTGACCCGGACCCGACCGAAATGACCATCCCCCCAGGGAATCCCATGATGCGTCCGACGCGCCTACGCCGATCGATCTTGCTCCTCGCCGCCTCGGCCGCGTGGGGGGGGGTCGCCGTCCCCGCCGCCGCACAGCAGAGTCCGGCGGACGTGGTGCGCTCCCGCAACCAGCAGGTGCAGCGCATCCTCCAGGCCCACCCCGGCGACACCGTGAGGGGGCCGGACCGGGAGCGCCTGAAGGACGTGATCAACGGCCTCATCGATTTCGAGGAGCTGTCCAAGCGCGCCCTGGGTCGGAACTGGGCTGCGCGCACCCCGGCCCAGCAGACCGAGTTCGTGAGCGTGTTCCGCGAGCTGGTGAGGGCCTCGTCGGTGAGGAAGCTGGGCGTGCACCGCGCCGACTCGGTCACGTACCGCCCGGCGCAGGTCAACGGCACCCAGGCCACGGTCACCACCATCGCGTGGAAGGACCGGCGCTCGGCGGAGATCGTCTACCAGATGCACCAGGTGGGCGGGGAGTGGAAGGCGTGGGACGTGATCGTGGACGGCTCCAGCACCATGCGCACGTACCGGGACTCGTTCACCAAGGAGATCAACTCCTCGGGCTACGACGCCATGTTCGCCCGGCTGAAGGACCGGCTGGCGCAGGAGCAGGGGGAAGGGTAGGCACGGGAGCGGCGCCAGGTCATGGCGCCCCACCGCGACCGGCTCCGCTTCCCGGAACTGTGCCACCCGACGCCGTAGCGCTCTCGTTGAGCGTGGTGTTTCTCATCTTCTTTCTCAGCACCCGGAGCCTGAGGGCCTCCGTGCTGATCGTCGTCCCCCTGGTGTTCGGCATGGTCTGGACCGGCGGGCTCATGGTCGCGCTGGGTATGGAGCTCGATTTCTTCAACATGGTGGTCTTCCCCAGCCTGGTGGGGATCGGAGTGGACGAGGGCGTGCACATCCATCATCGCTACCGCGAGGAGGGTCCCGGCTCCCTGCCGTTCGTCGTGGGGCGCACGGGGGCGGCGGTCACCCTCACCACCGTCCCCACCATGGTGGGGTACGCCGGGCTGGCCCTGGCCCACCACCCGGGGCTCCGGGCCAGCGGCATCCTGGCCGTCCCCGGCCCGCGCGGAGGCGTGACGCCATGGCCCGCGAGGTGACGCAGGCGCTGGTGCTGGCCGCGGGCCAGGGGAGCCGGCTCGGATCCGCAACCCCCAAGCCCCTCCACCCCCTCCAGGGAGTCCCGCTCCTGGCCCGCACCCTCTTCACGCTGAAAAAGGCGGGGATCACCGACGCGTACGTGGTCATCGGCCACCAGGGGGAGCGGGTCCGCCGGGAGATCTCCGCCATCCGCCACCTGGACCTGCGCATCCACTGGATCGACAACCCGCGCTGGGCCGAGTCCAACGGCGTCTCGGTGCTGGCCGGCGCGCCGCACCTGGACGGGCCCTTCCTCCTCACCATGTCGGACCACCTCCTCCCGGTGCAGGGGCTCGTCCGGCTCCGCGCCGAAGCCGAGCGGGGGCGGGACCTGGTCCTTCTCGTGGACAAGGGGACCTCGCAGGTCCACGACCTCTCCGACGCCACCAAGGTGAGCCTCGACGGCGAGCGCATCACCGCCATCGCCAAGGAGCTCCCGGCGTTCGACGCCATCGACACCGGCGCATTCCTGGCCGGCCCCGCCCTCCTGGGAGCGCTGAAGGCGCTGGATGGGGAGAAGGGCCCCTCCCTCTCCGACGGGGTGCGCCTCCTGGCCAGTGAGGGACGGGCCTGGGCGCTGGACGGAACGGGGCTCATGTGGCAGGACGTGGACACCCCCGACGACGTGGCCGTGGCCGAGAGGAAGCTCATGTCGGCGTGGCCCAAGCCCACCGACGGGGTCATCTCCCGTTGGATCAACCGGCCCATCTCGCTGCGTGTCACCCGCCTTCTGGCGCCCACGGGCGTCACCCCGAACCAGGTGAGCGTCTTCACCCTCGTCCTGGGGCTCCTGGCTTCCTGGTTCGCCGCGCTGGGAGGGTACGGGTGGTGGCTGGCCGCCGCGGTCGCCTTCCAGGTGGCCTCCATCCTCGACGGCACCGACGGGGAGCTGGCGTCCCTCACGCTCCGCCAGACCCCCTTCGGGGCCTGGATGGACACCATCTGCGACAACGTGAGCTACGTGGCGTTCATCGCCGGCGCCATGATCGGGGTAGCCCGGGCCGGCCTCTCCGACAGCTACCTGTGGTGGGGGGGCCTGGGGTTCGCCGCCGCCGTCCTGAGCCTGGTCAACATCCAGATGGTCCTGCACCGGGACGGCACGTCGGGGAGCGCCCTCTCGGTGCGCTACGCCCACCAGGAGGGCGAGGGCATGGTGCACCGCCTCTTCCAGGCGGTCCACGCCTTCGGGAAGCGCGACCTCATCTCCTTCGCCGTGCTGGTGCTGGCGGTGTTCGGGCAGCTCCCCCTTGGGCTCCCCATCCTCGGCGTGAGCGCCACTGTCTTCCTGCTCCCGGCCACGCTGCAGGCCAACGTGTCCCACTGGCTCCGCATGCGAGACTTCGCAGCGAACGGCGTGGGACAAGGCTGAACGAAGGGAGGGAACCATGTTGCGCAACCGCATCGGACGAGGAACCGCGCGAGACACATGGACGGCCGTCCTGGCCCTGGCCGCAGCCCTGGCCTCGCTCACGCTCGCTCACCGCCCTGCCGCCGCGCTGCAAGCCGACACCGTCCCCACGAATGCGTCGGGGACGTTCAAGGCGCTCACATACAACGTGGCCGGGCTTCCCCCGGGGGTCTCCCAGGCCAAGCCCCTGCAGAACATCCCGCGCATCAGCGCCCTGCTCAATGGCTACGACCTGGTGCTGGTGCAGGAGGACTTCGTCTTCCACGCCCTGCTGGAGTATGCGGTGAACCTCCCCCACCGCTCCGAGGCCCAGGGGCTGTCGCGCCTCTTCAGCCGGGACTTCCTCGACCTCGTGCGCGACTTCCCGCAGATCAACATCGACCGCATCCTGGCGCTGGCGGGGGGGGAGCGGGTGATGGGCGACGGGCTCAACCATTTCTCCCGCTTCCCCTTCACCGACTTCGAGCGGCAGCGCTGGACCATCTGCAGCGGGGTCACCGCGGCCTCCAACGACTGCCTGGCCACCAAGGGGTTCACCTTCTCGCGCCACACCCTGGCCGAAGGCGTCACCGTGGACGTCTACAACGTGCACGCCGATGCCGGACGCCGGCCCTGGGACGAGGAGGCGCGCCGCGCCCAGTTCCGCCAGCTCGCCGCGTTCATGGCGCTGCGCTCCGCCGGGCAGGCGGTCCTCGTGGCCGGGGACACGAACCTGCAGGCACCGGTGAAGGCCGACGAGGAGACGCTGCAGGACTTCATGAAGACCACGGGGCTCTCCATCGCCGGGCGCACGCTGAACGCCGGCGATGAAGTGGACCGCTTCTTCTACCGCGGCAGCCCGACGCTCCGCCTGGAGCCGGTGGCCCAGTCGCTCGCGGACGAGTTCGTGGACTCGGACGGCGGCCCCCTCTCGGACCACCCGGCGCTGCGGGTGGAGTTCCGGTGGGAGGTGATCCCGGCGGCCGGCGGCTAACGCCCCGCCGCGACCTCCGAGAGGAGCACGCGGTACTCCCCGGCCATCATGCGCGCCAGGAAGCGCTCCGACACCAACGCCCGGGCGGCGCGGCCCATGCGAGCCGCGCCCTCCGCATCCGCCAGGAGGCTCCCCACCCGGGCCGCCACGTCCGGGGCGTCCAGGGGGTCCACGAGCCACCCGCTCACGCCGTGCTCCACGATCTCCGGGACGCCACCGTGGCGACCCGCCACCAGGGGCTTGGCACGGGCAGCGGCCTCCAGGAGAGCGATCCCCAGCCCTTCCACCCTCTGCGCCTCCTCGCGGCTGGGGAGCACATAGACGTCGCAGAGGTCCAGGAGCGTCACCTTGTCCTCCTCGGGGATGCGCCCCGTCATCACCACCGCGTCCGCCACCCCGGCCTCGTACGCAAGGCGCTCCAGGCGCGCTCCGTCCTTCCCGGTGCCGGCCATCACGTAGCACGCGCGGGGGTGCTCCTGGAGCACCGCGGGGAGGGCACGGATGACCACGTCCTGCCCCTTGCGCGGCGTGAGGCGCGCGAAGGTGAGGATCACCCTCCGGTCCCCGATCCCCAGGCGAGTCCGGAGCGAGCGCTCCCGGGCCGGGTCCCGGGGGGCGTCGGCCAGCGCGTCGGCCACACCGTTCCTGATCACCGAAAGCCGGGCGGGATCGAAGCCCGCCTCCTCCATGAGCCCACGCACGTACGCGCTCACGCACACCACCCGCTCGGCGCGTGCGTACGCGCTGCGGAGCGGCAAAGCCTGCAGGCGCTGCTTGAGCGTGCGGGGCGGGAAGTGCTTGGTGATCTCGGAGCCGTGGACCACCGGGACGTAGGGCACGCTGCGGGCCCTGCACGCCACCGCGCCGACGCCGTGGGCCAGGTCGCTGGCCAGGAGCGCCACGTCGGGGCGGAAGCGGGAGATCTCCCGGAACAGGTACGCGAAGCCCGGGAGGAAGCGCACCAGCTCCCGCTTGCCGTGCCCCACGGGTATGCGCACCGTCGTGGAGGCCAGCGTCCTGTCCAGCGCCTCGCACCCGGGGTAGGAAGGGGCGAGCACCCGCACCAGGCACCCCGTGTGCGCCAGCCCCTCGGCCACCGTGACGGCGGCGGTGGCGATCCCTCCCGAGAAGGGCGGATACTCGAAGGTGACGACGAGGATCTTCATCGCGCCACGCCCCCGTCGCCCAGCGCCTCCAGCACGATGTCCTGGATGCGCGCCGCCACGCTCTCTGCGGAGTGGTCGCGCCGCATGGCCTGCATCGCTTCGCTCCCCAACGCCGCCTTCAGCGCCGGGTCGGAGAGGATCCTCCCCACCTTGGCGGCCACGTCGGCGGCGTCGCCGGGCGCGGCCAGGAGGCCGGTGACGCCGTCCTCGACCGTTTCGGCGATCCCCCCGGAGGCCGAGCCCACCACCGGCGTGCCCACGGCGAGCGCCTCCAGCACCACCCGCGGGCACGGATCCGGGCGGACGGAGGGAACCACGAGCACGTCGAAGTCCAGGACGCACGCCGCCGCGTCCTTCCGGAACCCGGTGAACCAGATACGCCCTCCGAGCCCCCGTGCCCCGGCCTCGGCGCGGAAGTCGTCCAGGCTCCGCGCCGTGGATCCCACCAGCGGCTCCCCCACCACCACGAAGCGCGCCGACGGGTGCGGCCCAGCCAGGCGGACGGCGGCGTCCAGGAAGACGTCCACCCCCTTCCACGCCGCCAGCCTCCCCACGAACCCCACCACCGGCGCGTTGCCGGGGATACCCAGTTCGCGGCGCAGCGCGCCCCGCGTGGTCCGGGCGGGCAGCTCGTCCAGGGCCACGCCGTTGTGCACGACCCGGACCTTGTGCGGGACGGCGCGGAAGTTGGCCGCCGAGGCCCGAGACACGGCCACGACGCGCTTCACGTGCGGGAGGGTGGCGAACGCGGTGTAGAGCCACCGCTCAGGGGCGTTGGCGTAGATGGTGCGCGTGTGGAGCATCACGCGGCGCCCGGAGAGCGCCCCCGCCACCACCACCATGATCTTCACCATCATGTGGTTGGCGTAGATCAGCTCGCACTCCAGGCTCCGGGCGAGCCCGGCCAGCTGGAAGGTGAAGACCGCGCTGTCGAAGAGGTTCCAGAGCGCCGACAGCCCCTTTGTGAGGACGTTGCTCCGAGCGAAGCGCATCTCCCAGGTGCGCTCCCGCAGCCTGGGCGCGAACACGGTGCGGATCCCCATCCGGCGGAGCCGCTCTCCGATGACGCCTTCGTTGGGCATCACCACCATGGGCTCGATGCGGGAGCGGTCCAGGTGGCGCAGCAGGAGGGCGAGGCTGTTCCCCGCCCCGCCCTTTCCCGTGCAGGCGGTGACGAAGAGAACGCGACGGGGCGCGGAGGGGCTCACCTGCATCGAGCCACCCCCGCCCCCGTGAAGAGATCCAGGTCGTCGGGCCGCAGCGCCTAGCGCCAGTCGATCCCGTCGGACGAGCGGCGCACGTTCAGCTTCTCGTTCCCGCGCCGGCCGGTGAACGCCAGGTAGAGGCGGTCGTTCAGGGCGGTGAGCATCGGGGCATCCTGGGTCTGGTCCTCCAGGGTCACCTTGCCGCCCCAGTCGATCCCCTCCGACGAGCGCATGACGTTCAGCTTGTCGTCGCGCCCGCACCACGCCAGGTAGAGCCGGCCGTTGTACACGGCGAGCCCGGGGCCGACGTTGCTCTGCTCCTCCAGGACGACCTTGCCGCCCCAGTCCACACCGGAGGAGGAGCGCATGACGTTGATCTTGCCGTCACGGCCGGTCCACGCGATGAAGAGCCGGCCCTCGTGGGAGGTCAGGGACGGACGCTCGGCGGTCTGCTCCTCCAGCGTCACCTTGCCGCCCCAGTCGATCCCCTCGGACGAGCGCATGATGTTGATCTTGTCGTCGCGCCCGCGCCACACCAGGAAGAGGCGGCCGTCCAGGGACACGAGCCCGGGGTCGGATCTGCTCTGCTCCTCCAGGGTGATCTTCGCGCGGAAGTCGATGCCGTCCTCCGAGCGCATGATGTTGATCTTGCCGTCGCGCCCCGTCCAGGCCAGGAACAGCCTGTCGTTGAGCGTGGCCAGGCTCGGCGGCAACTCGCTCCGCTCCTCCAGGATGATCTTGGAGCGGAAGTCCACCCCGTCGGGGGAGCGCATGATGTTGATCTTCGCGTCCCGGCCGGTCCATCCGATGAAGATGTTGCTACCCAGGGCGGCCAGGGTGGGCCCCCAATTGCTCTGCTCCTCCAGCACGACCTGCGCGCTCGTGCCGGTAGGCAGCGCGCTCAGGGCGAGACCGAGGCAAGCGCCGGTGACCAGGAATCTCGAATGCCGAAGAAGCATGATGTGAAACCTCCCGCGGTGGGGGCCGTTGGGGGTACGACGGACAGAGTGCAGCACCTTCGAACGTGCGCCCCGCCGGGGGCAAAAGTCAAGCCGGAGCGCCGCTTCCGCAGCCCTCCCCCGTTTCGTGCCGGACGGGGCCTCGACGACCCTACTTGTTCCCCCGCATGTACTCCTTCAGGAGGGTGCGGGGCTCGGCGGGGAAGCCCGGCGAATACGCCGCCAGCGCCCTGAAGTCGTCGTAGTCGGCATCCGACGCGGCGCCCTGCGTGCGGTTGGCGTCCGTGGAGATCTGGATCGCCTTGGGCTTTTCAGGGGGCTCCTTGCCGAAGATGGCCCTGTAGTCATCCACCAGGTTCCGCTCCACCGTCACCCACTCGCCCAGGCCCTCCGAGCCGCTCCCGAGCACGATGACGTATGGCCGGCCCCGCCCCGGGCGGTACGCCACCGCGCCCACGGGGAGCGAGGCGCTCCACACCCAGCGGATGACGATGGGCGTGAACGGGAACTTCGTGCCGTACACCACCGCCACGGAGGCCGGGGTGTCGTTGGTCTCGGTGAAGCGCTCGTCGGCGCCGGGGGGAATCTCGTTGACCCGCCAGCGCCAGCTCAGGATGGGGTGCTCGGAGAGCTTCCACCCGCTCTTGTCCGTCTGGAAGAAGAGGGAGACGGTGGGTCCGGGGCGGTACTCGTCGCGGATGTGGAGGTACTTGTTCGCCCCCTCGCTCCGCACCACCCAGCGGAAGACGTCCACGCCGTCCTCGCGCGCCTTCTCCGCGTCCCCGGTCTCGTTCTCGAGCCGCCACTTCCACGTGCCGGGGAACTCGCCAACCGTCGTGGCCGAGAAGTCGTCGAAGACCCGGGGTGCCTGGGGCGCCGACTGGCGAGCCAGGAGGGCGGACGTGGGAAGGGCGCCGAGCGCCAGGAGGCCGAGGAGCAGTCTCTTGCGGATCATGGTTCCTTGGGAGGGTCGGGGCAGGGCACGGCAACCGGGCGCCGGCCGTGAAGGGCGCCCTCGATCCTACACCCCCACGCCCTTTTCCTTCCCCCTCCGGAGCACGGCGCGCATCAGCGCCGCGTCCTCCTCCTCGAAGCCCAGCCCCTTGAGGAAGAGGGCGTAGAGCCCGGCGAAGGCGGCAAGAAGGGGGACCCACGCCCACGCGACGGCGGCGCCGAGGACCACCCGGTCCACGACGGCCACCACCGCCGCCGCCGCGGCGCCTGCGGCCAGGGGCTTCAGATGAGTGGGGTCCAGGGGGCGGAGGTGGAGAATCCAGAGCGTCTGGGCCAGGCGCACCCCGCTCACGAGGCCGTACGCGGCCAGGGAGGCGCACGCCGCCCCCATGAGCCCCCACCGAGGGATGAGCCAGAGGTTGAGCCCGGTCTGCACCACGAGGACCAGACTCATGTTCTGGAGGTTGATGCGGGGGCGCCCGAAGACGAGCATGGCCGTGTCCAGGAGGCCGGTGGATGCGTTCAGGAGCTGGGCCCCGGCGAGCATCAGCAGCACCCCTGCCCCGGCCGTGAACCCCGGCCCGAAGATCCCCAGGATGGGCCGGGGGAAAAGGGCCAGCGCCCCCAGGTAGAACACGCCCAGCATCAGGATCCACCGCACCACGCGGGCCATGTGGGCCTCCAGGCGCGGCGTGTCCCCCAGGTCGTGGGCCTCCGACATGAGGGGGATGAGGATGGGGTCGAAGATCTGGCGGAACTTGCGCACCACCGTGGCCAGCTCGCTGGCCAGCGCGTACACGCCCAGCTCCGCCGGCGCCACGAACGCCGCCAGGATGAAGAGCTCCAGCTTCATGGCGAAGAACTGCACGAAGTCGTGGAGCCCCAGCGGCGTGGAGAACGCGGCCATGCGCCGGAGCGCGGCCCCGCCGGGACGGCGGAAGGCTCGGCGCAGGGAGAAGTGGCGGCGGAAGAACCACGCGCTCACCACCAGGGCGGCGACGCAGGAACCCGTCCAGGCCAGCGCCAGCACCGTCAGATCGTCGCCGGCCCACAGGATGGGAACGGAGAGGAGGAGGAGCCCCAAAGGCATGAGCATGCCCGTGACGAAAGCGTCGTAGGACATGATCTTCAGCGCCTTCGTGGCGGCCAGGAGGAGGCTGGCCAGAGTGGTGGGGAGCACCGAGAGCCCCACCACGCGGAGGGGGAGCGCCATCCCCGGCTCGTCGAGCCACCGGGTCGCGATCCAGGGCGCCAGGAGGACCACGGCCAGGCTGGTGGCCGTCCCGAGGCCGAGGCCGATCCAGAGGGAGGCGGCCATGGTCTCGTAGCGCGCCTCCTCCCCCCGCTCCCGGCCCTCGGGAACGAACTTCAGCACCGACTTGTCCATGCCGAAGAGGGCCAGGCGCCCCACGATGTCCACCACGGCCAGAGCGAGGGTGAAGAGCCCGAACACCCCGGGGCCGGCCACCCGGGTCACGAACAGGGTGACGAAGGCGCGGGAGGAGCGCGCCGCCATGCCCACGAGGTTCACCGAGGCCGCCCTCGCCACGGTCCCAGAGTCGGAAGCGGCGCTCAAGCTCAGCCCACCGGGTCGCGCAGCGCAACGAGGCAGGCCCGGTGGGCCTTCCCGATGTCGTCTTCGATGGCGCGGAAATCCATGGGGCCTGTCGGGCCGAGGGACCACCCACCGCCCAGGTCCCTGAGCGGCCAACCATCATGGATACGATGAAGACCCGGTTCAAGGTTCCCTGGCGCGGGGGGTTCCGGCGGGCTCCGGCCGGGCCCACCTTTCCGGCCATGGTCCCCGCACCGGCCACCACACTTCCACCCGTCCCCCAGGCGCTCCTCGAAGAGGTGGCCCTTCAGGCCTCACGGCCCACCCCCGCGGTCCTGGACAGGCTGGTGGACGCGCTGGACGAGCGCTTCGGGGACGCCCTGGAGGCGGTGATCCACTACGGCTCGTGCCTCCACGCCGGGAACCCCACCGAGGGCATCGTGGACCTGTACGCCATCGTCCGCGACTACCGGAGCGCGTACCCGGGCGCCCTGCTCCGGTTCTTCAACCGGGTCCTGCCGCCCAACGTCTTCTACCTCGAGGTGGGCGAGGGCGCCGGGAAGCTCCGGACCAAGTACTCGGTCCTCTCCCGCTCGGACTTCGAGGCGGGAACCACCCGCTGGTTCCACTCCTACGTGTGGGCGCGCTTCGCCCAGCCGTGCCGCGTCCTCCATGCCCGGGACGCCGCGACGCTCTCGTGGGCCCACCAGGTGCTGGCTCGCTCGGTCCTCACCTTCCACGCCCATGTTCTCCCCACGATGGCCGGCGACGAAACCGGGGCCGCGCAGATCTGGTCCCAGGGGCTGCGGCTCACCTACTCCGCCGAGCTCCGCCCCGAGCGCGAGTCCAGGGTGCGGTGGCTGGTGGAGCGCAACCTGTCCGACTACGGGTCGCTGACGGCGGCCGCGGCCCCAGCGCTGGCCCCCCTCCTCCGGGACGACGCCCCAGCGGGCTACCGGGTCGTGGCTACGGAGGCGGAGCGGCGCCAGGCCCTGGCGCGGTGGCGCCTGCGCCGGTGGCAGGGGAAGGCCCTCTCCCTCCTCCGTCTGGGGAGGTCGGCGTTCATCTTCGCCAACGCCGCCGACTACGTGGCGTACAAGGTGGAGCGCCACACGGGCAAGGCTGTCGAGGTCACGCCGTTCATGCGGCGTCATCCCTTCCTCTCCGCGCCCCTGGGACTCGTGAAGCTTCTCCGCCGCGGCGCCATCCGCTGAGCGCCCCCGCTCAGAAGGGGACGTCGGCCATCCACGCGGCGAGCCGCGCCCGGTCCCTGAGGGAATCGCCTCCGGGCCCGCGAAGCCCGGCCAGCACCCGATCCAGGGCCTCCTCCAGGAGCGCCTGCGCACCCGGGTCTGTTCCCGCTGCCTCCAGCACCGGGTCCGCGGAGAGCCCCCCTCCCCGCATCGGCTCGTAGGTCACCCGGTCGCCCAGCTCCACAAGGAGATCGTGGAGGGAGAGCGCTGAGGCCGCGACCTCCCGGACGCGCCGGTAGTGCTCCTCGCGGAGCGGTGCCTGAGCGGCGAAGTCCTGCATCGCCGTGGCCAGGCGGAGCGAGCGGACCGGCCCCGAGAGGCCGAGCCCCTCGGCCTCTCCGAGCCATGCCTCCCGGTACAGAGCGTCCTCGTCGCGCTGGACGGCACCCACGACCGAGTGCATGCCTTCCCAGTAGCTCCGCACCTCCGGATACGCCACCGCGTCCGCCAGGTACCGGCCCTCCAGCCACACGGCGGGGACCTGGGTGAGGCTCGCCTCCTCGAGGCGCCCCGCCACCCGCCGGAGGAAGTCCGCGCGGGCTCCATCCCGGACCGCTCCCTCCGCCCTGGCCGCCGGCGCTTCCGGACCCGTCGCGCCGCGGGACAGGGTCGCCGCCGGCGACTCGGGGACGCGAAGGTAGATCACCCCGGCGAGGAGGGCCACGGCGGCCACCACCCCTCCCGCCACGGCGAGCGCCCCCCACCGGAAGGCGGAGCGGACGGAGGAGCGGACGGCACGCCGGCGCGGCGGCGCCAGCGCGACCAGCGCAGGGCCCGCTATGCCGCGCCCGGGCTCGGGCGGAGTCCACGCGCCCCCGCTTTCGGGCCCCCGGCCGAGCGGGGCCGCCGTGACCACCGGGATCTCCAGCGCCAGGGGCACCCGCTCCGGGTCGCTACGCCGTTCCTCCTCCATCCTCCGGATGAACTCCGACTCCCTCTCCTCCGGGGAGGGGCCCGAGGGGTCGGCCAGGGCGAGATCGAACTCCCCGGCCGCGTCCGGGACACCCGAGACCAGGGGATCCTGGAAGAGCCGGACGATGGGGTGCTCCCGGGCCTCCACCCACTGCGCGGTGAGGGCGTCGAACACCTGGTCCTGGGGCCGGATCACACCGGAGCGGACCATCTCCGAGAAGATCTCCAGCGTGCGGGGCTCGATGTCCTGCCCTTCGGCGGTGCGGATGCGGAATCGCGCCTGCATGGTTCCCTGCCACCCCCCCTCCCCGGCGATCCGGAGCCCCCGGGGGCGCCGGGTCCGCCGGCCCCGCCCCCACCCCGATGGGCGTGGAGACGTGCGGAGACCCACGGCGTGCGCGCGGGGATCCAGGATGTCGTGGGGGGAGGTCCGTTCTCGTGTCCGCCGGCCAGGAAGGTGCTCTTCCCTACGCGGCCTCCGACGTCCGTCGGGCGGGCCGGCGACCTCCCAGTCGGGAGGCAGGAGGGGCCCTGAACGGTGGAGCCCCTTCCTTCGTCAAAGTTCTGCCACCCCGGTGGGGAAACGCAAGGATCTTGGGGCGGGGCCGGGGGGAGGAGGGCGGCGCGGGCCGTCGCGTCCACGCGCGCCCTCCGGGCCTGTCAGTGCGCCCGGCGCTCCTCCGCCAGCTCTTCCAGGAGCTGCTCGACGTGCTCCTGCAGCGCGTCGCTGAACACGTGACGGTTGGCGTGGAACCACTGGCCCCAGGCAGGCGAGCGCAGGTGGTCCCTGAGCGTGCGGTCGTAGCTCTCCCACATCTGGTAATCCAGCGCGCCCACGCGGTACTGGTAGACCAGGTTCCCGAAATGGCGATACACCGCGGTCATGTAGGCGTCCCACCTGCGTCGCTCCCCGGGGGTGAGCGACGAGGGGTCCTCCTCGGCACGGGCCAGGAACTCGGCGACCTCTCCCTGGGAGAACGTCTGCTCCAGCAGGCGGATGCTGTTCTGGACCATGGAGTTGAACGACGCCGCCCGCACCGACGTGGTGTTCTGCTGCATCTGCCGGGCCAGGTAGATGAGCGAAACCACCACGGCCAGGGCGCCCACGAACTCGCCCAGGTTCCCCAGGGCCTGGATGGTCGTGTAGCTGATCCAATCTCTCATGGCGACCTCTCCGGCGGCTTCCCGCCGGGCCTTCCCTCCGAGCCCGCGTCCCCGGGGGGATCCGGGCGCGACAGGTACTTCACGTAGTTGGCCAGTCGGGCCCCTTCGGATGCAGCCCGGAGCCGTTGCCTCCGCCGCACCTCCAGCCCCACCTGCAGCGACGACACGAGAACGAGCAGCACCGAGCCCACCAGGACGAGCATCCCCTGGACTCCGGTGAGGTCCACGACGAACGCGACGCCGAGGATCCCCACGCCGGCCAGGAGCTCGGCCAGCGCCAGGATCGGGAGGCCCATCTCCACCCTGGCCGCCGCCCTGACCTTCACCAGGCCCGACGCCAGCAGCAGGAGGGCGGTAATGAGGAGGAGGGGTACCATGGCGGAGAAGTGTAATCAAGAACGGGGACGCGCGGGACGGTGGAGGTGGCGCGGGAAGCGATGGGGCGCGCGTCGCGGACGGGCTGACGGAGATCGTGGTGCGCTGAAGCCCCGGCCGCCCCGCCCCTCCCCTACCCCAGGAGCTCGTCCACGAGGAAGAGGTCGGTGAGCACCGCCCGCAGGTGGATGTTGGCGTTCAGGTTGTCCACCATCTGGGAGCTGACGGAGGGCTGCGCCGCCACCAGGCGCGCCGCCGCCAGCGCCGCCCGGGCGTCCCGGTCCACCATGTCGCACACGTCGCCCCAGACGTCCGCGGGCTCCATGCCCCGGGCGGCTGCCCCCACGCTCCCGGCCAGCCCGTCCAGCGCCTTTACCGCCTTTTCCAGGAAGAGGCGGAGCTGGCCTCCGGACTTGGAGGCCTTGTCCCCCGACGCTCCCTGGGCGGCGTAGGCGAGGAAGAACTCGTACGCCTCCTCGATGGCGTCGACGCGGCTCCGGATGTCGTCCGTGGGTGCCGCGCTCACGCCACGCTCCGCACGGCACGGCGGACCAGATTCCGCATCAGCGCCACCTTGTACTCGTTCCGCCGCAGCGGGGCCGCGCCCTGCACGGCGAGCTCACCCGCCGCGTCCGCCGTGGCCTCTCCGACGGGGGCGCCGGCGAGCTGGCGCTCCACGTCCACGAGGCGCACCGGGGTCGGAGCCACGCCGTTGACGGCCACGCGCGCCGCCTCGATGCGCCCGCCCGAGGCGCGGATGGCCGCGGCCACGCTCACGAGGGCGAAGTCCCAGGAGCCCCGGTCGCGGACCTTCTCGTAATAGAACCGGGCCCCCACCCACTCCCCGGGGACCCGCACGGACACGAGGAGCTCGTCCGGCTCCAGCGCGTTCATCCGGGTGATGTCCATCGCCGGGCCCACGAAGTAGTCCTCGGCGGCGAGCGTCCGGTCCCGGCTGCTGCTGCGGACCGCCACCTCACCGCCGAGCGCGATGAGCGCCGGCGCCGTGTCCGACGGGTTCACGGTCACGCACCGGCTTCGCCCCAGGATGCAGTGCTCCCGGTTCATGGACTGGGGCGACGACGCGTAGCAGCGCTGGCCTCCCGCCCGGTAACAGGGGAGCCCGCTGCGGTAGTACCAGCAGCGCGAGTCCTGGGAGAGGTTCCCGCCCAGGGTGCCCTGGTTGCGGATCTGGGGCGTGGCCACCTCCCTCGCCGCGTCGGCGAGAAGAGAGAAGCCCGAGCGGATCCCGGCGTGGCGCTCCACCTCCCGGAGGGTGGTGAGGGCACCGATCTCGAAACCGGACCCGGCCTGGCGGATGCCCCGGAGCTCGCCGACCCCCGAGAGGTCAATGACCGCCTTCGGGCGCCGGATGCGGTCCTTGAGCCAGTCCATGGAGTCCATGCCGCCGGCGAGGACCAGGGCGTCGCGGCCGTACTCGTTGACCAGGTCCAGCGCTTCGCCCAGCTCGATCGGCTGGAAGAGTTCGAAGGCGGGTATCATGTCGCGCATCGTCGCCATGTTCGTCGCTCCTCAGCCCACGTGGACTTCGAGGGGGCCCCACGGCTTCCGGACCCCGGCCAGGTGGGCCAGGATGAGGTCCGGGGTGAGCGGGGTGCGCTTCAGGAACGTGCCGCCCAGGGCGTCGGCCACCGCCGACACGACGGCTCCGCCTCCCGCGCCCATCGGGGGCTCGCCGATCCCCTTGGCGCCCACGGGCGTGGCAGGGTCGGGGATCCCGACGGCGGACCACTTCATCTCCTTCGGGATGTCGAGGATGCCCGGCGGCCGCGCCGTGTACAGGCGCTTGGCCAGGGCCTCCCCGAAGCGCTGGTCGTAGACCCAGCGCTGACGCAGGGCGACACCCATCCCCTGAATGCTCCCGCCCAGGACCTGAGCGCCCAGGCTCCTGGGATGGACGACGACGCCGCAGTCCGACGCCGCGACGTACTCCTTCACGTCCACCTCGCCGGTCTCCGTGTCCACCTCCACCAGCGCGAACCCCACGGTCCAGGAGTAGGTGACGTTGGCCTCGCGGCCGAAGTTGTCCCTGGCCACCCCCATGAGCCCCTGTCCCACGAACATCGCCGCCGCCTCCTTGGTCATGGCATGGATGTCCTCGGGGACCACGTGGCCGTCGTAGCGGCCGCCCAGGGCGATGGCCTTCTCCGCCACCTGCGCGAAGGTCATGGCCTGGCCCGGGTTCGACTTCGCGAAGACCCGGCCCCCCGCCATGTCGTAGTCGTCGGGGTTCCCGCCGAGCGTCTGGGCGGCGATGTCCTGGATCTTCCTGCGGGCGTCCATCCCCGCGGCGTGGTTGGCGCGCGTGTGGGCGTGGGTCGTCTGGCTCCCGCCCTGGGGGCAGCTCCAGGGGAGCCCCTTGGCGGTGTCGCCCCACACGATCTCGGTCTGGTCCCAGGGCATCCCCAGCGCGTCGCACGCGGCCCGGACCGTGTCCATGACCGAGTGGGTGCCCAGGTTCCCCGGCCCCTGCTGCACGTAGAGCTTCCCGTCGGGGCGGACGATCACGAGGCCGTCGTACCCGATGGAGCCCGCCGTGTAGGGCGAGATGGCCATCCCCACGCCGGTCACCCTGGAGCCCTCCTTCCTGCGCGAGAGGGCCACCTTCTCCTTCCACCCGAAGAGCTCCGCGCCCTGTTCCATGGCCTCCTGGACGTGGATGCTGCTCGCCGTGGTGCCCCGCGGCCCGAACGTGGCGCCGTCCCGCGGCGCATTCTTCTGCCGCACCTCCAGCCGGTCCATGCCCAGCGCCCACGCCGCCTTGTCCACGAGGGGCTCGAGGATGGTCACGATCTGGATCCCGCCGGGCCCCCGCTGGGCGGCCCGGGGCGGCGTGTTCGTGAAGACCGGCACCGCCCTCAGCCGCATGTTCTCCGGCTGGTACATGAAGTGGGCCAGGTTCGACGCCGTGTTGTAGTCGCCGCCCCCCGAGTAGGAGCCGTGGTCCTCCACGATGAAGAGGTCGAGGGCGGTCATGCGCCCGTCCTTGCGAAAGCCCATGCGCACCCGCGCCTGGAACCCGGGCCGGGAGCGCCCGAAGTGGGTCTCCTCGTAGCGCGTGACCCGGTGCATCACCGGGCGGCCGAGCTTCTTCGAGAAGTGGGGGGCCACGTACATGATGGGGCTCCCGGTGATCTTGCTCCCGAAGCCCCCGCCGCAGTACTCGGCGATGACCACCACGGACTCCATGGGCAACCCCATGCCGGCGGCCATGGCCGTGCGCATGCGCGCCGTGCTCTGATTGGACACGTGGCAGAAGAGCTTGCCGTTCCTCCAGTACGCCAGCGTGCTGCGGGGCTCCAGGGGATGGTGGGTCTGGGTCTGGTGCACCACGCTCTCGTCCAGGACGTAGTCGGCGGCGGCCAGGGCGGCGTCCACGTCGCCGAGGCTCCACTGGGCGGTGGGCTCCCCTACGGGCACCTGCCCCTGCTCCACGGTGGAGAAGTCCACGCCGGTCCACTTCAGGGACTTCATCTTCCGCTCCACCAGCACGTTCCCCTCCGTCCACGCGTCGGGGCCTCCCGGCTTCAGGCTCTCCAGCGGATCCAGCACGAAGGGGAGCTCTTCCAGCTCCACCTCGATGGCCTCCACCGCCTCGGCGGCGGTGCGCTCGTCCACCGCAGCCACCGCGAGGATGGGCTCGCCTTCGTAGCGAGGCTCGTTGGTGAGGCACTGCTCCCCGGGAGCGGGAAGCTCGGGGAGGTCGTCGGCGGTGAGGATCCCCACCACGCCGGGCATGGCCAGCGCCCTGGATGCGTCGATGCGCTTCACCCTGGCGTGGGGCACCGGGCTCACGAGGAGCTTGGCGTACACCATCCCGTCCACGCGGAAGTCCTCGGCGTACCTCGCCCGTCCCGTGATCTTCGCCATCAGATCGGGAGGGACGATATCGGTTCCGATGAGCTTGGCCATGGTCGTCTCCTAGCCCCGCGCCGCGCGTGCTAGCTCGCCGGCCCGCATGGCGCAGTTGAGGATCTTCTGGTAGTCGCCGCACCGGCACAGGTTGCCCGAAAGCGCGTGGGCCGCCTCGTCGCGGGTGAACCGGGGGGTGGTCTCCACGAGCTCCACCATGGCCATGATGAAGCCCGGCGCGCAGTACGCGCACTGGAATCCGCTCTCGTCGAGGACGGCCTGCTGCACCGGGTGGAGCTGGCCCGTGTCCGGGTTCTGCAGCCCCTCGATGGTGGTGACCGAGCGAGCCCGCACCGTGTGGGTGAGCACGGAGCAGGAGTAGTGGCTCACCCCGTCGATGAGGACGGTGCAGGAGCCGCACTCGGCCCGGTCGCACCCCACCTTCGTCCCCGTGAGCCCCAGCTTGTAGCGGAGCGTCTGGGCCAGCGTCTCGTTGGGGAGCACGTCCACCCGGCGCTGCTGGCCGTTCACGTTGAGGGTGAGGAGGCGCTCGCCGGTGCTCTGCGCCACGGCGCCCAGGAGCGGAGAGGCGCGGAACAGGTACGCCGACGCCGTGGCGGTGGCCCCGGCGGCGACGACGCCCTTGATGAACGTGCGCCGGCTGAGCCGACGCTCCAGGAGCTTGCGAGTCTCGACCTCGTCCATACCGACGGCTCCTCCTCGGGTGGCTGGCGTAGCTCGCGCCAACATAGGCAAACGGAAAGGGAGACGCGAGGCGGGTCCGGGGGCCCGGATCCGGGCCGGCCCGGGGGCGGAGCGGGGGTGGGCCGGCGACCCGCGGGATGACAGGTTCCCGGACCCCTCATCACCGAGGAAGCCGCGCCGCTGCAGCGCCTGACCCTCACCTCCACGACGGAGGGCGCCGACCTGGTGGGCGACGGCAGGTTCCAGGCCGAGCTCTGGCTCGGTTACGCCAACATCTTCGAGCAGGACTCGGCGGACACCCACGAACTCTTCCTCGACATGGAGCGTGCGCGGCACGGCGGGATGCTCCGGAGCGGCTCCTTCTTCGCCGACGTGGCCGTGGAGCGCAATCTGGCCTCCTGGGTGAGCGGCGTGGCCCAGCTCTCCGTGGCGTTGGGACGTGAGCTTCCAGGAGGACATCCCCCCGAACACGCCTCCGGTGGACTTCACGCCGGGGATCGGGATCCGGGAGCGCTGGTAGCCGAAGGGCCCCCATTGACGAAACAGTGGGACACAGTCAATCTTGACCGTGGTCATTTTCCGCCCCCGGCCCCCGTCTTCGATGGACTTCGACACAGACACCCAGCCCCCCCTGCCCCTGGGCCGACGGGAGCGGAAAAAGATCGAGACTCGCCGGCGAATCTCGATGGCGGCCTTTGCGCTCTTCGTGGAGCGCGGCTACGAGGCCACGACGGTGGAGGCCATCGCCGAGCGCGCCGACGTGGCCAAGGGCACGGTCTTCAACTACTTCCCGCATAAGCGGGCCTTCCTGGCCGCCATCGCCGACGCCTGGACCCGCCGCATCACCGACGACCTGGGCCCCCTGGAAGATTGGACCGGGACGCCTCTCGACCAGCTCAAGCGTGTCGCCCGCCTCTCCGCCGAGCTCGGCGTGCGCCACCGTGAGATCGCGCGCCTGGTCATCTTCGAGAGCATGCGGGAAGCGTACGCCGGGATGGCCGCCAGGAAGACGCCCGCCGAGCCTCCCTTCATCAACCTGGAGATCCTGGTCCGTCAGGTCGTGGCCAGGGGCCAGGCCAGCGGGCAGATCCGCGCCCGCGTGCTTCTCGATCCCGCCGCGTCGCTGGTCGCGGTGGCGATCTACGACACGCTGGTGCGGTGGCTGGTGCGGGGCGGGCCCGTGGAGCGGTTGCAGGCCGCGCTCGAAGGAAAACTGGACATCGTCTTCACGGGACTGAACCCGTGATCTGAGGAGGTCGTGCATGCGTAGGACGGCGATCGTGCTGGCGGTGATGGCAACCCTCGCGGCCCGAGGGGAGGAGGTGGGGGCCGCCGTGGCGCACGGCGCTCCCGACACCCTCTCCCTCTCCCTCGACCAGGCGGTGGATCGCGCCCTGCTGGAGAGCGAGGAGATCGCCAAGGCACAGGCGACGCTGGCGGGAGCGGAGTCGCAGGTGACGCAGGCCACTTCGGGGGCGCTCCCCCAGCTCAGCTCCACCGTCGTGTACAACCGCGCCATCAAGACCATCTTCGACGGCGTGGGCACCATGCCCACCGTGGACGACGGCGACATCCCGCCCGCCTTCGACGAGAGCAAGACGCCCAAGGAGCGCTTCGATCTCCTGAGCGAGCTCATGGCCACGAATTTCGTCTCGGCGATGTTCGCGGGGCTCCCCTTCGGCCGGAAGAACACCTACGTGGCCACGCTGTCCATGGCGCAGCCCCTCTACGTGGGCGGCAAGGTGGGCGCGGCCTTGAAGGTCGCCCAGCACTACCGCGCCGTGGCCCGGAGCCAGGTGGACGAGACGGAGGCCGACCTGGTCCTGCAGGTGCGGTCGGCGTACCTGACCGCTTCGCTGGCGAGCCGCCTCGTGCACATCGCCCGGGAGAGCCGCCGCATCGCCGAAGCCCACTACCGTCAAGTGGAGGACTTCCACCAGGCCGGCACGGCCTCCGAGTTCGACCTCCTCCGCGCCCGGGTGGAACTGGAGAACCGGGATCCGGTGGTGGTGCAGGCGGAGGACGGGGCGAACCTGGCGCTCCTGGAGCTGAAGCGGCTGGTCAATATTCCGGCGGAGCAGCCTGTGCGGCTCACCTCGGAGCCCGACGCCTTCCTGGTGGAGGTGGACGAGGCCGAGCTGCACCGGCTGGTGCTCCAGCGTCCCCTGCTCACGGCCGCCCAGGAAGCCATCTCCATGCGCGAGCAGGCGGTGCGGATTGCCAAAGCCGACCGGCTCCCCACGGTGGCGCTCCAGGGCAACATGGGCTGGCAAGGGTTCCCGGAGAACCCCATGCCACCGGGGTGGGGCGACTGGCGGAAGGACTGGAGCCTGGGGCTCGCGGTCTCCGTGCCCCTTTTCGACGGGTTCCGCACCCGCGGCCGGATCGACCAGGCCCAGGCGGACCTGAGGCTGGCGCACGTGGACGAAGCCCAACTGCGGGAGGGCCTCGCGCTCCAGACCGAGGCCGCGCTGGCCCAGTACCGGAGCTCCCGGGCCCAGATCCTCGCGCGGCGCGAGACGGTGGCGTTGGCGGAACGGGCGCTGGAACTGGCGGAGGTGCGGTTCTCCAGCGGCCTCTCCACCCAGCTCGAGGTGAGCGACGCGGCGCTCCTCCTCGACCAAGCGCGGGTGAACGAGGCCCAGGCGCTCTTCGACTATGCGCGGGCGCTGGCCGAGATGGAGCGGCTCTCCGGCGGCAGGATGCAGCTCGTGCGACAGGGGAACTAGGCAAGTCGGATTCGACGGAACGGGAACACACCAGGGACAGGACGGAGGGACCATGAAGGGCTTCTCGCTGAAGCAGATCCTCGTCGGCGCGCTCGTGCTCGCCCTGGTGGGCCTGGTGGGCCTGCGCATCGTGCAGGCCACGGCGGAGGTGGCGCCCACGCCCGACGTGGACCAGATCCGCGCGCAGACAGGGATCCCGGTGGAGGTGGCCGCGGCGGAGTCCGCTCCCCTGGAGGTCCGGCGCGCGTATACCGGAACGCTCCGGGGGATCCGGAGCGCGACGGCCGTCGCCCGCACCGCGGACGAGATCCTGGAGATCCCGGTGCGGGTGGGGCAGCACGTCGGCGAAGGCACCGTCCTCGTGCGCCAGTCGGCCCAAGGCTCCATGGCGTCCGTGAATCAAGCTCAGGCCGCCTATGAACAGGCCCAGCGCACCGCCGACCGCCTGCGCCCGCTCCACGAGCGCGGCGCCATCAGCGAGCAGGACTGGGACGGCACCCAGACCGCGCTCCGCGTCGCTCAGGCGAACCTGGACGCGGCGCGGAGATCCGTGGTGCTCACGTCGCCCATCTCCGGCGTCGTCACCGACATCATGGTGACCGCCGGGAGCTTCCCGAAGTCCGGTGACCCCCTGGTCCGCGTCTCGGACCTCTCCCGGGTCCAGGTCCTCCTCGGCCTCAGCCCCCGGCAGGCCGCAGAGCTGGCGCGGGGGCAGCAGGCGTACCTCCCCGCCCAGAGCCTGGAAGGCGAGGTCACGCGCATCGCGCTCCAGGCCGACCCCGAGACCCGCCTGATGGAAGTGGAGCTCACCTTCCCCGGCTCGGCGTCGGTGACCCCCGGCACCCTGGTGCAGGCGGAAGTCGTGGTGGGGAGCAAGGAGCAGGCGCTCGTGATCCCCCGCGCCGCGCTCCAGAACGGGGGCGCATGGGTGGTGGGCCCCGACGACATCGCCAGCCTGCGGACGCTGGAGATCGGGCTCCAGGGACAGGACCGGGTCGAAATCCTGAGCGGGCTGGAGGCGGGCGAGCGGGTGGTCGTGGCAGGCGCTTCGCTCCTGTCCGAAGGGGCCCGCACCCAGGTGGTGGAGGGCTGAGGGATGATCCGCTTCTTCGCCCGGCTCGCGGTCACGCGCCCAGTCCTCACCTCGATGATCGTGCTCTCCCTCGTGATCCTCGGAGCCTTCTCGTACCTGCGCCTCGGCGTGGACCTGATCCCGGGGATCGACTTCCCCGTGGTGACGGTGGTGACCACGTATCCCGGAGCCGGCCCCGAGGAGGTGGAGAACGAGGTCACCGAGCCCATCGAGGACGCCATCTCCACCATCGCGAACCTGGAGAGCCTCCTCTCCTACTCCCAGGACAACGTCTCCATCGTCATCATCGAGTTCGCGTACGGCGTGGACGCCGACCTGGTGGCCATCGACGTGAAGGACAAGGTGGACGCCATCCGCGCCACCCTCCCCGACGACGTCCAGCCCTCCACGATCCAGAAGCTGGACATCACCGCCATGCCCATCGTGGAGCTGGCGCTCTCGGGCCCTCAGTCCCTGGCGACGCTCTACGACATCGCCGACCGGACGCTCAGGGACCGGCTCTCCCAGGTCGAGGGCGTGGCGTCCGTGTCCGTGATCGGCGGCCGGGAGCGAGAGGTGGAGGTGCGCGTGCACCCCGACCGGCTCCGCGCCTACGGGCTGGCCATCAACGACGTGGCGGGGCTCGTCGGCGCCGGGTCCATGACGATCCCCGCGGGACGCATCACCCAGCCCGACGCCGAGTTCGCCGTCCGGGTGGCGGGCGAGTACGCGTCCATCGACGAGATCGAGAACCTCCCGGTGCCGCTGCCCCGGGGAGGCCGGGTCCGGCTCGGCGACGTCGCCACCGTGGTGGCGGGGTTCGAGGACCAGCGGGAGCTGGCCCGCTTCAACGGCCAGCCCACCGTGAGCATCTCGCTGCAGAAGCGCTCCGACGCCAACACGGTGGCCGCCGCCGACGGCGTGTTCGCCGTCATGGAGGAGCTGCGCGCCCAGCTCCCGCCCGGCGCCGAGCTGCGCGTGGCCCGGGACTACAGCCGCTTCATCCGCGACTCCATCCGGGACACGGTGTGGGCCATCATCATCGGGATCGCCCTCACCACCCTCGTCCTCTTCCTCTTCCTCCACTCCTGGCGAGGCACGGTGGTGGCCGGCCTGGCCATGCCCGCCACCATCGTGGCCACCTTCCTCGCCGTGGACCAGCTCGGGTTCACCATCAACGTGATGACCCTCATGGGCCTGGGGATCACGGTGGGGATCCTGGTCACCAACACCATCGTGGTCCTGGAGAACATCTACCGGCACCTGGACGCCGGCGCCGACCCCAAGGTGGCCGCGGAGGAGGGGACCACCGAGGTAGGGGTGGCCGTGCTGGCCAGCGCCCTCACCAACGTGGTGGTGTTCACCCCCATCGCGTTCATGCAGGGGATCATCGGGCAGTTCTTCTTCGCCTTCGGCCTGACGGTGGTCTTCGCCACCGCCATCTCCGTCCTCATCTCGTTCACGTTGGCCCCCATGCTGGCGGCGAAGGTCCTGCGCACCTTCGAGACCGAGCGGGAGGAGGAGGAGGGGAGGCTGGCGCCCCTGTGGAAGCGCTTCGACCGCGGCTACGACGTCCTGGAGACGGACTACCGTAAGGTGCTGACGTGGATCCTGGCGCGCCCGCGGAATTCCTGGGCCGTGGTGGGTACCACGGGGGCCATCGTGCTCGTCGCGGGGTCCATCCAAATCGCCTTCGTCGGGGGCGAGTTCATGCCTGCCCAGGACGAGGGGGTCGTGGACGTCACGCTGGAGCTCCCGCCCGGGACGCCCATCGAGCGCACGGCCGCGGTGGCCGAGCGCGCCGAGCGCCTCCTCGGCCAGGCCCCCGAGGTGACCGACGTGCTCATGACCATCGGCAGCGGCGGCGGCGGATTCCTGAGCGTCTCCGGGGGCGTGAACCAGGTGGCGCTCACCGTGACCGTGGAGTCGGATGAGCCCACCGAGAGCTTCCTCCCTCGCATCCGCGAGCTTCTGGCCGTGCTCCCCGATGCCGAGGTCACGGCTGCCCTGGGCCAGTCCATGGGCGGCGGTGCGGGCAACGCCCCGCTCCAGGTGCTGGTGAAGGGGCCCGACCAGGGGCGTCTCGAGGAGCTGGCGCAGCGCGCCACGGAGGTGGTGAACACCGTCCCGGGACTCGTGGACGTGGAGAACAGTATCGAGGATCCCCGCCCGCAGGTGGTCCTGCGGCCGCGCCGCGAGATCCTCACCGAGTACGGGCTCACCGTGGCCCAGGTGGGCGGGTCGCTGCGCACCTCCATCGAAGGCGCCACCGCCGGGGTCTACCGGGAGGACGGGGAGGAGCGCGACATCCGTGTGCGCCTCGCCGAGACGTCCCGCAACCAGGTGGACCAGTTGGGGGACCTCCAGATCCGCACCCGCGCCGGAATGGTGCCCACCGCCACGCTGGGTGACCTGGGTGTGGAGGGCGGCGAGACCACCATCCTGCGCGACCAGAAGCAGCGCACGGTCCAGATCAACGCCCAGATCGGGAGCGGGAGCCTCACGGGGCTGGCCGCCGAGATCCAGGCGGGACTGGACGCCATGGCGTTCCCGCCCGGGTACTCCTACGAGATCACCGGCGAGTTCGAGATCTTCCAGGAGTCGCTCACCGAGATGGGCAAGGCCCTCATCCTGGCCATCATCCTGACGTACGTGGTACTGGCCATGATCATGGAGTCGTACGTCCATCCGGTCACCATCATGCTGACGCTCCCCCTGGGGGCCGTGGGCTCCGTCCTGGCGTTCTTCCTCACGGGGAACCGGCTCAACATCTTCAGCATGATGGCGCTCATCATGCTGGTGGGGATCGTGGTGAACAACGCCATCCTGATCCTGGACTACACCCAGCTCCTCAGGAGCCGTGGCATGAGCCTCCACGACGCCCTCATGAAGGCGGCGCCAGCGCGGCTGCGTCCCATCATCATGACCAACGTGGCCACGGCCATCGCCCTGGTGCCGCAGGCGCTGGCCACCGGGTCGGGCCGGTTCTTCCAGGTGCCCATGGCCGTCGTCACCATCGGAGGCGTGCTGGCCGCCGCGGTCTTCACGCTCTTCCTCATCCCCGTCATCTACGTGGGGTTCGACCGGTTCACGTCCGCGGGACACCGGGAGGTGGAACTGGCGCACGAAAGACAGCACGCCGGGGCTTAAGCGCCGAGGATCTCCTCGGGAGCGTGGCGGAAGGGATCCACCACCGTCACGCCCAGGAAGTCCTGGCCCTCCTGGAGGTCCTCGGTGAGGAGCCAGCAGCTCCCGGAGCGTACCGCGGCGGCAACGATGAGCGCGTCCCACCAGGAGATCCGGTACCGATCCTGGACGGTCCACGCCGTTTCGAGCGTGTCGTAGTCCGCGGCCTGGGGCTTCCAGGCGCGGAGCGCCCACACGTCCTCCCGCACATCCTCCGCGTCCCGGGGCGGATCGAGCTTGGCCATGGCCGTGACGTAGTACTCCTGGAGCACCTGGTAGCTCAACCTCCCGCGCCGGCTCTCCCAGAGCGCGGCCATCCAGGCCGCGGCGCGGCGCTGCTTCTCTTCCTCGCTCGCGTCGCGCACGTAGACGAGGACGTTCGTGTCAACGAAGACCGTGTCGCTCATGCAGCTCATCGCGGGTGGGGAGGCGCTGGCCGGGCCGCCGGTGCACGCCAGGGGCCTGGGCCAGGTACCGCGCCCGGGAGGACGCGTACTCGTCCTCCTGACCCATGCGCTCCTGGAGGATCTCGCCCAGGAGCCGGGACACGCTCGTGTCAACTCCGGAGAGCTGTCGCCGCCTCCCCCCGTGGCGTCCCGGAGCCCATCTTCCCTCATGCCCCGATTCGCCGCCGCGCTGACCGCCGCCCTCGTCCTCGTCACCGACGCGGAAGCGCTCGGCGCCCAGCCCCTCGGCCCCCTCACGTCCGAGGAGGGCGCACCCCTCCAGCGGCTGGGGCTCACACCGGCCATGGAAGGCGTCACCCTCACCCCCCGGGGAGCGGTGCGCGCCGACGTGTGGATCGGCTACGCCAGCATCTGGGAGCAGGACTCGTCGGCCGTGGCCAACGTCTTCCTGGACCTGGAGCGCGTGGTTGCCGCGGCCACCGTGCGGATCGGCGTCGCCGACCGCCTCGAGCTGGGAGCCCGGGCCACGCTGGAGCGCACGGGGGGAGGCTTCCTGGACCGGGGCATCCTGGGGTTCCACCGGCTCATCCGCATGGGGGACCGCAGGCGCCGCGACTACCCGCGCGACACCTACGCCCAGTGGCTCCGGGACGCCGACGGGAAGCTCCTCGTCGAGATCCCGGGCAGGAGCGTGCCCACGCTGGAGGATGTCCGCCTCTTCGCCAAGGGAAACCTCCTCACCTCCGCCGACGGGCGTCGCGCCCTGGGCGTGAAGGCCGAGCTCCGCATCCCCACGGCGGACAACACCGTGGGCCCGGAGCGAGCGGACGCGGCGCTCACCCTCATGGGCCGCACCGCGCTGGGGAGCTTCCACGTCCACGCCCTCGTGGGCGGCACCACCGTGCGCCGCTCATGCGAGCTCGCCGACGTGCTCCGGAACCGTCAGTGGGTGGGGATGCTGGGAGTCGAGCGGCCGCTGAACCCCCGCCTCTCGGTGGTGGCCCAGCTCACCGGATCCACGCAGCTTCTCCGCGAGTTCGGCGATCACGACGTGGACGGCTCCCCCACCAACCTCATCATCGGGTTCGTGGGACGCACCCGTGGCGGATGGCGCTGGGAGGCGGCGCTGCAGGAAGACGTCCCGCCACACGGGCCCTCGAACGACTTCGCCGTGCAGCTCTCTCTGGGGAGGACCTGGTGAGAGTCCCTTCCCCGGCGGGACCCTGGCCCACCCCCCGGGGTTCTGGACTGGCGCCCCACCCATCCTCCCTCCACCCGCCACACGACCATGCTCACCTGGCCCGACGTCCTCGCCCTCGCCGCGAAGGGGAACCCCGAGCCGGCTCGCCGCGTGGAGCGCAGCGACGTCGAGTGGCGCGCGCTCCTCACCCCCGACGAGTATCAGGTCACCCGCCTGAAGGGGACCGAGCGGCCGTTCAGCTCGGCCATGTGCTCCCGGTTCGAGCCCGGCCGGTACGCGTGCCGCTGCTGCGGGACCGTCCTCTTCGACTCGGGGGAGAAGTTCGACTCGGGGACCGGGTGGCCCTCGTTCACCCAGCCCGCGTCGCCTGAGGTCGTGGCCCACCACGTGGACCGCTCCCACGGGATGACCCGCGTGGAAGTGACGTGCAACGTGTGCGACGCCCACCTGGGGCATGTCTTCCCCGACGGCCCGAAGCCCAGCGGCCTGCGCTACTGCATCAACGCGCTCTCGCTGGAGAAGACCACGCGCCCGGACGGCGCCGCCGACCCGCAGGGCACCGCGCACCCCGACGGGACGGAGTGAGGCAACGCTCGCCGTGATCGTCCTGGCCCTCGAGGTCCTCGCGCTCCTCGGGCTCGTCGCCCTCAACGGCTGGCTGGCCGCCTCCGAGATCGCGCTCGTGTCGTCGCGCCGCGCACGCCTCCGGGCCATGGCGGAGGCGGGGACCCCGGGCGCCCGGGCCGCCCTCGAGCTCCTGGAGTCGCCCAACGAGTTCCTCTCCACGGTCCAGGTGGGGATCACCGTCGTCGGCGTGCTGGCCGGCGCGCTGGGCGGCGCCGCCCTGGGCGGCAGCGTGGGAGGGCTGCTGAGCGCATGGATGAATCCCAGGCTTGCCCTCTTCCTGGGGATCGCGGTCTCGGTGGCGGGGATCACCTACCTGAACGTGGTGGTGGGCGAGCTGGTCCCCAAGCGCCTGGCCCTCACCTCTCCAGAGCGGCTGGCGTGCGCCGTGGCGCCGGGCATGAGTGTCCTGGCCCGGGTGTCGCGCCCCCTGGTGCTCGTCCTCTCGGCCTCCATGGAGGCGATCCTCCGGCGCCTCCCGGTGCAGCGGGCCCCCGAGCCCGCGGTGACCGAGGAGGAGGTCCGCACGCTCCTGGCCGAGGCCACCGCCGCCGGGGTCCTGGAGCGGGAGGAGCACGAGATCGTGCAGCGCCTCTTCCACCTGGGGGACCGCACCGTGGCCTCGCTCATGACACCCCGGGAGCGGCTCCTCTGGCTGGACCTGGATCGGCCCGTGGACGAGCAGCTCCAGGGCTCGGGGATGCTCGCCCACGCCCGCTTCATCGCCTGCGAGGGCGAGCTGGACCGGGTGCGGGGCTACGTCAGCATCCCAGACCTACTGAGCCAGCTCCTGGAGACGGGGACCACCGACATCGAGAACATCCTGCGCAAGCCCCACTTCGTGCGCCCCTGGGACACCGCCCTCCAGGTCCTGGAGCTGTTCCAGCGCTCCCGGGACCACATCGCGCTGGTGGTGGACACCCGGGGCAGAGTGGAGGGGGTCCTCACCCTCAACGACGTGCTGGAGGGGATCGTCGGGGACCTCCCCGAGCCCCTCCCCACGCCCACGCCCGATGCGGTCCCCCGCGAAGACGGCTCCTGGCTCGTGGACGGGCTCCTCCCCTTCGAGGACTTCCTCGGGATCGTGGGGCGGCCGTCGGTCCCCGACGAGCCCTACGCAACCCTGCACGCGTTCATGGTGGACCAACTGCCCGGCGAGCCCCGGGCCGGCGCCGTCCTGCACTGGAACGGCGTCCGGCTCGAGGTGGTGGACATGGACTGGAGCCGGGTGGACAAGGTGCTGGTGGAACTGCCGGCGGCGGGGGGCCCCGGGGCGTCCGCGCCTACAGCCCCCGCCGCTCGATCCGGCTGATCCTCCCCCTTCCCCCCGCCCACCCCACACCGGCGGAGAGGAACGCCACCGTCCAGTAGTCAGCCGTGTCGAAGACGGTCCAGGTGGAGCCGTTGTCCGCCGACCACGCCGACCCCTCCGGCGACACGGCCACCAGGGTGGGCGTGGGCGCACCCGGCACCACCGCGCCTCCGTACACGATCCCGTTCAGCGCGCGCCCGGCCGCCACCCAGGTGGCGCCCCCGTCGGCGGTGACCGCCACGTTCACCGCCGCCGAGTCGTGGGCCGTACCGAAGGCCGCCCCGCGCAGGTCGTCGAAGAACGCCAGCGACGCCAGCCCCTCGTCGCTCTGCGTGCTGGGCACGGGCGTGGGGGCCTCGCTCCAGGTAAGCCCGTAGTCGGTGGAGCGCATGACCTGCGTATCCACCTGCGATGCGCCGGTGACGAACCAGGCGAGCCCGCCGGGACGCGTCGCCACGCACGTCCCCGACGCCGCGAACGCCCCCTCGTTCGGCCGCGCGTCCGGCACGTCGGCCGGGTCCACGCGCGTCCAGGTGGCGCCGCCGTCCTCGGTGCGGATGAGCGTGAACTCGCCGTCGTGGCTGTCGCTGAAGGCGATCCCCCGCTCCCGGTCCCAGAACGAAAGGCAGTCGAAGAATGCGTCGGGGTCCCGGTTCTGGAAGGAGAGCGTCCAGGTCACTCCGCCGTCCGCGGTCCTATAGATGCGCGAAGCCTCGCCGTTCCCAATGGAGAGGAGGAACGCCTCCTCGGCGGAGAACGCATGCACGTCCCGGAACGCCAGCTCCTCCGCGCCGGGGACCTTCGCCACCGTCCAGGTCGCGCCCCCGTCCGTGGTCCGCCCCCAGAGGCCCGGCTGGCCCGCCACCCACACGGTGAGGGAGTCCACGATGGAGAGGGCGATGAAGCGCTGCGTGGAGTCCTCGTGCTGGACCTCCCACGCCGGGTCCACCAGCGCGCCGGCGGGCGGGGCGTCCGCGGCCTCGGGGGCCGGTTCCGCCGGGGCGCAGGATAGGACGGGGATGGCGACGAGGGCGACGGGAAGCAGGCGGTTCATGGAGGTCACGGGGATGAAGGTCGGATTCTGCGGGCGGGCGGTCCCGCGGCGCTCCAGGGCCTTCGAGGTGCTGCGGTAGTCGCTCCGCAGGCTACGCCTTGCCATCGCCGTTAACGTATTCTCGGATGCCGCGATCCGACATAACATCAGGGGCGGCTACGGGTCCCTTGTCTCCGGAGAGAGGAGGACATCATGAGAAGGTGGATTCCCATCCTCGCCACGCTCGCGCTCGTGCCGGTCCTGGGCGCTTCCACCGGTCCGGTGAAGATCGGCGTGGCGTCCAGCGGGCGCGAGGCCGACGCAGCCATCAGCGCCGAGGCGTCGCGCGCGCCCTACATCCTGCTCTTCGATGAGAAGGGCGGGCTCGTCGAAGTCGTCGACAACGGGGGTGTGGGTGCCCAACGGGCCGGCCCTCAGGTCGCCCTCGCCTTGAAGGGAAAAGGCGTGACCCACTACATCGCCCAACGGTTCGGCCCGAACCTGGTACGGGCCCTGGACGGAGCGGGGATCCAGCACGTCGCCAAGACCGGATCGGCGCAGGAAGCCGTGGCGCAGCTCATCGAGGAGCTGAAAGAGCGGTAGGGGCCGGATGGGGTCGGATGGTGCCGGAACCCTCGGGGGCCGCGCATCCCTCCACCCCTGTCGTTTGACGTCCGCAGGAGCCGCTCCCCATAGTACAGGAAGGTGTTGGGCGGAGAGGGCCGTGCGGCGATGCTGCGCCACTGCCCGATAAGCGCCAGCGCGACGGCCCGGAGCTCCGTTTTCGCACGATCAGCGCGAGAGGGTAGCCCGATGAAGGCTCGTCATTCCGCTCCTGCCGTCGTTCTCCTCGCTCTCTGCGCCCCCCTTCTTCTTTCCCTGGCGCCACCGGACCAGGACGCGTCCCAGGCAGGTCAGTGTCTGGCCTGCCACAAGGAGAAGACCCCGGGGCTCTACCGCCAGTGGCTGGATTCGCGGCATGCGCTCCAGAACGTCACGTGCATCGACTGTCACGGGGCGGAGTCGGGGGACCCGGACGCCTTCATGCACGAGGGCGCACGCATCGCCACCCTCGTGACCCCGAAGGACTGCGGCGCCTGTCATGCGGAGGAGGCCGCCCAGGTCCAGGCTTCCTATCATGCCACCGCTGGAGAGATCCTCGCGTCGGCGGACGCCTACCTGGCCCACGCGGCCGGAGGCGAGCCCGCCGCCATCACAGGATGCGAGAACTGCCACGGCACCCCGGTCAAGATCGACAAGAACTCCCCCAACCGGTTGGCCGCGGAGAGCTGGCCCAACTCGGGGATCGGCCGCATCAACCCCGACGGGAGCAAGGGAGCCTGCAGCGCCTGCCACACGCGCCACACGTTCTCGGTGAAGCAGGCCAGGCAGCCCGAAGCCTGCAGCAAGTGCCACCTGGGCCCGGACCATCCCCAGAAGGAGGTCTACGAGGAGTCCAAGCACGGGAACACGTACTACACGAACGTGGCGGAGATGAACCTGGCCTCGGACCGGTGGGTGCTGGGCGTGGACTACGCCGTGGCCCCGACCTGCGCGACCTGTCACATGTCGGCGACTCCGCGCCAGGCGCTCAGCCACGACGTGGGGCAACGCATCTCCTGGACCCTGCGGCCGGCGGTCTCGGTGATGAAGAACGACTGGCAGCGCAAGCGGGCCAACATGAAGGACGTCTGCACGAACTGCCACGGCTCGGTGTGGGTGAACGGCCACTACTACCAGTACGACGGCCTCGTGCAGCTCTACAACACGAAGTTCGCCGTCCCAGCCGGCGAGGTGATGGGCATCATCCGCAAGAACGGCCTCCTGGAGAACCCGGCCGAGTTCTCCAACCATATCGAGTGGATCTACTGGGAACTCTGGCACCACGAGGGCCGCAGGGCACGCCACGGCGCTTCCATGATGGGCCCGGACTACACGTGGTGGCACGGCATCTACGAAGTGGCCAAGCACTTCTACATGGAGTTCGTCCCCGCCACCCGGGAGTACGACCACCCGGAGGTGAACGCCGCCCTGGACCGCATCCTGGCCGACCCGGTCCACGCCTGGATGCAGCGGCCCACCTCGGAGATCCAGGCGGACATCCGGTCGGGCCGCCTCAAGGAGCTCTTCCGGGACCTCTACCGGCCCGGCGGGACGGGCGGAGGAACGCACTAGGGCCTGTTCACACTACCGCAAGGCCTCTGCGATGAGTGCGAAGTGAATGA
>CAZJFX010000037.1:32086-37913 GCA_964545395.1 uncultured Gemmatimonadaceae bacterium | reverse complement strand
CCACCTCCGCAGCCGCCTGAACGGGGGGAGGTTGACACAGGGTGTCTCATGCCGCCTCCGGGTCCAGGAGTCCCCGCAGTCTCATGCCGCCTCCGGGTCCAGGAGTCCCCGCAGTCTCGCCCAGAGTCCCCGCTCCGGGGGAAGGGGGGGCACCGGGATCGGCATCTCGTCCCGCAGGATGCGCGCTGGATTGGTGAGGGTCATGGTCACGAACGCCTCTCCGGCGCCTGCCTCCTCCAGGTGGGCCTGCGCCTCATGGCGGTAGATGGGCCGGTCCGGGCGCGCGTGGAAGTCCGACGCCATGTAGTCGACCCACCCCCGCCGCAGGAGTCGCAGCGCCAGCTTGCGCGCCTCGCCGCCGTAGCGTCCATCCAGGGATGCGTAGTTCACCTGCAGCAGGGCCCCGGCCTCGCGCCAGCTTCCGGCCAGCTCCACGTCGATCCCGACGTAGCGCTCCGGGTGCGCGACCACCGGGACGTGCCCCTCGTCACGAATGCGGCGCAGCACCTTGGCCGTGCCCGGAGGCAGGTGCATGCGAGGCCACTCCACCAGGGCGAAGCGCGTGCCTGCCATGCGCATGCGCGGATCGCTGAAGTCCACGTCAGGAATGTCCAACATCACCTCGTGACCCCGGCGGAAATCCACCTCCGGAAACGTCTCGGCCACCGCAGCGGCGGCGAGCTCGAAAGCGTCGGTCACCTCCTGGAGGCGCTCCTCGAGAACCTCGGGCTCCAGCGTCAGGCGCCCGTCCAGATGGGGCGTGGTGATGATCTTCCGGATCCCCAGGAGCGTCATCCGCTCCACGGAACTCACGGTGTCGTCCAGATCGCGCGCACCGTCGTCCACGTCGGGCACCAGGTGGTTGTGCACGTCCGCAAACGCCGTGGGATCCCGGTCCATCATGCTTTCCCTGTCGCCGCCTTCCGGAGGAGCTCCTCGAAGGCTCGGGGCGGATCGGAGCCGTTCAGCGCCGCCTCGCACGCATAGGTGAGCAGGGCATCCGCGGCCAGCAGATGCCATGCGCTGTCACGCACCCTACCAGCAGCCGCACGGGATCGGGCCAGCTCGGCGAGGGCCTGATCCGAAAGCGCCTGCACCACCTCCCCCTCCGCGGCACCCGCCGCCAATCGCGCCTCGAGAGCCTCCGGCGCCGGAGGCCTGCGCCGCGCGAGGAAGGTCCTGGCGTCCATCACCTTTTCGCCTCCAGGAGGCGCCGCACGGTGGCGGCTCCCGCGCGCAGGGCTTCATCGATGCGCTCCGGCGCCTCCACGCCCGCCTCGGCCAGGCGCGGCTTCCCTCCCCCACGACCTCCCACCACCGCCGCCACCTCGCGCACCACCACGTCGGCTCGCACCCCCTGGGAGATGAGATCGTCGGTGACGAAGGCGAAGAGGGTGAGCTTTCCCCCGGGGAGCTCGGCCGCCACCACCGTGACGCCACTTCGGCCGGAAGCGAGAAACGCATCGCCCCACTTGCGGGCATCGTCCGCTCCGCGGGTGCGCAGGCGGATCCCCCGATAGGAGGCGACGACACCTCCGGACTCCACCACCTCAGCCGCCACCTCGGTCTCTCCGGCGCCCCCGCCGCTCCTCAGCTCGTCCAAAAGGCTTTCGAGCTCCGCGTTCTGCGCGAGAAGCTGCTCGGCGCGGTGGGTCAGGTTGTCGGGGTGGGTCTTCAGAAGCCGAGCGGCCTGCCCCAGGCGCCCCTCCTGCTCCCGCAGGTACCGGTATGCCCCTGGGCCGGTGAGCGCCTCCACGCGACGGACCCCTGCGGCCACGCCGCTCTCGTGGATCAGCCGGAAGAGACCGATCTCCCCGGTGTGGCGGACGTGCGTGCCCCCGCACAACTCCATGCTCACGCCAGGAACGTGGACTACGCGCACCTCGTCGTCGTACTTCTCGCCGAAGAGCGCCATGGCCCCGGCCTCGACGGCGTCGTGATACGCCCGGTATCCGACGTGCACCGAGTGATCCGCCCAGATCCCCTCGTTCACGAGCTGCTCCACCCGATCACGCTCGTCGGCGCTCAGGGGCGCCCCGTGGGCGAAGTCGAAGCGGAGACGGTCCGGCGCCACCAGGGAGCCGCGTTGGACCACGTGCTCCCCGAGGACCTTGCGCAGGGCCGCATGCAGAAGGTGGGTGGCGGTGTGGTTGCGCTCCGTGGCGTGGCGCACATCGGCGGGCACCAGGGCCTCCACCCCCAGGGGGGCGGAGGGACGGTCGGGGAAGCTCCCCTCCGCGGTGCCCAGGAGGGCCGTCCTCCCGTCCATCTTCCTCACCTCGGCGACTCGGAGCGACCAACCGTGCCCCCTCACCTCGCCCAGGTCCGAAACCTGCCCTCCGCTCTCTGCGTAGAACGGGTTCTCCCGGAGGATGAGACCCAGGGAATCCCGATCCCGGCGCCATGCCAGGACCTCCGTCTCCACCCAGGTGGTGTGGTATCCCACGAATGCCTGGGGCTCGCCGGAGAGCTCCTGCCAGCCTTCGGATGCGCCGTCGTCCATACCGATCCCCGCCGCCGCCCGGTCCGCGCGGGAGCGGGCGCGCTGCGCCTCCAGCGCCTCCTCGAAGCCGGCCACGTCCACCCGGTACCCGCGCTCCTCGGCCATGAGCTGGGTCAGGTCCACCGGGAAGCCGAACGTGTCGTAGAGGCGAAACGCCTCGACCCCCGGCACCACCCCCCCCTTGCCTCCCCTGGGTGCGATCTCGTCGAAGCGGCTCATGCCGCCTTCGATCGTGGCCAGGAACCGCTCCTCCTCGCCCAGGGTGGTCTGGACCACGTGGAGGCGGCGCTGGCGAAGCTCAGGATACGCATCCCCCATGACGTCCACCACCGCCTCCACCACGTGGACCAGCGCCGGCTCCCTCAACCCCAGGAGCCATGCGTGACGGACCGCGCGGCGGAGAATGCGGCGGAGCACGTATCCCCGCCCCTCGTTGGACGGGAAGACGCCGTCGGCGACTAGAAAGGCCACGGCGCGGGCGTGGTCCGCGAGAACCCGGTAGCTGACGCTCTCCTCGACGGTCGGGTCATAGGGACGACCCACCACGTCGGCCACCCGATCCAGGAGTGGCCTGAAGAGGTCCGTGTGGTAGTTGGAATCCACACCCTGCATCACCGCCGCGATGCGCTCCAGGCCAGCGCCGGTGTCCACGCAGGGGGCCGGGAGGGGGTGGAGCGTCCCCGACGCATCACGGTCATACTGCATGAACACGAGGTTCCAGAGCTCCACGATGCGGCCGTCGTCACCCGCGGCCACGAACTCCTCCAGGGTCTGGGACGCCGGCACCTCGGCGCGGAGGTCGTAGTGGATCTCCGAGCACGGACCGCAGGGTCCCGTGTCCGCCATCTGCCAGAAGTTGTCCTTATCCCCCAGGCGGAAGATGCGGGCGCGGTCCAGGCCGACCTCGGTGGCCCACAGCTCGGCGGCCTCGTCGTCCGAGTGGTGGACCGTGGCGTACAGCCGGGCGGGATCGAGGCCGTACACCTCGGTCATGAGCTCCCAGGCGTACCGGACGGCGTCCCTCTTGAAGTAGTCGCCGAAGGAGAAGTTCCCCAGCATCTCGAAGAACGTGTGGTGGCGGGCGGTCTTTCCCACCTCTTCCAGGTCGTTGTGCTTTCCCCCGGCCCTGACGCACTTCTGCGACGTCGTGGCGCGCTTGAAGCCCACCCGCTCCTGTCCGAGGAACACGCGCTTGAACGGCACCATCCCGGCGTTGGTGAAGAGGAGGGTGGGATCATCGGAGGGGACGAGAGAGGAGCTCGGGCGCACTTCGTGCCCGTGCGCCCGGAAGTACTCGAGGAACCTCTGTCGGATCTCGCCGGACTTCATGTTCGCCAGGTGTCGTTGGGGAGGGCGCCCCCGGGGGCGCGCTTGGTGCGTCAGCTCAAGGAAACCCCAAAGGTAACCCGACGGTCCAAGAGGGCTCAACGTGACCGGATTCCAGGCAAACGGAGGGCTCCGGGCACTCGCCCGGCACCCCCGCGTGGACCGTCCTCGAGCGCGGTGGGCTCAGTCGTCCATGGCCCCGTCGTCTTCGTCGGATGCGGCGTTGGTGCCCCGCATCCCGAGAGCGACCTTGACCCGGGCCTCGACCTCCTGGGCGATGTCCGGGTTCTCCGCCAGGAACTGCTTGGCGTTCTCCTTCCCCTGGCCGAGCCGGAGATCCCCGTAGGAGAACCAGGATCCGGATTTGTCCACCACGTTGTTCTCCACGCCCAGGTCCACCAGGAGCCCCAGGTGACTGATCCCCTCGTTGTACAGGATGTCGAACTCGGCCTGCCGAAACGGAGGAGCACACTTGTTCTTCACCACCTTCACCCGCGTGCGGTTCCCGACCACGTCCTGCCCGTCCTTGATGGCCCCGATGCGACGGATGTCCAGGCGCACCGAGGCGTAGAACTTGAGCGCCCGGCCTCCGGACGTGGTCTCGGGATTCCCGAACATTACCCCCACCTTCTCCCGGATCTGGTTGGTGAAGATGACCGCCGTGTGGGAGCGGCTCACCGCCCCGGTGAGCTTCCTCAGGGCCTGGCTCATGAGGCGGGCCTGGAGGCCCACGTGGGAATCACCCATCTCCCCCTCGATCTCGGCCCGGGGCACCAGCGCCGCCACCGAGTCGATGACCACCACGTCCACCGCGTTGCTGCGGATCAGCACCTCGGCGATCTCCAAGGCCTGCTCGCCTGTGTCCGGCTGGGACACGAGGAGACTGTCCACGTCCACGCCGAGCTTGCGGGCGTACCCCACGTCCAGGGCATGCTCCGCATCGATGAACGCAGCGATCCCCCCGGTGCGCTGGGCGTTGGCGATGATGTGGAGGCACAGCGTGGTCTTGCCCGACGACTCGGGGCCGTAGACCTCGCTCATGCGCCCCCGGGGCATCCCGCCGATGCCGATGGCCGCGTCCAGGTTCAGGGCCCCGGTGGAGATGGAGTCGAGGTGGACCTTCGCGCCCTCCGCACCCATGCGCATGATGGCGCCCTTCCCGTACGAGCGCTCGATCTGGGTGATGGCCGTGTTGAGGGCCTTCGTTCTCTGCTCGCCGACTTCGGTGGCCATCGCGCGCCTCTGGTTGGGGGACCCTGGCTCCCGGGGGAGCGAATCCCAAGGTATCAAACCCGAAGAGAAAGCGAAAGTCCCCGCCATCCCCCCGGCCGACGGATCCAACCTACGCCGGGAAGGCGGCCGCTGGAATGCCCCTGTGGGACGCCCTGCCGGTGACCGTCCTCAGGGGAAGGCGTACCCCTCCACCACCCGGTTGATGGCGTCCAGCACGGCCTCGACCGAGGCCCGGGGAAGCCCCACCTCCTCCTCGGACGACGACGCGCCCAGGAGCCTGAGGTTCCGCTGGCCGGCGCTTCCGAGGATTCTGGCCACCACCACCCAACCGTCGAAGGCCCGGAACGCTTTCACCCCCACCAACTCGAGGCGGACGTGCCGACCCGCGGCGTCGAGCGCAGCCGCTAGCGCCGCCTCCGCGGAGGCCCGCACCCTGCCGTGCAGCGTGTCCAGGGCACTCGCCTCGCTGCACACCGAACGCCCGTGCCAGTCCAGCGCCACCGAGAGCAGGCAGCGACCGTCGGAGGCGGCCTCGCAGGAAACCTTGTCGAGGCGGAGACGTCGGCGAGGGGGGCCGGGGGCGGCAGATTCCCCCTCGGGTGCGGTCGCGGCCATGGGAAAGTCACCTTTCAAGATGGCCTGGGGGGGCAGACGCAACTTCGGCCACGCCCGGGGGAGCCCGCAAGGCCCGGCCCCAGACGGCTCCCCGCCGGGCCCTCCCTACTCACCCTGCTGGGCGAACTCAGCCGCGGGTGCGGCGCAGCC
>CAZJFX010000037.1:0-31986 GCA_964545395.1 uncultured Gemmatimonadaceae bacterium | reverse complement strand
CGGGCCCTCCCTACTCACCCTGCTGGGCGAACTCAGCCGCGGGTGCGGCGCAGCCCCGTCTGGTAGGCCTGCCAGACACCCGGACGGACCGGGACGTAGATCGTCTCGTACGGGCGCTCGGCGTTCCGCATGGCGAAGAGCGGCACGCCCATGTGCTCGCCGACGCGCATGATCTGCGCGCAGTCGAGACGCACTTCCTCGCCCGACTTGGTGTAGCGGGCACGCTCGAACGTGATGTCCGTGCCGCTGGTGAACCAGTCACGCCCCTCGGCGTACGTCCCGGCGAAGACCACGCCCGGACGCAGCGTCTTGATGGACACGCGGGTCGGGCCGACCAGCGTGTCGCCCTGGGCGGTCACGCGGACCTCCACGTTCTCACCGGTGGCGAGGCATATCGTGGCGGGCGTACCGTCGGGGAGCGCACGCTCCACCTCACGGGTGATGCGCACCGTGTCGGGGGGAGGCGCAGGCAGCTGGATGACCTCGGGCTGCGGGCGCTCCAGCAGCTTGGGCTTGCAGAGCAGGCCACCGCCGTCGGGGCAGATCGCCAAGGAGGCCAGGAGGCCGAACTTGGGCTTCCGGTACTCGCTCCAGTAGCCGTTGGCCGGCTTCGCGTAGTTGGCCGCGAGGTAGTGCGCACCGAGGCGGATGCCGCCGAGGTCCAACTGGGCGCCGAGGTTCGCGTCGAAGCCGTTGTACTCGCCCATGAAGGTGAGGACGGAGCTCTCACCCAGAGCGAAGTGCAGGGCCGAGCCGAAGAACCACCCGTCGGTCGAGGCGTACTTGTAGAACGGGAGCTTGTCGCCGTCCTGGAACATGCCCGTGCCGTAGCCCACGGAGAGCGTCAGGTCGTGCTTCGGCAGGAAGCCCTCGTCGAAGCCCCGGACGTGAGCGGTGGCCACGCCGTACAGGCTCAACTCGGTGTTCACGTCCTCCTTCCCGGTGTACGTCTCCCGGAAGCGGGGGTCGGGGAAGCCGAGGCGGTTGGGCTGATAGCCGGTCCCGACGTCGAAGCTGGGAGCCATCACGTACCGGCCGCCCACGGCGAGGCCGAGGCCCTGGTTGGTGGGCTTGAACAGGTTCACTCGGCCGAAAAGCCCCCAACTGTTACCGCCCTTCGCCGCGTCGTTCAGCGACTGGATGGTGGTTCCCACCTCAACGCGATCGAAGAGGCCGAGCGCCACGGAGGCGTTCGAGAACCACTTCCTGTCGAATCCGGGGCCGTACCCGATGATGTCGCCTGCGCCGTTGATGTCCACCGTGCGGTCCAACCCCAGGAAGAACCCCGAGTAGGTTCCGGTGATCGCCATGTGGGGCAAGACGCTGGCCACCGGGATATCCAGCAATCCAGAGCCGTACCGGAGCGTGCTGGGCATGGTGGTGGTCTGCGCCTGGAGCGCCGGGGCGGCCAGAAGCGCCACCAGAGCGAGCCCTACAAGGTGAGTGGCGCTTTTCCGTGCCGTCTTCATCGTTGGGATGCCTCCTGTTGAGGATCAGGGGATCGGCCGCGAGAGGGTGCCGAACGCCCCATAAGCCTTTGCCGCACAGGATAAACCTATTGCACGAGGGCGATTCTGGCCACAGTTCTTTCGGGTGAATCGTCCACTCGGAAGGACTAGCTCCGAGGACTAGTCCTTATGGGTGGATGTTGCTGGCAGGCTGGGCCCGGTTCCCCACTACGCGCTTTCCCACCGATGGGTCACCGCTCCAGCCGGCGCTCCAGGCGCGCCAGGCGCCGGGCCACCGCCACGACCCACCCCAGCACAAGCAGCCAGGCAAGAGCGTACGCGAGGAAAACGAATTGGTAGGGACGCAGGGACTGCCCGGAGAGGCCGGTCACCGGCATTGCGGCTTCCTGGGCCGCCGTGGGCACGGCGACGGCGAGCGCGACGAGGCCCAGGAGCCCCAGGCGGAGGAGTCGCTTGCAGGAGGGCATGGAGTATCGAGGGGGTGGAGGGATCAGGACCGGGCCTCGCGCTCCCGCACCGCGGCCAGGTGTGTGGCCACGGCCAGGGTGTAGCGCTGGAGGAAGACGCCCAGGAACAGGAGGGTGAACGAGATCAGGCCCACGGCCAGGGTCAGAAGCATGTCCGGGTGCAGCGTGGGCCCCTCCGGCTTCACCACCACCGGCGTGGGGTGGAGGGAGCGGAACCAGAGGACGCTCAGATGGATCAGCGGTATGTCCAGCGCACCCACGATCCCCACCACCGCGGAGAAGCGCTTCCCCCGCTCCGGGTTCTCGGTGGAGGACCGGACCAGGAAGTAGCCCAGGTAGATGAACCAGAGGAGCAGGGTGAGGGTCAGTCGGGGCTCCCACGTCCAGTATGTGCCCCAGGCGATGCGCCCCCACAAGGGGCCGGTGAGGAGCACGATGGTCGTGAACACCATGCCGCCCTCGGCCGCGGAGGCGGCGGCGTGGTCGAGCCGCTCGTCCCCCAGCCACAGGTACACGGCACCACACAGGGCGACGATGCCGAAGGCGAAGAACGCTACCCAGGCGGAGGGAACGTGGATGTAGAAGATGCGCTGGATGATCCCCATGGACGCCTCCGTGGGCGTCCAGAAGAACACCATCCAATGGAGCACCAGGATCCCCAGGACCCCGAGGACCGCCATGGCGGACCCGCCCACGCGGAGCTTGTTCGACGGCATCACTCCTCCACGACGAAACGGAACATGACGGCCCCCGCTCCCACCGCCAGGACGGCGAACGCCCCGAGCATGCGCAGGTTGCCGGCCACGTCGGCGATGGGTCGGTCCGCCAGGAGTCGGCTGGTGGCCGAAACCCCGTAGATGATCATCGGCACCAGCAGGGGGAAGACGAGGATGGGCAGGAGCGTCTCGCCCATGTGGGTGGAGGACGACACCGCGCTGAAGAGCGTGCCCAGGGCCACGAAGCCCAGCGAGCCCAGGGCGAGGGCCAGCGCCAGCATCCCCGGGTGATCCCCCAGGTCCAGGCCGAAGAACAAGGTGAATATGCCCACGACCAGAAGGGCGACAATGTAGAGCAGCACGAAGTTGGCCGTGATCTTCCCGATGTAGATGGCGTCCTTGGGAGCCGGGCTCGTCAGCACGCCCTGGAACGCCCCGTCCTGGGCCTCCAGGTGGAACGTGCGCCCGATGCCCAGGAGCCCTCCGAAGACCAGGGTCATCCAGATCAGGCCAGCGGCGATGTCCTGCGGCCTCACCACGGTCTGGTCCATGGAGAAGTTGAACAGGATGCCGGCGAGCACCGCGAAGGCGCCCATGGCCGCGATGCGCTCCCGGGTGCGGAACTCGAGGAGCAGGTCCTTCCAGACGATGGCGTAGATCTGGCTCAGGTACGTCATGCGCTCCCGGCCTCCACCACCCGGTGGTAGAAGTGCTCGAAGGTATCGGGCTCCACCGCGCTCCGTTCCCCGTACCAGCCGAATCGGCCGCGTACCTGGATGGCCAAGCGGTTGGCGAGCTCCAGCCCCTGGGTGAGGTTGTGGGTCACCATCACCACCGTGCGGCGGCCATCCTTGAGGGACGACAGGACCCCACGGAGCACCGAGGCCGCGTAGGGGTCGAGCCCGGTGTACGGCTCGTCCAGCAGGACCAGCTCGGGATCGTGGAGGAGTGCCCGGGCCAGCGCCGCCCTCTGGCGCATGCCGTGGGAGAGCTGCCGGGCCAGGAAGTCGGAGCGGTCCGAGAGTCCCACCTGCTCCAGCCGGGCGGGGATCCTCTCGTCCAGATCCGTAAGCCCGAAGAGCTTCCCAAAGAAGCGGAGGTTCTCCGCCACGGTGAGGTGGGCGTAGAGGAACGTCTGATGGGACAGGACGCCGATGCGGGCACGCCAGGCCGTCTCCGAGAAGGCCAGGCGCTCGCCCCCCACTCGCACCTCGCCCCGGTTGGGCTTCAGTCGGCCGCCGAGGAGGCTGAGAAGGGTGGTCTTCCCGGCCCCGTTGGGGCCGAACACGGTGAGGAAGTCCCCGGCTTCGAGCTCCAGGTCGATACCGTCCACCGCCACCACCACCCCGAACTCCCGTGTGAGCCCCCGGGCGGACAGGGCGGGAGAGGCCCCGCGGGAGACCGCGGGAGCCTGGGGAGTCACGGCGCTTTGCACGTGCGAGCCGTCAGGCCGCTGGGATGCCGTGGAGAGCATGGCCGCACGAGGAGCAGAAGCGGCTCCCCGGCTCGTTGGCGAAACCACAGTCGGGGCAGAACACTGCCGAGCGAAGGCCAGCGCGGGCCTCGGCGATCTCCGCCTCCAGCGCTGCCGCGGCGGCGCCCGAAACGCTGCCGGAGCGGGCCTTCTCGTCCTCCTCGAGGGCCGCCAGCGCCTCGGCGGTGAGCTCCCCCTTGAGGGAGCGGTAGTCCTCCTCGTCCAGCTTGCCCGCAAGGTAGTCGTACTCCACGTCACGGAGCGCGAGCAGCGCGACACGCTTGCGAGCCTCGGTTTCCGTGAGCTCGTCCTCCGTCCGCTCCAGGGATGCGTGCAGCCCCTTGGCCACGGGCTGGACGATGAAGAGGACCACGGCCCCCGCCACCAGGACGGCCCCGACGAAGATCGCCATCTACACAGCCCCGGCCACCGCCGGCTCCTCGGAGGGAGCCTGGTCCTCCACCCGCCGCCGCTCGGTGCTGGGCCAGAGACCGATGAGACTGCCGACGGCCAGGATGAGTCCGCCGTACCAGATCCAGTTCACGAGGGGCTTCACCAGAACCTGGAGGTCCACCCCCTGCGCCTTCGGATCGTTGTTCACCGCGGCGTCCAGGTCGTCCACGGCGGAGAGGATGATGTAGAGATCCTCCAGGGGCGTGGGGCGGATTCCCACCTCGGTCATGAGCTGCTCGCTCGTGACGTACTGGCGCTTCTCGGACGTGAGCGACCCTATCTGCTTCCCGTTCCTGGCCACCGACACCAGGGCGATGGCCTGCCACTGCAGGTTCCGCTGCCCCCGCCCTACCGACACCGACAGCCCCTCGTACGTCAAGGTGTAGGAGTGCCCGAAGGGCGACGCCACCTCCACCGTGTCGCCGGGCTGCATGTGCTTGCGCACGTCCACGTTGTACGCGGCGCCGGCGAAGCCCATGAAGATCATCACGATGCCGACGTGGACGATGTAGCCGCCCCAGCGCCGCCGGTTCCGGATCACGAGGTGGTAGAGCGCCAGGAGGATCCCCTCGCCCTCGATGCGGGCACGGGCCTTGGTGCCCTTCCAGAACTCGGTGACGATGATGAAGAGCACGAAGGCGCCCACCCCCCAGGTGGTGAGGGCCAGGGGGTGCCGCGCCCCCATGGCCGCGAGCACCGCAGCCACCACCGCGCCGAAGATCACGGGAGCGGCGAAGTTCCTCCGCAGGTTGCGCCGGGTGGCCCGCCGCCACGCGATGACGGGGCCGATCCCTGCGAGGGCGAGGAGTGCGAGCCCGATGGGGAAGTTCACCTTCTGGAAGAACGGCGGGCCCACGGTGATCTTCTGACCGGTGACGCCCTCGGCCACCAGCGGGAAGACGGTTCCCCAGAGCACCGCGAAGGCGGCGCCCAGGAGGATCAGGTTGTTGAAGAGGAACGCCGACTCGCGGGACAGGAACGACTCGATGCGGTTCTCGCTCTGGAGCGAGGGAAGGCGGTAGAGGATGAGCACCGCCGACCCGGCCAGGATCGAGCCCATGAAGGCGAAGAAGATGTAGGCGATGGTCAACTCCTGGGCGAAGGAGTGGACCGAGTCGAGGAGGCCGGAGCGGGTCAGGAAGGTGGCGAAAATGGTGAGCAGGAAGGTCAGGACGACCAGCGACATGTTCCAGACCTTCAGCATGCCCCGGTTCTCCTGGATCATCACCGAGTGCAGGAAGGCCGTGGCCGTGAGCCACGGGAGGAGCGACGCGTTCTCCACCGGGTCCCAGAACCAGTAGCCGCCCCAGCCCAGCTCCTCGTAGGACCACCGCATGCCGAAAATGATGCCCACCGAGAGGAAGAACCACGACAGCAGGGTCCAGCGCCGGGTGAGGGTGATCCACCGGGAGTCGAGGCGCCCGTTCAGGAGCGCGGCGATGGCGAACGCGAACGGGACCGTGAACGCCGTGAAGCCCAGGTAGAGCGTGGGCGGATGGATCGTCATCCAGTAGTTCTGGAGCTGCGGGTTCAGCCCCTGTCCGTTCGCCGGCAGGAAGGCCAGGCGCTCGAAGGGGTTCACTTTCGCGAACAGCAGCACGATGAGGAAGAACGTCAGGATACCCTGGAGCACGCCCACCACGTAGGGCATGAACTCCCGGTTCCGGCGCCGGTTCTGGAAGACCGTGATGCTGGCGAAGAACCCTACGAGGAGCGCCCAGAAGAGGAGCGACCCCCTCTGGCCCGCCCAGAGTCCCGACAGCTTGTAGAAGGTCTCCAACTCCCGGTTGGAGTAGCTGGCCACGTACCAGTACTCGAACCGGTCGCCCAGGAAGGCGGCCACGACCCCGGCGGAAGCAAGGGTCAGCAGCACCGTCACCGCGTAGATGGAGCGCTCGGCGCTCAGAACCAGGTCGCCCCGCTGCGACCGGCCTCCCAGGAAGCCCATGGCCGTCCCCCAGATCGCGACGGGGAGCGCGATCCAGAGGGAGAACTCGCCGAGGACGATCACCCGACCAGATCCTCCGGAGCCGCCTCGTAGCGACTGCCGCACTTGGTGAGGAGCGTGGTGGCCTGGAAGACGCCGTCGGCACCGAGGCGGCCCTCGAGAACCACTTCCGACTCGTCGGTGAAGGTGTCGGGAAGCGCGTCACGGAACTCGACCCAGAATGTCTGGGTCTCGTCCATGAGGTCCTGGACCTCGAAGCGGTGGATGAGCTTCCCCTCCACCCGGGAGTAGGTCCCCTGGACCACCCTTCCGCTTACCTTCACTCCCACGTCCTTGAAGGTCGGGTCCTCGCTCACCTTCGCCATGAGCTCGGCTGGGGTCAGGTAGTACACCATGGTCTCGCTCACCCCGGTCCAAACCAGGTACGAGACCACGGCGGCCACACCCACCAGCCCTATCATGAAACGGCCGTGGATCTTCATGACGAGTCCCCTTCCTTCCTCCGGCCTCGCGGCCGGCTGGGCAGTTTAGGATGTAAGGGCGGAAGTCCAGCCTGAGGCGTTATTTACCGCAGATGCAGATAATGTAGGGCTCGCGCTTGTCGGGGGAACAGTCGGGAAAACCCCCCATGCCCGCCTCCGTGACGTCCCCGATGCGTCCGGGGACAATTCCCCACGGCCCTCAGGCGCCTCGGTCGCGCGCCCAGAATACTGCCGCACGCACCGCCCGGTTCCATCCGGCCATGAGGGAGCGCCGATCCTCGGGTCCCCGGACAGGCTCGAAGCGCCGGGCTTCGCCCTGTGCCGCCAGAAAGTCCAGACCGGAGCCCCACACGGCGGTGGCGACCCCGGCCAGCCCCGCGGCCCCCAGCGCCGTCGTCTCCACCGACTCCGGCCGGTGCACCCTGACCCCCAGGAGGTCCGCCTGGAACTCCATGAGCCAGTCGTTGAGGGCGGCGCCGCCGTCCACCCGGAGCTCGGAGGTGACGAACCCGGAGTCCGACTCCATGGCGTGGAGGACCTCCGCCGTGCCGTACGCCATGGCCTCCAGGGCGGCGCGCACGACGTGCGCCTTCCCCGTGCCCCGGGTGAGCCCCACCAGCATCCCCCGCGCATCCGGCTCCCAGTGAGGTGCGCCCAGCCCCACGAACGCCGGCACCAGGTAGACCCCGTCGTTCCCGTCCAGCGACCGCGCCAGAGCCTCCGAGTCCTGGGCCCGCTCCAGGATCCCCAGGCCGTCGCGCAGCCACTGGAGCGCGGCGCCGGCGATGAACACCGAGCCCTCCAGAGCATAGGCCAGCCCTCCGCGCGCGTCGCAGGCGGCGGTGGTCAGAAGCCCGTGCCGGGAGGGGACCAGCTTGCTGCCGGTGTGGAGCAGGAGGAACGCGCCGGTGCCGTAGGTGTTCTTGGCCAGCCCGGGCTCCCAGCACCCTTGCCCGAAGAGGGCGGCCTGCTGGTCACCGGCCACGCCGGCGATGGGGAGGTCCACGCCGAGGTGCTCGCCCCGGGCGACGCCGAAGTCGCCGGCGCTCCGGCGGACCTCGGGCAGGAGTCCCAGGGGGACGCCCAGCGTCGAGGCGAGCCAGGGGTCCCACCCGGCCTCCGCCAGGTTGAACAAGAGCGTGCGCGAGGCGTTGGTGGGGTCGGTGGCGTGCACCGAACCCCCCGTGAGCCTGGCCACGAGCCAACTGTCCACCGTCCCCACCGCCAACTCTCCGGCCTCGGCGCGCCGGCGGAGCTCCGGGTGCTCGTCCAGGAGCCAGCGGATCTTGGTGCCGGAGAAGTACGGATCGAGCACCAGCCCCGACCGGCGCCGCACCTCGTCCTCGTGCCCGGCCTCCCGCAGCGAGCGGCACAACGGGGCAGTCCTCCGGTCTTGCCAGACGATGGCCTTGTGCACCGGCGTGAGCGTTTCCCGGTCCCAGAGCACCACGGTCTCGCGCTGGTTGGTGATCCCCACGCCCTGCACGTCCACCGCCCCGGCCGACACGAGCGCCTCCCGGGCCACGCGCACGGTGACCGCCCAGATTTCGTCGGCGTCGTGCTCCACCCACCCCGGCCGGGGGAAGTGCTGCGTGAACTCGGAGTAGGCCCTGCCTCGGACCCGCCCGTCGCGGTCCACCACGAGGGAGGTGGAGCCGGTGGTGCCCTGGTCGATGGCGAGGATGGCGGGAGTGCTCATGGGTGCCGTTCCAGCCGCCCGAAGGCGTATCGCCAACCCCGCAGCTCCAGGAGCTCGAGGAAGCGGGTGATGGGGAAGCCCACAACGGTATAGTAGTCCCCGTCGATCCCGTCCACCAAAGCGGCGCCCAGCCCCTGGATCCCGTAGCCTCCCGCCTTGTCCAAGGGCTCGCCGGTGGCCGCGTACGACCGGGCCAGGTCGGGCCCGAAGGCACGGAAGCGCACCCGAGCCCTTCCCACCGCGGAGAGCGTCGCACCTCCCCCCACCAGCGCCACGGCGCTCAGCACCTCGTGTTCCCGGCCGGAGAGGGACAGGAGCATCGCTACGGCCTCCTCCTCCGAGGCCGGCTTCCCGAGGAGTCCCGTGCCGTCCACCACCACCGTGTCACCTCCCACCACCCACGCGCCCGGCGCACGGGCGGCCACCCACTCCGCCTTCTCCCGGGCCAGGCGCTCGGCGTGGGCCTCCGGCTCCTCCCCGGCCGGATAGGTCTCGTCCACCTCGGGCGCCACCGCCTCCACGGAGAGGCCCAGCTGGGCCAGGAGCTCGGCGCGCCGGGGCGATGCCGACGCCAACACGAGACGGGGAGGCCGGGTCACTCGCGCTCCAAGAGAAGGGTGACGGGCCCGTCGTTGACCAGCTCCACGTCCATGTGGGCCCCGAACACCCCGGTCTCCACCCTCCCAAGCGCGCGCTCCCGGAGCAGGCCCACGAAGCGCTCGTACAGAGGCACGGCCAGCTCGGGTGGCGCGGCGTCCACGAAGCTGGGCCGGCGTCCCTTGCGGACATCGCCGTAGAGGGTGAACTGGCTCGCCACGAGCAGGTCTCCACCCGCCTCGTCCAGCCCCAGGTTCATCTTCCCGTCGGCGTCGGGGAAGACGCGCAGGCCAAGCACCTTGTCCGCCATCCAGGCGAGCTGCTCGTCGCCGTCCGTCGCGCGGAAGCCCACCAGGAGAAGGAAGCCGGCGCCGATGCGCCCCACCACCCGCCCCTCCACCGACACCTGGGCCCGGGACACCCGCTGCAGGACGATCCTCACGGCGCGGTCCTCACTCGACGGTGACCGACTTGGCCAGGTTCCGGGGTTGGTCCACGTCCGCGCCGCGCAGCACCGCGATGTGGTAGGCCAGCAACTGAAGCGGGATCGTGGTCAGCACCGGGAGCAGGAAGGGAAGCGTCTGGGGCACCCGGATGAGGTGATCCACCTTGCCCCGGAGCTCGGGCGCGTCGTCGCTCACCACGGCGATGATCCTCCCTCCCCGCGCCTTCACCTCCTCGATGTTGGAGACCACCTTGCCGTACACCGGATCCCGGGGAGCCAGGAACACCACCGGCATGTGCGCGTCGATGAGCGCGATGGGCCCGTGCTTCATCTCCGCGGCCGGATAGCCCTCCGCGTGGATGTAGCTCACCTCCTTGAGCTTCAGCGCCCCCTCCAGCGCCACAGGGAACTGGTACCCCCGACCCAGATACAGGAAGTTGGTCGCTTCCTTGAACTCCTCCGCCAGCGCCCGGATGGTGTCGTTGAGCTTGAGGACCTCGGCGACCTGGTCGGGGAGGGCCCTCATCGCCTCGACGATCTCCCTCCCCTGGACCACCGAGAGGTGCCGCCGGCGCCCCAGGTAGAGGGTGATGAGCGCCAGCGCCGCGAGCTGGCTGGTGAACGCCTTGGTCGAGGCGACGCCGATCTCGGGCCCGGCGTGGAGGTAGATGCCGAAGTCGGTGTCCCGGGCGATGGAGGAGCCCACCGCGTTCACCACGCCCATGGTGGTCATCCCGCGCTGCCGCGCCTCCCGGAGCCCCGCCAGCGTATCGGCGGTCTCCCCGGACTGGCTGATGGCGAGGATGAGCGTCCCCTCCTCGAGCACCGGGTTGCGGTATCGGAACTCGGACGCGTACTCCACGTCCACGGGAACGCGGGCCAACTCCTCCATCATGTACTCGCCGACCAGCCCCGCGTGCCAACTGGTGCCGCACGCGGTGACGACCACGCGCCGCACCCGCCCAAGGGCGAACTGGTGTCCCGCGATGCCGCCCAGCCTGGCGTCTCCCTCCTCGTCCAGAAGCCGCCCACGCATGACGTCCCTGAGGCTGTCCGGCTGCTCGAAGATCTCCTTCAGCATGAAGTGGTCGAACCCGCCCTTCTCCAGCGCCTCGACGTCCCAGGTCACCTGGTGGACCGAGCGGCTCACCTCGCCTTGGGCGAGGTGGAAGGCCCGATAGCCCTTCGCCGTTATCGCGGCGTAGTCGCCGTCATCCAGATACACCACCTCACGGGTATGCGCGACCACCGCGGCGGCGTCGGATCCGACGAGCATCTCGCCGTTCTTTCCGACGCCGATGAGGAGGGGGCTTCCCAGGCGCGCCGCCACGATCTTCCCCGGCTCTCGGCTGGAGACGACGGCGATGCCGTAGGTGCCCTCCACCCGAGAGAGCGCCGCAGCGACGGCCTCCTCCATGGACATCCCGTCCTTCCAGAGGTGGTCGATGAGGTGCACCACGGCTTCGGTGTCGGTCTCCGAGGTGAAGGCGTACCCCTCGGCCTGCAGCCCCCGCCGGAGCGCGTCGGCGTTCTCGATGATGCCGTTGTGCACCAGGGCGATGTCGGGGGCCCCGGAAAGGTGTGGGTGGGCGTTGGGCTCGGTGGGTGCGCCGTGCGTGGCCCACCGCGTGTGGGCGATCCCGCACCGGCCCGTCGGCCGGGCTGCGGCCACGGCGGCCTCGAGCGCGGCGATCTTCCCCGGCTTCTTGAGGACGTCGAGCCGTCCCTGAGCGTTGATGAGAGCCAGGCCGGCCGAGTCGTACCCGCGGTATTCGAGCCGTTTGAGCCCGTCCAGGAGGATGGGCGTGGCCTCACGGGCCCCTACGTATCCGACGATACCGCACATGGGCTGTGCTCCTCTCTCAGGCGATGCCGTCCAGCACCGCGCCCGCCCGCTTCACGAGGGCCCGGGCGGCAGCCGAGTCCCGGGCCTCGGCGATGAGGCGGACCACCGGCTCCGTCCCCGATGGGCGCACGTGGAGCCAGCAGCCACGTTCCGGCCAGGCCAGCCTGAGCCCGTCGGTCCGGTCCTCCTCCGCAGCTCCCAGGTCCTCGGAGAGGGCCTGGTACGCGGCGGCGAGCGCCTCCCGGGGGAAGCCCCGCTTCTCCTTCACGATCTCGTAGGTGGGCCAGCGCCGCGCGGCCTGGGAGAGCGAGCCCCCCTCGTCCAGAAGGTGCTGTAGGATGAGGGCAACGGCCAGGGGCGCGTCCCGGGTGTGGTGGAGCGCCGGGAGGATGACGCCCCCGTTCCCCTCTCCCCCCACCACCGCTCCCTCGGACTGCATGCGCCGGGCCACGTTCACTTCGCCCACAGGGGCCCGGATCACACGGGAGCCGAAAGCGTGGGCGACATCGTCCAGGACCAGGCTGGTGGAGAGGTTGGTGACCACCGGTCCCGGCGTGCGGCGCAGGACCGCCGCCGAAGCGAGAGCGAGGGTGTAGTCCTCGCCCAGGGCCGATCCCCTCTCGTCCACCAACGAGAGCCGGTCGACGTCGGGATCGATGGCCAGCCCCACCGTCGCGCCCGACTCGCGGACCAGGCGCCCCAGGTCGGCCAGGTTCGCCGCCGTGGGCTCAGGGTCCCTGGGGAAGAGGCCGTCGGGCTCCATGCCGATCCCGGCGAAGGTGCACCCCAGCTCCCTGAGCAGCTGGGCCACCACCGGGCCGCCGGCCCCGTGCACGCAATCCACCGCAACGTGGAACGCCCGTTCGCGGAGCGCCGCCAGGTCCAAGTGGGGGAGGGCCAGGATGCGCTCCAGGTGCCGCTCCCATGCCCCCGGATCCTCGCGGACCGTGCCGAGGGAGTCCCACCCGGCACGGGGCGGATCCGCCTCGGCCAGGTAGCGGCGGAAGCGGGCCGACACGTCCGCGTCCAGGAAGATCCCCTCGCCGGACACCAGCTTCAGCGCGTTCCACTCCGCCGGGTTGTGGCTGGCGGTGACGCCCAGCCCCCCGGCCCCATGCCCTTCCTCCACGGCCAGGAGGAGGGTGGGCGTGGGCACCACGCCCAGAGAAACCACGTCGCACCCCACCGAGACCAGACCGGCCTCCACGCCCCGCTGGAACATGAGCCCCGATGTCCTGGAGTCCCGGCCCACGAACACCGGCCCGGTAAGCCCTTCGGCCCGGAGGAACCCTCCGAAGGCCGCGGCGATCCCCGCCACCATCTCCGGCGTGAGCGGGGCGCCCACGCGCCCACGGACGCCGGACACGCTCACCATCAGGTCTGCAGGAAGGAGGACGGGCATGGCCGGAGCGGTGGAAGGATGGGCCGGCACCAGGTGACCGCCTGGCGGGAAGCCCTGTAGTCTGCCCCCTCGGCTCCGGCCGCGTCAACGGAGCCCGCCTGCCCGTGAGCGGAGGATCCCGCGCGCGTCCCCGGGATGGTAGAATGGTGGGGGATGTCCCAACGCGCCCCTGAAACATGGATCGCGGGGCCCGCGTAGGTTGGGAGGACGGACAAGCCGTCCCTCCCGGGGGCGGGTGGGGATTCCACGCATGAGGATGGCACCATGGCCGACGATCAGGATCGCACCAGCGCAGGCACCGGGACGGAGGCCAAGGCCCGGCGCGTGCTCACCGACATCGCGCCCAGGTCCTGGGAGCACCCCGCCGACAAGGCGGCCCTGACGGCGCTGCGGCGGATCCCCGTTTTCGATGAGGTCCTGCGCAAGCTCTTCGGGTTCTTCGGGGAGAAGCCCGTGCGCCTGGCCTTCCAGGCCAATGCCGTGCGGGTGGGCCCGAACCAGTTCCCGCGCGTCTACGCTCTCTACAAGGACGTCCTCAAGACGCTGGACGCCCCCCGCGAGTACCCGCTCTACATCTCCCAGACGCCCATCGTGAATGCCGGCGCGTACGGGATGGAGCAGCCCTTCATCATCCTCAACTCGGGAACCGTCACCCTCCTGGACGACCAGGAGCTCGCGTACGTCATGGCGCACGAGGTCGGCCATGTCGTGAGCGACCACGTGCTCTATCGCACGATGACGTACATCCTCCTCCAGCTCGCCTCCATGGGCTTCCCCATCGTGGGGATCGCGGCGCGGGCGGTGCTGGTAGCGCTGCTGGAATGGTCACGCAAGAGCGAGCTGTCCTGCGACCGGGCCGGCCTCCTGGCCATCCAGGACCCGGAGATCGTGATGCGCGCCATGCTCAAGATGGCCGGCGGGGGCACCACCGAGGAGACCAGCCTGCAGGAGTTCATCGTGCAGGCCGAGGAGTACCGGGAGAGCGGGGACGTGGCGGACCAGGTCTTCAAGATCCTCAACCTCATGGGCTCCACCCACCCCTTCTACGTGTTGCGGGTGAGCGAGCTCCGGACCTGGATCGAGGGCGGGGAGTACGACCGCATCATCCGCGGCGAGTACGCCCGGCGAGGGGACCCGGACCCCGCTTACCAGGAGGACCTCCGCGAGGCGGCCAAGGCATACGCCGAAGGCGCCAAGGACCTCCTGGACACCATGACCGCCGCCGCCCGCAAGATGGGCGAGCAGTTCATGGGAGGCTCCAGGCGGTAGCGCGCAGCCCGCCGAGGGATCCCGGGGGCGTCGGGGAGGGTACCCCCGGCGCCCCTCATCTTCACTATCGGCCCATGCGCATCCTCATCGTCGGCAGCGGCGGGCGCGAGCACGCCCTCCTCTGGAAGCTGCGCCGGGACGCTCCCGGCGCCGAGTTCTATGCCACCCAGCCCAACGGCGGGATGGCTTCATTGTGCACGCCGGTGGCCATCGCCCCCACGGACGTGGAAGCCCTCTCCGGGTGGGCCGCGTCGCACCGCGTGGATCTGACGGTGGTGGGCCCCGAGGCGCCGCTGGCCGCCGGCCTGGCGGACCGCTTCCGCGCGAAGGGGCTGCCGGTCTTCGGTCCTTCCCGGGACGCCGCCCGCATCGAGTCGTCGAAGGCGTACGCCAAGGAACTCATGCGGAGCGCCGGGATCCCCACCGCGGAGCACCGCACCTTCCGCGACCAGGCGGCGGCCGAAGCGTACGTCCGCGAGCGGGGTGCTCCCATCGTGGTGAAGGCCTCCGGGCTCGCGGCGGGAAAGGGTGCCGTGGTGTGCGCCACCGTGGAGGAGGCCGTCGGGGCCATTGCCTCCATGCTGGGCGACCTCTCCTTCGGGGAGGCGGGGCGGGAGGTGGTGGTGGAGGACTTCATGGAGGGCGAGGAGCTCTCCCTGTTCGCCGTGGCCGACGGCGAACAGTGCGTGCTCCTCCTCCCCTCCCAGGACCACAAGCGGGCCGGGGAGGGCGACACCGGGCCCAACACCGGCGGCATGGGAGCCTACGCGCCCGTGTCCATCGCGACCCCTGCCATCCTCGAGGAGGCGCGCACGCGGGTCTTCGAGCCAACGCTGCGGGCCATGGTGGCCGACGGTTGCCCCTTCCGGGGTCTCCTCTACGGCGGCCTCATGGTCACGGCGGACGGGATCAAGGTCGTGGAGTTCAACTGCCGGTTCGGCGACCCGGAGACGCAGGCCGTCCTCCCCCTCATGGCGTCTTCCCTGCTGGAGCTCCTGGGCACCGTCGCCGAGGGGGGCTCCCTCGCCGGCCGCACCGTCGCTTGGTCCGACCACGCCGCGGTGACCACGGTGCTGGCGTCCCAGGGGTACCCGGGGGACTACGCCAAGGGACGCGAGATCGCCATCCCGGCCGGCCTGGAAGGCGAAGGCTTGACCCTCTTCCACGCCGGCACGGCCCTCCGGGAAGGCCGTCTCGTCTCCTCGGGAGGGCGGGTCCTGGCGGTCACGGCGGTGGGCACCTCCTTCCCGGAGGCAGCGGACCGAAGCCGGGAGGGCGCCGCATCCATCCGTCTGGAAGGTGGCTTCTTCAGGCGGGACATCGGCTGGCGCGAGCGCCGGCGCAGGGAGGGTGCGTGAGCGCTGTGACCCGGCACAGGCTGGACTGATGCCCGAGCTCCCCGAGGCCGAGACCATCGTGCGCGGCCTGCGCAGGAGGGTGGTGGGCGAGCGCATCACCGGCGTGGACGTGATCCACGGCGACGTGCTCCGCACTCCCCCGCGGCGCCTCCGCGCGCGGCTGCGGGGACGGAGGATCCGGGAGATCGGCCGGCGAGGCAAGAACGTTCTCCTCTTCCTGGACGGCGGGCTCATCCTGGCGGTGAACCTGGGGATGACCGGGCGCCTTCTTCCCTTTCCCACCGCGCCTCGCGGAGCCCAGCGGCCCACGCATCCAGCGGTGCGCCTGCGCTTCGAGGCGGGCGGGGTCCTCGTCTTCGACGACCAGCGCCGCTTTGGAACCTTCGAGGCCCTGGAGGCTTCCGAATGGGCCGAACGCGACCGACGCATGGGGCCCGAGCCGCTGGCGCGCGGCTTCACACCCGAGCGCCTGAGGCGGGACCTGGCGGGTTCCCGCTCCCCGGTGCGGTCATGGCTTCTCGACCAGCGTCGTATAGCGGGGGTGGGGAACATCTACGCCCTCGAGGCGCTGCACTGGGCGGGGATCCACCCGCTGTGCCCCGCCAACCGCGTGGACGGGGCCGGTGCGGCCCGCCTGCACGGCGCCCTCCGTGACGTGCTCCGCCACGCCATCCGCAGAAGGGGAACCACCATCCGCGACTACCGCGACGCCGACGGAGGAGAGGGCGCCTACGCTCCGCGGCTGCGGGTGTACGGCCGCGAGGGCGAGCCGTGCCCGGCCTGCGGCACCGCCGTGGCGTGCGTGATCCTCTCCAACCGCTCCGCCTATTTCTGCCCGATGTGCCAGCCGGAGCGGCAGGGGACGAACTAGCGTGGGCCCGCGACTCCCCGTCCTCGCTGGCCTCCTGGCCGCCGTCGTCCTCGGCACGATCTCCGCGCCCGCACAGGAGTCCACGCCGGGGGAGCGTCTCCCGGTGCGGGAGCACACGCTCGCCAACGGCCTCAGGCTCCTGGTGCTGCACCGTCCCGGAGCCCCCACCGTCTCCTTCGTGGTGGAGTACGGGGTCGGCGGGGTCCACGAGCGTCTGGGCACGACGGGGACGGCGCACCTCCTGGAGCACCTCTTCTTCAAGGGGACTCGCTCCATCGGCACGCGGGACGCGGCAGCCGAGGAGGTCCTCTTCCGACGCATGGACGCGGCCCACGACACGCTGGTGCGGGCACGGGCCCGGTCCGACTGGGACGAGGTGCACCGCCTGGACGTGCGCATCGCCGCGCTGGAGGACTCGGCTCGTGTCCACGTGGAGGCCAACGAGTACGACCGGATCCTCACCAAGGCCGGGGCCCGGGGCCTGAACGCCATGACGGCAAGCGACGCCACCACCTACTATGTGGAGCTCCCGTCCAACCGCGCCGAGCTCTGGTTCGTGCTGGAGGGCGACCGGATGGCGAACCCGGTGTTCCGGGAGTTCTACGCCGAGCGGGACGTGGTCATGGAGGAGCGGCGCATGCGCGTCGAGACGAGCCCGGGAGGGCTTCTCTACGAAGCGCACATGGCCGCAGCGTACAACGTGCATCCCTACGGGGTCCCCGTGGTGGGTACCATGTCCGACCTGGAGAACCTCAGCCGGCGGGACGTGGTGGACCACTACCGGAGGTACTACGGCGCCCGGAACGCAGTCGTAGGCGTGGTAGGGAACGTGGACCCGGAGCGGATCGTGGCCTGGGCGGAGAAGTATCTCGCCGGCGTGCCGGCGGGAGAGGAGCCACCCCCGGTGCTGGCCCGGGAGCCGGCGCAGCGGGGTGAGCGCCGGGTGGAAGTAGTGTGGGACGCCGAGCCCTCCCTTCGCATCGGATGGCACATCCCCGACGCCCGCCACCCCGACGCGCCGGCGCTCTCCATCCTCACCAACCTCCTCACCGGCGGGAGGACGGCGCGCCTGCACCGGCGTCTCGTCCTCGCGGACCGCATCGCCGCCGGAGTGACCTCGTCCCTGGGGCCGGGAGAGCGGTTTCCCCAGCTGTTCCAGATCGATGCATCACCCCTCGCCCCCCACACCGCTGCCGAGGTGGAGGCGGCCGTCTACGCCGAGATCGAGCGGCTCGTCGCCGAGGGCCCCGCTCCCGAGGAGATGGAGCGGGTCCGCAACCAGATCGCGGCCGGGAACGTCCGCCGCCTCCAATCCAACCTGGGGCTGGCCTTCCAGCTGGTGGAATCCGAGTCCCTGTTCGGGGATTGGCGCGAGACCTTTCGCATGTCTGAGCGTCTGCGTTCGGTGACGTCGGAGGACGTGAAGCGGGTGGCCAGCCGGTACTTCACGTCGGAGAACCGCACCGTGGCCACCTTGGTGCGGGCGAAGACGGGGTCATGACAGGCCCCGGACGGACTTTGGCCCGCGCGCGATGCGCCGCTGGAGCGGCCTCGACACTCTTCGTGGCGCTACTCGGGTTCCTGGCCACTCCCGGTCCCGGCCACGCGCAGGTCACCGACACGCGCGCGCGCGCGGAGCGCCTCCGCTTCCCACCCCTCCGCTTCGATCCTCCAAAGCCCAACCTCCGCGAGGTGCTGGGCGTCAAGGTGTTCTTCTTCGAGGACCGCTCCGTCCCTCTGGTCAACGTCATCGCCCGCTTCGAGGGAGGGTACGGCGAGTTCCCGAGGTCCATGTACGCCGCGGGCACCGCGCTCCCGGCGATGCTCCGGTACGGGGGCGCGGCGGCGCTCCCCCCGGACTCGGTGGACCAGCTCCTGGAGTACTACGCCGTCCAGAGCACCTTCGGCGGAGGCGGAGAGAGCGTCTACAGCAGCATCAGCGTCCTCAGCGAGCACCTCGCCGAGACGCTGGAGCTGTGGGGATCCATGCTGCGCACGCCCCGCTTCGACACCGCGGAGGTCGAGGTGTGGCGGGGGCGCGAGCTGGACGCGGTAAGGCGACACCCCGACGACCCCCAGCGCCTGGCGTTCTCCGAGTTCAACCGACTCCTCTACGGGGACCATCCCGTGGGCTGGGAGATGACGGAGCAGGACCTGGCCCCCGCAGCACTCTCCCAGGCGAGCATCCGGCGCATGCACGAGCGCATCCTGTGCCGGGACAACCTCATGATGGGAGTCACCGGCGATGTGTCCTGGGAAGACCTGAAGCCCCTCCTGGAGGGCATGCTGCGGGCGTGGCCCCGATGCACCCAGGCTCTTCCCGAGCCCCCCCTCCCCCGCATCCGGGAGGGCGGCGGCGTCTTCCTCATCCCCAGGCTGCTGGATCAGTCCGTGCTCGTGCTCGCCCACCCGTCCGAGGTGCGGCTCGGCGACGACGACTACTTCGCCGCCCAGATCGGGAACACGATCCTCGGAGCGGGTGGGTTCAGCTCCCGGCTCATGAACCGCCTGCGCACCGAGATGGGGTACGCCTATTCCGCGGCTTCGCTGTGGACCACGCCCCAGAAGTACCAAGGGCTCATCGGCGTCGTCACCCGGACCCGTCCCGAGAACGCGGCTCCCACCCTGCGCCTGATCCTCGACATCCTGAACGACGTGAAGAACGCCCCACCGTCGCGGGACGAGGTGGAGACCGCCGTGGATCAGATCGCCAACGGGTTCGTGTTCAACTTCGAGACCGCTGCCCAGATCATTGCCCGGCGCATGTCGTACTTGGCCCAAGACCTCGCGGACGATTGGCTGGAGAAATACCTCCAGGGCGTACAGGAGGTCAGCCCGTCCTCGGTCCATGCCGTGTTCCGCCGCCACCTCCGCCCGGAAAGCATGACCATCCTCCTGGTGGGCGATCCGGCGCGCATGGACATGGAGGCGCTCGGCGCGCTGGGTCCCATCACCATCCTGGAGCCGCTGAACCCGTAGCGACCCGAGCCGCTCAGGCCTTCACGCCCCAGTGGATGGCGGCGATCCCGAAGGTGAGGAGGTGATGGCCGGCCTCCCGGAAGCCCACTTCCCGGAAGAGCCCCTCGAACTCCCGGGGGCCGGGGAAGACCTTCACGGACTCGGGAAGGTAGGTGTAGGCCCAGGGATGCCCCGAGACGACGCGGCCCACCATAGGAAGCACACGGTGGAAGTAAAAGAGGTAGGACGCGCGCACCAGCGCGTTGGGCGGCGTGGTGAACTCCAGCACCACGAGCCTCGCCCCCGACCGCAGCACGCGGTGCAGCTCCGAGAGCCCCCGCCGCAGGTCCGAGAGGTTCCGCACGCCGAACCCCACGGTGGCGCCATCGAAGGTCGCGTCGGGGAACGGAAGGCGGAGGGAGTCGCCGCACACCGCGGACACCGCCGTCCCCTCGAGCTTGGCGCTTCCCGTGACGAGCATGGGCTGGGCGAAATCGGACGCCACCACCCTCCCTTCGAAGGCCGGCCGCGATGCCAGCTCCAGGGAGAGGTCGTACGTGCCCGCGCACGCGTCGAGGAAGGTCCCGCCGGGCGCACGCTTCCATCCCAGCCGGTCCACCGCCTTGCGCCGCCACCCCCGATCGACGTTCAGGCTCAGGACGTGGTTCAGCAGGTCGTACCGCGGAGCGATCTCGGAGAAGATCCGCTGGACCTGCTCCTCACGGTCGGCCCCGGCGCGGGGCGCCGCGGGATGGGTGGGCGGCATGACAGACGGGTTCGGGCTTCGTATGATTCGGATTAGGCCCAAGTACGACAGGGGCCGTAAGTTACGGGAAGGAGTCGATGCTCTCAACGCCCCACCCGGGACCGCCCGACCCGGCGGTCGTCACGCATCGACAGTCCCCACCACCCCGGCCGGACGCGAGAACCCTGCCCTCCCTGGACTACGCCCAACTCGACGACCGGGAGCTGGCCACCCTCGCGGCCCGGGGGCGCGAGCCCGCCTTCCGTGAGCTCCTGAAGCGGTACGAGCGCCCCGTCTTCTCCCTCATCTTCCGCATGGTCCGGGACCGGAACCTGGCCGAGGATCTGGCCCAGGAGGCGTTCATCCGTGCGTTCAACGCCATCGGCTCCTACAACACCGGCTACAAGTTCAGCAACTGGATCTTCAAGATCGCCAACAACCACACCATCGATCACCTGCGCAAGCGCCGCTTGGACACCGTCTCCATCCACGGCTCCCCGCATGCCACCACGCCGGACGAGATCAGCCAGTCCCGCCTCGCGATCCCGTCCGGCGACGAGAACCCTCTCGAGCTCATGGAGCACCGTGAGCTGGGGAGCCAGATCGAATCGGCCATCGGCGAGCTCCGGGAGGAGTACCGGACGGCCATCCTCCTGCGGCACGTGGAGGGGTACGCCTACGAGGAGATCGCGGACATCATGGGCCTCCCTCTGGGCACGGTGAAGACGTACCTGCACCGGGCCCGGAACGAGCTGAAGTCCAAGCTCGCCGAGCTCGCCTGAGGAACCTCTCGCCATGCCTCCGAAAACCGTGCCCCCAGCCATCCCCCCCTGAAACCCCAGGCGAAAAAATGCCGTAGGGGGAGACGGCAACAGGCATCAGGAGTCCAGTCGTGAGCGAGCTTATCCGGTCCCAGCATCTCGGCGCCGAGGAGACCCAGGCGCTTCTCGAGGGCGACCTCCCCGCAGGGGAGCGAGCGCGCCTGGAGGAGCACCTGGCTTCCTGCGCACGCTGTGCGGCGGAGCTCGAGGGATGGCGGGTTCTCTTCCGCGACCTCGCGGGGCTCCCCGCCCTGGCGCCCTCGGCCGCCTTCGGCGACCGGGTCCTGGCCGGCGTGACATTCCCGGAGCCTCTCCCCCTCGTGGCCCGGGTGCGGGTGCTGCTCGGCATGCCGGCGCGCGCCGGGCACCCGGCAGGGGACTGCCTCCAGGACTTCGTGGAGGGGCTCCTGCCGGCGCGGCGGGCGGCCCGGGTGCGCGCTCATCTGGACTCGTGCCCCGCGTGCGCAGCCGAAGAAGCTGCGTGGCGCGCGACCTTCGCCCGGCTCGGGCACCTGGACCGGCTCGCTCCGGCCGACGGGTTCGCCGACCAGGTCATGGCCCACGTCCGGGTGCCGGCGCCCGTGCCCCGGCGCGTTCCCGAGTGGCGGAGAGCGCTGGGCTGGGCCCGGGGGCTGGTGCCCCAGACTCGCAGAGCTTGGGCCGCCGTGTCCGGCGTGGCCGTGACTCCCGCCGTGACGCTGGGGCTGCTGGTCTGGACCCTGGCCTCCCACCCCACGCTCACCGCCGGAGCTCTCGCCTCCTTCGTGTGGTGGAAGGCGTCGGCGCTGGCCGTGTTGGCCTGGGAGGCGGTCGCCTCCCGTGCCCTGGAGAGCACAGGGCTCTTCGACGTCTTCTCCTTCTTCGGGTCCTTCGCCCTGTCGCCGGCAGCGCTGGCGGGAGGCCTGGTGGCCCTCTCCTTCGGTACCGTGGCAGCGACCTGGGTGCTTTACCGCAATCTCTTCACGCCCCAATCCGGGGATGGCCGGGTGGCCCATGCTTCGCACTCGTGACGCCCTCTTCGGGCTCGCGCTCCTCGCCCTCCTGATCCCCTTCGGGGGACAGGGGCAGGAGCGGATCGTCATCTCCAAGGAGATCTCCGTGGGCCGCTCGGAGGCCGCCCTGGGCCTCGAGTTCGCTGATGGAGGCAGGCTCTCCCTGGCGTTGCGCAACGGCTCCGTCCTCGTGGACGGCGAGCGGGTTGGCGCATACGCCGCCGGCGACGCCCTGGACGTGGCGTGGCGCGCCCTCCTGGGTGAAGCGGTGGCCCTGGAGGACGGTCCCCTCTCCCAGAGGCTCCGCGCCTGGTCGCCGCCCGTTGCCCTGGAGGCGGAGGAGCTCGCGTCCGCGCGTCGCTTCCAAGAGACGCTGAGTGAGGCCCTGTCGTCGCCTGCTCCACCCTCTCCCCTTACCCCGCCGGCACTCTCGGTGGGGCTGGAAAGCGAGGAGGCGCTGGCCAGGATCCTCCTCGGGCAGACCTCCCGCCTGGCGGTGCTCGGGGAAGCGCTGAAGGGGCTCGGCTCGGACATCCGGCTGCACATCGACGAGGACGTGGAGGTAGCCGCGGGAGAGACGGTCCAGGGAAACCTCGTGGTGATCCAGGGTGCCGCCCGCATTGCGGGGACGGTGGATGGGGACGTGGTGGTTGTGGACGGCACCCTGGACCTCCTTGAGGGGAGCGTGGTGCGCGGCGACGTCCGGCTCGTGGATGCGGAGGTGGACCAGGAGGGCGGCGTCGTCGAGGGCGAGATCCGCGACGTGGAGGCCGCCAAAGGCGGCATGGGGGGGGAGATCGCGGACCGCGTCCGCCAGGAGATGAGGAAGGAGATCCGCGCCGAGCTGGAAGCCGAGAGGCACAGCGGCGGGAGCGCCCTTCTCAATCCGGTGCGCCGGGTCCTGGGCGGGGTCGGTGGGGTCCTCCAGAATGTGGTGGCCATCTTCATCCTGGGGCTCGTCGGCCTCGCTGTGGTGGCCTTCGCGCCGCAGAACCTGGACACGGTGGCCGAGGTGGCCCGCCGGGCCCCCGGGCGGGCGGCGATGGTGGGGCTGGCGGGAACGTTCCTGCTGATCCCCGTGTGGGTCCTGGGCTTCGTAGCGCTTCTCGTGACCATCGTGGGGATCCCGGTGGCCATCGCCTGGATCCCTCTCTTCCCCCTGGCCGCCGTGGCCGGGGTGCTGCTGGGGTACGTGGCCGTGGCCCGGAACCTGGGCGAGTGGCTGGCCGACAGCGGTTATCCCTGGACGGACTGGATCCGCAAGTCGAACTCCATGACCACCATCACGGGTGGCCTGGTGGGGCTCATGGCCGCCTTCCTGGCAGCCCACGTCCTGGGGATCGTCCCGTTCTTCGGGTTCCTCAAGGGCCTGCTCATGTCGGTGGGCGTCATGGCCACCTGGGCCGCGTCCCTCGTCGGGTTCGGGGCGGTTCTCCTGACCCGGGCGGGCCGCCGTCCTGAGTACCCTCCCCGGGACCTCGACGACGCCTGGGAGCAGGTCGTGGACGAGAAGGTGGACGTGGACGCAGGTGTGAACGCGGACACAGGGGAGCGTGGTGCCGAGGGGACGGGTGGAGGAGACGATGCCTAAGCTGGCGAGGTGGGGGCTCCTGGCAGCGGCTCTGGCGGTGCTGCCCCAGGCTTCGGAGGCCCAGAGCTGGAGGACGGTGACCATGTCCCGGCAGGCGTCGGGGCAGCGGGACCTCCGGGTGCAGGTGGAGTACGGGGCCGGCACCCTCCGGGTGGGGCCGGCCGAGCAGGGGCTGCTCTACCGCATGCACCTCCGCTACGACGAGGAGATCTTCGAGCCGCGGGCCGAGCTCAGCGGCACCCGCCTACGCCTGGGGGTGAAGGGCGTGAACGGATCCCTCCGCATCGGCAAGAAGCACAAGGGCGGGGAGATGAACCTGGCGCTGGCGCGCGGGATCCCCATGGATCTGGACCTGGAGTTCGGGGCAGTGCGGGCCGACATCGACCTCGGAGGCCTCTCCCTCACCGAGCTCGACCTCAGCACCGGGGCCTCCGAGTCCACGGTGGACGTGTCAGAGCCCAACCCTGAATTCATGCGCCGGGCCTCCTTCGAGGTCGGCGCCGCCGATTTCACCGCGCGCCGCCTGGGGAACCTGAACGCGAAGAGCCTCGGCGTGGACGCCGGGGTCGGCTCGGTGGACCTCTGGTTCGACGGGATATGGAGGCAGGACGCCCATGTCGCCATCCAGATGGGGCTGGGCTCCCTCGAGCTGCACTTCCCCGAAGGGCTGGGCGTGAAACTCACCAAGGACAGCTTCCTCACCTCCCTCGACTCCGAGGGGATGGTGAAGCGTGGAAACGCCTACTACTCTCTCGATTGGGAGCAGGCGACGCACAAAGTCACCATCCAGCTGGACGCGGCCTTCGGAAGCGTGAGGGTGCTCTGGATGCGCTGAGCGCCCCGGGGCCTACTGCAAGGAGCCAATCATGATCGGCACGATTCTCACCTTCTTCGCCGTGGGCTTGGTGACCCTCATCGTGGCGGGAATCGTCCTGTCCATCCTCGGCGCCGTCTTCTCGCTCACCTTCGGACTCGCCACCTTCCTGCTCTTCAAGGTAGCGCCCATCATGCTGGTCGGATGGGTCGTCCTGAAGGTCTTCCAGAAGATGCGCAAGAGCGATTCCCTGTCGGAAGCCGACAGGAAGTGGCTCGAAGGCGAGTAGCCCTCCGCTGCCGCAGGGCCGCAGCCTAGCCGACCTCCAGCGCGCTCAGGGTCCGCTCCAACGAGCGGGCCACGTCCAGCAGGGCCTGCCCCGCCGCCGACGCAGGGGCGGAAACCACCGTGGGGCTTCCCTCGTCCCCGGCCACGCGCACGGCCGGATCGAGGGGAATGCGGCCGAGGAAGGGGAGCTTCATCTCCGCTGCCAGCCGCTCTCCGCCGCCCGAGCCGAAGACATCCACCACCTCGCCGCAGTGCGGACACGAAAGGCCGCTCATGTTCTCCACCACGCCCAGGATGCGCGTGTTCACGCGCTCGAACATCTTCACGCCCCTGCGCACGTCTCCCGTGGCTACATCCTGCGGCGTGGTGACCATGACCGCGCCATCCACGTCGATGGTCTGGACCAGGGAAAGCTGGGCGTCCCCGGTCCCGGGAGGCATGTCCACCACAAGGATGTCCAGGACACCCCACGCCACCTGCTCGAGGAACTGCTTGAGGATCCCCGTGATCAGGGGTCCGCGCATGATGGCCGGCTGCTCCTTGTCCAGGAGGAACCCGAGGCTCATGAGCCGGACGCCGTGCGCCTCCAGGGGCTCGATCATCTCCCGCCCCTCCACACCGGTCACCCGCGGCCGCCCGCTCTCGCCGAACATGAGGGGGATGTTGGGGCCGTAGATGTCGGCGTCCAGGAGCCCGACCTTGTGACCGAGGCGGGCGAAGGACGCCGCCAGGTTGGCGGCCACCATGGACTTGCCCACGCCCCCCTTCCCCGAGCTCACTGCCACCACGTGCTTCACGCCCGGAAGGATCCCAGGCTTCGGGGTCGGCGCCGGCACGGAACCGGGCTTGATCCCACCCTGCTTGCCTTGGGGCCCCATCTGGGGGAGTTGGACGTTCACCCTCACCCCCTTCACTCCGGGCACCGCCTCGGCGGCGGAGCGGGCCTCCTTCAACAGATCAGGCGGGTCGTCGGCGCGCATGAGGAAGCCGAACCGGACCTCCCCGGACGCATCCACCTCCACGCCCTGGATGTGGCCGCTGGCGAGGATGTCCTTCCCCGAGGCGGGGTGGCGGACCTCGGAAAGGGCCGCCATGACCGAGCCCCTGATCTCATCGACCTTCATACCGCGTTCACCTCCATGATGCCGGGAATGGAGATCTTCAGACGCCGCTCGATCCCCTCCTTGAGCGTCATCATGGAGATGGGGCACGAGTCGCAGGCCCCGAGGAGCCGCACTTCGACGATGCCTTCCGCCTCTCGGTAGCGCACCAACTCCACGTCACCTCCATCCGCCCGGATGACCGGGCGGATGGAATCGAGAATCGTTTCGATTTTCTCGACGGAGTTCATTCTTCCGAGATCCTCCGTGGATTCTCTCGCTCCACAAGGGCGAGAAAGGAAAAAAATCTACCTGGCGGGAATGCAAGGGTCAACCTGAATCCCATTGTGCCTGGCGGGTTGTTCGCGATCGGCCCCTATTGCGCCGGGGTTGGTTTTCCCCGAGTTTTGAACATGTGATCCATCATGGGTTGGGTACGCACCCCCCGCGGGGGGAAGGGAGGTGTGTACGATTTAACCTTGTACTGGTCCTTCAGAGGGAAACCACAGATGACCGCCGAGCCATCCCTCCGCCCCTTCGGTGACCTCGAGCCCGAACGGACCGGTAGCGCGCCCCACCTCTCGGACTACTGGCAGGTCATCGCTCGCCGGCTCTGGCTGGTGTTTGTGGTCTTCACCGTGACGGCGGCCTCGTCCATCTGGGCCGTGTCCCGGCAGAAGGTGTTCCATCAGGGGAGCATGACGCTCCAGGTGACCGATCCGCTCCAGCGGCAGCGGGGGCTGATCACCGCAGGCCGCGTCTCGGGGATGGACATCTTCGTGGACCCCATCGAATCCGAGATCCAGGTCCTCCGGTCAGCCACCATCGCCGCCACGGTGGCCGACTCGGTGGGGCTCCGAATGCGCCGGGTCCCCTCCGACGCGCTCCGCTCCGAGCTCGCGCAGGAGATCCGGGTCGCACGGGAGGCGCCCGACGGGCGCTACCAACTGGTCTACGAGAGCGATGGGGGCTCGGCCGTGCTCCGGGCCTCGGACGGGACCGTCCTGGGCCAGGCTGCGGTGGGCGAACGGCTGGACGCCGGGTTCGTCGGCTTCGTCCTGCAGCCGCCTCCGGACGAGGGCCGGATCCATCACCTGGAGATCGTCCCCCTCGCCGCGGTCCAAGGTGAGGCCAGCTTCACCGCCACGCCGCGGGAAGCCACCAACATCGTCGATGTGGCCCTCATCCACCCCGACCCCGTGCTCGTGCCCGAGATCCTGAACCAGGCCGGCATCGCTCTCAGGGAAAAGGGAGCGGAGCGCGTCCGCCAGCAGGCGAGAGCGGACATCGACTTCATCAACGAGCGCCTGGACTCGGCCCAGTCCCAGCTCTCCCGCTCCATGTCGCAGATCAGGGACTTCAAGAGGACCCAGGCCTTCACCAACCTCTCGTCGAGAGAGCAGGCGTTGGTGAACCGCGCCGAGGTGCTGGCGAGCGAGATCGAGGGGTGGGATCGCCAGCGGCGGGTCCTCGCCGAGCTCGTGCACACCATCGAGTCGCGAGGGATCCGGAGCGCGGACCTCTCGGCGGTGGCCGCCCAGCTCCCGGGCGGTGCGGCACCCCAGGTGACCGACCTCATCAAGCGGGTCCAGAGCGAGCAGGCGGACGAGCGCCGTCTCGTCGCCGAGGACAGGATGAGCCCCGGCCACCCCCAGGTGGTGGCGGTCCAGAGCGAGATCCAGGAACTGGGGTCCCAGCTCGTCGAAGCCGCCCGCGCCAGCCGGCAGGTCGTGGAGGGCCGCCTCCAGGAGCTGACCAGGGAGCAGGCAGGGCTGCGGGAGGAGCAGAGGCTCTTCCCGGAGCTGGAGAGCGAGCTGCAAGCCCTGGAGGCCCAGCAGACACTGGACCGGGAATCGTACCAGTTCCTCCTCTCCCAGCTCTACCAGGCCCAGATCACCCAGGCCGCCGCGTCGCCGTACGTGGAGATCCTGGACCCGGCCATCGGGGCCTTCCGCATCCAGGGCCGGGGGCGCGTCAACGTGTTCCTCGGAGCCCTGCTGGGACTCATCCTGGGCGTGGGCGCGGCCTTCTTCCTCGAGTACCTGGACCGCACGGTGCGCACCAGCTCGGACGTGGAGTCGCTCCTCGGGATCCCGGTGCTGGGGATCATCCCCAGGCTGCGCCGCCTCGAGGATGCCGCGGCCACCGGCAGTGCCCTCGGCAGCCGCGGGCTCCCGCTCATCGTGGCCATGGACCCCCTCGATCCTGCGGCTGAAGCGTACCGCAACCTGAGGATGAACCTCACGTTCATGGGCACCGAAGAGGAGCCCGTGAAGAGCATCCTCTTCTCCAGCCCCGGACCCTCCGAGGGGAAGTCCACCACCGCCATCAACTTCGCGGTGATGCTGGCCCAGCAGGGCCAGCGGGTGCTGGTCGTGGACTCGGACCTGCGCCGCCCCTCACTCCACCGCGCGCTGGACGTGCTGCGCGAGCCAGGCCTGACCAACCTCCTCATCGGTGACGCGGATGTCCGGGAGACGATCCGGCCCAACGTCCTGCCGAACCTGGACTTCCTCCCCTCCGGGCCCTTCCCGCCCAACCCCTCGGAGCTTCTCAACTCCAAGGCCATGGGCAGGCTCATCGAGGAGCTCGAGCAGCGCTACGACCAGATCGTCATCGACTCGCCTCCCGTCCTGGCCGTCACCGACGCCGCCGTCCTGGCGGTGCACACCGACGGAGCCGTGCTGGTGCTGCGTTCGGGGGAGACCGAGCAGCGCACCGCCGAGCGCGCGGTGGAACAGCTCCGGCGTGTGGGAGTGAAGGTGTTCGGAGCCGTCCTCAACGAGGTGTCCGCGGCCACCCGCGACGAGAGCTACTACCTCCAGTACTACTACAGCTACAGCCCCTCCCCCGGCGGCGGCCGGTCGGGTTGGCAGCGGTTGCGTGAGGGTCTCTCCAAGGTGAGATTCTTCGGGTAGGCACAACGCCGCAGGCGATCACGGGGGGCGGGAGAACCAAGGTTCCCCCGCCCCCCGTCGTCTTTCCGTCCGGCGCCCTCCGACCCGCCACCCGAGCCTCGACGACCATGAACGGCATCGTGAAGGTCCCCCCACCCAGGAACGAGCCCGTCCTCTCCTACGCCCCGGGCACGCCCGAGCGAGCCGCCCTGAAGGCGAAACTCACCGAAATGTCGGGCACCGTCATCGACATTCCCCTCATCATCGGCGGTGAGGAGATCCGCACGGGCGACACCGTGGACGTGGTATCGCCCCACGACCACCACCACGTGCTGGCCCGGGCCCATAAGGCCGGCCCCACCGAGGTGAAGAAGGCCGTCGCTGCCGCCATGGAGGCCCACCACGACTGGTCCACCATGATGTGGGAGGACCGGGCGTCCATCTTCCTCAAGGCTGCGGACCTCCTGGCAGGGCCCTGGCGCCAGGTGCTGAACGCCTCGACGATGCTGGGCCAGAGCAAGACCTCGCACCAGGCCGAGATCGACGCGTCCGCGGAGATGGTGGACTTCTTCCGTTTCAACGTCCACTACGCGGAGAGGATCTACTCCGAGCAGCCCTTCTCCGACCCGGGCATGTGGAACCGCTCCCAGTACCGTCCGCTGGAGGGTTTCGTCTACGCCATCACTCCCTTCAACTTCACGTCCATCGGGGGGAATCTGCCCTCGTCCCCGGCGCTCATGGGCAACACGGTGGTGTGGAAGCCGGCGCGCACGGCCATGCTCTCGAACTACTACATGGCCAAGCTCTTCCAGGAGGCCGGCTTCCCCCCGGGCGTGATCAATTTCGTGGCCGGCAACTCCGCCGCCATCACCGACGAACTCCTGGCGAACCGGGACTTCGGCGGCGTCCACTTCACCGGCTCCACCACCGTGTTCAACTCGCTCTGGAAGACCATCGGTGCGAACGTGAGTGGTTACAGGTCCTACCCGCGCATCGTGGGAGAGACGGGCGGGAAGGACTTCATCGTCGCCCACCCGTCCGCCGACCGCGAGGCGCTGGCCACCGCCATGCTGCGCGGCTCTTTCGAGTTCCAAGGCCAGAAGTGCTCGGCGGCGTCCCGGGCGTACGTCCCGGAGAGCATGTGGACGGGGCTGCGCGACATGCTGGTTGAGCAGACGGAAGGCATCTCCATGGGGGACGTGGCCGATTTCTCGATCTTCATGGGTGCGGTCATCGACAAGGTGTCCTTCGACAAGATCAAGGGCTACATCGAGCGGGCCAAGGCTTCCCCCGACGCCGAGGTCATCGCTGGCGGCGTGTGCGACGACGAGAAGGGGTACTTCGTGCGCCCCACCCTCATCCTGAGCAAGAAGCCCCAGTACGAGTCCATGCGCGAGGAGATCTTCGGTCCCGTCCTCACCGTCTTCGTATACCGTGACAAGGACTGGGCGGATACGCTGCGCACGGTGGACGAGACGTCGCCGTACGCGCTCACCGGCGCGGTGTTCGCCCAGGACCGGAAGGCCATCCGGGAAGCCATGGACACCCTCCATGCCTCCGCGGGCAACTTCTACATCAACGACAAGCCCACCGGGGCCGTCGTGGGCCAGCAACCCTTCGGCGGCGCGCGCTCATCGGGGACCAACGACAAGGCCGGGAGCCACCTGAACCTGCTCCGGTGGGTGAGCGCCCGGACCATCAAGGAGACGTTCGTGCCCCCGAAGGACTACCGCTACCCGTTCATGTCCGGGAGGTAGATGCCAGAGCTGGATCCGACCCTCGCCGTCCTGGTCTTCTCGTCCGTCGCGGCCTTCGCGGCGGGGTTGGGATCGTTGCCACAGGCGCTCATGGGGCGCTTGCCCCTCCGGCTGCTGGGGTGGAGCAACGCCCTGGCGGCGGGGCTCATGCTGGGCGTGTCCTACGCGCTCCTCGACGTGGGGCTCCCCGACCGGGCTACGGTGGTCCAGGGCGGCCTGGGCGCGGTACTGGGGCTCTCGGCGACCCGACTGGCCCACCTGCTCACGGGCACGGAGGGGACGGACCTGAACCGCCTGGGCGAGGCGGAACCGGCCTACGGGTATCAGGTGATTCTGGTGAACGCCCTCCATGCCACCCCGGAGGGCGTGGCCATCGGGGCCGCCATGCTGGTCTCTCTGCACTTCGGGATCTCCATGGCCCTCGCTCTCGCCGTCCATAATATCCCCGAAGCCATGGTGCTCACCTCCGTCCTCGCCAGCCGCCACGTGCGCGTGCGCCATGCCGCAGCGCTGGCGGTGGCGGTCAACGCCAACCAGGTCTTGGTGGCGGTGGTGACCTTCGCGCTGGTGGGCGCACTCCCGTTCCTCTTTCCGTGGGCCGTAGGCATCGCCGTGGGAGCGCTGATCTACCTGGTGCTCGCCGAGCTCCTCCCCGAGGCGTACCAGCAGGCGGGGCATACCGGCATCGCCCTGGTGACGCTGGTCGCCATGGGGATCGTCGTGGCTCTGGGGAACGCCTCATGAGCGCCGCGCTGCTCGTGTTCCTGTACGCACTGGCCACGGCGGTGGCCACCGGGCTGGGGGCCGTGCCCTTTCTCTTCGTGCGCACCCTCTCCGCGCGCACCGTGGCCTACGCCAACGCCGTCGCCGCCGGGCTGATGCTCGGCGCGAGCTTCGGCCTGGTGTCGGAGGGAACGCTGCACGGCCCGGGGGCCACCCTGGGCGGGGTGGCCCTCGGCGTCGCCTTCATCCTCCTCACCCAGCGCCTCATGGAGGGAAGGAGCGAGGAGGAGTTGCTCCTCGCTCCGGGGAGCGGCGCGGGAGCGCGGCGCATGCTGCTCATGATGGTGGTGATGACCGTCCACTCCTTCTCGGAGGGCGTGGCGGTAGGCGTGTCCTTCGGCGGCGGAATCACCCTGGCCACGCTCATCACCGTGGCCATCGCGGTGCACAACATCCCCGAAGGCGTCGCCATCACCGCAGTCATGCGCCCGCAGGGGGTGAGCGTGCTCCGGTGCGCGGGATGGAGCATCGTGTCCTCCCTGCCCCAGCCCCTCATGGCCGTCCCTGCGTTCCTCTTCGTGGAGACGTTCCGCCCCGTCCTCCCGTGGGGCCTCGGCTTCGCAGCCGGCGCCATGATCCTCATGGTGCTGGTGGAACTCCTTCCCGAGGCGTTCCACCAGGGAAGGCGGCCCGCCGTGGCCACGGTGACGGCCCTCTCCATCGTGGCCATGGTGCTCTTCCAGAGGCTCTTCTAGGCCGAAGTTCCCGACGCGAGAAGGCGAGAAACGGCGTAGAACAAGGGGT
>CAZJFX010000036.1:0-39377 GCA_964545395.1 uncultured Gemmatimonadaceae bacterium | reverse complement strand
ACTTTTAGGTCTCTTAAGTCCTAATCTTTTAAGTTTATGTTCAATACTTGAATCACTCACATTAAAATAATCTGCTAATTCTTTATTAGTCAATGAAAGATAATTTGATCTTAAAAAATCAGTATCTTTCTTCTCCCATTTAAAACCACAAGTATAACCCATTTTCATTTAAAATAAAGAGTACTATAAAAAAATTTGGTTGTCTATTTATTAAATCATATGTCTGCCTTCGGTTTACTTCTCGGCTACGCCTCGATCTGAGGATAAATCTCAGGAAGCTTAACATCGTTATACTTAATTTAGAAATCATTCTTCTCATGTCCTCTGAAATACCCCTACAGTTAGAGTATAAGGAGAAGATTATCTTTGGGTTAACCTTTAACCAGGATTATCTAACTTTCTCAAAAGCTGCAATTCCTACTTCTATTTGTTTGTTATCCGGCTCCCGAGCTGTTATCTTTTGCAGCATCAAGCCCGGCCAAATCAACATTGTCACCCAGAATCTTCCTTTAAACCTGTCTCCTAACTTTAGAATCTCATAACTCACTCCCGCAATCACTGGAATTAACAAGAACTTCCATAACAACCTTAATAATCCCACTTCTAAAAAACTAAATACAATAATTGACAAGAACAAAACAATAAAAATAAAGGCTGTTCCACATCTTGCGTGCATTGTTGAATATCTTTTAACATTCCTAACCACAACCTTTTTTCCCGATTCATAACAATTAACTACTTTATGCTCTGCTCCATGATACTGGAATAATCTTTTAACTTCTTTAGAAAGCCCAATCATAAAGATATAACCTAAGAAAACCCCTGCCCTCAACAAACCTTCCACCAAACCAAATAACCAGCCTTTCTCCCCAATTAAAAACCAGGTAACTAAATAAGGCAGTCCTAAAAAAACCCCCAAACCAATTAATAAAGAACCTACAAAAGTTATTACTAACTCACTTTTCTTGATTTTTTCTTCTTTCTCTAAATTCTGATTAGAACTCCATACCAAAGCCCGCATCCCTAACACAAAACTTTCCACTAAAACATAAATTCCTCTTAAGAAAGGAATCTTAAAGAACCTAGGCACTTTCTTAACTTTATTCACTTTCACCTTAATCTTTCCTGTTTTTAGAATTCTCACCGCGGTAGCTACTTTCTTTTCTGACTTCAACATCACTCCTTCCATCACTGCTTGTCCGCCAATACTCATTAAACTAAGAAAATCTATAAAAGTATATAAACTTTTCATTAAAGAAAATTACCTAAGTTATAAAAAGCGTAAAACATTACAAAAAAACAAAACTTTTATATCTCTCTTCTTAATTTGATTATTTTGTGGGCCCGTAGCTCAGTCTGGAACTCATCGAGTGGACAATTCAGAGCACCGGACTCTTAATCCGGGTGTCGGGGGTTCGGGCGGACGGTCCGCGGGCGGGGTGCGGGGGGGCACGGGTGGGGCACGGCACGCCTGTGCCACTCGGGACGTTTCAGCTGAGCCGAGCGGCCTTCTCGGTCGCCGTTCACCGACCTGCGAGTCCGCGAGACCTCCGAGCGGTCCCCGGAGGCCGAGCGCGCTGCCCACCTCTACCGCGTCGCGAGCCCGAACCCGAGCGGGTATCGCTCGCTCACCTGCACCGGGAGACGTCCCTGGGGCACGAGCTTGCCGGTGAGGGCGCGGACGAACGAATCGAAGTAGGCGTCCTGGTTCCCGTACCAGGTGCGCTCGCCGTAGCCCACCAGGAGCGCCGGCAGATCGGGGAGCCTGCGTGCCAGGTGCGGGTTGCCGTACGCCATGGCCACCACCCGCCCGGGGTGGGCCGCTGCCAGCGTGCGGATCAGCTCCAGGTCGGTCTCGCGCAGGGGCGTGGCGTCACCGCTCTTGTCCCGCTGGACGAAGAGGGAGATGACCACCAGGTCGGCGGCGGCGGCACCCTCGACGATGCTGGCGCGGGCCTCGGCGCTCTGACCAGGCCGGACGGTGAAGCTCCGGGTCCCCGGGAGCGTGGACGCGAGCTTGGCCGCCAACAGCGGCGGGCCCGCGTCCACCTCGCCCTTCTGGATGCTCACGTTCACCAGCCTTCCCGGCGTCGCCACCGGGAGGACGCCCTCGTTGCGCAGCAAGGTCAGCGACCGGTCGGCGATCTCCTGCACCAGCGCTTGGTGCGCGGGGGTGGCCACGGCGCGGCCCACGGCGTCGGGATCCACGCTGCGCTCCCGGTGAAGCCCCAGGCGGGACTTGAGGAGGAGGAGCTTGCGGACCGCTGCGTCCACCCGTTCCTCGGGGATGCGGTCCGAGCGCACCGCGTTGGCCAGGGCCGCGATGGTGGCCACGGGGTCCCGGGGCTTGAGGAGGATGTCGTGCCCGGCCTCGAAGGCGCGCAACGCCACCTCCTCAGCGCCGAAGCGCGCCACCACGTGCTCGTACCAGAGGTCGTCGGTGGTCAGGATCCCCTGGAACCCCAGGCGCCCTCGCACGACGTCGGTGGCCAGGCGGGGCTCCACGCTGGCGGGGAGGTCGGAGCCCCCGGTGAGAGCCGGCACGGCGATGTGCTCGCTCATGATGAAGTCCACTCCCGCCTCCACGGCGTGGCGGAACGCCGTGAACTCCTGGGCGTCCAACTCCTCCGCCGGCTTGGGGTTCCACATCCACGGCGCCTTCCCGGGCATGGGCTCCTGGTCGCCCCGGCCGGGGAAGTGCTTGGCCGTGGTGAGCATGCCGTGGTCGTGATAGCCGCGAACGTAGGCCCGGACCATGCGGCCCAGGAGGTCCAGGTCGCCGCCGAAGGAGCGCGACGACTCCTGGGGGTTGTCCGGGCGGACGGCGATGTCCACCACCGGCGTGTAGGTGAGGTGGATCCCCATGGCCCGTCCTTCGTCCGCCGCGGCCGCCGCCGCCCGGTACATGAGCTCCTCCGAGCCGGCGGCGGCCAGCGCCATGTTGGGCGGATACTCGCTGGCGCCCACCACCTGTTGGCCGGGGCCTCCCTCGAAGTCGGAGGAGAAGAGGAGGGGGATGGCCGCCTCCCGCTGGAGCCGGTTGGTGAGCCACGCCACGTCCCGTGGGGTGCCGGCGTACAGCACGAACATCCCGACTCCGTGGTCTCGGGCCAGGGAGATCCACCGCTGGAGGCGGGGGTCATCATCGGAAACGTACCCGGCCGGGTTCAGGTCCGACGTGACGAGCTGCGCCACCTTCCGCTCCAGGGGGAGGGCGGCCAGGGTGCGCTCCACCCATGCGGTGTCGGGCGGCGCGAGGGTGTGGGCCTGGGCGCTCGCGGCGGCCGTCGCTCCGAGGCCATCCAGCGCTGCGAGGCAGGACAGGGCGGCGAGGACGAGAGGCACGCTGGATCGGTTCATCGGAACGCTCCGGGTACGAAGACGTCGCTAGGACGTGCGCTCAGCGCACCTCCTCCAGGATCAGGCGGTCGATGCGCAGCACGTCGCGGCCGTCCACGGCGCGGGTGCGGACGGTGATGGAGCGCGCCTGGGCGGTGAGCTCCACCTGGCCCATGTCCGCCGCCTCCACACGGGTCGCCTCGGCGGCGAAGGCGCTCAGCCAGGGCGACAGCTGGATCTGGCGCCGCCACAGGGAGAACTCGGCCCCGTCGGGGCCCGTGCGGTAGCTGAGCTTCACCCGGTATCGCCCCGGTGGGAGCACCGACACGTCGAAGCGCACCAGCGTCGTCACGGGCCCGCGGATCTCCAGGGCGCCTCCCACGAACGCGACGGTGGTGCCGGACCCGACCGACATCTCCGCGAGCTGGGGATAGAAGTGGTGCACCGGAGGAGGCTCGGGCACCGGCGTCCCCCGAGGAGACTGGGCGGCCGGCGACGGCGCCGTCCCGTAGTGGAACGCCACCGACGTGTAGTCCACGGGGACGGCGTTCCCCTCGGGGCCGTGCTCGATGGTCTGACGGAGGTGGTCGCCGAAGGAGAGCTTGTCCGCCAGGTAGAAGCGGTACCCGCCGGTGCGCGACAGCGGGAGGGAGTAGTCCAGAGCCCCGTGGACGGGGAGGCTCATCCCGCGGTCCCAGCGGTCGAGGAGGGCGTACCATCCCCCGTTGAAGAAGTCCTCGGAGCCGGTTCCGTGGAGGCGCATCACTCCGTCGATGGTGGTGACGTCGTCGCCCTCGAAGAACACGGTCATCCCTGGGTTCAGCCCCTGGGCCTGGAGCAGGACCCCCACCTGATGGCCGGGGCCCTGGGCGTCCAGGAGGAGGTAAGGCTCTCCCACCGCCGGCTCCCGCTCCCGCCGCCAGGTGGCGTAGAGGCGGCCCTCCGTGGCCGGGTCGCGGGGATCCGCGGCCCAGTACACGCGGGCGGTTCCCCGCGCGGCGGTCTCGCCGGCGAGGACGCGGAGGACCACCGAGGCCGACCTGTCGAAGGGCATCGGCAGGTACACGTAGTCCGTCCCCGCGCGGGAGCCCAGGAGGAGGCTCTGGGCGGCGGCCTTCCCGAAGGCGTAGCCGAAGAAGTCGTTGGCCGGGGCCAGGATGGCCGGCTCCGCCTGCCCGTCCCAGCGGGCCTCCAGAATGACGCCCGGGCCCTGGGGAGGCGTCCCGGGCGCGCGCTCCATCTCGATGCCCAGGATGCGTCCACCCAGCTCTGCGCGGAACAGCTCGAACGCCGTGCCTGGCTCCACCACGAACGCCCGCTCGTCCACAAGGACGGGCATGTCGCCCCATGGCCGTCGCCCCACATGGTCCCACGCATCGGCGACCTGTTCCAGCTCGGCCTGGGCCTCGGCCGTGAGGGGCATCCGGAGCGACTCGACCTCAGTGCCCGCAGGGTATGCGCGGTACTGGATCTGGTGGAAGCGGATGTCGTCGCCCTCGTAGACGATCTTCAGGGAGCGGGTGTAGGGGAGGGGAAGGTAGCTGAAGTACCCGCCCACCTCGTTGCCCACCACCGGCTTCACGAAGGGCGGCGTGCTCCCGGAGAACAGCTCGCTGAACGGGAGGCGCAGGCGTGGCGTCGCCTCGCCGTCGAAGTAGAAGGCCACCATCCGGTCGGTGGGGGTTGGCGTCCAGATCCTGTTCACCACCCCGGGACCGCGGAGGTCCGCCAGCACCTTGAAGTCTCCTTCCTTCCTCACGAACGAGTACGTGCCCCCGAAGCCGTCGTCGTTCCCGCCGGTGGTGTCGTAGCTGGAGACCTGGGACACAAGGGATCCGGCGCGGTAGCGGGGGAGGAGGTCGGTGCGGTGCAGCGCCCGCAGCTCGGCCACCATGCCGGCCTGAGGCTCCTGCGCGGCAGCGGGGGCGGTCGCCAGGGTGGCCGCCGCCAGGGCTGCCAGAGGCGCCAGAGCCGCCGCCGTCAGGGCCGTCAGGGCCCGCCCGGTGGTCACGACTCCCTCGCCATGAGCGCAGCGTAGGCGCGCTGGTCGTCGTACATGCGGTGGAAGACCCGGTACTTCGCGTCGAAGTAGGCCGCCACGTCGCCCCCCGTGGGCTCGATGATCCGGTCCGCCGCGCTCATCGCGCTCATGGCGTAGAGCATGGACGGCCGGTCCCCGGCGGCCACGGCGCCCATCATGGCCGACCCCAGGAGGACGGCCTCGGGCTCGCGGGGGAGCACGACCCGGCACCCGGTGGCGTCGGCGTGCTCCCGGACGAAGACGGGGTTCTTGGTGTCGCCGCCGCACGCGATCAACGTTCGGATCCGGTATCCTCCCCGGTTCATCTCCTCGACGATGTGGCGCGTCCCCAGGGCGATGGCCTGGACGGTGGCCAGGTACACGAGGGCCAGAGCGTCCGCCGAGTCGGCGAGCTTGAGCCCAGAGATCATCCCACGGAGGCGCGGGTCGGCCCGTGGGCTGCGGTTCCCGTGGAAGTACGGCAGGACGTGCAGCTCCCGGGTGAGGGCGGCGGGGAAGGGGGCGCCCCGGGCCAGGGCGTCCAGGCGCTGGTTGAGGAGCGCGTACACGCTGGTGCCGCGCCGGTCGGCCTCGGCCCTCAGCTCGGGGGCGCGGGCGTGGCTGTGGATCACGTGGTCGAGGAGGGCGCCGGTGGCCGACTGGCCCCCCTCGGTGAGCCACATCCCCGGGACCATGGCGGCATAGTACGGGCCCCAGATCCCGGGGAGGAAAAGCGGCTCCCGGGACACCGCCATGTGGCAGCTCGAGGTCCCGCCGATGAGGGCGAGGCGCTCCTCCAGCTCCGCCTCGCCGCTGACGGGACCATCCAGGGCGGCGCCCAGCATCCCCAGTCCGCCGGCATGGGCGTCGATGATGGAGACGGCCACGGGGGTCCCGGGGGCCAGCCCCAGCTCGGCGACCGCCTTCCCCGTGAGCATGCCTGCGCGCTCGCCGATGGGACGCACCCTGCGCCCGATGCGGGCGAAGCCCTCGTCCACCAGGTCGCCCAGGCCCACGGCGTGGAAGTACCCCTCGTCCCAGCGGCCCACGCTCCCCTCCGCCCCGTCCTCGTGACCCAGGTAGGTCCACTTGCAGACCGTGCTGCACAGGGAGCGCACGTCCACGCCGGTGGCGCGGTAGACCAGAAAATCCGGGAGATCGAAGAAGCGGGCGGTGCGGCGCCAGGTGTCGGGCAGGTGCTCCTTCACCCATGCCAGCTTGGGCGTCTCCATCTCCGGGGAGATGACCCCGCCCACGTAGCGGAGCACGGCGTGGCCGCCGGCGTTGATGCGCTCAGCCTGCTCGACGGCCCGGTGGTCCATCCACACCACCACGTTCTGCTCGTCCGACCCGGATGGAGAGACGGTGACGGGGGCGTCGTCGGCGTCCAGCGCCACCAGCGAGCACGTGGCATCCACGCCGATCCCCCGGATGGCTTCTCCCGCCAGCCCGGCCTCGGCCAGGGCCGCGCGCACGGCTACGCCGCACGCCCGCCAGATATCCTCCGAGGACTGCTCTACGAAGTCCTCCTGGGGGCGCCACAGGCGGATGGGCTCCACCCCCATCCCCACGCGGGTCCCGGCGGCGTCGAAGATTCCCGCCCGAGCGCTCCCGGTCCCTACGTCGATGCCCAGGTAGAAGCCGGCCGCCATGGGGTCAGCTCCCGCCGCCCAGGATGCGGACCTTGAAGCCCATCTCCCGCGAGAGGGCCACCATCTCCTGGAAGATGTCGCCGTACGCCACCGCCACGTGGTTGGACAGGTAGTGGGCCATGATCGTGTCCCGGGTCACCCCCAGGTCCGCCGCCATGAACGGCCACTGCCGGTTGGTTCCCTCCCACCACGCGTCGCGCTTCTCCGGCGGCAGCTTCACCACCTCGCCTCTGCCCACGTCCATCCAGAGGACCTCGTCCTTGATGTAGCAGCGCGCCCACGTCATCCCGCCGGGGAGGCTCTCGCCGGTGAAGGTGCCGCCGGGGACGGGGAAGTAGAGGCTGGGCTGCCGGTACGAGTGGACACCCTGGAGCGTGTCGGGGTCGTGGTTGAAGGCGTACGCCCCCGCCGAGCCCGAGTTGAGGAGGACCCACACGAAGCGCCCCTCGTGTGGACCGCCCCAGCGCACGTCGTGGAACGCCACCGACCCGTGGAGTCCCTTGGCCTGGCAGAGCCGCTTCATCATCTCCATGGGCACGGCGTTCCCCTGGTCGGCCTCGGTGGAGGTGATGATCACGTCGCCATCGGACTCGGGGCGGCACGCCGAGTTGAAGAGCCCCTCGGCGAAGTCCGACGGCGGGCGCAGCGGCAGGAGGCCGAGCTGGTACTGCCACCCGATGCAGTCGGCCTTGTACTCGTCGACCATGTCCAGGACCGCAAGATAATCGCGGAGCTGCTCGCGGGTGGCGTCCTCGGTGAAGTCCTCGGCGCCGGCTTCGCCCCAGTGGAACCGGACCCCCTTCGCCTTCACGAACGCCAGCGCGTCGTCCATCCGCCTCGCGTCGATGCGCTTGCCGCGGTCGATGATCCACGCCTGGTCCACCTTGTGCTCGGTGAAGCCGTGGCGGTTGAGAAGGCGCGGCCCGAAATACCCGTTGATCATCCCCATGGAGGTGTCGCCCAGCATGAGGATGAGCGCCCGCCGGTCGCGGAACCGCCTGGCCACGCCGGCGGCCAGCGCCGCCGCCTCCGGGGAGACGGGGGTGTCCCAGGAGATCTGCTCCTCGCCGTACACGATGGCGCCGGTGGTGCACCACTCCTCCAGCCGAGCCATGAACGCCTCGTCGGCAGTCCAGTCCGAGGCGTCGGTCCATACCCTCGAGAACTTCCGTCCCAGGCTCTCCAGGCACGCGCCGGTGTTGAGGAGCCCCACCAGGCCGGGCCACTGCCCGGAGAAGTTGCTGGCCAGGAGGAGAGGGTTGTCCTTCCCCACCACGCCCTCGGTGGTGTGGGGGCCGTAGAACCAGTGGACGCACACGCCGATCATGGGGTCCTGGATGGGACCGAGCTTCTCGATGGCATGGTGGGGCTTGGTGAGGAAGCCCTCCACCCGGTAGGGCTCGCGGCCGAGCTTGCGGAGCGCGGCCTCCATCTGCGCGGTTGCCTCGGTGATGCTGGGCAGGGCCAGCTCGTTGGGGATGTCCCGCCCGTCACCGGGCCAGAAGAGAGCGATGCGCTGCTTCACGGTCCTGCCTCCTGGCGGATGCGACGCCGCCGGCGTGCCGGCGCCGGCTCACTGGATGGGATCACCGCCTCTCGCCACGTTCGCGGCGGTGAAGATCCGCGTGCCCAGGGCGATGCGCTTGGGCACCTCCTCGCCGGCGAGGATGCGCAGGGCCAGTTCGATGGCCTCCGCTCCTCCGGTGGGATAGAGGAAGGTGGCGTCCACGATCCCCTGGGCCACGTACTGCCGCCCCTCGTGGGGAAGGCCGTCGATCCCCACGAAGAGCATCTCGGCCTCGCGCCCCGCGGCCCGGGCGGCGAGCCAGGCGCCGTGGGCGCCGGGGTCGTTGTGGGCGTACACGGCGTCGATGTGGTCGTTGGTGGCCAGTGCCGACTCCATCTCGGTGCGGGCGTTGGGCTCCAGCCATTCCATCTCCCCGGAGAAGACCACCTGGAGATCGGGGTTGGCCTCCAGATCCAGGCCCTCGAGAAAGCCCTGGTTGCGGTCCTGCCCCGGGGTGGAGGTCATGAGGCCCTTCAGCTCCACGATGCGGCCCCGGCCCCCCAGCGCCTCGCGGATCCATCGGCCCGCCTCGCGGCCGATGCGCACGTTGTCGGCGCCGATGAAGGTGGTGTACTCGTCACCCTGGACCTCCCGGTCCAGGACGATGACCGGAACGCCCGCCCGGTACGCGGCGGCCACCGGGCCCGTGAGGGGCGCCGCTTCCTTGGGGCTGATGATGATGAGGTCCACGCCCTGCTCCACGAACTCCTCCACCTGGGCCCGCTGGGTGAGGGAGTTGTTCTGGGCGTCCTTGAAGATGACCCGGAGGTTGTCGTGCGTCTCGGCGGCCGCGCGTACGTCGGCGTCCATCTGGACGCGCCACGGCTCGCCCAGGTTGGACTGGCTCATGCCGATGACGAAGGGGTCGTCGGCGGTGCCGGCGTGCACCCTCGCTCCGTCTCCCCCGCACGCCGCGAGGACGAGGGCCAGGATCGGGGCGGGGCGGATGCGCATGAAATCGTCGTCCTGGGGTGGGTCCGCGGGTCGGAGGTTTGGGGCCGGGCGCCCGGCCGTCACTTTTTTGCGCGCTGGAATAGTACAGCGCACACGATGATGGCGCCCGTGAGCATGAGGCGGGTGGCCTCCGGCGCCGCGTTCAGGGAGAGGATCTTCTGCAGGTACCCGATGGTCAGGACTCCCACCAGGGTCAGGACGACGCTCCCCTTTCCCCCCGTGAGCGGCGTGCCGCCGATGACCACCATGGCGATGGCGTCGAGCTCGTAGGTCATCCCGGTCTCCGGGTCGCCCTGGGTCTCCTGCGCCGCCTGGCAGATCCCCCCGACCGCGGCGAAGAGCCCGGAGAGGGCGTAGGCCGCCACCAGGGTGCGCCCCACGGGCACGCCGGAGAGCCGCGCCGCCTCTGCATTGCCCCCCACGGCGTAGATGTGGCGTCCCACCCGGAGGCGCTCCAATACAACCCACGTCACCACCACGCACACGAGGAAGACGACGGTGACGATGGACAGGTTGCCGCCCAGGATCCGGGAGTCGATGAGGCCGAAGATCCTGGGGAGATCCACTACCTGGGACGACCCATCGGGGGCGACGACGTAGTTCGTCACCTTCTTCCCTCCCGAGACCACCTTGGCCAGCCCCCGGGCGAAGGTCATCATGGCCAGCGTCACGATGAACGGCTGGATCCGCATCCGTGCCACCAGGAAGCCGGAGAAGGACCCGAGGACTGCGCCCACGGCCAAGACGGCGAGAATGGCCGTGGTGGCGCCCCACCCCAAGGGAAGGGTGAGCGTGGTGAAGGTCACGGCGGACAGGGCCAGGATCGAGCTCACCGAGAGGTCGATCCCCGCGCTGATGATCACCACGGTCATGCCGCACGCCAGGATCCCGTACACCGAGACTTGACGGAGCATGTCCCGGTGCACGCTCCACCGGAAGAACGCGCCGTCGGCGTTGAAGGCGGCACCGATGGCCACCATGAAAAGCAGCGCCAGGAGCGCGCGGGCCACGGGCGTGGCCAGGAGCTGCCGCAGCCGTCCGGACAGGTGGATGCTCATGAGCGCTCCTTGTCGTGGGCGAGCCCGTGCCCCATGGCGGTGGCCAGGATCCCCTCCTTGGTGGCAGCGTCGTGCGGGAGCTCCGACACGACCCGGCCCCGGTGCATGACCAGGATCCGGTGGGACAGGAAGAGGAGCTCGTCCAGCTCCGACGTGATGAGCAGGATGGCGATCCCTTGGGCCGCCCACTCCCGCAACAGCGCGTAGATGTCCGCCTTGGCGCCGATGTCGATCCCCCGGGTGGGCTGGTCCAGGAGAAGGACCTTCGGCTCCGTGAGCATGCACCGGGCCAGATACGCCTTCTGCTGGTTTCCGCCGGAGAGGGTGCGCATGGGCGCGTCCAGGGTGGGGGCCTTCAGGCGGAGGCGGTCGGCGACCGACGCCACCGCCCCCCGCTCGGCCTCCCGCCGGATCCAGCCGCCCGGACCGGAGAACGCCGCCAGGCTCGAGAGGCTCACGCTGTGGAGCAGGCTCTGGTCGGGGACCAGCCCCTGCGTCTTCCGGTCGCTGGTGAGGAGTGCCAAACCGCGTTGGAGAGCCTTGCCGGGACCCCGCGGTGCGAAGGGCGTGCCCTCGAGGGTCACCGTGCCGGCAAGGGGGCCCGAGGCATCGCCGAAGAGGGCGTGGAGCACCTGGCTGGCACCGGAGCCCTGGAGTCCGGCGAGGCCCAGGATCTCAGCTCGGTGGAGGATGAAGGAGACGTCGTCCACCAGGAGACGCCCCGCTACGCGTGCATCGGCCACCGAGAGCCCCGTGACGTGGAGCACCTCCTCGGGGCCGGCACGGCCCGGGGTCGCACCCGCCGCCGTCAGCGCGCGTCCGACCAGACGTGCCACCAGCTCGTCGGGTGGGAGGGCGTCGGCGGCGTAGGTCCCCACATGGCTCCCGTCGCGGAGCACGGTGATGCGGTCCGCCAAGCGGTAGATCTCGTCCATGCGGTGGGTGATGTAGACGATCCCCCGGCCCTGCGCCCGGAGGGCCGCCAGCCGCGCGAAGAGGGTGTCGGCCTCGCGCTCGCTCAGGGCGCTGGTGGGCTCGTCGAGGATGACCACTGCGGCGTCCCTCGCCAGGGCCCGGACGATCTCCAGCATCTGCTGGGTGGACACGGGGAGCTCGGCCACCACGTGGCGCGGCGAGACCTCCAGCCCCGCTTCGAGGAGCAGGCGCGTGGCCTCCTCCTCCTGGGCACGGGATTCCACGCGTCCCCAGCGGTCCACCCTCTCCCGCCCGAGGAACAGGTTGTCCGCCACGGAGAGCGTGGGGACCAGGGAGAGCTCCTGGTGGATGGTGGCGATCCCGGCATGGGCCGCGTCGGCGGGTCCCGAGAAGCGGCGGGGCTCCCCCCGCAGGGCGAGCGTTCCCGCGAAGTCGGTGTGCACTCCCGACAGGATGTTCACCAACGTGCTCTTTCCGGCGCCGTTCTCGCCGGCGAGCACGTGCACCTCGCCCGCGCGCACGTCGAAATCCACCCCGTGCAGGACCTCCACCGGCCCGAAGGACTTCCGGACCGAGTGGAGGGAGACGAGGGGAGCCGGAGGCGCATCCACGTGGGGGTTCCTCGGTGGTGGCGGGCTAACGGCCCATGGTGGGGCCGCCCACGTCGAACTGCTTCGGGATCCGGTCCGCCGCGGGGGGCAGGGGGGGGAAGGAGGCGTGGGGCTCGCTCTGGTACCAGTAGGCCACCGTGTAGAAGTTGTCCGCCCGGTGGTTGGCGTGCCCGCTCTCGATGGTGACGCGGATGTCCTTCTGGAAGACCACCGGCGAGTCGGTGTGGAAGCGGTACACCATCCAGCTCGCGCCCCGGTCGTCGCCCCCGTTCATGGGGTTGCCGTACCGTTCATAGGCGAAGGTGGGGTGCTCGTTGCCGAAGGGGTCGATTCCGCACCCGCCGTAGCACCAGGCGCCCAGGTAGTAGTCCTCCGAGCCGGTGCCGACAATCTGGGGCATCGCGGCGCCGTCGATGAAGAACATGTCGTCGCCTTCGCCCCACCAGTCGGCCTGGTTCTGGAGGATGCTGTGCGTCACGCCCACGTAGTGGCCGTGCCCCTTCGCTTCCAGGATCACGTAGTTGTCGCGCCCGTCGGGGTTGGGCTTGTCGTTGACCTCGGGCTGCCCGTTGCGGAGCCACGCGGCCGTCCAGGCCTCGTTGGGGGTGGCCTGGCGGTACTGGGCGTGGAAGTACCCCATGTCCTCGGGGAGCGACGCGTGCCTCTCGTAGTCGATGTTGAAGTAGAAGGCTCCCACGTTGATCTCTGCCTCGTTGGTCACCGTGATGCGTGCCGAGCGGCGGAAGGGCATGGGGAAGTAGGCGTTCAGGGCCTTCTGGGACCCCACCGAGAGGGGGCCCGACTCGTAGAGGAAGTACCGGCCCAGGCCGAGGCCGAAGAAGTCACCCACGGGCGTCTCCACGCTGGGCGCCTCCTCACCGTCCCAGTACATGCGCAGCACCAGGTTCTTCAGGTGCCACGGGTCGCTGGTGGAGATGGTGAACCAGATGTGGCTGATGACGCCCGGGCCCGCGAGCTCGGCCAGCGTGCGGGTCTCTCCGGGCTGAATGGGGTTCCCCCAGTTCCCGTCGTCGTTGGCCCCCGTGGGGTCGGTGCTGGAGACCCGCGCCGAGGTGTAGCTGCGCAGGAAGGGGAGGCCGTCCAGCTCCCGGCGCAGGTCCTGAGTGGTCCCCTGTGCGGGGAGGGTGAGCAGGGCGAGGAGGGCGAGAGCCGCAGATGGCGCGCGTGACATGAGACCTCCAGAGGACGGAAGCCCGCCCGGCGATGGGCCCAACCGTATCGCAGGTCAGGATAGGCCTGTGGGCGACCTGCCGACAGGAGCGCAGAGGCCAGCATGCGCGGCGTTGGCGCCGGAGCGGCGCCCTGGGGGGAAGCGGATCTCGTCCCCGCGTCACCGCCACGGAATCAGATTCAGCTCTTCCTCGGTCATGGGAGGCAGGAGCGCCACGCCCGGCTCGAGCCGCGGGCCCCGGGCGTCGTGCACGAAGAAGCCCGGCCCGACGACGTTCTTCTTGTCCTGGTCCAGCACCCCGCGCACGGCGGCGCATCCGTAGTCGCCGAGCTTGTTCAGTGCCACCAGCTTCAGGGTCAGCAGAGGCCTGCCCCCGTGCCGATCCACGACCCGCTGGCAGACGAACCGGCAGGCGTCGACGGGCGACATGCCTTCCCGCATCTTCTCGACGGCCAGGAAGCTGGCGCAGGTCTTGATGGACTCCTCGCCGTGGCCGGTAGCGCCGGCTGCGCCGACGGCGTTGTCCAGATAGAGCCCGGCTCCGATGATGGGCGAGTCGCCCACCCGCCCCACGATCTTGAAATGGTGGCCGACCGTGCTCGTGACGCCGGCCATGTCCCCGTTCCGGTCGAGCACCAGGACGTTGATGGTGTCCAGGTCCTGGGGGTCGTACCAGGAGGGAAGCTCGGGCCTGTCCGGGCCGCGCTTGGCCCTGGGCGGGTTGTAGTAGTCACGCGGGCTGAGGGTCTCCTTCCACTCGACCCAGTGCTGGCGGGCTTCGTCGGTGAGCAGGTCCTCCTCCTTGAAGCCGTGCATCTTGGCGAACTTGAGCGCGCCCTTGCCCACCAGCATCAGGTGATCGGTCCGCTCCATCACGAGGCGTGCGACCGAGCACGGCGTCTTGATGTTCTCCAGCGCCGCCACGGCGCCCGCGCTGTTGCCGTCGGGCCCCGACATCACCGAGGCGTCGAGCTGGTGGAAGCCCTCCTCGTTCGGATCGCCCCCGTACCCGACGGTGGGGTCTCGCGGATCGAGCTCGGCCACGTTGGTGGCCTTCTCCGCGGCATCGAGGGGGCTCCCGCCCGCTTCCAGGACCCCGAGCGCGGTGGTGGTAAGAGCTTCCCGCACGAAGCGGTTGGTCTTGCTGGTGACGACGAGTGGGCGGTTGGGCGGACCGGACCGGAGGGCCCTGGTGTCGCGAAGGAACGGGAGACTCACGCCGGCTCCGGCGAACGCCGACAGGAACCGCCGCCTCGTAAACGCCATGAACGACATGGGATCAACCTCCTTCCTTCGCTGGTGCGATGGGGCGAGGCGTAGGGTAAGACCCGGCCCAGGGGGTGAACAAGTGTGACGTGGGACCGGCCGGCGGGCCCCCTGTGCAGCCGATGTCCCCTGCGGCGGAGCGCGCCGGTCGGCCTCGACGACTTGCCCATGCTCTCGTCACGGGGCATTCTGGCGATTCCGACCACGCCGTTCCCCGAGCACGCCACCCGCCCGTGCCGTAGTTCGCCGCCCACCGCCCAACCCAGGCACCCAAGTCCCTGTGACCCACTCCGAAATCGTCTCCTTCCTCTGGGGCGTCGCCGATCTCCTCCGCGACGACTTCCGGCGGAGCAAGTATCAGGACGTGATCCTGCCGCTCACGGTGCTCCGCCGCATCGATTGCGTGCTGGCCGACACCAAGGAAGCGGTCCTCAAGCGCAACGCGCAGATCAAAGGGAAGCTGGACAACCCCGACGACCTGCTGCGGAAGACGTCAGGGTACGCCTTCTACAACACGTCGCTCTACGACTTCGAGAAGCTCCTCCAGGACGCCCCCAACCTGGCGAAGAACCTGCGGAACTACCTGGCGGGCTTCAGTCCCAACATGCGGGAGGTCCTGGAGAAGTTCGACTTCGACGGGACCATCGCGAAGCTGGACGAGGCCGGCGTCCTGTTCCTTGTGATGGAGCGCTTCAAGAACGTGGACCTCCACCCCGGATTGGTGGACAACCACACCATGGGGACCGTCTTCGAGGAGCTGATCCGCAAGTTCAACGAGGCCATGAACGAGAACCCGGGCGAGCACTTCACGCCCCGGGACGTGGTCCATCTCATGGTGGACCTCATGTTGGCGGGAGATGGGAGGCGGATCCGCAAGCCGGGCGTGGCGGTGACGGTGTACGATCCGTGTTGCGGGTCGGGTGGGATGCTCACCATCACCAAGGAGCACATCCAGGGGAGCGACGACCGCGCGGGGATCGGCCCCGGCGCCGACGTCTTCCTCTTCGGCCAGGAGGTGAACCCGGAGACCTACGCCGTCTCGAAGTCGGACCTCTTCCTCAAGGACCCGACCGGGGAGGACGCCGACCGGATCCGGTTCGGCAGCACGCTTTCCAACCCTGGGCACCGGGGGCACGGCTTCGACTACCTCATCACCAACCCTCCGTACGGAAAGGACTGGAAGAAGGACGAGGAGGTGGTGACGGCGGAGTACGAGAAGGGGGCGGCGGGGCGCTTCGCCGCCGGGCTCCCCCGCATCTCCGACGGGCAGCTCCTCTTCCTCCAGCACATGGTCAGCCACATGCGATCGCCCGAGGAGGGTGGATCGCGCGTGGCCATCATCATGAACGGCTCGCCCCTCTTCACCGGCGACGCGGGCGGGGGCGAGAGCGAGATCCGGCGATGGATCCTGGAGAACGACCTCCTGGAAGCGCTCGTGGCCCTCCCGGAGCAGCTCTTCTACAACACGGGGATCGCCACCTACGTGTGGGTGCTCTCGAACCGGAAGGCTCCGGAGCGGCGCGGGAAGGTGCTCCTCGTGGATGCTACCTCGTTCTGGGTGCCCATGAAGAAGAGCCTGGGGGACAAGCGCCGGGAAATTCCCCGGGAACGGGCAGCCGAGATCCTGGAGCTTCTCGATCGGTTCGAGGAGGGGCCGCACACCAAGGTCTTCCCGACGACCCACTTCGGGTACCGGAAGATCACGGTGGAGCGGCCGCTCCGGCTGAACTTCCAGGCCACGCCCGAGCGCATTGCGCGGCTCGAGGAGGAGACGGCGTTCAGGAACCTGGTCCGCTCGAAGAAGAAGGGGAAAGCCGCGGAGGACGAGGTCGCGGAGGGGCGCGCCACCCAGGAAGCCGTGCGGACCCTGCTGGGTACGCTTCCCGGCACGCTCTTCAAGGACCGCGCCGCGTTCATCAAGTCGCTCGATGGGGCGGCGAAGAAGGCCGGAGTGAGGCTCCCGGCGCCCATCAAGAAGGCGATCCTCAGCGCGCTGTCGGAGCGGGACGAGACGGCGGAGATCTGCCGGGACGGCGAGGGGAACCCCGAGCCCGACACCGAGCTCCGGGACACGGAGAACGTCCCGCTGTCCGAGGACGTGGACACGTTCTTCCGGCGGGAGGTGGCGCCCCACGTGCCCGACGCCTGGATCGACACGTCCAAGCGCGACGCGAAGGACGGCAACGTTGGGATCGTCGGCTACGAGATCAACTTCAACCGGTACTTCTACGTCTACGAGCCGCCGCGGCCTCTGGAGGAGATCGAGGCGGACATCCGGGGGGTGGAGGCGGAGATCCTGGCGATGCTCAGGGAGGTGGCGGGGTGAGGGGAAGGGTGCCTGGAGAGAGGGTGACCGTCCTCGCCAGCGCCCGACTGCGGCGTGGTGAAGCGCGTAATGTCGGCACATCATGTCGTTGTGCCGACAATTGGCGTTGCGCGCGACCGCTCGGCGACGCATATTGTCGGCATGCCAAGCGACAGTGCCGAGAAGACGGGTCCCGGAACCCCTTCCGGGAGGCTCCGGGAGCGCCTCTGCGCCGCCGGCCTTGGTGCGTTCTTCCGTCCCAGCGACCTCGGGGCCGCGGGGATCACCCGCCACCAGCTCCCGGCGCTCGTCCGGTCCGGGCAGGTCGAGCGGATCGGACGCGGTCTCTACCGCCTCGCGGACGCGGAGCCGACCGAGAACTACTCGCTTGCCATGGCCTGCGCGCGCGTGCCCAACAGCATCGTTTGTCTCCTCTCGGCACTGCGCGTCCACGGCATCGGGACCCAGACGTCGGCCTCGGTCTGGCTCGCCATCCCGCACAAGGCGCGCGCACCGCACCTGAGCGAGATCCGGCTGCGCATCGTGCGGTTCAGCGGTCCCGCCTGGACCGTGGGCGTCGAGGAGATCGAGTTCGAGGGTGTGCGGGCGCGGATCACTTCGCCGGCGCGAACGGTGGCCGACTGCTTTCGATTCGAGCGTCTCGTCGGGCCCGAGGCGGCGATGGAGGCGCTGCAGGACGGACTCCGGTTCCGCAAGTTCACCCTCGCGGAGCTCTCCCGCGTGAACGACGTCCTGCCGGCGCGCCGCCTGTCCGCCGCGCTCGACCTGAGGGCGATATGAGCCCAGATGTCGCGGCCTCCGTCCGCGCCCGCCTCCTGAACAAGGCGCGAGCGACGGGCGAGGAGTTCGAGTTCACGCTCACGCGGTTCGCGAGCGAGCGGCTCCTCTACCGTCTCGGAGTCTCGGCCGCGCGGGATCGCTGCCTGCTGAAGGGAGCGAGTCTTCTGTCGGTGTGGCTCGCGGATCCCTACCGCGCCACTCGGGACGTGGATCTCCTCGTGTCCGGCGCAGCGGACGAGGGGGCCATCCGGCGAATGGTGGCCGAGGTGTGCGCCGTACCTTGCCCGGAAGACGGCCTTCGGTTCGACCTTTCCGACCTCACCATCCAGACGATCCGAGCCGAGGACGAGTATGCGGGCAAGCGAGCCCGCTTCCGCGCGCTCCTCGGCAGCGCCCGCATCGCCGTGCAGATCGACATCGGCGTCGGGGACGCCGTAACCGTCGAACCCGAGGAGATCACCTATCCCACGCTCCTGCCCGAACTGCCCGCGCCCCGGCTGCGCGCGTACCCTCGCGAGCTGACCATCGCCGAGAAGTTCGATGCCATGGTCCAACTCGGCACACGCAACAGCCGCATGAAGGACTTCCACGACATCTGGGCGCTCGCCGGCGCGTTCGGCTTTGACGGGTTGCCGCTCCAACGTGCCGTCGCAGGCTGCTTCGAGCGCCGCGGCACGCCGTGGGCCGACGAGGCGTCGCGTGTCCTAACCCCGCCGTTCTACGACGAGCCGGAGATCGCGGTCCGGTGGCGCAACTATCTCGCGGCAGGCTCGGTCCTGTCGGCTCCGCCGGCTCGTTTCGGCGACGTCGGTGAGCGGGTGATCGCCTTCCTCGGCCCGGTGCGGGAGAGCATCGTTTCGGGCATTCCCTTCGACCGCTCCTGGCCGGCGGGGGGGCCGTGGGCGCCGAGCGATGTGCCCAAACGCTGACACTTGTACGCAAGTGTCGACAGAATGACACAGGGGCTACCTGTCGCGGGCTCTCCGATGGCCGATCTGACCATTCGTCAGCTCCGCGGTCCTTCTGATGTTTCGGGGTAGGCATTCGGCTGATACGGTTGCTTCTTCGGGGTTGTCTTCGGAGCGTGGGGGTGACATGCCTCAGCGAACCGGGATCGAGTGGACGGAAACGACGTGGAATCCCGTCACGGGCTGCACCCGTGTCTCGGCCGGGTGTGACAACTGCTACGCCGCCACGCTCGCGAACCGGCTCTTGAAGGACATCTACCGCGCCCGTCCGCCCGTCGTTGATTCGGATCTGACTCGTCGGGATCCCTTCGCGGTACGGCTATGGCCCGAGCGCCTGGAGGAGCCGTTGCGGTGGGCATCGCCGCAGGTCGTCTTCGTGAACAGCATGAGTGATGTCTTCCACAAAGACATACCCGAGGCGTTCACGAGACGGCTCTTCGGAGTCATGCTGGAGGCGGACTGGCACACGTACCAGGTGCTTACCAAGCGACCCGCGCGGGCGGCGAGATTCCTGAGACGGCACGCCGACCTACTGACTCGAGGCCAGCTCCCCGGGCACATCTGGATCGGCGCGTCCGTGGAAAACCAGGACGTGGCGTACCGCTTGAGGCAATTGCGCGAGGTGCCTGCGGCCATCCGCTTCCTCTCATGTGAGCCGCTGATCGGGCCCGTGGATCTTGATCTCGATGGAATCCACTGGGTCATCGTCGGAGGCGAGAGCGGCCCTGTCCGCCGGCCGATGAAGTCCGAGTGGGTCACGGCGATCCGGGATCGGTGCATGGGAGCCGGCGTTCCCTTCTTCTTCAAGCAATGGGGAGGACGCACCCCCAAGGCAGCAGGGCGGGAGCTCGAGGGCCGACAGTGGGATGAAATGCCGCTGCGAGCCGCGGGGTCCTGAGGCCGTGGCGGGCGCCGATTTCCTGAGGGGCCTCCCCGACGATGGCGAGTACACGCCGGTGATCAAGGAGCACTCGCTCCAGAAGATCCGGATCCACAACTACTACGCCTCCCTCTTCTCCACCGCGATGAAGGAGAAATGGCCGCAGCGCGCTTATGTCGGTCTGTACTCCGGACCGGGTCGCGCACGTCTGGACCCCACCGGAGAGATCGTCGAGACCACGAGCCTGTCGGCCATGCGGGTGCCCCACCCGTTCACGAAGTACATGTTCGTGGACAACGATCCCCAGTGCGTGAAGGCGCTCGCTGCTCGAACCGCTGAAGTCCACGGCTCCTTCGACGTCGCGGTGATCCAAGGCGATGTCACGAAGGCGACCGCCGATGTGATCGATGCCATGCCCGCCTACGGAGCAGGGAGGGGACTGCTTTCATTCTGCTTCGTGGACCCCTTTTCGGCGGAGCTGGACTTCGACGTCATCCGCACGCTCGGCACCCGTTACAGAATGGACTTTCTCGTCCTGCTCATGCTCGGCGTAGACGTCCGCCAGAACTTCCGCCGGTACCTCGACGATGTGGAGGACACGAGAATCGGCAGGCTCGTTGATGACCCGAACTGGAGAGAAGAGTGGCGCGCGACGGGGTCCCGAGAGCCTGTGCGGTTCCTCCTCCGGAAGTTCGATCAAGCCATGACCCGACTGGGGTATCAAGCCCTGCGGCCGGACGACGCCCACCCGATACGCATCCTGGGGAAGAACGTGCTTCTCTACTTCTTGGTTCTCTACTCCAAGGACGAGCTCGGCCAGAAGTTCTGGCATGCGACACGCCTGGGAGCCGATCCACAGTTGGGGCTAGGCCTGTGATGCGCGGGCCGGTTGGGTGGGAAGGGCGCATGGGCCGTGTCTGGCCGAGGTACCCGAGCTATCGGGACTCGGGGGTGGAGTGGTTGGGGGAGGTGCCGGAGGGGTGGGCGGTTCGGTGCCTGAAGACGGTCGCCACCGCCCGTCCAAGCAACGTGGATAAGAAGACGGAAGAGGGGCAACGGGCGGTGCGGCTGTGTAACTACATGGACGTCTACAAGAACGAGTTCATCACAGCCGACATCGAGTTCATGCGGGCCACGGCAAGCGGAGTCCAGGTTCGTGAGTTCGGAGTCCGGCCCGGTGACGTGATCGCAACGAAGGACTCCGAGACCGCCGACGACATCGCGGTGCCAGCGTTGGTTCTCGCCGATGAATCCGACTTGGTCTGCGGCTACCACCTGACGCTGATCAGACCCGACGATCGAATTGCGCTGGGGCCGTATCTGTTTCGCGCGATGCAGTCCGTCGGCGTGGCCGACCAGTTCCACCTCCGCGCCAACGGCGTCACCCGCTTCGGGCTCCCGGTGGGGGCCTTCACGGAAGCCGTCTTCCCCCTCCCCCCCCTCTCCGAACAACGCGCCATCACCGCCTTCCTCGACCGCGAGACCGCGAAGATCGACACGCTGGTGGCGAAGAAGGAGCGCCTCCTCGAGCTGCTGGACGAGAAGCGGACCGCGCTCATCTCCCGGGCCGTGACCAAGGGGCTCGACCCGGACGTGCCCATGAAGAACACGGGGGTGGAGTGGTTGGGGGAGGTACCGATCCACTGGGAGGTGCCCCCGGTCTATTCACGATGGGACGTGACCCTGGGGAAGATGCTTGATGCCAAGCGCATCACCGGAAGCGCGCTGGCACCGTACCTGAGGAACGTCGACGTGCAATGGGATTTCGTGAACACCGAAGGCCTGCCTGCGATGGATTTTTCGATCGAGGATCGAGTGCGGTATGCCCTTCGGCCCGGGGACTTGCTGGTGTGCGAAGGAGGCGATGTCGGACGCACCGCCATGTGGAGAGGGGAGTTGGATGAATGCTACTTCCAGAAGGCTGTGCATCGTGTAAGGCCGACCGGGCGCGACATTCCCAGGTATCTGTTCTATGTCATGCTGGCAGCATCCAAGCGCGGCGTCTTCTTGGCGGGGAGCAACCCGAACACCATTCCTCACCTTACTGCCGTCCAGTTGCGGCATCACCGTTTCCCCCTTCCCCCCCTCCCCGAGCAACGCGCCATCGCCGCCTACCTCGACCGCGAGACCGCCCGCATCGATGCTCTCAAGGCCAAGATCCAGAAAGCTATCGACCTCCTGAAGGAGTACCGCACGGCCCTCATTTCGGCGGCTGTCACAGGGAAGATCGATGTTCGCGGGGAGGTCGCTGAACCGGCTGCCTGAACGGAAGGCTTGTTAACACTTACCGCCCAATGTTAAATAAGCGTCGTCGCTATTCAACGTTCCTTCACGGGCGGGCGCGATGAAGCGGGGACCGGCGGGGCGGTACGAGCGGGTGAGCGGCGGGGGGGAGGAGGTCCGGGCGTGGGTGCCCCGGCCCCTGCCGCCCGAGCCGCCTGTGGCCCTTGCAGGGGCGCTGGAGCGGCCCCTGGAGCGTGCCGTGCTGGCCCTGGGGCGGCTGGACGGGGTCTCCGCCCTGCTCCCGGACCGGGGGCTCTTCCTTTACGCCTACGTCCGCAAGGAGGCCGTCCTCTCGTCCCAGATCGAGGGGACCCGGTCGTCGCTCTCCGACCTCCTCCTCTTCGAGCTGGACGAGACCCCGGGCGTTCCCGTGGACGACGTGGCGGAGGTGTCGAGCTACGTGGCGGCGCTCGACCACGGGATGGAGCGCATGCGGGAGGGGTTCCCGCTCTCGAACCGGCTCATCCGGGAGATGCACGGGATCCTGCTCTCCCGAGGACGGGGGAGCGACCGGGCGCCGGGGGAGTTCCGGCGGACGCAGAACCGGATCGGCGGGAGCCGGCCGGGCAACACCGTGTTCGTGCCGCCTCCGCCCCACGTCGTGCCGGAGGCGATGGCCGACCTGGAGCGCTTCCTGCACGCCGAGGCACCGGGCGTCCCCGACGTGGTCCGGGCCGGGCTCGCCCACGTGCAGTTCGAGACCATCCACCCGTTCCTCGACGGGAACGGGCGCATCGGGCGCCTCCTCATCACCCTCCTCCTCATCCACAGCGGGATCCTCCGGGAGCCGCTCCTCTACCTGAGCCTCTACCTCAAGCAGCATCGGGCCCGGTACTACGAGCTGCTGGATGCGGTGCGGAGGGAGGGGGACTGGGAGGCCTGGCTGGACTTCTTCCTCACCGGCGTCCGCGAAGCGGCGGACGGGGCGGTGACCACCGCTCAGCGCCTGGATGCCCTGTTCCAGGAGGACCGGCGGCGGATCGAGCCGGTGGGCCGCCGCGCGGGGTCCGCGCTGCGGGTCCACCACGCCCTCAAGCGCCGCCCGGTCCGAGTCGTCCAGGACCTCAGCGACGAGACCGGCCTCTCCTTTCCCGCAGCGGCTTCCGCGCTCAAACTGCTCACCGAGCTGGGGATCGCCCGCGAGATCACCGGCAGGCGCAGGAACCGGATCTTCGTGTACGACCGATACCTCTCCATCCTGAGCGAGGGCACCGAGCCGCTATGACGCCCATGATCTCCGAGAAGGCCTTCGAGGACGCGATCGAGTGCGCACTGCTGGCGGGGGGCGAGGACGAGTGCACCGGGTGGCCCAAGGCCATTCGTGAGCATCCCCTGACGTACGGCGAAGGCGCGCCGGGCGGGTACCACCGGCGCTCCCCGGAGGCGTACGACCGGAAGCTGTGCCTCCTCCCCAAGGATCTCCTGGACTTCGTACTGGCCACGCAGCCCAAGACGTGGACGAAGTACACGGAGCACCACGGCGCCGCCTCCAAGGAGCAGCTCGCGCTCAGGGTCGCCAAGGAGATCGAGAAGCGCGGCGCGCTGGACGTGCTGCGCAAGGGCGTGAAGGACCACGGGTGCAAGTTCGACCTGGCCTACTTCCGGCCCTCGTCGGGGCTGAATCAGGAGCTCCAGACCCTCTACCGCGGCAACCTGTTCTCCGTGGTGCGCCAGCTCCGGTACACCGAGAAGAACGAGAGCAGCCTGGACCTGGGCCTCTTCCTCAACGGGATCCCCCTCTTCACCGCGGAGCTGAAGACGCCGCTCACCGGCCAGACGGTGGAGGACGCCATCAAGCAGTACCGCTACGACCGGGATCCGAAGGAGCCGCTCTTCGCGTTCGGTCGGTGCCTCGCGCACTTCGCGGTGGATCCCGACCTGGTCTTCGTCACCACGCAATTGGCCGGAGCCAAGACCCGATTCCTCCCCTTCAACCAGGGGAAGTTCGGTGGGGCCGGGAATCCGCCGGTGCCGCCCACGCAGAACGCGTACGCTACGTCGTATCTGTGGGAGCGGGTGTGGGCGCCCGACAGCGTCCTGAACCTGATCCAGCACTTCGTCCACGCCTTCGACGAGGTGGACGAGGACGGGAAGAAGACGGGCAAGCGCCTCCTCATCTTCCCTCGCTACCATCAGCTCGACGCGGTGCGCCGCCTCGCCGACCACGCCCGCGCGCACGGGCCCGGGCAGCGCTACCTCGTCCAGCACTCGGCGGGGAGCGGGAAGTCCAACTCCATCGCCTGGCTGGCGCACCAGCTCTCGGTGCTCCACGACGATCACGACAAGCGCGTCTTCGACTCCATCATCGTCATCACCGACCGGCGCGTGCTCGACCGCCAGCTCCAGACCACCGTGCTCCAGTTCCAGCAGACGGCCGGGGTCGTGGAGAACATCGACCAGACGTCACGCCAGCTGAAGACGGCCCTGGAGAGCGGGAAGACCATCATCGTCACCACGCTCCAGAAGTTCCCGGTCATCGCCGATCAGGTGGGCTCGCTCCCCGGGAGCCGGTTCGCGGTGATCGTGGACGAGGCCCACTCCTCCCAGTCGGGGGAAGGGAAGAAGCATCTCAACGTCGCGCTCTCGGTGGGGAGCCTGGAGGAAGCGGAGGAGGCCGACGCCACCGAGGCCGAGGACACGGAGGACCGCATCCTGCAGGAGATGGCCAAGCGCGGTCCGCTCCCCAACGTGTCCACGTTCGCGTTCACGGCCACGCCCAAGCCCAAGACGCTGGAGCTCTTCGGCGTGAAGCAGCCGGACGGCTCGTACGTCCCCTTCAGCCTCTACTCCATGCGCCAGGCCATCGAGGAGGGGTTCATCCTCGACGTGCTGGCCCACTACACCACCTACCACACGTACTGGAGCCTCCTCAAGACCATCGAGGAGGACCCCCGCTACGAGAAGGGGAAGGCCAGTTACCTGCTCAAGGCGTTCGTGGACCTCCACGAGCACGCCATCGGTCAGAAGCTCCGGATCATGGTGGAGCACTTCCACGACCAGGTGGCCCACCGCATCGGCGGGAAGGCCAAAGCCATGATCGTCACCCGCTCACGCCTCCACGCCGTGCGCTACGAGCTGGCCCTCGACGCCTACCTGGCGGAGAAGGGGTACCCCTACAAGGCGCTGGTGGCGTTCTCGGGGACGGTCCGTGACAGCGGGAAGGACTACACCGAGCAGGGGATGAACGGGATCCCCGAGAAGCAGACCGCGCGCACGTTCGGTACCAGCGCGTACCGGTTCCTCGTGGTGGCCAACAAGTTCCAGACCGGGTTCGACCAGCCGCTCCTCCACACCATGTACGTGGACAAGAAGCTGGGCGGGGTGAACGCCGTGCAGACGCTCTCGCGCCTGGACCGGGTCCACCCCGAGAAGGCCGAAACGGTGGTGCTCGACTTCGCCAACGAAGCCGACGACATCAAGAAGGCGTTCGACCCCTACTACGAGACCACGATCCTGTCGGAGGGGACGGACCCCAACCTCCTGTACGACGGGGAGCGGCGGCTCCTGGACTTCGGGATCTTCGACGAGGCCGACCTCGCCGCCTTCGCCGACGCGTACTTCCACCCCGGCGTCAAGCAGGCCCAGCTCTACGCCCTGCTCAAGCCCGTCGTGGACCGGGCTGTGGCGCGGGACGAGGACGAGCGGCGCGACTTCCGGGACGCCGTCGGCGACTACGTCCGGCTGTACTCGTTCCTCTCCCAGATCCTCACGTTCCAGGATGCGGACCTGGAGCGCATGTACGTGTTCTGCCGCCTCCTGCGGCGCTACCTGCCGGTGGACCAGGAAAACCTCCCCAAGGAGGTCCAGCAGAACATCGACATGGAGTCGTACCGGATCCAGGAGACCTACAAGGGCCAGATCCGCCTGGACCGGGGCACCGGGACGCTGGATCCCCGGAAGGAGAAGGGGGTCGGCCCGGTCACGCCCGAACCGGTCGAGCCCCTCTCGGAGATCATCCGCGAGCTGAACGAGCGGTTCGGCACCAACTTCACCGAGAAGGACAAGGTCTCCCTCAAGGGGCTCGAGGAGCGCCTGGCCGGCAACGAGGCCCTCTCCGCCAGCCTCAAGGCGAACACGAAGGAGAACGCCCGCCTCACCTTCGACCACGTGGTGAAGGACCAGCTCCAGGAGATGGTGGACACCAACTTCGAGCTGTACAAGCGGGTCACCGACGACGGGCAGTTCGCCAAGTTCCTGCTGGACTGGCTGTTCGAGCGGATGCTGAAAGGGGTGGAGTAGCACACACGGCCCGGAAGGCTTCGGCAGCCGCCGTGTCGGCAGGCCGCCCGGCGCGCCCCGCCGCAGGGGACATGGTGGATCAGCCGGCAGGCACACTCCGCCGCAGGGGACATCGGCGCCGGGAACCCGGGCTGGATGGCCCGTCCCGCCCTAGGGGACATCGGCGCAGGGGCCCGGACGACCCTGCGCCGCTAAGCGAGGCCCGAACCATGGAGTGTGTCCGACCCGAAGCGCCCATAGGCCGAGCGGTCCCCGTAGGCGGGGCGGGTCAGCCGGCCCGGACCTCCGAGCGGTCCCCTGCGGTGGAGCGCGCCAGCCGGCAGGAACCCCCGAGCCGCCCCCGAAGGCGGGGTGCACCGGGCGCCCCACCCGACCCGAGAGCCGCTATTCGAACCTCAGCGCCACGACCGGATCCACCCGCGCTGCCCTCCGCGCCGGCAGCCAGCTCGCCAGCAGCGCCACGGCCGCCAGCGCCGCCGCCACGCCGGCGAACGTCACCGGGTCCAGCGGGCTCACGCCGAACAGGAGCGAAGCCATGAGTCGTGTGAGCCCCGCCGCCGCGGCGAGCCCCACCGCCACCCCGATCCCCGCCAGCATGCCCGCCTGCCTGAGCACCATCCGGCTCACGTCGCCCTCCTCGGCCCCCATGGCCATGCGCACGCCGATCTCCCGGGTGCGCTGGGACACCACGTACGAGATGACGCCGTAGATCCCCACCGAGCCGAGGAAGAGCGCCACGCCGGCAGCGATCGCCAGCATGATCAGCGTGAACGAGGTCTGCGCCATGGACCGGGAGGCGAGCTCCTCCAGGGTGCGCTCCTGCGCCAGCGGGAGGCCGGGGTTCACCGACCACACGGCCTGCCGCAGCTCCGGGAGGAGGGATGCCGGGTCCCCTGTCTTCGGCCGCACCGCGTAGCCCACGGAGCGAGGCGTGTAGATCTCCCCGCTGTAGAGGCCCTCCACGAGCTGCGGCCAGTAGACGGTAGCCACCGGGTCCTGGCCCACGCCGTTGTCGCGGATGTCGCCCACCACGCCCACGACCTCGTACCAGGGGCCGGTTCCTCCCTGGCCGAAGAAGTTGCGGACGCGCCTGCCCACCGCCGAGGCCGGATCACCCCACTCCTCCCGGGCCAAGTTCTCCGTCACCACCACGACCTTGGCGCGCTGCTCGGCGTCGCCCCAGGTGAGGGCGCGACCCGCCAACAGGCGGTTGCCCATGGTCTCGAAGTAGCCCTCGCCGACGAACTTGAACCGGCGGATGGGGGGGATCTGGTCTCCCTGCAGAGGGCGGTCGGCGTTCTCCAGGGGGTCGTTGCTGTCGTACCCGTCCATGGTGACCGACGACGAGAACGCCGCGGACGCCACGCCCGGCACAGCCTGAACGCGCCGGAGGATCTCGCGGTGCGCCTGCGCCACCAGCAGCGGGTCGCGCTCCTCGGCGGTGGGGATGCTCACGCGGAACGTCACCACCTCCTCGGGCGCCGTGAACCCGGGATCCACGGCGCGCAGGGCCTGGAAGCTCCGGACCATGAGGCCGGAGCCGGTGAGGAGCACGAGCGCCAGCGCCATCTGGGCCACCACCAGGGCGTTGCGGGCCAGGTGGCGCTCCCTGCCTGCGCTCCCACCACGTCCCGCCTCCTTGAGGGCGCCCAACAGGTTGCCCGCTCCCAGCCGGAGCGCCGGGAGGAGGCCGAAGAGAAGCCCGGCGAGCACGGACACGACGAACGTGAACGCCAGCACCCACGCATCCACACCGATCTCGTCCAGCCGAGGGAGGCTCTCGGGCCCCAGCGCCACCAGGATCTTCAGACCGGCCATGGCGAGGACGAGCCCGAACGCGCCCGCCACCACGCCGAGGGCCACGCACTCGCCCATGACCTGCGCCGTGAGATGACGGTGGCTGGCGCCCATGGCCGTGCGCACGGCCATCTCGCGTTGCCGCCCCTCGGCGCGCACCAGGAAAAGGTTGGCCACGTTCGCGCAGGCGATGAGGAGCACCATGGCCACGGTGCCTAGGAGCACCCAGAGCACGTTGCCCACGTCACCCACCACGTCTTGCTTCAAGGGCCGCACCAGGGCGGCGAACTTCGCCTGCTCCAGCATGCCCAGGGTGATCCCGCCGGGATGCTGCTCCACCGCCAGCGGGATCATGCGCTCCACGTCGGCGTTCGCCTGGGCCGGGGTGGCGTCGGGGCGGAGCCGACCGATGGCCTGGTAGTTGAAGCTGCCAACCGCCACCGCATTCGGATCGAACCGGAAGGGGAGGTACACATCCGGGTCGTAGGAGAGGAAGCGCAGCCCGGCGGGCATGACGCCGATGATCTCCCGCGGGGTGCCGTTGATGGTGACCGTGCGGCCCACCGCACCTGGGTCGCCGCCGAAACGGCGCTGCCAGTAGCCGTGGCCCAGCATCACCGTCTCCGTCGTGCCGGGGGAGTCGTCCTCCTGGCTGAACACGCGTCCCAGGGCCGGCTCGAGCCCCAGCATGGGGAGGACCTGGAAGGTGAGGTTCATGCTCGGCACCTGCTCGGGCTCGGCGACGCCCGTGACCGACGCCGAGCCGTTGTCCCACATCCCCACGCTCTCGAAGGTCCGGCTCTCGGCGGCGTAGGTGAAGTGGAGCGCCGGCGACTGGTTTACCTCGTCGAAGCCCAGGCCGGGGGCCGAGTGCCAGATCCCCACCAGGCGCTCCGGGTCCTCGAAGGGGAGGGGCTTGAGGAGCACCGAATTGACCACCGAGAAGATGGCGGCGTTGCTCCCGATCCCCACCGCCAGCGTCAGGATGGCCACGGCGCTGAAGAGCGGCGCCTTGGCGAGCTTCCTGAGCGTGATGCGCAACTGCCGACCCATCGTACCCATTCTCCCCTTCTCCCGCCCTGCCCCTGTCGGAGGTCCTTACCCGTGACGGTGTCCTCGTGCCCCTACGCGACTCCAGGGGGCCCGGGTTTCCGTTGCAACTTTTTCGACGGTGTACCCGTCCGAGACGGTGGAAGTGGGTGGTTCACACGATGGGGAGGCGGACGATGAAGGGAATTCGGGGGACGCTGGCCGCGGGAGCTTTGTTGGCGCTGGCGCTGGGCGGAGCGGACGCAGGGGCGCAGGAGCCGTTCCGGTGGAGCGGAAGCATCGCCCGGGGCGGCACCCTGGAGGTGAAGGGGATCTCGGGGAGCATCCGCGCCGAGCTCACGTCCGGGAACGCCGCCGAGGTCACGGCGCGGAAGACAGGGCGCAGCGGCGATTTCGACGAGGTGGAGATCCGTATGGAGAAGGACGGCGAAGATGTCATCATCTGTGCCGTGTACGGTGACGCCAGCGGCGAGGGCTGTGAGAGCCTGGGCGGCTCGCGGCGGGGCTTCTTCGGGAGGAACCGCTCCATCGACGTGAGCGTGGACTTCGTGGTGAAGCTCCCCGCCGGGACGCCCCTGCAGGCCGGACTGGTGTCCGGGGACGTGGTCGCGTTGGGGGTGCGCAGCGACGTGTCCGCTTCCACGGTGAGCGGCGACATCACCATCGCCACCACGGGGCTCGCCCGGGCGCACGCGGTGAGCGGTGACCTGGACGTGTCCTTGGGGACCGCGGACTGGGACGAGCTGGACTTCAACACCGTGTCCGGAGACATCACGCTCCGCCTCCCGGCGGCGCCGGACGCGGACCTCGAATTCAATTCCGTCTCCGGGGATCTGACCTCGGACTTCGACATGCGGCTCACCGGGCGCATCGGGCGGCGCTGGCCGGGTCAGCCCTTGCGGGCCACCCTCGGCGACGGGGGGCGCCCCATCATCCTGAAGACGGTGAGCGGCGACGTACGGCTGTTGCGGGCGGGGTGAGGCGCGTCGGCTCTCGGGCGATCTCTGGCATCGCCGGTCGGGGCCTTCTCATGACAAGGGACTAATCGCGTGGAGGGGGAAGGAACCAGGGGGCTGATCCCCGGGGGTTCGGTGTTGGTGACGAGGACGTTGTTCACACCAGGTCCTCGAGACGGCTGAGGGGTGTCTGGTTGCCGAGGGCCCGGTAGGCCCGGGCATAGGCCCATTCCCGTTGGGCCGTCTGGATGAAGCGCTCGGCTTTCCCACTGGTCTGGGGCCGGTACGGCCGGCTACGCACGTGCCGGGCTCCCAGCGCCTTCAGTGCGCCTCGGAAGCGGTGCGACACATAGCAGCTGCCGTTGTCGCTCATCACGCGCTCCACCACCACGTCCTGGCTGCGGAACCAGCCGACGGCCCGTCCCAGGAAGCCGGCGGTCGTGTCCCCCTTCTCGTCGGCCAGAAGCTCTCCGTAGGCCACCCGTGTGGCATCATCGACGCCCACGTGCAGGAACTCCCAGCCGATGCCGTTCACCCGCGTACGGCGATCTCCGTGGATCCGATGCCCCACCCCCTGGATCCGGCCCAGCTTCTTGATGCCCAGGTGCATCAGTTCGCCCGGCCGCTTCTTCTCGTAGCGCATCACCACCGGCTTGCGCTCCACGCTCTTCAGCCGACCCAGGCCCAGGCCTCGCAGCCACAGAGCTACCGTCGAGACCGCCAACGCCAGCTCCCCAGCGATCCGTGGGCCCGTGTAGCGCCGCGGCCGCAACCGCTCGATGCGCCCCACCACCCCCAAGGCCGCCGCTGCCGGGATCAAGGCGGTCTGGACCAACACACGTCGAGGCTGCGCTCCCCCCAGCGGTTCCTCCCACCGCAGCAGGGGTCGAGCATGTCCGCCGCCGAGCACCCACCGTGCCCGATAGGCGTAGTGCCAATGGGCGATGGACGAGGCGTCGGTCGCCGGTTAGGCTGAATGTAGGGCATTCCGGGCACGCACTGCGCCGAGAGCCGCACGGTGAGCAAGCTGTTGAGAGGTGTCGCGGCCGGTTGGGGCGCCAAGAAGCTCGGTGGTGGCTGCTTCTCCACCATCGTCGTCTTCTTCCTCCTCTGGTGGCTGCTCGGCAACTTCGACCTCTTCCGCTAGGCCGGGCCCGCTCGTGGGAGACTGCCGGTGAAGACATCTAGGAGGCCCCCGTGGAAGGGCGTGATGGTCGCCGCCCTCCTGGCCGGCGCCGGTGCCTGCGCCGGGGACGGCCCTCGGGCCGAAGCCGAGGGCGGCCGGACCGGTGCGGACGTTCCCCCCCTGGCCTTGCCGGCCGTCCCGTTGATCGACTCGACCATTCCGCCCGCAGTGGCTGGAGAGGCGGGATGGGACTACCAGCAGAGCGTCGAGGTGGATCTGGATGGCGATGGTCGGGCGGAGCGCGTGGTTCTCACGGCGCGCGTCGCGTTGGTCCACGGCCGGCCCGCCTGGGACGATGGCCAGCCGTGGCAGGTCTACGTCGAAGCGCCGGGCAGTGGTCGCACCTATCTGTACGCCCAACGGCTGCAGCTCGGGACGCTCGCGATGCGTGTGGGACGGACGGACGCCGCTCGGCCGGCCTCCGTCATCCTGTTGGAGCAGCTTCCCGACCGGCTGAGTCTCTACGAGGTGTTCTACTTCGGACCCGACAGCGTGTCGGTCGCGGCGCGCTTCCAGCGCGACCTCGATGCCTCACAGGGGTCCACCATGGCGCCGACGGAACCGACGTCGGGGATGCCCGGCGCGGACGCCGATTCAGCCGCGACCCTTCTCGAGCTCGCGGGCCTGGGCGCCATGCTCGACGTGCCGGTGCAGGGTGTCACGCGCTCCCAGCTCCGCGATTCGTATTCGGAGTCCCGGGGCGATCATGCGCATGAGGCACTGGACATTCTGGCGGAGCGGGGCACGCCGGTCCTGTCCGCCACCGACGGGCGCGTGCTCAAGCTCTTCGACAGCAAGGCCGGTGGATTGATGGTCTACGCGGCGGACCCATCCGGGCGCTTCATCCTCCTGTACGGCCACCTGGACCGCTATGCCGACGGGCTCGCCGACGGAGCGAGCCTCGACCGCGGGCAGGTGATCGGGTACGTCGGCACCACGGGGAATGCACCGCCCGGGACGCCGCATCTCCACTTCGGGATCATGCGCGGGGACCCTCACGTGTCCTGGGCCCGCGGCACGCCGGTGAATCCGTACCCGCTGCTGATTGCAGCCATGCTCCCGCCCGACTCCTCCCGCAATTAGGGGACCACTCCATGTCGTTCGCTGTCTATCTCATCGGGTTCTTCGTCGTTATCGGCGGCGTGGCGTGGGGCCTCATCACGGTCGGGTTGCCCACCGTCTTCGTGATGATCCTGTGCGTCATCCTGCTCGGCCTCGGGATCTTGAGCGCGGTGACCCACACACGCTCCAAAGACCCCCCGGCCTGATCGGTCGGACGGGCCTCTCGCGGTCACCGCGGCGTGTTGCCGCACGATGGCTCTAGTCCTCGTATCATGCCTTCGGGCGATGGTCCCTCGGGCGTTCTCCGGTACGTTCCATGCAGGCCAACCGAGGCAAGGAGAACCCCATGTCGACATTGCTGATCATCGTCATCCTGTTGCTCGTGTTCGGCGGTGGTGGTTGGGGCTACTCGCGCTACCGCGGGTAGCGGCCCCGCTGGAAGAGGACGGGCTCATTCCGCTTTCCGAATGGTGAGAGACCGCCGTGGCGGCCCGGGATGGACGGCTCGCGGTCGCGGCGTGGCCACGCTGTCCGTCGCCGCCCTCCTGGCCGTGTCACCCGTTGGCGCGCAGGAGAGGTCCGCATCAGGGGGCTTCGCCATCGAAGCCGTCGGAGGCGCGCTCGGGTCCCGATGGGTGGCGGCGCTGCGGTAAGCCGGGCGCCGCTTTCGCAAGTCTCATTCTCCGGAGGATCCCCGATGGCGACCAAGGCAGAGAAGGCGAAGGCCGCGCAGGACAAGGCAGCCGCGAAGGCGCGGGCGGCCACGGTGAAGGCCGCCGCCGACAAGAAGCTCGAGGGTGAGCGCAAGAGCGCCGCGAAGGCAAAGGCGGCCGCCAGGAAGAAGCTCGAACGGGAACGCGCGCGGGCCAGGAAGGCGAAGGCGAAGGCCAAGGCGGACAAGGTCAGGGCGGCCGCCGAGCTGAAGGCCCAGAAGGCCAAGGCCGCCACGAAGCTCGACGCGGCCCGGAGGAAGGCCCGGAGGGCTACGAGGAAGCTCTGGGCCGCCGGAGCGAAGGTCGCCGCGCGCAAGGTCGGAGAGGCCGCGACCACTGCGAAGGGTGCGGTTCAGGCCGCCGGCGACCAGGTCAGGGCCGGCATGACTGCGGCGAGGCACGCTGCGTCCGAGGAGGCTTCGGCGAAGGCCGCGGCGAGGAAGCCCGCCGCGAAGAAGGCCCCGGCAAGGAAGGCCCCGGCGAAGAAGGCCCCGGCAAAGAAGGCCCCGGCGAAGAAGGCCCCGGCGAAGAAGGCCCCGGCGAAGAAGGCCCCGGCAAAGAAGGCCGCTCCCCCGAAAAAGGCGTAGCGGGAGGGGGCCGGCCTCCGAGGGACCGGGGACTGTTCTTCCCGGTTCATGATGGTGATCCACCCGTCGGGGGATTCGGACTCGAAGTGGGACGCGAGGTAGGCCCAGGCCATGGGACCGATGTACGTGGCCGGGTCCATGGGGTCGCCCGAAGACGCACGCGTTCACTCATCGGGGACAGGGGCCACCCCATCTCGCTGAAGACGGTGAGCGGCGAGGCGCGGCTCCTCAAGGAGCGGTGAGGCGCGTCGGCCCTCGGATCGACGCCCCGCGTTGCAGGTCGACGCCCGCTAGCCCAAACGGACTAGTCCTCTGGAGGGGGAGGGGACCAGGGGGACTGATCCCCGGGGGTTAAGCCGAATTTCACCCGGCGGGCGGATGTCCGCCAAGAGCACGAGTCGCGACGATCCATAGACAGTACCGGAAGCTATGGATGGAGGCGCGACTCGATGCTCTTCCGGGTGGTTGTCTTTGCTACGACAGGGCCGGCCTCGGTCGAACCGGGGCCTTGACCCGAGACGGTCGATGATCGCGCGATTTCTCGCGAGCCTCGTGATCGTCTGGATGGTGTTCGCGGCATGCGAGCACAACCCGGCCGGAATCGACGCGCCCGGTCCCCTGGCGACCATCACGGTTCTGCCCAACCCCGACACGCTGAGGGTGGGTACCATCAGGCAGTTCGTCGCCGTGGGCAAGGATGCCCGCGGCAACGTGGTCGAGGTCGCCCCCTCGTGGACGGTCGTCGCCGAGGGCGGGACCATCGCCGGGGGCGGCCTGTTCACGGCGGGGACGGTGCCCGGGACCTATGTCGGCACGGTGAAGGCGAGCGTCGCGGGGATCTCGGGTTTCGCCACGGTCACGGTCGTCCCCGGGCCGCTGTCCACGATCGAGGTGACCCCGGACCCCGCCGATCTGGTCATCAGCGCGGCCCAACAGTTCGCGGCGACCGGGAAGGACGTCTTCGGGAACGTGGTGGCGATCACGCCCACGTGGTCGGTGGCGGCAGGCGGCGGGGCGATCGACGCCGGCTCGGGCCTGTTCACGGCCGGCACCGTGCCCGGGGCCTACGCCGAGACGGTGGTGGCCACGAGCGGCGCCATCTCGGGGTCCGCGACGGTGAATGTGACAGCTGGGCCGCTGGCGACGATCACGGTCAGCCCCAACCCTGCCACCCTCGGGATGGGGACCAACCAACTCTTCACCGCCGTGGGCACGGATGCCGGTGGGAACGTGCTGGCGATCACGCCTACCTGGTCGGTCGAGGCGGGCGGCGGCGCGATCAATGGCAGCTCGGGCCTGTTCACGGCCGGGACCCTGCCGGGGACCTACGCCAACACGGTGAAGGCCACCAGCGGAGACATCTCGGGGTTCGCCACGGTGATCGTGAGCGGAGGCGCGCTCGCGACGATCACGGTCACGCCCGACCCGGCGAACCTCGGGATCGGAGCGACCCAGCAGTTCACCGCGTCGGGGAAGGACGCCTTCGGGAACGTGGTGGCGATCACGCCCGAATGGTCGGTCGTGGCGGGCGGCGGCGCGATCGACAGCGGCTCCGGCCTGTTCACGGCGGGGATGGTGACGGGGACCTACAACAACACGGTGAAGGCCTCCAGCGGAGGCATCTCGGGGTTCGCGACGGTGATCGTGAGCGCCGGCGCGCTCGCGACGATCACGGTCACGCCTGACCCCTCCGACCTCGGCGTCGGTGCGGCGCAGCAGTTCACGGCCGTGGGCAGGGACGCGAGCGGCAACGTGGTGGCGATCACGCCCACCTGGTCGGTGGTGGCGAGTGGCGGCGCGATCGACGCCGGCTCGGGCCTGTTCACGGCGGGTACGGCGCCCGGCACCTATGCCAACACCGTGCGGGCCACGAGCGGCGGCATCTCCGGGTTCGCGACCGTCACCGTGAGCGTGGGCGCGCTGGCCAGCATCACGGTCACGCCCGACCCCGCCAACCTCGGCGTGGGCGCGACGCAGCAGTTCACCGCGACCGGCAGGGACGCCTTCGGCAACGTGGTGGCGTTCACGCCCACCTGGTCCAGCGTGGCCGGTGGCGGCACGATCGACGGCAGCTCCGGCCTGTTCACGGCGGGGGCCGTGCCCGGGACCTATGCCAACACCGTGAAGGCGACGAGCGGCGGCATCTCCGGATTCGCGACGGTGACCGTGAGCGCGGGCGCCCTGGCGACGATCACCATCACGCCCACACCGGTCACCCTGGCCACCACCACGAGCCAGCAGTTCACCGCGACCGGCAGGGACGCATTCGGGAACGTGGTGGCGATCGCGCCCGTCTGGTCCACCGCCGCCGGTGGCGGCGCGACCAACGAGACGGGCCTGTTCACGGCGGGGACGGTGCCCGGGACCTACGCCAACACGGTGGTGGCGACCAGCGGCGGCATCTCCGGGTCCGCCACGGTCACGGTGGTCGCCGGGTCGCTTGCGACGATCAGCGTGACTCCCGACCCGGCCAACCTCGTCATCGGGGCGGCGCAGCAGTTCACTGCCGTGGGCCGGGACGCCAGCGGGAACGTGGTGGCCATCACGCCCGCCTGGTCGACGGTGGCGGGCGGCGGCACGATCGACGGGAGCTCGGGCTTGTTCACCGCGGGGACGATGCCCGGGACCTTCACCCACACCGTGGCGGCCACGAGCGGCGGCATCTCGGCGTTCGCGACGGTCACCGTGGTCGCGGGGCCGCTGGCGACGATCAGCGTGAGCCCCGACACCGCGGACCTCGGCATCGGCGCCACCCAGAGGTTCACGGCAGTGGGCAGGGACGCCGCCGGCAACGTGATCGCGATCACCCCCACCTGGTCGGTGGTGGCGAGTGGCGGTGCGATCGACGCCGGCTCGGGCTTGTTCACGGCGGGCAACCTGCCCGGGACCTACGCCAACACGGTGCAGGCCACGAGCGGGGGCGTCTCCGGATTCGCGACCGTGACGGTGCGCGTGGGCGCCCTGGCGAGCATCACGGTCTCGCCCGACCCCGCCAGCCTGGCCGTCGGCGCCACCCAGCAGTTCACGGCAATTGGGAAGGACGCGTTCGGCAACGTGGTGGCGATCACCCCCGCGTGGTCCACCGTCGCCGGCGGCGGCACGATCGGCGCCGGGTCGGGGCTGTTCACGGCGGGGACGGCGCCCGGGACGTACACCCATACCGTGAGGGCCTCGAGCGGCGGCATCTCCGGGTTCGCGACGGTGACCGTAGTCGCCGGACCTCTGGCGACGCTCACGGTGAGCCCCGACCCCGCCAGCCTCGGCATCGGCGCCGCCCAGCAGTTCACGGCCGTGGGCCGGGACGCCAGCGGCAACGTCGTCCCCGTCGCGGCCACGTGGTCCACCGTGGCTGGTGGCGGCACCATCGGTGCCGGCTCCGGCCTGTTCACGGCGGGGACGGTGCCGGGGACGTTCACGAACACGGTTGTGGCGACCAGCGGCGGTGTCTCCGGGTCCGCCACGGTGATGGTGGTCGCCGGGTCTCTGGCGACGATCACGGTGAGCCCCGACCCCGCCACCCTCGGCGTCGGGGCCACGCAGACGTTCACGGCGGTGGGCCGTGACGCGAGCGGCAACGTGATCGCGATCACACCCGCGTGGTCCACCGTCGCCGGCGGCGGCACGGTCGACGCCGGCTCAGGCGTGTTCACTGCGGGGATGACCCCCGGGACGTACATCAACACGGTTCGGGCCACGAGCGGCGGGGTCTCGGGGTTCGCGACGGTGACCGTGAGCGCCGGCGTCCTCGCGAGCATCACGGTCACGCCCGATCCGGCCAACCTCGGCGTGAACGCCGCACAGCAATTCACCGCGACCGGGAAGGACACGTTCGGCAATGTGGTCGCCATCACGCCCACCTGGTCCGCCGTGGCCGGCGGCGGCACGATCGACGCCGGCTCGGGCCTGTTCACGGCGGGTACGGCGCCCGGCACCTACACCAACACCGTGCGGGCCACGAGCGGCACGGTCTCGGGGTCCGCGACGGTGACCGTGAGCGCCGGAGCCCTGGCGAGCATCACCGTCACGCCCGATCCCGCCAACCTCGGCATCGGAGACGCCCAGCAGTTCACGGCGACCGGGAAGGACGCGTTCGGGAACGAGGTGGCGATCACGCCCGTGTGGTCCGTGGTTGCGGGGGGTGGCGCGATCAACGCGGCTTCGGGCCTGTTCACGGCGGGGACGGTGCCCGGGACGTTCATCAACACGGTGAAGGTCACCAGCGGCGGCGTTGCCGGGTTCGCAACGGTCACCGTGGTCGCCGGGCCCTTGGCGACGATCACCGTGAGCCCCGACCCCGCGACCCTCGGCGTCGGCGCCACCCGGCAGTTCACGGCCGTGGGCAGGGACGCCAGCGGCAACCTGGTGGCGATCACGCCCACCTGGTCGGTGGTGGCGAGCGGCGGCGTGATCGACGCCGGCTCGGGCCTGTTCACGGCGGGCACGGTGCCCGGGAGCTACGCCAACACGGTGCAGGCCACGAGCGGAGCCGTCTCCGGGACCGCAACGGTCACGGTGGTCGCCGGGCCGCTGGCCACGATCACCGTGACCCCCGACCCGGCCAACCTGGTCATCGGCGCCGCGCAGTCGTTCACCGCGGTGGGCAGGGACGCTGTCGGCAACGTGGTGGCGATCACGCCCGCCTGGTCGGTCGTGGCCGGCGGCGGGACGATCAACAACTCCGGCCTGTTCACGGCGGGGACGGTGCCCGGGACCTACGCCAACACGGTGCGGGCCAGCAGCGGCGGCGTCTCCGGGTCCGCGACGGTCAACGTGGCCGCCGGGCCTCTGGCCACGATCACCGTGAGCCCGGACCCCGCGAGCCTCGGCGTCGGCGCAGCGCAGCAGTTCACGGCCGTGGGCCGGGACGCCAGCGGGAACGTGGTGGCCATCACGCCCACCTGGTCGGTGGTTGCCGGCGGCGGCATCGTGAACGGCACCGGCCTGTTCACCGCGGGGACGGCACCGGGGACGTTCACCAACACGGTCCAGGCCACGAGCGGCGGCATCTCCGGGTTCGCCACGGTCACCGTGTTCGCCGGCGCCCTGGCGAGCATCGCGGTCACGCCCGACCCGGCCAGCCTCGCCGCCACCACGAGCCAGCAGTTCACGGCGACCGGCAGGGACGCCTTCGGCAACGTGGTGGCGATCTCGCCCACCTGGTCGGTCGTGGCGGGCGGCGGCACGGGCAACGGGTCGGGGCTGTTCACGGCGGGGACGGTGCCCGGGACCTACGCCAACACGGTGAAGGCCGCGAGTGGAGGCGTCTCGGGGTTCGCGACGGTCAACGTCATCGCCGGGCCGCTGGCGAGCATCACGATCACGCCCGACCCCGCGAACGTGGGGATCGGCGCCACCCAGCTGTTCACTGCGGTGGGCAAGGACGCCAGCGGCAACGTGGTCCCCGTCGCACCCACCTGGTCGGTGGTGGCGGGTGGCGGCGTCGTTGACAGCGGCTCGGGCCTGTTCACGGCGGGAACCGTGCCCGGGACGTACACCAACACGGTGCAGGCGACGAGCGGTGGCATTTCGGGCTTCGCGACCGTGACCGTGAGCGCGGGCCCCCTGGCGAGCATCACGATCACGCCCGACCCGGCCAACCTGGGCATCGGGGCGGCCCAGTCGTTCACGGCGGTGGGCCGGGACGCCAGCGGGAACGTGGTGGCGTTCACACCCACGTGGTCGGTGGTGGCGGGTGGCGGCGTCGTCGACAGCGGCTCGGGCCTGTTCACCGCGGGCACGGTGCCGGGGATCTACACCAACACCGTGCAAGCCACGAGCGGCGCGATCTCGGACTTCGCCACGGTGACGGTGAGCGCGGGCGCCCTCGCGAGCATCACGCTCACGCCCGACCCGGCCAACCTCGGCATCGGCGCCACGCAGCAGTTCCTCGCGACGGGAAAGGACGCGTTCGGCAACGTGGTGGCGATCACGCCCACTTGGTCGGTGGTGGCGAGC
>CAZJFX010000035.1:27911-40302 GCA_964545395.1 uncultured Gemmatimonadaceae bacterium | reverse complement strand
CGTCCTACCGTCCCCTATCGCCCCCGCGACTCTTCAGGTTCCGAAATGGCTGGGAGACCTCGCAGAAGGCCGGAAACCGTACGAAAACCGAAAGCGATAGTCCCACAACGCTCACGGAGCCGAGGCGGCCCAGGCCGGGTCCGCCCTGGGGAAGAGGGGGTCGCCGGCTCGCACCGTCCTGCCCCCCAACGGCACCGTCCGGGCCTCCTCCAGGGTGGGCACGGAATCCAGCCCCAGGCGGGACGCCAGCTCCCCCATCCGGGCCGGCGCCACCGGCTCGAAGAGGGCCGAGAGGGCGGTGAGGACCCGGGCGAGGGTCGCCAGTGTCTCGTCCAGGTCGGCGCTCCGGGCCGGGTCCTTGGCCTGGGTCCAGGGGGCTCGCTCCTCCACGTATCCGTTGGCGATGCGCGCCAGGTCCATGGCGGCGGCCATGGCGTCGTGCACCCTGAAGCGCTCCATGCTGTCCCGGGCCGTGGCGAACGCCGAGGAGATAGCCTCGTCCATCCCCGCCCCCGGGGCCTGGGGCACGATCCCCCCGCGGTACTTCACCGTCATGGAAAGGGCTCGGCTGGCCAGGTTCCCCAGGACGTTGGCGAGCTCCTCGTAGCGCACCAGGAAGCGCTGGGGCGTGTAGGACGCATCACTCCCCGTGGGCATCTCGCGCATGAGGTACCAGCGCACGGCGTCGGTGCCGAACCGCTCCCTCAGGGAGAGGGGGTCCACCACGTTGCCCAGCGACTTGGACATCTTCGTGTCGCCCACCACCCACCAGCCGTGGGCGAGGGTCTGGCGTTGCACGGGGAGCCCCACGCCCATCAGGAGCGTGGGCCAGTAGACGGCGTGGGTGGTGAGGATGTCCTTCCCCATGAGGTGCAGGTCGGCGGGCCACCAGGAGCCGGTGACGTTTTCGAAGCCCTGCTCACCGGCGGGAGCGTCGGGATGGATGGCCCCCGAGGCCGTGAGGTAGTTGATGAGCGCGTCCACCCAGACGTAGGCCACGTGCTCGGGGTCGAAGGGAAGCGTGACACCCCACTTCAGCCGGGTCTTGGGCCGGGAGATGGACAGGTCCTCCAGGGGCTTCTGGAGGAACCCCAGGATCTCGTTCCGGCGGATGTCGGGGACGATCCAATCCGGGTTCGCCTCGATGTGCCGGATCAGGGCCTCCTGATAGGCACTCATCCTGAAGAAGTAGTTCTTCTCCTCCACGTGCCGGGTAGGCCGCCCGCAGTCCGGACAGGCGTTGTCCGGGCCCAGGTCCTTGTCCGTCCAGTACCGCTCCTCGTGGACGCAGTACCATCCGCTGTAGGTGCTCTCGTAGATCTGCCCGCGATCCCACAGGCGCTGCAGGAACGCCTGCACCACGGCCACGTGCTCCTTTTCGGTGGTCCGGATGAAGCGGTCGTGGCTGATCTCGAGGGTGTCCCACGCCGCCTCGAAGCGCTCGGCCATCTGGTCGCAGAGATCCAGGGGCGTGACGCCCCGCTTGGCCGCCTCCTCCTGGATCTTCTGGCCGTGTTCGTCGGTGCCGGTCAGGAAGAAGACTTCCGCGCCGTCCTGCCGGAAGAACCGGGCCAGCACGTCGGCGAGGATGGTGGTATAGGCGTGGCCCAGGTGGGGCTCGCCTGACGCATAGTAGATAGGCGTCGTGAGATACCGCCGCCGGCGCTGGGTCACGCTCGGGTCACTCCCGTCCGTTCGGTCGTGGGTCTTCGGGCGGCCGGGCGGAGCCCAGGGCCACCTCGTTCTTCAGAGCCTCCAGCGTCAGCGTCCTGCGCTCCCCGTCGTGGCGGCGGAGGCTCACCGTGCCCTTCCAGATGTCCACCCCCAGGACCTTCTCCTCGCCCTGCGAGGTGTGGAGCGTTTTCCCCTCGCGGGGGAAGCGGCGGCGCGCTTCCACGTAGGTGCGGTGCTCGTACATGAGGCAGCACATGAGTCGCCCGCAGCACCCGGAGATCTGGGTCGGATTGAGGGAGAGCCGCTGGTCCTTGGCCAACTGCAGACTCACCGGGCGCAGCTCAGGGAGCCAAGTGGAGCAGCACAGCTCCCGGCCGCAGCGCCCCACGCCCCCCAGGAGGGCGGCCTCGTCGCGCACCCCGATCTGGCGCAGCTCGATGCGCGTGCGGAAGTGGCGCGCCAGATCCCGCACCAGCTCCCGGAAGTCCACCCTTCGGTCGGCGGTGAAGTAGATCAGGAGCTTGTTGCGGTCCAGCTGCCACTCGGCTTCGGTGACCTTCATCTTGAGCCCATGCCGCGCGACGATGGCGCGGGCCTCCCCGCGCACCCGCTCCTCTTCCTCGCGCAGGAGGCGGGCCTTGAAGAGGTCGCGCTCGTCCGCCAGCCGGAGGATCCTCTTCTCCGGCGCGGGCGTGGCACACCCTCCGGAGCCGGTGCACTTGCGCTCGGCCACCGCCCCCAGCGCCGAGACCTGGCCCAGATCCTCCCCACGGTCCGCCTCCACCACCACGGCGAGCCCCGGCTCCAGCCGGAGATCTGCGTACCCGAAGTACGCCTTGCGCGTCCCCTTGAAGCGGACCTCGGCGAACCCGGCCATCACTCTTCGCGCCAGGCTCCGATGGATTCGTACTTGGCCCACCGCTGGGTGAGCAGCTGGTCTACGGGAAGCAGGACGAGTTCGTCCAGGACCCGGACCAGCGCCGCGCCCAGGTTCCGGGCTGCCCCGTCCCAGTCGGAGTGGGCGCCGCCGGGGGGCTCCAGGACGATCTGGTCGCACACACCCAGATCCTTGAGGTTCGCCGAGGTGAGACGGAGCGCCTCGGCGGCCTTCTCCCGGTGCTCGGCGGAGCGCCACAGGATGGCGGCGCACCCCTCAGGGGAGATCACGGAGTAGATGGAGTGCTCCAGCATGAGGATCCGGTCGGTGACGCCCAGCGCCAGCGCGCCTCCGGAGCCGCCCTCGCCGATGACCACGCTGACCAGGGGGGTGCGAAGGCGCGCCATCTCCCGGAGGTTCGTGGCGATGGCTTCCGCCTGGCCCCGCTCCTCGGCCCCGATCCCGGGATAGGCCCCGGGGGTGTCGATCAGGGTGATCACCGGACGGCGGAACTTCTCGGCCTGCCGCATGAGGCGGAGTGCCTTCCGGTACCCTTCCGGGTGGGGCATGCCGAAGTTGCGGCGCAGGTTCTCCTTCATGTCCCGGCCCTTCTGGTGGCCGATGAGCATGACCGAGCGCCCCGCCAGCCGGGCCCATCCCCCCACGATGGCCTCGTCGTCCCGGAACGCGCGATCCCCGTGGATCTCGATCCAATCGGTGAAGACCCGCTCCACGTAGTCCAGGGTATAAGGGCGCAGGGGATGCCGGGCCACCTGCACCTGCTCTATCGGGCGCAGGCTCTCGTAGGTCTGCTCCTCCAGGAGCTGGAGTTTCTCCCGCAGGACCACGACCTCGGCGGAGACGTCGATGCCCTTGCGGTCGGCCAGGTCCAGGAGCTTGTCGATCTGCCCCTGGATCTCGACGATATCGTGCTCGAACTCAAGATGCGGAACGTTGGCCACGTGCGGTTCCTCGTCCGGAGTGGCGGGGAGAGAATAAGCTCGCCGGGGCCTCGGCCCGTACGCAAGCGAGACACCCGGGGGCGCGTGCCCCGCAGGCCTACTCGGGGGCGCGCACCAACTCGAACGCCTCCACCTCGGAGAACCGCTGCAGACGGCCCCAGTAGCGGGCATAGGCCTGGGCCATCCGGGGGGACAGGTCCAGGCGCTGGAGCCCCGCGTCGGCGTAGCAGGTGAGGGCTTCCATCTTGTCCACCAGGACGTCGGCCACGTCCTGGAAGCGCGAGGGCCGGAACTCGTGCCCCGTGGTGGCGGTCTGGTACGCCAGGACCACGGGAACGCCGGCGGTGGCCGCCCGGGCGATGCGAAACGCCTCCCGCCGAGCAGGATGGCCGTCGTCCATGGCCGGGACGTACGCCACCTTGGGCCGGAGGTCCTTCACCACGCGTTGCATGAACGCCACCCGGCGCTGGGTGTCGTCCAGGGCGTCTTCGTCCACCAGCACCCTGGCCCCCAGGACCTCGGCGGCCTGCTTGGCGGCGACCAGCCCCACTCCCCCGGCGCCGGCCTCGTCGCCGTTCAGCACCACGATGGTCACGTCCGCGCCGTCCCTCTTGTGGCGGAGGAGGGCGCCGGCGCACCCCATCTCGGCATCCCCCACGAGCGCACTCACGGCCAGGACGCTGGGGCGGGCGGGACCGACCGAGCGGCCCGTGAGCTCGCCCACCTTGGCCCGGAACCCCTCCTTCTCCAGCGGCTTGGTGAGGAGGTCGGTGGCTCCAGCCCGGAACGCCTGCTCCTGGTAGTGAGCGCCGGTGTACCCGGTGACCGCCAGGATCGGAAGGTCGGGGTGGGCGGACTTGGCGATACGGCAGAGCTCGAAGCCGTCGATGCCGGGAAGATTCAGGTCCGTGACAAGGAGATCCCACGCCTCGCTGCGTACCAGCTGGGCCGCGCGCTCCCCGTCCTGGGCGTGGACGACGTGGAATCCCCCCATGCCCCCAAGGAACGCCTTGACGACGATGGCCTGGTCGAAGGCGTCCTCGACGAAGAGGACGCGGATGACCTCGTCACTCCTGGCCATCAGCTAGGCTCCAGCGCGGCGGTGCAGAGAATGGGAATCTTCAACATAGACACCGCAGGGGCGGGCGACAATTTCACCTGGGGGTGGGATCGCCGGCCGGAGCAGGTGGGAGAAAGCCGTCGGGGTCGGGGTCGGGGAGCCGGTGCCACACGATGAGACCCATGGTCAGCACCGAGAACGCGCCCAGGGCGGCGTTGGAGGCGTACCCGACCCCGGCGAAGAGGGGGCCCGCCAGGGCACCTCCGGCGGCCATCCCCACCTGGCCGAGCGCCACGGAGAGGCTCATGAGGGAGCCCCGCCGCTCGTCCTTGACCAGGGCGGTGAGAAGAGCGGAGAAGGGGCTGGTGCGCATGGCGATGAGCACCATGGTCACGAAGAACACGGGGTACGCCGTCCAGGCGCCGCGCACGACGAAGGGCGTGGACGTCATCATCACCGAGAGCCCGAGGCAAGCCAGGAGAATGATCCGTCGCCGGCCGATCCGGTCCGAGAGGCGTCCCGCCTGGGGACCGGTGGTCACGTTGGCGGTGCCCCCGAGGAGGTACATGAGCGCGATCTGGCCAGCCGTGAGCCCTCGGAACCGCTCGAGCCAGGTGGGGAGGTACACCGTGAAGAGCGAGATACCGAAGAACATGGTGAAGTAGGCGGCGCACGCCCACCGCACCTCAGGGCGGCGGAGCATGACCGCGTAATCGGCGGCAGCCCTGCCCACACTGAGTCGTCCCTCTGTGCGTTTCACCAGAGGTTGGGGCACGCGCAGCCAGAGGAGGACGACGGTGGCCGCCATGGTCACGGCGAATACGGTGAAGGGGGCACGGAACCCCCAGCGCGCCGACAGGGCGATCCCCAGGGGGATCCCCACGATCTGCCCCACCGCCGCCCCGCTCATGACCCACCCGGTGGCCCACCCACGCCGGTTGTACGGAAAGAAGTCTCCGATGTAGGAGACCGCTGCTCCGCTGAGCATCCCGCCGGCCATTCCCGCGAACACCCTCAGCGCCAGGAACGACGCGTAGCCCTGCACCAGACTGTGGAGCGCCAGGGCCACGGTCATGGTGCAGGCGCCGATGATGAGCATGTGCCGCCGGCCTACCTTGTCCGAGACGGGGCCCGCCAGGATGGCGAAGATCCCCACCATGAGGGAGTATGCCGACACCAGGGTGCCCAGAGCGGCGTCGGGAATCGCCAGCTCCTCGCCGATCCTGGGAAGGATGGGCGTGATGATCATCGTCTGGCTCGCCGAAGAGAAGACCAGGAGCCAGAGGGTGAAGACGATGAGGTGGGAGGAGGGCCGGTCTGCTTTCACCCCGGCCCTTCCCGCTGCCTGTCGTTCAAGCGTTCTCTTTGTGCAGGAGCATGACGTGGCGCTGCACCGTGGGCATGATGACGAGCTCCAGCACGTCCACGTGATCGGGAGCGTTGGCCACGTAGACCACGGCGTCGGCGATGTCGTCGGGGGTCAGCGGCGTGGTACCCGCATAGACCGACTTGGCCCGCTGCGTGTCGCCATGGAAGCGCACCTCGGAGAACTCGGTCTCCACCAGTCCGGGGTCCACGCTGGAAACGCGCACCTTGGTGCCCAGGAGATCCATGTTCATGCCCTCGTTGAGGGCGAACACGGCGAACTTGGTGGCGTTGTAGACGGCTCCCTTCGGATATACCCACCGCCCCGCGATGCTCCCGATGTTGATCACGTGGCCGGAATCGCGCGCCACCATGTACGGGAGGATCGCCCGGGACATGTAAAGCAGTCCCTTGATGTTCGTGTCGATCATGTCCTCCCAGTCGTCGAGGAGGCCCTCGTGGAGCTTGTCCAGCCCCACGGCCTTGCCCGCGTTGTTGACGAGGATGTCGGGGAGGAGGTCGTCGGACTCGAGTTCGTCCACGAAGGTCTGGACGGCGCTCCGGTCGGTGACGTCGAGGCGGTAGGCTCGGGCGTCGATGCCGTGGGCGCGGGTGAGGAGCTTGGCGAGTTCGTCCACCCGTTCCTCGCGCCGGGCGGCCAGCACCAGGTTGGCTCCCTGGGTGGCGAAAGCCCTGGCGCACGATTCCCCGATCCCCGAGGAAGCTCCGGTGACGAGCACGCGCTTTCCGATGAGTCTGTTCATGGCAACGGGCCGATCTTGAGGATGGGAGGCGTCGGCGGCGCCCCGCCGGGTCGGGCGGAAGCGTGTCGGGCTTGGGATAGATATATAGATATAAGGTTGGGGACCCGTCGGGATGCGTCCAGGCCAGGGCCCCGGGGAGCATTCCCAGGGGCGGCTCTCCCGCGTAGCATTCCGGGATGAAGCGCTTCCTCCGCCGCTGGGTGGCGCCGCCGCTCCTGTTTCTGGCCTCCCTCCCCGTCGTCGCCCTGGCGGGTCTCCCCTGCCCCTGGCTCCTGCGCTGGGTGGATCCGTCGGCGACGGCGTTCATGCTCTTCCGGGAGCGGGAGGCGGAGCGCGCCGGCGAGGAATTCACCGTGGTGCAGGACTGGGTGCCGCTGGAGGAGATCCCCGAGGACCTGGTGCGCGCCGTCCTGGTCTCCGAGGACGACCGCTTCCGCGAGCATCGGGGGGTGGACTGGAAGGCGCTGGCGGAGGAGGTGGCCTGGTCCGGCGGGGAGACGTTCTCCTGGCGGAGCGCCGAGGACCGCGCTGCGCTCAGGGAGGCAGGCCGCTACTACTGGGCCCACCGCTCGGAGATCAAGGGGCGCAGCACGCTGACCCAGCAGCTCGCCAAGAACCTGTACTTCACACCCGACCGCTCTCTCGCGAGGAAGGCGGCGGAGTTCGTGGTGGCGGCGCGGCTGGAGCGCTTCGTGGGGAAGGACCGGATCCTGGAGATCTACCTGAACACGGCGGAGCTGGGCCCGGGGATCTTCGGTGTGGGCGCGGCGGCCCGGGCCTACTTCGACGTGCCCGCCCAGCGCCTCACACGCTTCCAGGCGGCGTCGCTGGCTGCCACGCTGCCGCACCCGCTCGCATCCAACCCGAAGACGCGTCCCGGGCGGATGGCATGGCGGCGCGACCTCATTCTCGGGCGTCTGGCGGGGCGGAGCGTGGAGATCCCCGCCGAGCCCGAGGAGCTTCCGGTGCCGCAGATCGATGTCCCGTCCAGCGTTCCCGCTCCGCTCCGATGATCGACTCCCTGTTCGCCGACCTGGTTCTCGCCGCCCACGCCGCGTTCGTGGTCTTCGTGGTGCTGGGAGGTTTTCTCGTCCTTCGCTGGCCCCGCGCGGGATGGATTCACATCCCCTGCGCGCTCTGGGGCTCGGGGGTGGTCATCGCCGGCTGGATCTGCCCGCTCACGCCCCTCGAGGTGTTGCTGCGCCGGGCTGCGGGGGAGGCCGGGTACGCTGGAGGCTTCCTGGACCACTACGTGCGGCTCGTGCTCTATCCTCCGGGGCTCACGCGCGGTGTGCAGGTTGCGCTGGGCGTGGCGGCGGTGGCGTTCAACGTGGCGGTGTACGTGTGGGTGTGGCGCCGGAGGCGGGCGCGGTGACCCGGCGCGCGAGCAAGGGCGGCACGACCAGGCTGGCCGTGGCCAGCAGCCAGAGGGTGATGGCGATGGGGGACGAGAAGAGGACCCCCCAGTCCCCTCCCGAAAGGGACATGGCCCGGCGGAGGCTCTTCTCCATGAGGGGGCCCAGCACCAGCCCCAGAATGATGGGCGCCAGCGGGACGCCGGTCTTGCGGAGGAGATAGCCCGCCACGCCGAACCCGGTCATGAGCACGAGGTCGAACGCGCTCTGGTTCACGGCGTACACGGCCACGAAGGAGAGCGCGGCCACGCCGGGGAGGAGGAACCACCGCGGGAGCGTGAGCGCCCTGACGAACAGGCCCACCAGGGGAAGGTTCAGCAGGAGCAGGAAGACGTTGCCGACGTACATGGACGCCGCCAGGCCCCAGAAGAGGTCGGGCTCCTCGGTGATGAGGAGCGGGCCGGGGGTGACACCCAGCCCCAGGAGCGCGCCCAGGAGCACGGCGGTGGTCCCGCTCCCGGGGACGCCGAGGGTGAGGAGGGGGATCATGGCGCCGGTGGCCGCGGCGTTGTTGGCGGACTCGGGTGCCGCGACGCCCCGGATGTCCCCCTTGCCGAAGGTTCCCTCGCGGTCCGAGACGCGCTGCTCCGTCGAGTAGGCCAGGAAGGACGCGATGGTGCCGCCCGCGCCGGGCAGCACGCCGATGAGGAACCCGAGGACGCTTCCGCGGATCTGCGCGCCCAGGGAGGAGAGGAACTCCTTCGCGGTGATCATCACCCGGCCGTAGCCGCGGGTGACGGCCTGTCCCCGCTCCGTCTCTTCCAGGAGCTGCAGCACCTCGCTCACGGCGAAGAGGCCGATGGTCACCACCACGAAGTCCATCCCGTCCAGCAGCTTGATCTGTCCGAAGGTGTAGCGCGGGATGGCGCTGTTGGGGTCCAGGCCCACCGTGGCGAGGAGAAGCCCCAGGGCGGTGGCCGCCAGCCCTTTCAGGACGCTGCCGCCCGCCAGGCTCGAGAGGGCGGCGAAGGCGAACACCATGAGCGCGAAGTACTCGGCCGGGCCGAAGCGGATGGCCCACTCGGCGAGGAGCGGCGCGAAGAAGATCAGGAAGAAGATCGAGACCGTGCCGCCGAAGAACGAGGCGATGGCCGCCATGGCCAACGCGGGCCCCCCGCGACCCTGCCGGGTCATGGCGTGCCCGTCCAGAGCCGTCACCACGGCCGAGGCGGTGCCGGGCACGTTGAGCAGGATCGTGCTGATGGAGTTCCCGTACTGGGATCCGTAGTAGATCCCCGCCATGAGGATGAGGGCCGACGCCGGCTCCATCCCGGTGGCGAAGGTGATGGGGATGAGGATGGCGATGGCGTTGATGGGCCCGATCCCCGGGAGCATCCCCACGAACGTGCCGACGAAGACGCCGACGAGGGCCAGCAGCAGGTTGAGGGGCTGCAGCGCGACGGCGAAGCCCCCCGCCAGGTGGCTCAGCGCGTCCACAGCGCCTCCCATACGGCTCCGAGGGGGAGCGGAAGCCCCAACAGCCAGACGAACAGGTACCAGAGCACGACGGCGAGCGCGGCGGCGGCTCCCACGCTCCGTCTCCACGGCCCGCCGAACAGCATGGAAAGCGACGCCACGGTGGCCGTGGTGGACAGCACGAAGCCAAGCGGCGCAAGGATGGCAGCGTAGACGCCGAAAGCGGCGATGGCGCCGGCCATGCGGAGCAGGATGCCGTGCCCGGGCCAGGCGCCTCCACTCCCAGGCCGGGCCACCAGCGCCGCGCCCGAGCCCACGAGAATGGCCGCGGCGAGCATGGGGATGGCCTTGGGGCCCACCGGGTCAGTGAGGAAGAGGACGTCGAAGGTGGTGGCCTCGAGGGCGACGGCCAGCCCCAGAAGACCGAGCACGGCGCCGGCGGCGCGGTCCGTGCGGGTGGGGGCGCTCATCGGATGAGCCCGATCTCCCGCGACATCTCTCGCAGCTCGAGCACCTGGTTCCTCACGAAGGCCTCGAACTCCGCGCCCACCATGAGCCAGGGCTCCCAGCGGTTCAGGCGGCGCATCTCCTCCCACTCGGGAGAGGAGGCCACCCTGGAGAGGGCGTCCACCCACTCCTGGTACCGCTCGTCGCTGATGCCGCCGGGGACGAAGAACCCTCGCCAGGTCACCCAGTCCACGGGCACGCCCGATTCCCGGGCGGTGGGGACGTCGGCGAGGATGCCTCCGAGACGCTGGGGCGCCAGGACGGTGATGGGACGCATCCGCCCGGCGCGGATCTGGCCCTCGATTTCCGAGACCTCGCCGCTGAAGACCTGCACGAAGCCCCCGAGGAGCGCGGTCATGGCCTCACCGCCGCCGTCGAAGGGCACGTAGCGGATGCTCCTGGGGTCCAGGCCGGCGCGATGGGCCAGGAGGAGGACCTTCATGTGGTCCTGTCCCGCCGCCGCGCTCCCCCCGCTCACGACGATGCTGCCCGGGTCGGCGCGCCAGGCGTCCAGCAGCTCGGCCAGCGTTCTCCACGGCGCGTCCTGCGCCACGGCGAGGACGCCGTACTCGGCCCCTACGGCTCCGAGCCAGCGTACATCGTTCTCGGTGAGGTCGCCCCACTGTCCCTGGGCCAGGAGCAGGGTGGTGCCCGGGCTCGCCGCCACCAGGAGAGCGGCGTCCGTTTGGCGCTGCGCCACGACGTGGGCGTACGCCACACCGCCTCCGGCGCCGGGCATGTTCGTCGTGCGCACGGCTCCGGGCGCCAGGGTGAGCTCCCCGAGGACCTGCCCCACGGAGCGGCAGGTCCGGTCCCAGCCGCCCCCGGCGTTGGCGGGAGCGATGCACTCCCAACCGCGGGCGCCGGCGTCGGGGAGGCAGGCGCCCTGGAGCGAGGCGAGGGCGGCAGCCGTCAGAGCGGCCAGGCGACCGGCGGCCAGGCGACCAGCAAGCGGACGGCGAGCGGGCGGGCGGCGAGCGGGCAGGGTGCGGCTCCGGAGCAGCGGTGTGGGGCGCAAGGTCGGGCGGGTGCGCCGCCACCACAAGGGTCCGGCGCGTGGCGGTGGCGAAACCGCTCGTGCCCGGAGCGCGTCAGGATCTTCCCCATCACGCGCACGCTGGGGCGGTACCTCGAGCACCGCATGACCCAGAAGGCGGGTATCGAGTCCACGGAGCGGATGGAGATCCTGCTCCGCGCCGTGGAGTCGCTCCGCGACGACGTGGCGCGGCTCGCCGAGCGACAGGACTTCACCGAGCGGCTCCTGGAACGGCCCAGGGACGAGAAGCGGGACGCGGGCGGTTAGCCCGCGCCCGCTCAGCCCGGGTGGCCGTACTGGCTGGAGCGGATGTCCTGGATCCGCTCCACGTACTCGGACTCGGGGATGGCGTTGTCCCAGATCCCGGCGGCCCTCGCCCCGACGTAGCCCGCCAGGAAGAGCCCCACCACGCCGGCGGCGTACGCCAGGTGGGAGATCCGCTTCCGACCCACGAAGACGCCCAGGGCCTCCTTCTTCGGGCACACCGCCACGCAGTCCAGGCACCCGGTGCACTCGACGCCGAGGATGCTCGTCTTGGAGGACACGGGGAGGCGGGCCGGGCACACCTGGTCGCAGAAGCCGCACGAGATGCATGCGTCGGCGTTGCGGCGGATACGCGTGGGGGAGAACCAGGAGAAGAGGCCGAGGAGCGCGCCGTAGGGGCAGAGGTAGCGGCACCAGAGCCCCTGGATGAAGACCGACCCCACCACCAAGGCTCCGATGACCAGGGTGCCGGTCCTGCTCAGGTCGGCGAAGAAGAGCCCCATCTTCACCTCGGCCACCCGATTGTACGGGGAATCGATGAAAGCGGTGAGGGCCTGGCTGCTCATCCCCAGCACGGAGCCCACGAAGAAGATCATGAGGAGCCACTTGAGGCTCCGCAGCGGGATGTCCGCCCACTTCCAGGGGCGGAAGTTGCGCCCGAAGGACCACCGGCCGAAGCGGGCGAGGAGCTCCGAGACGAACCCCACGGGGCAGACCTAGGAGCAGAACGACTTCCTGAGGAGGAGGGCCATCGCCAGGGCCACCAGCACCAGGACGGTGGCCGCCGGGTGGACGACGTTCAGCGTCCCCCGATAGAACCAGTCCAGCGTGCCCATGAGCCCGCTGATGGGAAGGAATCCCTCCACGCCGGTGGGGCGCGCCGGGAGGGGGATCTGGCCCGCCTGGGCGGCGCCCACCCAGCGGGTGAACTGGATGCCGAGGAGGGCGCAGGTGAGGGCGAAGGCACCCTGCACAAGGAGGCGGATCCGGTAGGTCCGGTCGGCCTTCCGGCCGGTGCGGCCCGCGACCCAGGCGCGGGCCTGGGGTAGGG
>CAZJFX010000035.1:0-27901 GCA_964545395.1 uncultured Gemmatimonadaceae bacterium | reverse complement strand
ATGGGGAGCGGCTTCATGCCCTGAATCTGCTCCGAGATCCTCCCCGGGACATCGGGTCCAATCCGGAGTCAGGGATGGGAATTTTCCCGACGCCTGGTCGCCAGCGCCCACCCCACCCCGATGCCCAGGAGCCACCCGGCTAGAGGGCCGGCATGCACCGCCATCTCCCGGAGTGGGGAGCTGCCCGTCCAATCCACGGCCGGCACGAGCATGGCCACCGCCGCGAAGACCAGCCCGGCGCCGTACCCCGTTACGCCTCCCCAGAACACCCGTCGCGCCCGGGTGGAGCGGTGCCGGTAGGCATGCCCCATCGTGAGCAGGACGAGGGGTGGGGCGAAGACGCCTGCGAGGAGAACGACGTGCGCCGCGCTCACAGCTTGGCCTTGGGCACGAGCCAGAGCACCAGCCCGCTCCCGACGAGGAGCATGGCGGCAACGGCGGTCAGGTCGGAGAGGAGCACCCAGCGCGAGCCGAAGATCTCACCCGAGTGGAGCTTCTCCAGGAACACGTCCTTGCGCTCCCCGGAGTGCAGGACGTGGCCGGTGGCCAGGTCCACGGTGACCTCGGTGACCCGGTGGTCCCGGAAGCGGACCTTCACCAGCCCGTCGTCGGGGCGCACGTCCATCCGGTCCACGCCCTCGGAAGATACGCCGGGGCCTGCGTGCTCCTCGGCAGCGCGCACCAGCGCCGGGAGCGGCAGTGCGCTCCCGAAGGGCTCCGTCGGTACATGCTCCACCTCGGGCATGAGACCGAGCCCGCGCTTGTGGTTGAGCAACACGCCCGTGATGGACACCACGAGGAGGAGCGCTCCGACCACGACGCCGACCCAGAGGTGGATATGGAAGATCCACCTGGCCAGCACCCGCCGGTACGGGCTCACGGGAGCCCTCCCGGAGGCAGGTGCTCCATCAGATAGCTCGTGAGCAGCGTGCGCACGTGCAGCGTGGTCCCCTCGCCCTCGAAGATGCCGTGGGAGCGGTTGGGATACGCGAACATGGCGAACTGCTTATTGAGCGCCACCAGCCGGTTGATGAGACGCTCCGAGCCCTGGTAGTGCACGTTGTCGTCGCCGGTGCCGTGGATGAGCAGAAGGTTCCCCTTCAGCCCCTCGGCGTGCGTGATGGGCGAGCCTTGCCGGTACCCTTCGGCGAAGTCGGGAAGCACTCCCGAATACCGCTCCTGGTAGATGGCGTCGTAGAGGAGCTGATCCGGCACGGGGGCCACGCTCATCCCCGTGGCGTACAGGTCGGGGTGGCGGAACATCATGTTCAGCGTCATGGAGCCACCGCCGCTCCACCCCCAGATCCCCATGCGGTCGCCGTTCACGTACGGGCGCTTGCGCAACTCGCGGTTGGCGGCGGCCTGGTCCTGGGACGCCAGCACGCCGATGGCACCGAAGACGGACTTCCGCCACTCGCGACCGCGCGGCGCCGGGGAGCCCCGGTTGTCCACGCTGGCCACGATGTACCCCTGCTGGGTCAGCATGAGGTGCCAGAGGTACGTGTTGCCGCCCCAGCGGTCCACCACGGTCTGGGAGGCGGGCTCCCCATAGACGTAGAAGAGCACCGGGTATTTCTTCGACGGATCGAACCCCGGAGGCTTCATCATCCAGCCGTCCAGGGGCGGGCCGTCCGAGCGCTCCAGGCGGAAGAACTCCAGCTCCCCCCTGGCCAGTTCTCCCACCTTCTTCTTGAGTTCCGCGTTGTCCGCCATGACGCGCACGGCCTCGTGGCCGGGCAGGCGCACCAGCGTCCAGGTGGTGGGCACGTCGAAGCGAGAGTGGGAATGGAAGGCCCAGGCGCCGTCGGGGGAGACGCCGTATCCGTTCCATCCCTCGGATGCGGCGGGGGTGAGGCGTTCGGGCTGGCCCGAGCCATCCAGCCTGCTCCGGTACAGGTACCGCCGGGCCGCGTCCTCTGGAGACGCGATGAAGTAGAGCCAGCCGCCCTCGTCGTCGATGAGGCTCACTTCCATGACGTCCATGGGCCAGGGCGTGAGAAGCCGTTCGGTGCCGTCCGCACGGGAGATCGCGTACACGTGGCGCCACCCGTCCTTCTCGCTCACCCAGGTGAAGCTCTTCCCGCTATCCAGCCAGAGCAGGTCGTCCACGGTCTCCACCCAGGCGTCGTCCCTGTCGGTGAACACGGTGCGCACCTTACCGGTGCGGGCGTCGGCCAGCATGGCGGCGTTCTCGTTTTGGCGCCGGTTGATCCGTTGGAGGAGCACCTCGTCCGAACCGTCGGCCCAGTCCATGCGCGCGATGTAGTTGTTCCTGGCATCGCCGGGCACGTCCATCCAGAGCGTTTCCCCGCCCGCGGCGCTCACCACCCCCAGGCGCGCCGCAGAGAGCACCTCGCCCACCTTGGGATAGGGGATCCGCGTGAACTGGGGATAGAGGGAGTCGGTGTAGTTCGTGAGCACGAACTCCCGCACGCCGGACGCGTCGAGCTGCCAGTATGCGATCTGGGTGCCGTCGGGGCTCCACCGGAACCCGTCCTGGAGGGAGAACTCCTCCTCGTATGCCCAGTCGAACGTGCCGTTGATGAGCGTTCGCGACCCCCCCTCGGTGAGGCGGGTAACGCGCCTGTCGGAGAGGTTCTCCACGTAGATGTCGTTGGCCTGCACGTAGGCCACCCGGTCCGCCGCGGGGGAGAATTTGGCGAACATGAGGGTGGACTCGGGGAAGTCGGTTCCGACCTTCTTCAGCGCGCCGCTGCCCAGGTCCAGGACCCAGTAGTCGCCCTTGGTGTTGGTGCGCCACACGCGGACGGTGTTGGTGAAAACCAGGAGCTTGGTCCCGTCGCCGGACCAGGCGTAGCCCTCGGGGAGGAGGGGCAGGCTGCTCCCCCTGGGGACCAGGCGCGTCGCCGGCACCAGCAGCTCGCGGCTCCCGGTGGCCGGGTCGTACTTCACGATGTCGAGTCCTCGCGCCAGCCTGGAGGCCTCCACGGTGGTGTACCCCGAGCCGTCGGCGAGCCAGCGGGCGGGCCCGAAGAAGTCCGAAGTCCATTCCCGGGAAGCGTAGATGCGCTCCACCGTGAGGAGAGACCGGTCCTGGGCGCGGGCCGGGGTGGGGAGAGCCGCAACCGCCAGAAGAAGGACGGCGAGGCGGAAGCGCGCGGCGGCGTGCCGGGACGGGGTCGGGGCCATGGAGAGGTCTGGGCTCGAGTCGTGGAAGTCCCTGAATGTCCACAGGGGAAGGGGCGGAGGGAAGGAGCCGGGGGAACCTTCCTATAGGTCGCTTCGGGGCGGAGGGTCCTCCGGGCCCAGAGCCCCGCCCGGGAGAAAGCCGCGCTCCATGTAGATGGGGGTCACGACCCCGCGGAGCGCCGGGAGCGCGTTCCAGAAGGCCACCGCACCCACGATGCACAGCGCACCGCCTCCTGCCACCGTGATGGGCGCGCCGATCCTCGACGCGACGGTCCCGGACAGGAGACTCCCGAGAGGGACCATCCCCATGAACGCCACGCCGTACAACGCCATCACCCGGCCACGCATTTCCTCGCGCACCAGCGTCTGGATGAGCGTGTTGCACGAGGCCATCTGGATCATGAAGCCCGCGCCCACCACCACCAGCAGGAAGAGGGACAAGGGGGTCCAGCGGGAGGCCCCGAACGCGGTCAGGCCGAGGCCGAAGACCGCGGAAGCGCGGGGGATCATCCCCTCGATTCCCACCACGGTGGTGCGGGACGCCAGCCAGAGCGCGCCGCACAGCGCGCCCATCCCCGAGGCGCCCATGAGGAAGCCCAGGGTATGCGGCCCTCCGTGGAGGGTGCGCTCCGCGATGACCGGAAGAAGGACGGTGTAGGGCATCCCCATGAGGCTCACCAGCGCCATGATCAGCAGGGCCGCGCGGATGGGGGGGAATCCGAAAGCGTAGCGCAGGCCGTCGGCCAGGTCCTGGAGCACCCGCTTTCCTGTCGCGGGACCGGGCTGGGCGACCACGCGCATGGCGGCGAGCGAGGCTATGACGGCCAGGTAGCTCACGCCGTCGGCCAGGAAACACCACCCTTCGCCCACCCACGCGATGATGACCCCGGCGATGGAAGGTCCCACGAGGCGCGCGCTGTTGACCATGGAGGAGTTCAGCGCGATGGCGTTGGAGAGGTCCGCCCTGTCCTCGATCATCTCGATGAGGAAGGCCTGGCGCGCGGGCATGTCGAAGGCGTTGATGCACCCCTGGAGGGCCTGGAGCACGACGATGTGCCAGACCTGGATCACGCCCGCCAGGGTCAACGCCGCCAGGGCGAAGGACTGCAGCATGGCCAAAACCTGCGTGGCTTGAAGCACGCGGTAGCGGTGCAGGCGGTCTATCCATACGCCGGCGAAAGGGCTCAGCAGGAGGTTGGGCACCTGGCCCACGAAGCCGACGACGCCGAGGAGCGCCGCAGATCCGGTGAGGCGCCACACCAGCCAACTCGTGGCGAGGCGGGTGACCCACGTTCCCAGAAGGGAGAGGCTCTGCCCGGCGAAGAAGAGCCGGTAGTTGCGGTGGCGCAGCGCGCGGAGGAACGTCGGTCCCCGGAAGATCTCGGGCGGCGTGCCTCCGCCGGCGCTCAAGGCTTCACGCCCCTCCTGGCGTCCCCAGCTCCTCGAAGCGCTGGTTCGCCAGCGGGTACCGCCTCCAGTCCCCGTGGTCGAAGTGCCACCACTCGCTGGGATTGGCGGCGAACCCCTGCGCCTCCATGGCTTGGCGAAGAAGCGTGCGGCAAGCGCGGCTCCGCGATGTACCGCCCGGGTAATCGGCGTACGCCCGGGGGGAGAACTCGTCGAAGCCGCTGGGCATTTCCACCGCCTGCCCGGTGGCCACCTCGAAGAGGGTGAGATCCACGGCGCACCCCCGGTTGTGCCTGGAGCCCCGGGCGGGGTTGGCGACGAACTCCCGCAAGTGCGTGGGCGTGGCGTCCCAGAACATCTTGGTCACGTACCAGGGGCGGTACCCGTCGTAGATCATCAGCCCGTACCCCCGCTCGAGGAGCCAGCGGTGGGCTCGCACGAGCGCCTCCGCCGCCGGGCGTTGGAGGAACGCCCGGGGCTGGGAGTAGAAGACCTCCCCCATGAAGTTCTCGGTGGTGGCATAGCGGACGTCGAGGCGGATGGTTGAGTCCAGGGCCACGAGCTCGACGAGGTCGGGCTCCAGGAATTCCCCTTCCTCCTTCGGCGGTCGAGCGGCCAGCGCCTCGGCGAGGAGTTCCTCCGGGGGGCGGAGGGGTTCGATGCGGAAGACGGCGCCGTCCTCCGGGCTCCACGCCAGGCGCTGGAAGGCTCTCCCGCCGCGCACGAGGGACGCCCTCGCGCCGGCGGCGCTCGGGCCCGGCCCGGCGGTGAGCCGGATCGTATCCCCCGGGCCGGCCACCCAAAGCGTGTCGGTGATCCGCTCCAGGGCGACCTCCGAGCCGCCCCAGGCGAGGAGCCGGAGCCCGCCGTCCTGCTCCAGGAGGGAGAGGGTGTCGGCGCCGTCGGCGTAGTCCGCGACCAACGCTTCGAGGGCCGCGGGGAGGGTCGTCGTCTGCGCGTCGGAAGGGGCGGCGCCCGGCGGCTGTGCGACGCAGGCCGGCAGGGCGAGGAGGAGGAGCAGCAGTCTCGTCATGGCCGGCAACGTCGCGGGCGTGCGCCGCGCGAGCAAGGCCGGCGGCGAGCGGAGAGAATCGCGCCATTGACAGAAGGCGCACGGCCAGGGATCCTGCTTCATGTACCCGTTCCCGGAGGGAATCCCGATATGATCACATCCAGGTTCAAGTCGTGGGGGCTCGGCGCGCTCGGCGCGTTCCCTCTGATGTTCGTACTGGCGACGGCCACCGAGGCCCAGGAGCGCCAGCGTCCCCAGCAGGTGATCCAGAAGGACCCGGCTCGCGTCGACCTCCTCTACGTCAGCGACAAGTGGGCGGACCACCCGGTCGCGGACTACGAGGCGGCCATTCAGGGCAAGGCCCGCACCGACTCCATCTACGCCGCCATCACCGAGGGCGTCGTGGACTACAAGAAGGTCACGTACCGCAGCCGCATCGGCGACATGGACATCCCCGCCTACCTCTTCCAGCCGCTGGAGAAGCGCGGCGCCAAGGGGCACGCGGCCATGATCTGGGTCCACGGCGGCGTGCACGGCAACTGGGGCACCAGCATGTGGCCCTTCGTGCGCGAGGCCGTGGAGCGGGGCTACGTCATCATCTGCCCCGAATACCGCGGCAGCACCGGCTACGGCAAGGACCACCACAACGCCATCGACTACGGCGGCTACGAGGTGGACGACGCCATGTCGGCGTACGACTACATGACGCAGAACCTCCCCCACGTGGACCCGGCCCGCGTCGGGATGATGGGGTGGAGCCACGGCGGCTTCATCACCCTCATGTCGATCGCCCGCGAGGGGCATCCGTTCAAGGCCGGTGCCGCCATCGTGCCGGTGACCAACCTCTTCCAGCGGCTCTCGTACAAGGGCCCGAGATACCAGCGGAGCTTCTCCACCCAGCAGCGCATCCAGGGGCTCCCCTTCGAGAAGAAGGAGATCTACATCGAGCGCTCGCCCTACTACCAGGTCGAGAAGATCAACGTCCCGATCCTGGTGCACATCGCCACGAACGACAAAGACGTGGATTTCGAAGAGTGCTCCATGCTGGTCTACAAGCTCCGCGACGTGAAGCCCGAGCTTTCGGAGACGAAGATCTACGTGGACCCGGATCCATGGGGCAGCAGCATCGGCCACTCGTTCAGCCGGCGCGTGGATCGGGAGACGCTGGAGCGCGTAGACTCGCCCGCGCAGCGTGACTCGTGGAACCGCTCGTGGGCATTCCTCGAGGAGCACCTGCGCCCCTACGAGGACCCGAACCACCCGGTGCCGGTACGGACGCGTTAGGCAGGCGACCCGTCCGACACCTCAGGCGATGAAGGCAGCGGGGCCGCGCCACCGGCGCGGCCCCGCTCACGTCTCAGGGGACCAAGGAGCAAAGCCCTCCAGCCTGGTTCCGGCCCATCACCACGACCCGGAGGAAGCCCAACCCGGCCAGGTGGGCACGGACCTCGGCGGGTGGGTAGTCGCCGCACTCCCCGGCCTGCCCTTCGGGCACAATGAACCACACGACGAGTGCGCCGACGCCCCTCTCCTCCACCGAGACGTCGTCGTCCGCCTGGTCCAGGGCGGCCACGTATGCGCGGCGCACTTCCTCGCCGGCCCGGCTCTCCTCTATGGCGTGGTGAGCCGGTTCCAGCACGAGCGCCGCCAGGACCAGGGCGGTCAGGGACCCGATGGCCACGACGCCCGGAAGGGACCAGGACGTCCGTCGGCGGAGCAGGGCGGCAGCGCTCGCCGCCAGTACCACGAAGCTCCCGAGGCGGAAGTGATCCCCGACGGTGATGAGGGGTCCGCCCAGAAGGAGGCCCGCGAGGAAGAGAGTGTCGGAGAGCGCTTTCCGCGTACGCAGGAGCTTACGTTCGCGCTCACCGAAACGCTTCAGGTCCTCCTCCTCCTCGCCGAGAAGCGTCCCGCACCGGGGGCACTGGTTGGGGGATCCCTCCAGCCGGAGCGCGCAGAACGGGCAGGCGGCCCGGAGCGGCATCGTCATGGTGGGAAGGTGGGCGGGGGTGGCGAGCGCCGCCACCCCCGCTCGAGCGCAGCTAACGCGGCTGTGCTGTGCCGCTCGCTGCCGGCGCGGCCTTTCCGGCGTCCAGGTCGTTCCAGTTCAGGATGGCGTTGAAGCCCAGGAAGTAGTTCCCCTGGGTCTGCCAGCGCCAGAACGGACGGATGGCGAAGCTCACCACGTGTCCCTCTCCGACCTTGGAGTCCACGAGCTGGGGCTTGCCCTGGAGCGCCTCACCGTTGCCGAGAGCCCCGGACAGGAGCATCTGGTCGGCGCGGGCCGGGAACGCCAGGACCACTCGGGATGTGCTCGTCACCGGCGCACCCCCGCCGAAGCCGCGGTACTCGACCGCCGGCTCGGCCGGCGCCTGCCCGTGAGCGGAGGCCTGGGCGCTGTCCGGCTTCCAGGGCGAGAGCCTGGGCGGCGTGGCCATGGGCGTGAGGTTCGCCCACGGGCTGGGCGCTCCGCCCGGCGCCGGCGCCGCCACCACGCCGCCGGACCGGGTGCCGAGCACCAGGTCGTTCCTGAAGAACACGGGCACCTGGTCGCCGGCGAACCCGTAGACCAGGGGGCTGAATCGGTCGGCGATGATCCCCCGGTGCACCGAGCCCGGGGCGATGAGGGCGGGATGCAGCTCCACCGACAGCCCGGGGGTGAGCCCGTACGACGGCAGGATGGCCGCGGTGGAGCCCTCCACGAGGAGCGTGCCACCCTCCTGGACGAACTTGGCCAGCTCCACCAGCCCTTCGAACCCCATCCCGCCCCGGATGTCGTCGGCCTGGTCCTGCACGCCCAGGTTGGGCGTCTTCTCCGTCTTCCGGTACGGGAGCGGGAGGCTGCCCGTTTTGGCGATGCCGTTGATCTGCGACTGCACGTCACCGCCCACGTGGGGGAAGACCAGGACGTCGTACTTCGCGCGCAGGCCGCCCTTCTTCAGCTCGATGTCGCCGAAGTAGGTGTAGGGGATCCCGTAGAAGTCGAACGCCGCGCGGACCCAACCTTCGTCCTGGGTGCGCTGCCAGGCGTGGATGTAGCCGATGCGCGGCACGTCCAGCTCGTGGGTGGGCACGTCGGGTGCCCGGTCAGCGGCCCATGCCGACAGGCCCAACTCGACCAGGCTGGCCTCCAGCGCGGCGCGGTCCCCTTCGGGGATGATGAACGCGCCGGCGCGGAACGGCCGCCCGCCCATGTCGAAGTCGCTTTCGGCGGCGAGCATGCGCACGTTCGCGTGGCGGAACCGGAACGTCACCAGCGCGTTGTCGGTGGTGTGGTCCACCACCAGCACGGCGCCCCTGCCCATCACCCCACCCGCCGCCTTCACCGGCGCGGTGATGCGCGTCATGGGCTGCTCCAGCACCTTGGCGTCCTCGATCTCGTGGAGTTCCAGGTTGCGCATGAGCTGGAAGGTCCAGCCGGTGTCGTCGTACGGACGGGGGTTGGCCAGGCTGAAGGCCTGGAGGGAGAAGTACATGTCGGCCATGGTGCGGAAGGGCTGGTCCGCCCGCACCACGTAGTCACCGGCCTGCACCTGCACGCCGCCGGCCTGGAACGCCCTGTCGGCGCGGTGGAACTCCAGCCCCTGGGCCACGAGGTCGTTGACCATCTGGGCCGCGTCGGCCTTGCGCCGCTGCGCCGCGGGGATGACCCAGGCGTTCACCGGGCCGTCCTTCCCCTTCTGCACGGAACGCTTCCCCTTCAGCCAGTAGTTCTCGAGGAACCACTCCGCATGATCCGCCGCGTACTTCAGCGAGAACAGGACCGCGGACTGCTGGATGTTGGTGTTGTTGCGGGGGCCCCAGGGGATGGAGTCGAGGGGCGGATTCGGCCGGTACCACTCGCGGCTGGTGGTGGTGGTGCCCGCCCGATAGACCCGGGGGTCGGGCCCGTAGCTGGCCACCTCGTAGAAGCGACCGATGGCGTTGTGGGTGTGGGCGATGGTGAACATGTAGTTGGGCGTCCACCCGTCGTAGAAGTTGAACGTCCACACGCCGGGCACGCCGCGTTTGGTCATCTCGATGACGTCGTTCTCCGCCAGCGTCCACCACTCACCCACGGTGATGGCGTCCACGGCCTCGTTGTAGGGGCCCGTCCCGGTGGAGACGTAGAGGTAGGTGGCCGCCTCGTGGAGATCGTGGATGACCACGGGGCGCCACTCCAGGGCTCCGCGGTTGACGGCTTGGGTCAGCTTGAGGACTTGCCCCATGGCGTCGCGGTTGTTGTCGTGGGCCACGTACCTGCCCCAGAACACGAGCGGGAGGCGTGTCTCCCCCTGCGGCCGGTCCTTGTTGAAGTAGTACGTGTCCACGTGCCTCTCGCGGCCGTCCGGCTCGATGACCGGCGTGATGAGCGTGATGATGCCGTTGCGGATGGAACGGATGAAGTCGGTCTCCTCCACCACCAGGCGGTACGCCATCTCCTGGAGCATCTCGGGGCCGCCGGTTTCGGTGGAGTGCATGCCGGCGGTGACCCAATAGACGGGTTTGGCCACGCCGCCGATGAGGGTGCGGGCACGCTCCTCGGAGGTGGACCGCGGATCGGTGAGCTCGTCCAGGTAGCTCTTGTAGGCCTCGAGGTTCGCGATGGTCGCCTCGTCGGCGATGGCCATGACGATCATCTCCCGGCCTTCCTCACTCGTGCCCAGGGACCACACGGTGGCCCGGGGGGAGGCCTCGTCGATGGCCCTCAGGTACCGGTGGATGTCCGCGGCGTAGGTGAGCTCGCCGGGGGTGCCGATGATGCGGCCGTGGAACTCGAGGGGGGTGGGCACCGTCTCCGACGCCGGTAGATGGTCCACCAGCTCGGTGGTGATGCGCGGGTCCTGGAGGTGCTGCCGGATGAGGCGGGTGTACTCCTCGTCGATGCGCTGCTGAGCCTGGGTGAGGACGGGCGTCGCCAGGACGGCGACGGCGAGCCCCCAGGCGATGCGCCGGAGCGCATAGGTCCTGCGGGACATGGTGTCTCCCTGCTTGGAGGAACGCGGCCGCGAACGAGGCGGCCTGGGTTGGGTCTACCTCGGGGCGTGGGGACGCGCAAGGGAGGGTGAGCCGACGATCTGCGGCAGACGCCCCCGTGCGGCAGAGACCTCTACGAGCCGAGCCAGGCGGCGCAGCCCGGCTTCCTCCGACCTGGCGCAGCGGCGCACGTTCCCAGCGCGCCGCGACGCAGATGTGGGTCGGCGTCCTCGAGGCGCGGCGACTCGGTGCGGTGGCCCTTCGCCGAAGGGGAAACAGGCGCCCTCGTGGAGGACCAGAGGGTACACGGAGGCGCCTTCCCGCAGGAGCCACGGCCATGCGCCCGTGCATGGGCTCGAGAGCGATGGTCGACTCGTCCGTGAGGCTGCCGAGAGCCCGATCGTGTCGGCCATCCTCTCCACGTCCGGCGTGGGGACCAGGGGATCCCACCGGGCACTGGCGCGCCTGCCTCGACACGGATAAACTGGTCTCAGACCAGTCGTAACGATCCGGAGGCCGCATGACCAACACCGTGGGCGCCTACGAGGCCAAAACGCACCTGGCGGCGCTCCTCGACCAGGTGGAGCGGGGGGAGACCGTGACGATCACGCGGCACGGCCGTCCCGTTGCGGTCCTCATGCCTCCGTCCGGGCTCCCCGGGCGCACGGCGGAGGAAGCCGTGGCTGCGCTGCTGGAGCTGCGGCGCGGCAGGCGGCTCCGCGAGGAGGAGGGCGAGCGGCTGACCGTGCGGGACCTGATCGACGAGGGGCGGCGGTGAACTTCGTCCTGGACGCTTCGGTCACGCTCGCCTGGTGCTTCGAGGACGAGGGGGGCGAGTATGCGGAGCGCGTCCTCGGGGCCCTGCAATCCTCGGAGGCGGTGGCGGCCTCCATCTGGCCTCTCGAAGTCGCGAACGGCCTGGCCGTGGCCGAGCGGCGCGGCCGCCTGGACGCGGCGGCGGCGGCGCGCTTCATGGAGCTGGTGGTCGCGCTTCCCATTGCCGTGGACCCCGCGAGCCGCGCCTGCGGGATGAGGGCGGCCCATCGACTTGCGCGTGCGTGCGGCCTATCCGCCTACGACGCGGCGTACCTGGAGCTGGCACTCCGCCACGGCATCCCGCTGGCCACGCTGGACGCGCGGCTCCGGGAGGCGGCCGCGGCGGAAGGGGCGCAGATCTTCGCGGGCTGAACCACAGGGCGGTCAGCCCCGCGGCGACCCCTCGAACAGCCCCACCAGCAGTTCCTCGCGGGCGCCGTTCTCGTCGCACACCGCGAACGTGCTCTCTCCCTGCCCGTACATGGCCAGGCCAGCGTACTCGCCCTTCTTGTTCAGGATGAAGAAGCGGATGTCGAACTTGGGGAGCCCGCGGGAGTTCAGAAGCCGGGGCTCGATGGTGTTGGCCTGGATGCGCCGCAGCGCCTCGAGGCCGGCGTCCTTGGGCGCCATCCCCCGGCGCATGTTCTCCACGATGAGGAAGCACGTGAGGTTGTAGAGGTTCGCCTCACCGCGCCCGGTGGAGCCGGCCGCGCCCACGTCGTTGTCCACGTACTGGCCGGCGCCGAGGATCGGCGAGTCGCCGGCGCGCCCGGGGATCTTGAACGCCGTGCCCGAGGTGGTGGTCACGCCGCAGATGTCCCCGGCGGGGCTCACCGCCTCCAGGCTCGTGGTGCCCCAGAACTCGTGCTCGGGGATGAGGCCGTCGTCCACCATGGAGAAGCCCGCCGCCAGCGAGGCCCGGGCGAACCCGTCGAGGCGCTCGGCCATCTCCTGGCGGTCGAGGCGGATGCGGTCGGGATCGGTCTCGATGCGCCCCCGGTCGATCCCCTCCAGGCGCTCCTTGGGGTCGAGCCAGTGGGTGGGGTCGATGCGCTTGCGCCATTCGAGCCAGCGGGCGCGGGAGCGGGGCGTGTTCAGGTCGTCCTCGATGGTCATGCCGATGTCCCTGGCGAACTCCTGCGCGCCCCGCCCCACCAGGAGGTGGTGGTCGGTGCGCTCGGCCACGGCCTTGGCCACCAGGGACGGGGTGCGCACGCCGGTGATGCCTGCCACGCCGCCGGCCCACTTCCGGGGCCCGTGCATGCAGCACGAGTCCAGCTCCACCACGCCGTACGCGTTGGGGGTGCCCCCGTAGCCGATCCCGCCCTCCGCCGGATCGAGCTCGGGGATGTTCACGCCCGCCACCATGGCGTCGAGCATGTCCTCCCCCTCCACGATGCCTCGGAACGCCCGCTCGATGGCGCTCTCCGGGCCGCCGTTCTTGTGGCGGATGCTGCTCACGTCGGACACGAGAACGGGCTTGGCGAGGCGGCGCATGAGGACCTCCGGGGCGCGGGGCCGGGGAGCGGCACCGGGCACGGCGGCACCCTCCAGGGAGGCGGGGACGGCGGCGCCGGCGAGGCCGGCGGCGGTGGCTTTCACGAAGTCACGGCGTTCCATGGTGCGGATCCGGGGAAGGAGTGCGTTGGGCGGAGAGGGGCACCCCGCCCGGTTCGCTGGAAGAAGCCAGCATAGCACGGGGCCGGGTCCCACCGCCATCCGGCCCGTCGCGCCCGGCTATCGGGCGGCGCGGTCGCGGATACGCTGGTCGCGGACGGAGCGGAAATAGATCACCCCGAGGGTCGCGGCGGTCATGGGGATGACGAAGACCATCATGACGCCGCCGAACAGCGGCGCGCTCTCGTGATGCGATGCGGCGAGGAAGATGTAGACGGTGTAGGCCGCGTAATACCCGAGGAAGTGCCAACCCTCCCAGCGGGTGATGACCTTGTCGGAGATGAACACGGGGAGGCACGCCAGGGCGACGGCGATCATCACCGGGAGGTCGAACCCCCGCACCCCGGACGACACGGGGAGCCCGGCGGGCGCCACCACTCCGGACAGGCCCAGCACGCCCAGGAGGTTGAAGAGGTTGCTCCCCACCACGTTCCCCACGGCGATGTCCCGCTCGCCTTTCACGCTCGCCATGATCGAGGTGGCCACCTCGGGCAGCGAGGTTCCCAGCGCCACCAGCGTGAGCCCGATGAGGAGCTCACTCAGGCCGAAGGTGCGGGCCAGCGTGACGGCGCTTCCGACGAACCAGCGGGAGCCCAGGACGAGGAGCGCGAGGCCGACGAGCGCGAGGCCGACGAGGGCGAGGCCGACGTCCACGGGCCACGGGCGCCGGGGCGCCGGGGCGGGTTCCTTCGTGGCCGCCTCGCCGGCACCCGGCGCGGCCTCACCCACCTTCGGGGTGCTATCGCGTCTGCGCCCCAGCACCACCTGGAACGCCATGTAGCCGACGAGGCCGACGCACAGGAGCCCCGCCTCCACGCGCCCCAGGCGTCCGTCGAGGACCAGGAGGTAGACCAGCACGGACACACTGATCATGATCGGCACGTCGAGGCGGATGAGCTGGCGCTGGACGGCGAGCGGCATGATGGCCGCGGACACGCCCAGGACGAGGAGCACGTTGGCGATGTTGCTCCCCACCACGTTTCCCACGGCCAGGTCGGGCTTCCCCTGGAGAGCCGAGACCACGCTCACGGACATCTCGGGCGCGCTGGTCCCGAGAGCCACCACCGTGAGGCCGATGACCAGCGGCGACACCCCGGCTGCAGCGGCGAGACCCGACGCGCCCTTCACCAGCCACTCGGCGCCCAGGACCAGCAGCGCCATGCCGGCGAGGAGGAAGAACAGAGTCATGATCTATATCCATCTCCAGAGGCGCGGTTGGCGCCTCCCGACTCGGGACGCTAGCGCATCAGTGCCGGCGCCGTGGCCGGGGGCCTACGGTGGTGCGTGGCCTGCTCGAAGGCATGCGCCAGGCGGATGAGCGTGGGCTCGCTCCAGGCATCCCCGTAGATCTGGAGTCCCACGGGGAGCGTCCCGTCCCGCACGAACCCCATGGGCACGGTGAGGGCGGGGAACCCGGTGGGAGGCGACAGAATGGGGCTGTTGTTGCCGTGGGGGGTGGTGAGGTCGCCCACCAGGCGGGGCGGATTGTTCCACGTCGGGTAGATGAGCGCCTGCACGACGGACGCGGCGGAGGCGCGGCGCACGGCCTGGCGGAGGAGCTCCTCGTTCTTCGCCGCCTCGACGCACCTCGGGTTCGTCTCCGGCGTGCCCTCGAACGCCAGGAACGACTTCACCCGGGGCATGACGGTGACGTGGACCTTTCCGCCCTCCTCGATCTCCTTCAGCGTGCGTACCGGCGGCGTGGGGAGCGTGGCCAGGTAGTTCTCGATGTCGTAGCGGAAGCGGGGGCAGGAGAGCCCGCGCCGCAGCGAGTCGTACTCGGGGAGGGGGACGTCGTCCACCACGGTGATGCCGATCCTCCTCAGGTCCGCCACCGCTGCCTCGAAGCGCTCGAGCACCTCGGGGTCGGCGGTCTCCGTGTACACCATCCAGCGGGGGATGCCCACGCGCAGGTCACCCACGTCGGGGCGCAGCGCCTCCATGTAGGACGTCGGCCGGTGCGCGTCGGCCTGGGCGGTGACCGGGTCGGCCGGGTCCGAGCCGGCGATGACGTCGAAGACGCGTACCGCGTCCTCCACGGTGCGGGTCATGGGGCCGCCGATGTCCCGGTTGGCGTAGAGGGGGATGATGCCGTCGCGGCTGGTGAGCCCCATGGTGGAGCGGATCCCCACCAGCGCGTTGTGGGCCGAGGGGCCGCGGATGGAGTTGCCGGTGTCGCTCCCCAATCCCACGAGTCCCAGGTTGGCCGCCACCGCCGCCGCGGTGCCGCCGCTCGACCCGGCGGTGACCCGGTTCAGCGCGTACGGGTTGAACGTCCACCCGGGAATCATGGAGCCCACCGTCTCGAAGGCGGTAAACGCGAACTCGGCCAGGTTGGACTTGGCCAGGACGATGGCCCCTGCCTCGCGGATCCGCCGCACCTGGTACGCGTCGTCGGGAGGGACGGACCCGGCCAGGGACGCCGAGCCCGCGGTGGTGGGCATGTCGTGGGTGTCGAAGTTGTCCTTCACGATGAAGGGGATCCCGTGGAGCGGCCCCGCGAGCTTCCCCGTACGTGCGAGGAGGGCGTCCAGGGAGTCGGCGACCTCCAGGGCCCGGGGGTTCACGAGGATGAGGCTGTTGAACGAGGGACCCTTTTTGTCGTAGGCCTCGATGCGCGCCAGGTACGCCTCCACCAGTTGCCGCGCCGAGAGCGTGCGCGCCAGCATGGCCCGGTGGGCCTGGGCGATGGTGAGCTCCATGAGCTCGACGTTCCCGACACGCTGGGCCGACAGGGGAAGGGGGAGGAGAAGGGCAGCGAGGAGGGCGGCGGTCCGGCCCAGGCCACGGGTGTTCATCGGCGGGTCCTGACGTTGGAGAGAAGCTCTCGCGCGTGCACCCACACCGCGTCGCACATCTGCTCGGTGAGGGTGCCGGTGAAGGTATTCTGCTGGCTCGGGTGGTAGGAGCCAAGCAGAGTGAGGTCCCGGCCCGGACGTCCTGCGGGCTTGGGCACCGGCGGCAAGAGCACCTCGGCCCCGTGCCCGAAGCGGGGGCGGGGGGTGGGGACGGCGTAGCCGCGCCGCTCCAGGACGGCGAGGGCTTGCGTCCACGCGAAGCTCCCCAGCGCCACCACCACCCGGAGGTCGGGGAGGAGGTCCAGCTCCGCTTCCAGCCACGGCCGGCAGGCGTCCCGCTCCTCGGGAGTCGGCTTGTTGGCCGGGGGCGCGCACTTCACCGGGGCGGTGACGAACGCGCCCCGGAGCTGGAGGCCGTCGTCCCGGCCGACCGACGTGGGCTGGTTGGCGAAGCCCGCCCGGTGGAGCGCCCGGTAAAGCCAGTCGCCGGCGCGGTCGCCGGTGAACATGCGGCCCGTGCGGTTGGAGCCGTGTGCGCCGGGGGCGAGCCCGAGCACGAGGAGCCCGGCGCGCGGATCCCCGAAGCCGGGAACCGGCCGGCCCCAGTATGCATCGTCGCGGAAGGCCGTCCGCTTCTCCCGGGCCACGGCCTCCCGCCACGCCACCAGGCGGGGGCATCTGCGGCAGTCGGTGATGCGGGCCTGGAGGGCGTCCATCCCGCCTCGAGGGCTCACGGGGCGGTGGCGCTCTCCAGCCAGGCGGACCACCACAGGGTGCGGAGCATTTCGGCGCCCGCGGCGATGCGCTCGGCGGTGAAGTCCCGGGTGGCGGGGCGCGTCGGGGCGTCCGGGTCGAAGCCCACCTCCTTCTCCAGCCGGTACAGGGTCTCCACCTGGGCGTTGGTGGCCACGACGTGCTCCCAAACCGCCTTCCGCGCTGCGCCGGCCACCGACCTGGTATCGCCCTTCAGCCGGGAGCGGACATCCTGGTACTTCACGTGGGCCCGGACGAAGTCGGACTCGAAGCGGCCGTGGAAGTCCCGCTCCGTGGTGTAGCCGTTGGGGTTGGGCTTCCCCTCCGCCCATCCGTTGAAGTGGATGGTGGTGTGGTGGGGGTTGGAGGCGTCGAGCACGTAGTGGCCCAGCGTCCCGGCGTCGTTGAGGATCCGGGCCTCGATCCACGCTCTGCGGGCGGGGTCGGTCGCGGTGCGCCAGAGACGCCACTCGGTGACGAGGCGCTGATACATCTCCACGATGCGGAAGGGGAGGAACCCGGCATCGGCCTCGGGCCGCTCCAGCCCCGCCTGGTAGAGCATCCTCACGTAGACCCACCGGTCGGGCGCTTCCAGCGCCGTCGGGGGGACGTTCTCCAGGTCGATGTAGTGGTCGTAGCTCCACGCCTGGTCCATCTCCCGCAGGGGGCGGCTCCGCCACCGGTCGGGCTCCGGGCCGAGGTACACGAGCTGGTCCGCGGCGCCGCGGAAGAACGCGGGCACGTCGGCGGGGAGGGTTTCAACGGCAGCGCGGCTCGCCATCTCGTGCCCGTCGGAGCCCCAGCGCACCGGGGGCGTGGGGGACGTGGGGACCACGAGGGTCAGGGCGAGGGCGAGGGAGATGGTCATGGGGCGAGGGGGCGAGTGGAACGGGAACCTCAGCAAAGATAGAATGGCGCAGCCGCGACATCCTCCCCCCGGACCCATGAACCGGCAACCTCCACGCGAGATCCGCCCGTGAAGCGCCTCGAGGGACGTACGGCGCCCATCACGGGGGTCACGGTGAACGCTATCTGCCCGGGGTACGTGAACACGCCGCTGACAGGGGAGATGGTGGCGCGCGTCGCGGAGCGCACCGCACGGAGCTACGAGGATGCGCTGACCGCCCTCCTCCAGCAGACGGGCAGTACCCTCTCGTCCCCCCGACGGAGGTAGCCGACGCCATCGTCCCGCTCTGCCGCCAGGTGTCGGCGGACGTGACCGGCGAGGCCATCCCCATGGACGGCGGCGGCCTGGACATCTGAGGCCCGGGCGGGGCGTATGTCATCGTGAGAGAACATCGTCCACGCGGACCTTGCTCCCGTGTGGGGGGTGAGAATACCCTGGTTCGAGAACCCTCCTGCTCTCCGGAGACCCGCGTGGTCGTCGCGGCGCGTCGCTTCCGCCTGCTCCTTCTCGTGCTGGCCGTTCCTTTGGCCGCCGGTGCCGGGGAGGCGTGTGCCCAGGAGGCGCCCGCCGGGCCCATGGTCCGCGTCACAGGGAGGGTGCGGGACGCGACGTCGGGACATGCCGTGCCTCAGGCGCGGGTGTGGCTCATGGTGGAAGGAGCCGGGCAGGCGCGGATCATCTGGTCGGGAATCTCCGAGGACAACGGCTCCTGGATATCGGCACCTCTGGCGGCGGGCCCCATGGACCTCCACGTGGAGGCATTCGGCTACCGGAACGCCGCCGGGCCCGTGGAGGCGCCGCAGGGGATGGAGGTGTTCGTGAGCGTGGACCTGGTGCCGGAGCCCCTGGCGATGGAGCCCCTGGTCGTGGTCTCCAGCCGGCGCTCTCGGCTGGACGCCGCCGGGTTCTACCAACGGCGCCGTCAGGGTCAGGGATTCAGCATCACGCGCGAGGAGTTCGAGCCCCGGCATCCTGTGCGTGCTTCCGACATCCTCCGGCTCATTCCCGGCGTGTCCGTGCAGCCCGGGCGCAGAGGGAACTCGGGCCTCCTGCGCTACCGGGGGTGCTCCCCGGACCTGGTGCTGGACGGCGTGCCCCTGGTCGGCGACACGGCGGTGGACGACATCCTGAGCGTGATGGACATCGAGGCGGTGGAGGTCCATTCCGGGGTCCTCTACCCGTCCCGCGGGATGGGGTCGTCGTGCGGGACGGTGATGATCTGGACCCGGGAAGGGAGCCGCTCGGAGGTGGGACACCCCATGACCTGGAGGCGTGCGGGGGTCGTAGCCGGCTTCGTCCTCATGTCCATCCTGCTGACTCGCTGAGCGGCGAGCCCCCGCGCTATCCCTCAGCAGGCGGCTGGAGCGCGACGGCGTCGCCCACGCGCACCTCGCCCGAATCCAGGACGATGCCGAATGCGCCGCCCCTCCACTCGGTGTCGAGGGCTGCCGTGAGCCCCGGGCACTGCTCGTCCATGCGGTAGCAGGGCCGGGTCTCACCCTGGAGGAGGATGCGCACGCCACCCAGTGTGAGGACGTGGCCGAGGGTCCCGGCGAGGCGGGTCCCGCTGACCATGAAGTTTGCGCGGCGCTTCCCGCCGGGTCCATGGGACCCTTGTGCATGCGCTTGATCCAGATCGCCTCGACGCGTCCCGCGCGGCTCATCGCTCCCTGGTCTCCGGTCCAGGGTGTGAAAATCCCCGGAAGGATAGGCAACGTGTGAGGGTCCGTGCTACGTTGGACGCCTCGGCACCCCCGGCCCGGAGGCTCCTACGGCGCTGCTGCTTCACGTCGAGTTGGTGTACGATCTGGGCTGCCCCAACGTCGGCGAGGCACGCACCGTGCTTACCCGTGCGCTGCAGGAAGCGGGTGCGCCAGCGGTGTGGAGCGAGTGGTGCACCGACGACCCGGTGTGCCCCGAGAGCCGTCGAGGCCTCGGCTCACCGACCATCCTCGTGAACGGTGAGGATGTCGCACCCGGGCCCCACCCCTGGGCGCCGCGCCAGAAGGGGGAGGGGCCGCGGTCCCGCCCCTATATGGACGGCGATCTCGTGGTGGGGGTCCCTCCGGCGGCGCTGGTCTCCGCGGCAATCCTCAGGGCGCTGGAGCCGGACGTGGTTTGAGCGCCACTCCGCCAACTCCGGAAGCAGGCTCGGCCGGCCGGCGTATCGCCGACCGGCCGAGCCGGATTCCCGGGATCCCGTTCGGCGTCACTTGGCCGGCGGGAGCATCACCGTGTCGATGACGTGGATGACGCCGTTGGACGCCTGGATGTCGGTGGTGACCACCTTGGCGCCGCCGACCCACACCATCCCGTCCTTCACCTGGATCGGAGCCATGATGCCCGCCACCGTCTCTGCCTCGGAGAGGGTGACCACCTGCTGCGAGCTGACCTTCCCGGCCACCACGTGGTAGGTGAGGACGCGGGTCAGCGCCTCTTTGTCCTTCAGGAGCGCCTCCACGGTCCCAGCGGGGAGCTTGGCGAAGGCCTCGTCGGTGGGGGCGAAGACCGTGAACGGGCCCGCCCCCTGGAGGGTGGACACCAGACCGGCGGCCTCGAGGGCGGAGGCGAGGGTCTTGAACGAGCCTGCTTCCACGGCGACGGAGACGATGTCCTTGGGGTTCATCTGGGCGGAAGTTGCGAAAGGGACGGCCACGAGAGCGGCGGCGGCGGCGGCGAGCGTCAGCTTGCGAAGCATGGAAGGGGCTCCTGGAATTGGGTTTGTCCATCGATTGTCCAAGAAGATATGGGCACTGTGCGAGCGTGTCAAGCGTTTGTACAGAGATTTGTTTGACATCTCTTGGACACCGCTCTATCCTTACTGCCATGAGCTTGTCCGAATCCCCCGCTGGCTTCCCTGCGACCGAGCCACGCCACCCCATTCGGGTGGTGGCCCGGCGAACCGGCCTGACGACAGCCACGCTGAGAGCTTGGGAGCGGCGCTACGGCGTGGTGGAACCGCACCGGTCGGAGAGTGGGCAGCGCCTCTACACGGATCGGGACGTGGAGCGCCTCACCCGGCTGCATCTTCTCTCCGAGGCCGGCCGCCCTATCCGCCTGGTTGCGGGCCTGGCGGACGACGAGGCCGAGGCGCTCCTCCAGGAGGACGAGGCGCGGCGACGGAGGATGACGACCGACCCCGCCGGCCAGGGGAGTGTGACCGGGCCCGCCGCCTCCCGCCTGGTGGACGCCGCCTACGGTCACGTGGCTGCGCTGGACTGCGATGGGCTCGAAACCTCACTCCGCCGCGCGGCGGTGACGCTGGGCGCCTACGCGTTCCTGGAGGAAGTGGTGGGGCCGCTCCTCCACCGGGTGGGCGTGGCGTGGACGCAGGAGGAGCTGGGAGCGGCGGAGGAGCACCTCTGCACCACGGTGACGGAGCGTGTCCTGGCGTGGCTCAGCGAACCGTCCCCGGCGGATCCCGGGAGTCCCCGCATCGTGGTGGCCACGCTCTCCGGAGAGCGCCACGGGCTGGGTGCGAGGCTAGTGGCTGCGGCGGCAGGGTTGGAGGGGTGGCACGTCACCCACCTGGGCGTGGATCTGCCCGCCAGGGACATCGCGGGCGCCGCCCGCACGTTGGGCGCCGCGGCGGTGGCCGTCTCCCTCGTGAACACGGATACGCTACCCAGCGTGGGAGAGGCCCTGGCTGAACTGCACCAGAGTCTCCCCGAGGGGACCGCCATCCTGCTCGGCGGGGGAGCGGCCTCACGCCTCGATGCCGGCGCGCTCCCGCTCAGCGCCGAGATCGTCACCGGGCTGGCGGAGCTGCGCCGCGCACTGGGCCGCCTGTCCTAGTCGGCCGTCCCCGGTTTTCTCAGCGCCCGGGGAGAGGGGGGCGTGCCTCCGCGGGGAGGGGCGAGCGGTACGGCTCCCCACCGGTGTTCGCCAGGAACGCCTCCCGGGCACGCCGGCGCAGGTCAGGGTCGGTGAACAGATCCACCCCGGTGAGCGCCAGGACCTTGGCCGCCACCCACGCCCCCTTCACCGCTGCGGGGGTGCCGTGGAAGGCGGTGATGGCCCACGAGTGCCAGGGCACATGCTCGGGAGCGGTGACCACGGTGACCCCGGCGGTTGGAGTGATCCAGCTCACCTCCGCCACGTCGGTGGAGCCCCCGCTGGGAGGCTCGGGGGCGGCGGCCAAGGGACGCAGCGCATCAGCCAGTCCGGTGGTCTTCGTGCCCAGGTACTCCTGCAACTCGACGGCGAACGCCTCTTCCTCCGACGTGAACTTCGGCGCGCCCACCGCCTGGAGGTTGACCCACATGGCTTCCTGGAGGGGGCGGTTCAGGTTGTATTCGTGGGCTCCGGTGATCAGGGTCACGTTCGCTTCGGTCCGGGTGGCTAGCGCCGCGCCTTTGGCTATGTCCTGAATCCAGGCGTAGTAGCTCTCCACCGAGGCGCGCGCGGTGTCGCGCACGAAGTACCACGCTTTGGCGTACTCGGGGACGACGTTGGGGGCATCGCCGGCGTTGGGGATGACGTAATGGATGCGGGCGGTGGGGCGGACATGCTCCCGCATGAGATTCACGCCGTCGTTCATGAGTTCGATCCCGTCCAGGGCGGAGCGTCCGTTCCATGGATCCGCGGCGCTGTGGGCTGCCTGGCCCCGGAACTCGACGATGAAGTTGTTCATGGCCAGCCCAGGGTTGTTCCTGATCTGCGTGGCCTGGCCCGGATGCCACTCGAGCGCAGCGTCCAGTCCGTCGAAGAGCCCATCCCTGGCCATGTAGACCTTTCCGACGATGGTCTCCTCTGCAGGGGTGCCGTAGAGGCGGACGGTGCCCTGGATGTCCTGCTCGTCCAGTGTGCGCTTGAGGGCGATGGCCGACGCCACGGAGGCAGACCCGAACAGGTTGTGGCCGCATCCGTGGCCGTGGGGGGTGCCGTCAGCACGTGGCTCCCGGCGTGGCACCGCCTCGTTGCCGATGTTCGGGAGCGCGTCGTACTCGGCGAGTACGCCCACGACAGGGGAGCCGGAGCCCCATTCGGCGACGAAGGCGGTGGGCATGCCGGCCACGCCCCGTGTCACGCGGAACCCTTCGCGCTCCAGGATGTCGGCCAGGTAGGCGGCGGAGCGCGTCTCGGTGAGGGCGATCTCCGAGTACTTCCACAGCTCCATGGCCATGTCCGCCATCTGGCTCTCCAGGGCGGTAGCGTGACGGAGTGCGTCCGCCTTGGCGCGGGCGCGATCCTGCGCGAACGCTTGAACGGGACTGCCGAGGGCGAGGAGGCCGGCGAGGAGGAGGGACGCGGCGACGGCGGGGATGGGTCGGAGGGGGCGGAGCGGGCGCATGGGGCGGTTCTCGTGGGGTTGGCGTGGATCAGGGGGAGAGGCGGTGTGTGGGGTCACCTGGGTCAGATCACTCCGGGGCACATCAGTCGGGGACGGCCATGAAGCCCCGGCTCACGAATACGGCCGAGCCCCCGACGCGGACGGCGGAGGTGGCGCCGCCGGAGCGGTCGGCTTCGACCTGGAGGAGGGAGGGACGCTTGATCTCCAGGCCCTGCTCGAGCGTCCAGTGGAGGGATCCCGCCTCGCATCCGTCCACCTTGGAGAGGTATCCGCCCAGGGCGGCGGCGGCGGACCCGGTCGCAGGGTCCTCGGGGACACCCACCGCCGGGGCGAACATGCGCACGTGCAGGTCGACGCCCGGGCCCTCGGCCTCGGGGCAGATCAGGTAGACGTGGTCGGCCCAGAGGGGCGCCACCAGTCGCTGCCAGAGCGGCGCGTCCAGGGCCGCGCGACGGATGGCTCCCAGCGACGCGATGGGGATCACATAGAAAGGAAGACCGCACGACACCATCTCGGGGCGGAGGCTGGGGTGGAGATCGGAGGCCTCCAGCCCTACCAGCCGCGCCAGGTCGGCGTCGGGGACGGGGGAGGGACGATGCTCAGGGAGGACTGCGGTGGTGAAGCGCGCCGACAACGGACGGCCGTCCCGGAAGCGCACGTCCACGGGGATGTGGCCCACGTTCTCTTCCAGCACCACGGTGAGCGTCCCTTCGGCGGGGGAGTGCTCCATGGTGGAGGCGACGTAGATGGCCGAGCCCACGGTGGGGTGGCCGGCGAAAGGAACCTCCTTTCCCGGCGTGAAGATGCGCACCCGGGCATCCCCTCCGGACTCCGGCGGGCCCAGGAAGACGGTCTCGGATAGGTTCATCTCCCGAGCGATGCGCTGCATGAGGTCCGAGGGCAGAGGGGTGGCGTCGGGGAAGACGCCCAGCGGATTTCCCCCGAAGGTGTGGTCGGTGAAGACGTCCAGGGTGAGAAAAGGGAGGTCCATGGTCGGCAGACGGCGGTGGCGCCGTCACCTCGGGGTGGTGAGGGGCCTTCTCAAAACCCATACTGGGCCGAGGCGCGTGATTCCGGCAAGCGGAGGCGAAAGACGGTGCGTATCATCGGCGTCATCTCGGACACCCACGGCCTTCTCCGGCCCGAGGCAGTGGCGGCGTTGGAGGGGAGCGAGCTCATCCTCCACGCCGGGGACGTGGGCGACCTCCGCATCCTGGACGAGCTCGGGCACCTCGCGCCGGTGCACGCCGTCCACGGCAACACGGACTGGGGTGAGGTGCGCGAACGCCTACCGCGTACCATGGAGGTGGATCTGGGGTCCGAGGACGGGAAGGTAGCCGGCGACCCGGCGGGCCCTGTCGCATACGTCCACCACGGCGACCGAGAGCTGGAGCTGGACCCGGTCACCGCGGGGATCGCGATGGTGGTGAGCGGCCACACGCACCGACCCCTGGTGCACGAGCGGGACGGCGTCCTGTATCTGAACCCCGGGAGCGCCGGGCCACGTCGGTTTACGCTTCCCGCTACGGTGGCGCGGGTGAGTGTGGGAGAGGGCGGAAGGCTCGAGGCGCAGATCGTGGCGCTGGACGAAAGGAGCTGAAGCTCTCCAGGACGATCCCCGACCGGGCTGGGGGGCGCCCGGGGATGTGGGAGACCCGCCTCCCCGGGGCCTGGACGTCCGGCTGCGGGATCCGCAGCTCGCTGGACCGGCTCAGGGAAGAAAGATATGCTCCTGGTCCGCGCGACGCTGACCTTGGCCGACTCGACCGAGATGCCTGGCTTCCTGACGCCGGCCTTCCCCTTCGTGGCCTCAGCCCAGCACGCCACGCGACTCGTGAACGGCCGGATCGATGGCTTCTGCTCGCGTGCCGGCTTTCCCGGAGCGTGAGCCAGCCGCTGTCCAGTGTCGGGCGTGCTCGGCGGCGAAGCCGCCGAAGGTGCGGGCAGGACGACCGAGCACGGCTTGCACGTCGGTGTGGACGGGAGCGCAGAAGCCGGCCCGCACTCGACGGTAGAAGCCCAGCAGCCTGTGGACCCGCGCGGGTCCGAGGCCGGCGGCGGCCATCTGGGCGGCGGCTTCCTCTTCCGTGAGAGGTTGATAGTGGATTGCCGTGCCGGATGCCATCGAGAGGTGACGCGCCACGTCGTGATGGTCGAGGGACTCGGGGCCGGTCAAGGTCCAGGCCCGGCCGTCGTGCCCGTCTCCCATCAGCGTGGCCACGGCCACGTCGGTGATATCGCGCGTGTCGACGTAGGACAACCGAGCATCGCCCGCCGGGAGCCGGAGCGCGCCCGTCGCCAGGATGCCGGACAGGAGGGGCGGACTGGCGAAGACCTGCATGAAGAAGTTCGGTCGCAGATGGATGTACCGAAGCCCGGATGCCTCCAGGAGCAGCTCCAGGCGCCGCAGCCCGAACCCGGGGTCCGCGTCGGCGCCCATGGCGCTCAGGTTCACCACCCGCGTGACACCAGCGGCGCGGGCGGCCTCGAGTAGCCGCCCCGCGACTGCGTCCGGGGCGTCGTCCCCGGGGCGCGATACCAGGAATATCCGGTGCACCCCCTCCAGGGCAGGTTGGAACGTCGCCGGCCGCTCCAGGTCCAACTCAATCCACTGTCCGCCCATGCGCTGGACCGCCCGGCTCGGTTCGCGGGACGCGCCGACCGCCTGTTCGCCACGCTCTTGCAGTCGCCGCAACACCCGACCCCCCACCTCTCCCGTCGCTCCCATGACCAATACACGTACTGACATGGCACGCCTCGTTGTGAAATGAACGCGCTATTCGCTTTATGACCACAGAAAACTCAGCCCACGAGGGCGCGAAGGCCCTCCAGATGGTAGCGCTCGTAACCGGCCAGGGCCTCACGGAACGAGGCCGGGTCATCGAATCGTTCCAGGAGGCGGACCCACGCAGCCACGTAGGAGCGGTAGATCTGCTCGATGTCGAACCGCAGGGGCTCCGCAACGTGGCGGCCGGTCCGCTCGGCCAGGGATACGGCCGCTGCGGTCAGCATCGCCACGATGTCTTCCGCCAGACCCGCGTAAGGGGTTCCCCGGGCGCGCCCCAGGAGGATGATGGTGGCGTGACGGTGCTCCAGGGCGAAGGACACCGTGGCCTCCGCGGACGAACCCCATGCGCTCCCCTCCACGGGCCGTGTGGTATTCTGGATGGCCCCGACCCGCACGCGCGCTTCGAGCAATTCCCGCAGCCGCCGGGCGAGCTTCCGTGGGACCACAGCATCGAACAGCGCCTTCTTTCCAGGGAAGTAGCGGTAGATGTTCCCGACCGAGACCCCGGCGCGCCGCGCGATGTCACCCACAAGCGCGGCAACGAAGCCAGCGGCGGCGAACTCAGCTAGCGCAGCCTCCAGAATCCGCCGCTCCACCTCCGCCTTCAGCACTTGAGCCACGGTCGCCCCGTCATAAGTGAATGCACGTTTCAGTATTACCCACGGCAACCCCGGGCGTCAAGGTGGCAGTCACCCTGTCGACGCCCGGGCCACTCGGCTTGCACCTCGCGACCCGAGGTGAGCATCATGGTCCAGCGATGGCTCTCCACGTCGTCAGCGACCCCCTCCACCGGCGAGACACCGATGAAGGCACCTTCGAAATGGGCGGTGCTCGCACTCGCCCTCACTGCCCTGATCCCCGCAGCCGTGGCCGCCCAGAGCGACAGCCCGGAAGAGCGCCTGGCTCGGCTCGGCATCGAGCTCCCCCCGGCACCCGACCCGGTGGCCAACTACGTCAACGGCGTTCAGACGGGGAATCTCATCTTCCTTGCCGGCAAGGGTCCTCGCACAGGCGACGGCACCGAGATCTCCGGCAAGCTCGGCGCGGACCTCTCGATCGCTCAGGGCTACGAAGCGGCACGGCTGACGGCCATCAACCAGCTCGCCGTGTTGAAGGAGATGATTGGCGACCTCAGCCGGGTCGTTCGGATCGTGAAGGTTCTGGGGATGGTGAACTCCGATCCGTCGTTCGTGGATCAACCTGCCGTGATCAACGGCTATTCCGACCTGATGGTCGAGGTGTTCGGGGAGCGTGGGCGCCACGCTCGGGCCGCTGTGGGAATGGCTTCGCTGCCACGCGGCCAAGCCGTGGAGATTGAAATGATCGTGGAGGTCCGCGACTAGGAACGCCTCGGGAAGGTCGCCTGCAGACGGTCCGCGCCCGCGAACCTTGCAAGACGCGCCCCCGGCCCGGCATCATGCTCGCGAATCAGAAACCCGACAACGTCGATGACCCATCCGAGAGACGACCGTCACGCCGTGCAGCAGCTGGCGGCGCTGGAAGCGAGGGAGTTCCGGCGGGACACGACACAGCTGCGGTGGACGGTCGCTCGGCACGCCCTGAGGGGTCTCCTGGGGGCCACGCCGGTGGTCTTGGCGTTCATGCCCCGCTTCAGGATCGGCGCCCTCGCGTGGCTGTTGGTGCCACTCCTGCTCTACGTCCATATCGAAGCGCGGCAGGCCGTCGCCGCCTACCGTGAGCTCCAGGCGGCGCTTCGGTCCCGAGGGCGGCGCGGCCCGCCCGGTTCTGATGGCCCGACGCCATGAAAAGGCGCTCCTGCCGCCTCCTCAGAGCCGGGGCTCCCCCGCACCTTCGGTGATCTCCAGCCGGGACACGTCCTCGCCGGCTCCGAGCGACTCCCGGTCGTTCGCCCTCCGGGCCAGGGCCAGCGAGCCGGCGGCGCAACTCGCGCCCGCCACCGCAAACACGGCGCCCAAGCCCAGGAATGCGTCCGCACCCAGGCCCGTCGCCAGAACGAAGAGCGATGAGAAGAGAAAGCCGCCCAGACCTCCCCACGCGGCGAAGCGGGGCAACGACATCTCGTCGAAGCTGCGGCGGCCTTCCACGAGTCCGAGGATCCCGGAGAACGTGACGCCGGCGAGAAAGCCGAGCAGGCCGAAGAACAAGGGGAAGGGCACGTCGGCGGCGTCCAGGCCGACGATGGCGAGGAGGACCATACCGGCTGCGAACCAGGCGAACGCCCACGTCAGACCCATGCCGATGGCACCCCGTATGCGCCGTATCCACTTCTGCACGGTCACCTCGTCAGTTCCGATGTCGGGCGGCACGGCTAGTGTAGTGCGTCCAACGCTTCTTTACATTTGGCGATCTTCGCCAGGATGCG
>CAZJFX010000034.1:0-40378 GCA_964545395.1 uncultured Gemmatimonadaceae bacterium | reverse complement strand
AACCCGCTACGAGCTCGTCGGATAGCCTGCGCGGACGGAAACAGGTGAAGAGCCCACGTTCCCGTTGGTGAGGACCTGGGCCAGGAACGCGCAGTAGTCCCGGACCGTGGTGAGCAGGGTGAACGCGCAATTCGGGGCCAGCGCGTTGGGAAGGGTCCGGGGCTTCGGCGTGATGCCCGCCAGCGCCTGGACGATGTCTTCGTGGTGCAGCTCGGCCACGGGCTTCGTCCCCCGGGTGGTGGACTGGGCGAGCCGGAGGGAGAAATCCCTCGCCGAGGGCCAGCGCGCGTCGCCCTTGTTGTAGCCCTCCGTCGCCCGCTCCTCCGCGTGGGCGCTCCAGACGTACGACGTGTCACGCATGCCGAGCGGGCCCAGGAGGGTCTCCTGCATGAAGCGCTCGAAGCCCATCCCCGTGACGTGCTCCACCGCGCGCTGGAGGTAGTAGTAGCCCTCGCCGGAGTAGCGGAACTCGCTGCCGGGGGCGAAGGCCGGGACCAGCGGCACATCCTCTTGGCGCCAGTTCGGGAACCCGCTGGAGTGGCAGAGCACGTGGCGGGGCGTGACCCGGTCCGCCTGGTCGTGGGCGGGAGTGTGGTCGGGCACGTAGCTCTTCAACGGCGCGTCCAGGTCGAGGAGCCCGCGGTCCACCAGGCGGAGCGCGGCGTACGCGAAGAGCTGCTTCGAGAGAGACGCGGCGGAGTGGAGCGTGTCGGGCCCGACCGGGCGGTTCCTGGCGACGTTTCCCAGGCCTGCGTGGTGCTCCCACGCCAACCGCCCATCCTGGACGAGGCCCATCCCCACGCCGGGCACGCCTCCGATCTCCATGAGCCGCTCCAGGTGGGAGAGGAACTCCGGGCTCGGGGGATGGATGGCGGTCGGCGGCGCCGGCGGCTGGCGGGGGGTGAGGGAAGCGCAGCCGCCGATAGCCGCTGCCGCAGCTCCCAGGGCACTGGTACCGACGAACCGTCTCCGATCCATGATGCGCTCCCTCGGCGTGGCCGTCCGCCTGCGAAGATCCAGCATAGGATACCGCCTTCCGGCCCGCCCGGCTTGCCACAGCCCGTCGCCCCCCGGAGGTTGTCGCCATGGCCGGATCCCGTTTTCACCAATCGGTGGCAAGGGCCCCATGAGCGAGCATACAGCAGGCGCGAGCAACGCCGACATCGTAGCCGGGCAGAGGGAGTATCTCCTCCCCTCCATGCTCCACATGTACTCCGAGCCCCTGGCTCTGGCCGAGGGAAAGGGCGTGCGCGTCCGGGATGCCGACGGGAAGGAGTACCTGGACCTCTTCGGCGGCATCCTCACCACCTCCATCGGCCATTGCCACCCGCGCATCATCGAGCGGGTCACGGAGCAGATGAACCGCCTGGGCCATGTGTCCACGCTGTACGCCACCGAGGTGCAGGTGGAGGCGGCCCGGCGCCTGGCCGAGATCGCTCCGGGGAACCTCACGCGCACGTTTTTCAGCAACTCGGGGACGGAGGCTGTGGAGACGGCGCTCATGATGGCGTGCCTCCACACCGGCCGGAGCGAGATCATCGCCCTCCGCATCGGGTACCACGGCCGCTCGTTCATGGGCACGAACGTCACCGCCCACGGCTCGTGGCGGCCCCTGGCCACCCGGGTGGCGGGGATCCACCACGCCATCGCTCCGTACACCTACCGCTGCCCCTTCAAGACGCCCTGCGACGAATCGTGCACCGAGGCCTTCGCCCGGGACCTGGAGGAGGTCATCGCCACCTGCACCAACGGCCGACCGGCGGCGTTCATCGCCGAGACCATCCTCGGCGTGGGTGGCTACATCGTCCCGCCCCCGGGCTACTTCCAGCGCGTCGCGGAAATCATCCGAGGGTATGGCGGACTTCTCATCATCGACGAGGTGCAGGCCGGGTTCGGGCGCACCGGGAAGTACTGGTTCGGCATCGAGCACCACGGCGTGCTCCCCGACATCATGGTCATGGCCAAGGGGATCGCCGGCGGCTTCCCCGTGGGTGCCACAATCACCACCGACGAGATCGCGGCGTCGTGGAAGGGGAAGACCATCGCCACGTTCGGCGGCAACCCCATCTGCATGGCGGCCATGTGCGCCACACTGGAGGTCATGAAGGAGGAGAAGGTCTACAGGAACGCCCAGGACCGGGGTGCCGAGCTCCGCGCCGGTCTCCTGGCGATCCAGAAGAAGCACCCCTGGATCGGCGACGTGCGCGGGATGGGGCTCATGCAGGCGCTGGAGATCGTGGTGGACCCGGTGGGCAAGAAGCCGGACCCGAAGCGCACCAACGCCCTCCTGGAAGCGTGCCGCGACGAGGGCCTCCTCCTGGGTCAGGGCGGCATGTGGGGCCACTGCATCCGCATCGGGCCCTCGCTCCTCGTGACCGCCGACGAGATCGCCGAGGGGCTGGAGAAGCTGGGGAGGGCGTGCGCGAAGGTGGGGTGACCATGCGGCGCGGAGGGCCGCGGCGAGGTCACCGCGGCCCACACGCCGACCTGCGCGCGCTCAGTTCGCCTTCAGCACGCTCACCGGATCGATCCGGGTGATCCGCCGGGCCGGCACCCACGAGGCCGCCAGCGCCACGACCACCAGGAGGACGGGGACGCCCAGGAAGGTCGCGGCGTCCAGGGTGCCCACCCCGAAGAGGAAGCTGCGCAGCACCTGGGCGCCGACCAGAGCCAGGATCAGCCCGATTACCGCACCCGAGAGCGCCAGCGCCATCCCTTCCCGCACCACCTGGGCCACCACTCTTCCCGGCGCCGCGCCCAGGGACATGCGGATCCCCATCTCCCGGCTCCTGCGGGCGACGGCGTAGCTCACGACCCCGTAGAGTCCGATGCAGGCCAGGGCGAGCGCCACCACGGCGAAGGCGCTGGCCACGAGCGCTCCCAGCCGGGCGGGCATGAGGATGATGCCCAGGTGCTCGTCCATGGTCTTGGACTCCACCACAACCATCTCGGGGTCCATGTCCCGGAGCGCGCGGAAGGCCGCCTGGAGGGCCGGCTCGGCGGGTCCCCTGGCCCGGATCACGGCGGTGGCGAAGGTGGTGTACCTCTGGCTGTACGGCCTGTAGATGAAGGGCCGGGGTGCCTCGCCCAGCGTCCGGATCTTGGCAGTTTGCGCCACCCCGACGATTTGCGCGTCGTCCCCGCCCGCGAGGTGGACGGTCCTTCCTACGGGGTCCTCGCCCGGCCAGAAGCGCTCGGCGAAGGCCTCGTTCACGATGGCCACCTGCACGCCGTCGGCGAGGTCCCGGTCGTCGAAGTTGCGGCCCCGGAGGATGGGGATCCCCGCCGCCTCGAAGAAGCCGGGCTCCACCTCCGTCTCGTCCACGGCCCAGCCCACCCGTCCCTGGGGAGGCTCCACGCCGTCCACGTTCAGGTCCATGGTGTTCGTGCTGGTGGTGTTCAGGTGGATGTTGCCGGTCAGCCCCGCCGAGGCCACCTCCGGGAGCCGGCGCAGGCGCTCGAGGTACTGACGCACGAACACGCGGCCGGACTCCTCGTCGTAGCGCTCCGAGGAGACCACGAAGGTGAGGAGCGCCGTGGGCTCGCGGCCGAACCCGGGATCCACGGCGTTCCGCGCCTGGAAGCTGCGGAGGAAGAGGCCGGCGAAAACCAGGAGGACCAGCGACGCCGCCACCTGCCCGGCCACCAGCGTGTTGCGGAGGGTGAAGCGGCGGGGCCGGCCACCGCCGGTGCTCTCGTCCTTCAGCGTGGGAGCCACATCGGGGCGGGTGGACTGCAGCGCCGGGGCCAGGCCGAAGATGAACGCCGTGACCGCGGTCACGAAGAGGCCGAAGAGGTAGGCCCGTCCCGTCATGGAGAGCTCGAGGCTGACATCGCCGGGGAGGGGCAGATTCATGCCCATGACCAGGTCCAGGAGCCAGACCGACACCCCCATGCCCAGCACGCCCCCGAGCAGGGCGAGCACCGCGGTCTCCGTGAGGAGCTGCCGGACCAGGGCGCCGCGGGACGCGCCCAGGGCCAGGCGCATGGCGATCTCCTTCTTGCGGTCGGCCCCCCGGGCGAGGAGAAAGGAGGCGAGGTTGGAGCAGGCGATGAGGAGCACCACGCCCACCAGGACCAGCGCGAGCGCCGCGGCCGGCACGAGGACCCGGTCCAGGGCCGGGTTCATGACGACCTCGGTGGTGGGGAACGCGATGAGACGGCGCGACGCCTCCCAGTTCTCCGGATAGGTCTCCTTGAGATGGGCGGCGATCCCCGCCAGGGTGGTCTCGGCCTGCGCCCGCGACACTCCAGGGCGGAGGCGCGCCTTCGCGAAGTAGGACTGGCTGCCGCGCTGGACGAGGGGATCGCCGCTGGTCTGCATGAGCTGCTTGGCCATGGCCACGGGCGCGATGAAGTCCGCCGGCACGCCCTGGACGATGCCGGGATAGTCCTCGGGAGCCACGCCCACGATCGTGTAGCCATGGCCGTTCAGGACCAGGGTCCCGCCGAGGACGCCCGGGTCTGCGCCGTACTCCCGTTGCCAGAAGCCGTGGCCGAGCATCACCACCCAGTGGGCTCCCGGGGACACGTCGTCCTCGGGGAGGAGGGTACGCCCCAGCGCGGCGTCCATGCCCAGCGTCGGGAAGAAGCCGCCGCTGACCATCTCCCCCATGAGGCTCTCCACCCGGTCGCCCTTGTCCACCTGCCCGAAGGCGAAGCCGCCCATGCCGATGTCGGAGAAGACCTCCCGCGTGCCGTCCCTGACGTCCACGTAGTCGGGGTAGGAGAGGGGGGCGAAGGGGAATTCCTCCTGCTCGACGTAGACGTCCACGAGCTCTTCGGGCGCGCGGTACGGGAAGCTGGGGAAGAGAATGTCCTCCACCAACGCGAAGGTGGCCGTGTTGGCGCCGATGCCCACGGCCAGGGAGACGAGGGCCACGGCGGTGAAGCCTGGGCTCCGGGCCATGCGACGGAAGGCGATGCGCGCGTCGGTGAGAAGCGTCTCAAGCCCTCGCCCCCGCCCTCCCCCACCCCATCCCGCCGGCGACCCCAGGTGCGCCGCGGCCGCGCCGCGCTTCCGGCACCGGACCCGCTGACGCTCCGGTCCGATGCGCCGGACGACGTCCAGGGTGAGGCGGACGTAGAATCCCACCATGGCTGCCAGGAGCCCTCTCGCGACGTGCTCCTTCCGCATCTCGTCGAACACGTCCAGTATGTCCGCGCCGCAGGCTTCCCGGAACTCCCGGGGCAGGAGCCGCAGGAGCAGGCGGTAGTAGCGCGCACCCAGGCTCACGACGACGCCTCCCTCGCCAGGAGGGACCGGGCGATCCGGACCACCTGCTCGTAGTCCGCCGTGGAGGCCGCGAGGGTCTCCCTGCCGGACGGCGTCAGGGCCAGGTACCGGGCGCGTTCGCTGGCATCGGCCGGGCGGGCGGTCTCCTCCGCCACCTCCTCGATCCACCCCCGTTCCAGGAGATCCTCGAGAGAGCCGTAGAGCATGGCGGGGTACAGCTCGAGGGCCCCGTTGGTATGACGGGTAGCCCTCCGGCGGATCTCGGCCCCGTGGGTCGGGCCCTCGGCCAGGGCCAGGAGGATGTGGTACCAGTGTTTCTTCAGGGCCACGGCGCGCTCCGGGGAAGCCTATGGATAGATACTATGGTAGCATAGTATCCTCCCCCCACACTCCCCGGCAAGGCTCTTGGAGACTCCGTCCCCGCTCAGGCCGATTGGGCCAGTGCCGCCGGGAGGGGGAGCCGGATCTCGATCCGGGTGCCCTCCCCCTCCACGCCCGTGGAGTGGATGAACATCCGGCCGCCGAACTTGCGCGTAACGTAGTACGCCTTCGTGAGGCCGATCCCGGCGCCCCGCGTGGGCCGGTCCTGCGTGTTGCTGCCCCGCCTGCCGAACTCGACCACGCTCTGGATCTCGTCCGGCGGGATCCCCCGGCCCGTGTCCGCCACCACGAGCCGGAGCTCGGTGCCGGAGTCGTGGAGGCCCGCCGTGATGGTGCCCCCCGGTGGGGTGTACTTGCGTGCGTTGGCCAGCAGGTCGCGGATCACGTCCTGGAACACGGCGGGCATGTGGACCACGTCACCGAACCGGCTCGTCATGTCCAGGTGGACCAGGTAGTCACCCTCCTCGTGCTCGGCCAGGTTGGCGACGATCCGGTAGCCTCCCCGGCTGTTCTGCTCGATGGCCCGGAACACGGTCCACAGGCTCTCCTTGAGCTGGGCGATGGGGTAGCTCACCCACGCGTCCGGGTCGGCGTGACGCGCCATGAGCTCCGCGGCGCGCACCTCGAGGACCGTGAAGATGGACTCCAGGTTGGCCATCCGGTCCCGGTACCAGGGCGACCCCTCGACACCGCGCTCGTGGAAGATCCTGGCCAGTTCCCGGCGGAGACGGGTGACGTACCCGTCTACGTTCGCCACCTGGCGGTAGGCTTCGTTGGGATCGCGCAGCGTGCGGGCGATGCCGAGGGTGGCGTCGGTGAGAGCCTCGATCTCCGGACAGTCTTCGAGGGCGCCGCCCAGGTTCATCAGCTCGTACACGATCACGTTCATCACGTTGAGCACGCTGTGCATGTCGAGGAGCGTGGTCTCGTCCACCGACAGCTCGCTGTCCAGCCGGATCTCCATGGTCATGCCCCCGTCGTCACTTCCTCCACGGCGCAGGTGAGCGGCTCGCGGGGCCCGGCCTGGCCGAAGGGGCCGAAGTCCTCGAATCCCTCGAGGGGTGCGCGCATGGCCAGGACCTCCTCCTTCGTCCGCCCGGCCGCGAGCCTCGACTCGACGAAGGAGAAGAGCGTGCCGATGTAGTCCCGGAACCGGAGCATGTCGGCCCGGCCTCCCCAGACGGGGTTGCCGCCGCCGGAATGCCCGAAGATGTAGAGCGTGTCGGCGGCGTGGTCGGCGACGACCTTCTCCAGCACCGTCATCCAGCTCCGGAGCGACGCCCCGGCGGCCCGGTCCACCACGGGGTGGCGGCGGTGGAAGACGAGGTCGCCCATGTGCACGACGTTGGCCTTCTCGAACGTCACGACGGCGTCACCGCTGGTGTGGGCCCGGCCGTACCAGCGCGCCGAAATCCGCTCGTCGCCGGCGTCCGCGGTCCAGGACTCGGTGAACGTGATGTCGGGGAACAGAGCGTCGGCGGGAGGCCGGCCTCCGGGGGGCTGGCGCATGTGCTCATCCGCTTTCACGTGGGCCACGACGTGAGCCGCGACCCCCCGGAAGGCGACGTTCCCGGCGGTGTGGTCGCCGTGGTGGTGCGTATTGATGAGACACTGAACGGGACGATTCCCCGACCGCTCGTTCAGTCCGGCGAGACAAGCCTGCGCCTCGGCGGGATACTGGGCGTCCACCACCACCACGGCGCCGGGGTTCACGAGCCACCCGATGGTTCCTCCCCGCATGGTGAAGAGCCCCACGTTGCCGCGGAGGGGGATGAAGAGGGGCTGGGGCGGTGGGGCCTGCTGTGCCTGCTGGGTGAACGCGAGGGTCGGCCGTCCGAGGGAGCCCGCGACGGCGGCGAGGGCGGAGGTGGCGAGGAAGTCACGGCGGGTGGGCGTCATGGTCCTGCTCCGGGGAGGGTGCGGATGGACATGCCAAAACACACGGCAACGCTACGGCGCTGCCGGTGCCCGGGCAACAGAAAAGAGCGCACCCTACGGCGTGGGTAACTCCAGCGCCGACCGCGCGATGCGCACGCGGATGAGCCCGCGGAAATCGCCGGGGGCGTATCCCGTGGCCTGGTCCTGGGGATAGCGCTCGGCCAGGGCCGCCACCACCTCGGGCATGAGGGACTCCGCAGGCCCGTGGCAGCGCACGCACATCTCGTTGGCCACCAACGGCCGGTAGTAGCGCATCGCCTCCTGGCCCTCGGTCTGGACCCACTCCTTGGGCAGGGCGCCGGTGGCGGCGAGCTGGGACTCGAACCAGGCCAGCGCCTCCGCGTCCAGGGAGTCGGGAGCGTTGGCCGGGTTGCGCAGCCGCGTGGTGGTGCGCCGGATGTCGACGCCTTCCATGGACGCGACGGCCTGGGCGGTGAGCGCCAGCGCCTGCGTGGAGCAGAAGTCGATGGCGCCGGCGGGCCCCGACGAGTCCACGGCGGCGGTGAGGTGGCCGATGAGCGTGCTGCTCAGCTGCCCCGCAGCGGCGCCGCCAACCTCGAGGGCCTTGGCGCGGTCCAGCTCGTCCGGCCAGGGCGGTGGGGGCGCTTCGCCGCACGCGGCGGTGAGAAGGAGAGCGACGGCAGCGAGGCCGAGGCCGGGAAGGGCGACGAGAGTCGTGCGTGGATGGCGCATGGTGGGCACTCCAGGGATGTGCCGGGCCCGCCCCCCGCCGGGGCCGCCCCCGGCTCAACATGATGACGTACTATGCAATGAAGAGTAAGCACTGAGCTACGCCACCCGAAGGGACCCCCATGCTCGGCTCCGATCCCTCCGCTCGCTATCCCATCACGGGGGCCCCCCGCACCGGCTTCCTGAGGAACTTCATCACCCGCCCCAACATCCTGGTCGGCGACTACACGTACTACGACGACCCCGCCGGCCCGGAGGCTTCGAGCAGAATGTCCTCTACCACTTCGACTTCATCGGGGACCGGCTCGTCATCAAGAAGTTCTGCTCCCTGGCCGCCGAGGGCCGGTTCATCATGAACCGGGGGAACCACCCGACGGATTGGCTGACCACTTACCCCTTTCCGGTGTTCGGCCACGGGTGGGAGGCGGCCATGCCCGAGCGCTGGCCGCACCGCGGGGACACGGTGGTGACCAGGGACGTGCCCCCGTACGCCCTATTCGGCAGATGCCCGGCTGGAAGAAATCGCAGGGCGACCCGACACAGCCGTTATCCCTTGCTCGACGGTACTTCCCTTGCTGTGCAGCGGGACGTGTAGATATGTTACATTCCGTCACGGAACGTGTACACAGGAGGCTCATGGCGAACCGAGCCACTCGATTCAACGTCCAACTCGATGAGCGCCATGCAATGAAGCTGCATGACCTCGCCGAGAGGACCCACGTGAACCCCGGAACCCTCGCTCGCTCACTGTTGAGCACGGCTCTCGAGGAGGCTGCGCCGAATCCGTCGTCGATTGTGGAGCTCCTCGACGCAATCCCCGGCGCCTATGAACGAGCGCAGCAGGGACTCCGCGAAGTGCGGGCCGGGCAAGGAATTCCTCTGGACGAGTTCTGAATCCGTGGCCAAGGTGGTCATTGCCCCCGCGGTCGCTGGTGACCTCGACCTGCTCATTCGCGAGCTCGAGCTCCCCCGCAACACGCGCTCGCGCGTCCGGACACGACTTGGTCAACTGGCTGAATTCCCCGAAAGCGGCGAGGAGCTGACCGACCGTTGGCACGGTTTTCGGTACATCCTCGGACCGTGGCGCTGGATGTTGATCGTCTTCCTCTATGACAAGGATGCCGACCAGGTCAACGTCGTGACGGTCCAGGATTCGCGCACCGCACGGTCTGCGACCTCACTACGCTGAAGCTCCTCGTTCGCGGGAGAAGGGCGTTTCTTCCGCCGGTTCGTCGACCCGCAAGCCCACACCCCCTCTCAAACGGCGTGGCCACATTTCCCTCTCGAATCACCACTGCGGGCCTTCTTATCACGTCGGTTCTGCGCCGTGACGACCACCCCGCCGAACTCGACCTACGCCTTCGCCTTGGAAACGCGGCGCCGACGCTCGAGGGCAACCCGCTCTGAGAGGTAGACCTTCATCAGGCTCTGGTACGGGACATCTTGCTCGTTGGCGAGCCACTTGAGCTCAGTAAGGAGCGTCTCGGGGAGCCGCAGCGAGATCGGCGTCGTCGTCGGTCTGAGCTTCGGGAACACGACACGGCGCGCCTGGGACCAGTCGAAATACTCAGTGGTATCCGCCGTGGCCCAGAACTCCTGCTCCTCTGCCTCCGAGGCAAACTCAGGAATCCGCTTCAGCTTCGACTTGCGCATAGAGCCTGCGCTCCTTCCGGTTCATGTCCCTCGCCGAGAGGGGACGGATCAGCTCCCCCCGGAGAGTGAATCCGACGGCCAATCCCCGACCCTCTGCTGTTCGGCCCAAGGCGGCCCATCGCCGCTCCATCTCTGAGTGCCGCACGTCCGGCGCGATCAGCAGCGGCTCTGCGAAGAACACCTGCTCACATTCGCCGGGCGTGACCTCGAGGCGTTCCCAGAGCTTCGGAGCATTGCCCGAGTGCCAGTTGAAGCCCGTGCATTGGGCCAACCGCTCGAAGACGTCGTCGTTCACGATAGATGTATATACACCAGCAATACATGTCGCAGGGGGCGCGACGAGAGGCATCCCCCTACCTCCGGTACCACGCCTCTCGCCTGAAGCGCTGGTGCACCAGCCGGGCGATCTTGGCCCGCCCGGCGTCGGAGGGGTGCACGCCGTCGTCCACGTAGTCGGCTCGCTCATAGCAGACGCCCGACGCATTGGTGAGGCCCGTGCCGCACGCCGGCGCCCACAGATAGGCGCCCCACCCGTACCATACCCCGTCCACCGAGGCGTGGTCGGCGAGCCAGGCGTTGAGGGCGTGACCCTCCTCGTAGCTCAGGGGCTCGCCGCGGCCGAAGTTGGCCGCGAAGCCGCCGTAGGAGCGCGACGACGCGTACACGGCCTGCACCGATGGGAACTCGCCCTTCACCCTGGCGGCGAACGCCGAGAGGTTCTTCTGGAAGGCGGCGTAGTCCGATGCCGGGTCGGGGTAGAGGGGGAGGCGAGCGCCGCCGGGAGCTTCCGGGCCACGCAGTCGTCCCAGAGCACCGCGTCGTAGGCCGGGTCCATCCAGCGCTCCACGGCGTGGCTTCCCACCGCGCAGTTGGCCACCCGCACCTGGGCGTTCACCTCGTTGGCCCAGGCTCCCCGCGCCGCCGCTCCACCTCGGCCCGTGCGCGCTCCGCCCACCCGCCGTATCCTCCACGGACACCGGATCGGCATCCGGCGTACGTGACCCTCGAAGGGAGAAGGACCATGACGATCACCAAGCGCGTCCGCCGGGTCCCGTCCATTGCGGCGGCGTGGGCCTGCGCTGCGGGGCTCGCCGCTGCGGGGCTCGCCGCCGCGCCGCTCGCGGGCCAGGGTGCGGCCCAGAGCCAGACCCGACTGGACGTTTCCGGTCTGGAGCGCCCCGTGGAGATCCGCGTGGACCACTGGGGGATCTCCCACATCTACGCCGAGACCGAGCACGACCTGTTCTTCGCCCAGGGGTGGAACGCCGCCCGGGATCGGCTCTTCCAACTGGAGCTGTGGCGGCGCCAGGCCACCGGGACGGTGGCTGAGATCCTGGGTCCCCGGGAAGTGGAGCGGGACATCGGCACGCGCCTCTTCAAGTTCCGGCGCGACCTGGAGCAGGAGCTGCGCCACTACCATCCCCGGGGGGTGGAGATCGTGGGGGCGTACGTGGAAGGCATCAACGCCTACGTTGCGGAGGCGAACCGGACGCCGGCCACCCTCCCCTTGGAGTTCCGCCTTCTGGGGATCCGGCCCGCGCCGTGGACGCCCGAGGTGGTGATCTCCCGCCACCAGGGCCTGCTGGGCAACATCGGCGCCGAGCTGTCCACGGGACGGCTGGTGGCTGCCCTTGGGCCCGACATGGTGCACCGCCTGCAGAGCTTCGGCCCGGGGAAGCCGATCCTGGACCTGGATCCGGCCGTGGACGGCAAGGCGCTCTCCCAGGATATCTTGGCGCGTTACAACGCGTTCCGGGGCTCGGTGCGCTTCCTACCCGAAGATGTGGTGCCGGAGCACAGGAGCGACGCCGACGCGTTCACCGCCCTGGGCCGCGCCGCCACCGCCGCAGCGTATGCGCCGTCATGGGACCCCGACGAGGGGATCGGCTCCAACAACTGGACCGTGAGTGGGCGCCTCACCGAGAGCGGCTACCCGATGCTGGCCAACGATCCGCACCGGGTGCAGGGGGCGCCGTCGCTCCGGTACTGGGTCCACCTGGTGGGCCCGGGGTGGAACGTCATCGGTGGCGGCGAGCCGAGCCTACCCGGGGTGTCCATCGGGCACAACGAGCACGGCGCGTGGGGGCTCACGATCCACTCCACCGACGGCGAGGACCTCTACGTCTACGAGACCAACCCCTCGAACCCGAACCAGTACAAGTACCGGGGCGCCTGGGAGTCCATGACCGTGATCCGGGAGGAGATCCCGGTGAAGGGCGAGCGAGCCCGCTCCGTCGAGCTCAAGTACACGCGCCACGGCCCCGTGGTCTTCGAGGACAGAGGGGCCCACAGGGCCTACGCGGTGCGGGCGGCCTGGATGGAGGTGGGAGGGGCTCCCTACCTGGCATCCCTGCGCATGGACCAGGCGAAGAGCTGGGAGGAGTTCCGGGATGCGTGCGCACGCGCCCACATTCCCGCCCTGAACATGGTCTGGGCCGGGCGGGACGGGACCATCGGGTGGCAGGTGGCGGGGATCGCGCCCATCCGCCGCAACTTCAGCGGCCTGGTGCCGGTACCCGGCGACGGGCGCTACGAGTGGGACGGGTATCTTCCCATCAAGGCCAGGCCCCACGTCGAGAACCCCGCCGAGGGCTACTTCGCCACCGCGAACAACGACCTCATTCCCCGCGACTTCCCCCACATGGACGCCGTGGGGTTCTCCTGGTCGGACCCGTACCGGTGGCTCCGCATCGTGGAGGTGCTGGGGAGCGGCCGTCGCCACACCATCGCGGACCTGATGCGGCTCCAGACCGACGAGCTGTCGATCGCAGCGCGCCAGGTGGTGCCGCTCCTGGCCGGGGTGCGGGTCACCGACGAGCGCATCTCCGCCGCCATCGAGATGCTCCTGGCGTGGGATTGCCGCATGGCGCGCACGTCGCCTGCGGCGGGTCTCTACGCCGCGTGGGAGGGGGAGTTGCGAACCCGGGTGAGCCAGGCGCTGGTCTCCCCGGGCGTGCGCTTCAACGTGTCGCTGCGTAAGGCCGTCGAGACGCTCGTGGTGCCGCCGGGGGACCTGGGCTCCGAGCCGCTGGTGGCCCGTGACGGGATCCTCCGGGACGCGCTCGTCGCGGCCGTGGCCGAACTCACCGAGAAGCTCGGTCCCGACATGGAGAAATGGGCGTGGGGGCAGGCCGCCTACCATCACGCCACCATCTCCCACCCCCTGGGGAACGCCGTGGACGCGGCGACCCGCTCACGCCTGGAAATGGGGCCCATGCCGCGTGGTGGATACGGCACCACGGTGCAGGCCACGGGGAACTCGGACAACCAGACCTCGGGTGCCTCGTTCCGCATCATCGTGGACACGTGGGACTGGGACCGGGCCGTGGGGATGAACAACCCCGGGCAGAGCGGGAACCCGGACTCCCCGTTCTACCGGAACCTCTTCGAGGACTGGTCGCTGGACCGCTTCTTCCCCGTGGCGTACACGCGGCCCCGGGTGGAAGGGGTGACGGCGCAGGTACTCCGGCTCGAGCCGGGACGCTGACCGCGGCGGAGCGGTCGGGGGTGGTCACGGTCCCCCGGGGCGGGGCGTATCTACGAGCGCCTGCGCCCGGGGGACCGTCCTCCCGGGACTGGCCCACAGGAGCCACGATCCCATGCGCGTCGCACGCCCGCTCGCCGCTGTCCTCCCTGCCGCCATCCTTCTCGCCGCCGGCTGCGCCGACGCGCCGGCCCCGCCCTCCGCTCCTCCGGACCCGTCCGTCCTCCTGGAGGCGGACCGGGCCTTCGCCGCCGCCGTGGCCGAGGGGGGCACGGAGGCGTGGGTGTCGTGGTTCGCCGAGGACGGAGCCCAGATCCAGCCGGGCATGGGGGAGATCCGCGGGCGCGACGCCATCCGGGAGCTCATGGCCGGCCTGGACGATCCCAACTTCTCCCTCGCATGGGAGCCGCGGAGGGGGGACATCGCCGCCTCCGGGGAGCTCGGGTGGACGACGGGAAGCTACGTGTCCAAGGGGATCGGCTCCGACGGTGAGCGCCGCCAGGCCCAGGGGCGCTACGTGACCATCTGGCGCAAGCAGGCCGACGGCTCGTGGAAGGTGGTGATGGACCTGGGGAACCCGGTGAGCAGCTGAGGCTACATCCCCTTGCTCAGCGCCTTCCACGCCACCTCGGCGATGGCCGCGTCCTGGGCTCCCACGCCCGTGAGGTCGCAGATGATGGTCTCGTCGCCCAACCGACCGGGGAGGTCGCCCTCCACGATGTGCCCCAGCTCGGCGTACACGCCCTCGACGGGGAGCTTCCCCGTCTTCACGGCGTGGTGGAGCTCCCCGAGGCGGATGCTCTGGGCGGTGACGTCGCAGATCAGCTTGTCCGCCGCCAGGAGCACCTCTACGGCGATCTCCCGCTTGTCGGGGCCGTCCGAGCCCACGGCGATGACCGTGGCGCCCGGCTTGAGCATCCCGGGGTGGATGAGCGGTGCCCGGGAGGGCGTGGCGGTGACGACCAGGTCGGCGCCCGCCACCGCGGCGGACACGTCGGGGAACTCGTACACGGGGACGCCGATGGAGTGGCTCATGTCCATGACGTAGCGCTTCCGCGACGACTCCTTGCGGGACCACACCCTGAGCTCCTTCAGGTCCCGCACCCGGTGGATCAGCTCCACTTGGAGGCGCCCCTGCACGCCGGCGCCGAGGACGGCCATGACCAGGGGGCGCCCGGGCGTCAGAAACCGCGCGGCGAGGGCGCCCGCCGCGGCGGTGCGCAGATCGGTGAGGTACCCGTTGTCCGCCAGGACGCCCAGGGGGAATCCGGTATCCGCGGAGAACACGAGGACCAGCCCCGAGCCCGTGGGGATCCCCATCTCCACGTTGCCGTAGAATCCCGTGGCCACTTTGAACGCGAAGATGGAAGCGCCCCGCAGGTACGCTCCCTTCACGTGCACCTCGCCGTGGACCTCGGGGATCTGCACCCCCATGGGCATGGGCGACACGGCCTCGTCCCGGGCGAGAGCCCGGAACGCCCGCTCCGCGCTGTCCAGCGCTGCTCTATGTCCAACCGCGGCCCGGATGGCCTCCTCGCCGAAGACGGCGGGGCCGGCCCGGTACGCGCTGACTTCACTCATGAAGCCTTCTCCCTCTGCGGTCCCTTGTCCTGCAGCCATCGCTGGGGGCTCAGGGTACGGCGTCGTTCCTTCGGATGCAGCCTGAACCACTGCGCCACCAGGAGGATCTCGGCGGCGTCCTCCGGCGCCATCCCTCTCGGCCCCCGGTCGGGGGCGCCGTACAGGTCCTGGACGGAGACGGCCGCCCGCTCACGGGCGTGCCGGCCCCTTGGGTTGGGCATCTCCGCCAGGACCCGCCCCTTCCGCAGCAGGTAGATCCTGTCGTCGCCCCGGAACCCGCCAACCCGGTAGATGAAGCTCAGGTCTTCCACGCGGCCGCGAAAGGCCACCAGCTCGTCGCGGAACCGGCGCAGCCGGTCCAGGCGATCCCGGAGGAGCCCGGCGTACTCGAACTCCATGTGCGCGGCGGCCTGGCGCATGCGCTGCTCCAGCTCCCTGAGGGGGCCCTGGGCGCGCCCCTCCAGGAACCTGCGGGCCGTATCCACGGCGGCGGCGTACTCGGCGGCGGTGGGGCGGGCGCAGCACGGGGCCAGGCAGGTGCGCAACTCCGCACGGAGGCACCGGGGCGGGTGACCGCCCTGGAAGATCTCCACCTGATCGCCGAAGGACACGGGCGTGTTGGCGGGGCAGTCCCGCAAGCCGAGCACGTGACCCAGCTCACGCACCGTATGCGCCAGGGCGCAAACCCGGGGAAAGGGCCCGTAGTAGACGGCTCCGTCCTCGACCACGCGGGTGACAGGGATGATCCGGGGCGCGGGCTCGCAGGTGATCTTCACGAACGCGTAGATGCGCCGGCGCTTGTGCTGCACGTTGAAGCGCGGCTGCTCGCCCTGGATGGCCTTCATCTCGTGGAGGAGGGCGGCGAACTCGTTGGGGATGTACTCCCACTCCACTCGCGCCGCCTCCCTGATCAGCTCCCAGGCCTTGTCGCCCTTCTCGGCGCGGAAGTACGAGAGGAGCCGCGTGCGCACGTGCACCGACTTGCCGACGTAGAGCAACTCCCCGCCCGAGCCGTACATCCGGTAGACCCCGGGGCGGTTCTCCGCCAGGGCGCACACGTGGGCGTGGAGAGCGGACTTCTGGTGCATGGGCCTGGGACGGAGGGCCTTCGCGTTTCGTTCGGGAAGATAGGCGGGACGCCCGGGGTGGCCAAGCGCGCCGTGAGCGGCCCGTTCCGTCATTGCTCCACCCCGGGCGCCGCGCTACTCTGCGGCATGGCCGAGCCGACGCACGAAAAGGTCATCCGCGATCCCCTCTGGAACACCATCCGCCTGGACCCCACGGCCGAGCGCATCGTAGACACGGCCGAGTTCCAACGCCTCCGCTACATCCGCCAGCTCGGGCTGGCCCACCTGGTCTATCCCGGCGCGACGCACACGCGCTTCGATCATGCCCTGGGGGTATACCACCTCACGCTGACCGCCCTGCGCCAGTTGAGGGAGAGGGGAGGCGTGCCTCCGGAGGTCTGGGAGGGCGAGGAGCTGGTCCCCTACGCTGCCCTCCTCCACGACATCGGACACTACGCCTTCTCCCACGCCCTGGAGGAGTTGGAGGGCGACCTCCCGGCGGACCACGAGGAGGTGAGCCGGCGCTTCTTCTCGTCGCCGTCGCTCCGCGACGCCCTGGCTCCTCTCGGCCTCGGCGCGCCGGATCGTCTCTACGACCTCATCCGGGGGGAGAGCGCCATCCCCCTTCGGGGACTGGTGAGCGGGAGCCTGGACCTGGACAAGATGGAGTACCTGCGCAGGGATGCCCGCTTCTGCGGCGTCCCCTACGGCGAGGTGGACGTGGACCGGCTCCTCCAGGGTCTCGTCCTTCTCCCCGATCCCCAGACCGGGACGTACGAGGTCGGGGTGCACGAGAAGGCGGTGGCGGCGCTGGAGTCCCTCCTGTTCGCGAAGTACCAGATGTTCCGGAACGTATACTGGCACCACGCCGTCCGGGCAGCTACGGCTCTGTACAAGAGGATCGTCGAGGACGCGGTGGACGCAGGCCTCCTGGACCCGGAGGAGCTGGTGGGTCCCACCGACGAGGAGCTCCTGTACGAGATTTCCAGGCGGGCCCAGGAGGACGACTCGGAGGTGGCTGAGCGCCTGGCCACGCGCTGGCTTCCGGCGCTCAAACAGCGGCGTCTGCCCAAGCGTGCCCTGGAGCTCACGGCGGTGGATCTGGAGGGGCGGGCGGCGGAGGAGTGGACGGAAGGGGACTCGCCGTGGAAGCGTACGGTGGAGGACGAGCTGGCCGACGAGGTGGGGCTCGAGCCGGGTGAGGTGATCATCGACTTCCCCACCAAGCGCGCCATGTTCGACTTGGACGCGCTGGTGGAGCTGCGGGATGGAGAGGTCCGGCGCCTGGGCACGGAAGGGCTCCCCGGGCTCCTCGACCTCCCCCGGGTCGCCCGGGAGCTCTATTCCACGGCGCGCGTGCTCAGGGTGTTCACCTTCGAGCGCAGGGAGCTGGACGCGGAGGCGGTGCTGGAGCGCATCACGAGACCTCGAGCAACGCCACCGTGACATTGTCATGGGTGCCCGGCACCGACGGGGACATGGCGCCGCCCGGGGCCCGGGTGATACCATGGGAGGGACGCGAGGAGAGGATGGTTTGGAGGCACTCCGCGACGTAGCCGCTAGCGGTCCGGCTGGCCCCGTCTCCCCCCGAGGGAGGCGGAACTCCCCCCTGGTCCGAGGTTACAAGGACCCGGCGCAGCACGGATCACCCGTTGCCCCGGTGTCATCGGGGCGCCTCCCTCCCCCTCCTCCGGCGCCGCCAGGGAACCCGATCCCAGGATCGGGCGTAAGAAACGGGCGGGATTCCTTGACAGTCCGGATCCGACCGTACAGCATAAAAAGCTGCGGTCCCTACGGGATTTGTTCGGACCGTGACGTAGCGTAGAACCAGCCGATCCTCTGCCGGGATCGCGCGATAAGGAGCATAGATCTTCATGGCCACTGCCTCAGCCAAGAAGGCTCCGGCCACCAAGCGCCGGAAGAGGAAGGGCAAGAACCTTCTGTCGGGCTTCGACGCTTCCGTCGAAGAGCAGAGCGCGCTGGACCAGTACCTGCGTGACGTGAGCCGGCACGAGCTCATCACCCCGGAGCGGGAGAAGGAGCTCGGCGCGCGGGCCCAGAAGGGCGACGAGGAGGCCATCCAGGAACTGGCCCGGGCCAACCTACGGTTCGTCATCAGCGTCGCGAAAAAGTACCAGAACCGGGGCGTCTCCCTGACCGATTTGATCCAGGAGGGGAACGTCGGCCTGGTCACCGCCGCCCGGAAGTTCGATCCCGAGCAGGGCGTGAAGTTCATCTCCTACGCGGTGTGGTGGATCCGCCAGGCCATCCTTGCCTCTCTGGCCAACCACGGCCGTGCGGTGCGCGTGCCCCTGAACCGGGCCAGCGACCTGGCGCGCATCTTCCGGGAGAAGGAGCGCCTCAAGCAGGAGAAGGGACGGGAGCCCAGCACCGAGGAGTTGGCGGAGGCCACCGACCTCACGCCCGAGCTGGTGGAGTCGCTGCAGACCCTGAACGCCGCCGAGATCCGTCTCGACGCGCCCATCGGGGACTCGGAAGACTCGCAGCTGGTGGAGCGGTTCATCACCGAGGAGGCCGCCGAGCCCGAGCTCGAGGTCGAGAGCCGGCTGCTCATCGAGGCCATCACCGAGGCTCTTTCCACCCTGGAAGCGCGGGACGCCAAGGTGCTCCGCCTCTACTTCGGCCTCGAGGGCGAGCGCGAGCACACCCTGGAGGAGATCGGGAACATGCTCGGGGTTACCCGGGAGCGTATCCGCCAGCTGCGCGACCGCGCGCTGCGCCGGCTGCGCGAGGGTGAGCGGGGAAGCGCCCTGGAGTCCTTCGCGGCGTGACGCCTGCCCCGACCGTCGGAGGTCGGACGCATCCGAGCCCCCCGCCGGACCGCCATGCGGTCCGGCGGGGGGCTTTTCGCTTGGAGCGCAGGTGAGCTCGGTGCGGGTGGGCGGCGTCGTGTTCGGGACCGGGGGCGGCGTCTACCTGGTGCGGCTGGACGGCGGCGACATGGTGGAGGCCTCGCTCCGCGGTCGGCTCAAGCAGGAGCGGAGGACCGGGGACAAGGTGGTCATCGGCGACCACGTGGAGGCGGGGCCCACCGAGGACGGCTGGGCGGTGGAGCGAGTCCTCGAGCGCCGGAGCCAGCTGGTCCGGCACAGCCTCGGAGGCCGCCTCACGAAGGTGGTGGCGGCCAACGTGGACCGGGTCCTGGCCGTGATCGCCACCCGGGATCCGCCCCCCTCGCTGACCATGGTGGACCGCCTCCTCGTGGTGGCCGAGGCGAGCGGCGTGCCGCCGGTTCTGGTGGTGAACAAGGTGGACCTGGAGGGCGGGCGGGACGTCGCCGACTCCCTGGCCCGGCTCTACCGGCCCATCGGCTACCGCGTGCTCGTGGTGTCCGCGGCCACCGGCGAGGGCATGGACGCGGTCGCCGCCGAGGTGTGCCGGGGCGTGTCCGCGCTCATGGGGCCCTCCGGGGCGGGGAAGTCCAGCCTGCTCAACTCCCTCCACCCCGAGCTGGAGCTCCGCACCGGCGAGCTTTCCCGCAAGACCGGTCGCGGTCGGCACACCACGGTGAGCGCCCGCCTCGTTCCGCTGGCGTGCGGCGGGGTGGCGGCGGACACGCCGGGGTTCGGGGAGGTGGGCGTGTGGGGCGTGGAGAGCGGCGAGGTGGCCCACCACTTCCCGGAGATCGCGCCGCTGGAGGTGGAGTGCCGCTTCCGGGGGTGTGCCCACCTGAAGGAACCGGACTGCGCGGTGAGGGCGGCGGTGGCGGCGGGCTCCGTCGCCGAGAGCCGTTACCGGTCCTACGTCACGCTCCGGGAGGAAGCGACCGCCGCAGAGGAGTGACCCGGGGCGTCCCCGTGGCCGGGTCCGGGGCTACGGCCAGCGGCCACCGGTAGACCGCCTCCAGCACTGCCGACTCCATGACGGTGGCGGGCGGGCCCTCGGCGGTCACGCGGCCGTCCGCCAGGAGGAGCATGCGGTCGGCGAAGCGCGCGGCCAGGTCGAGGCTGTGAGTCACCACCAGCACCGTCATCCCCTCGTCCGCCGACGAGCGGAGGAGCTCCAGGATCGCCATCTCGTGGCGGATGTCCAGACTCGCGGTGGGCTCGTCCAGGACGAGGGCGCGTGGCTCCTGGGCCAGCGCCCGCGCGATGCGCACGCGCTGCAGCTCGCCACCGGAGAGCGTCATCACATCCCGCCCGGCCAGGTCGGACACGTCGCAGTGCTCCAGCGCCCGGGCGATGGCTGCGCGGTCCTTCTCGCCCTCGGCGCCCACCGGGCCCAGCCACGGGTAGCGCCCCATGGCCACCATCTCCCGCACCGTCAGCGGGAACGCGATGGTCTCGGCCTGGGGCACCACGCCCACAGCCCTGGCGAGCTCCCGGCGGGGCCACGCGGAGGCGTCGCGTCCGTCCACTCTGGCCGCGCCCGCCGACACCGGGAGGACGCCCAGGAGCGCCTTCAGCAGCGTGGACTTCCCCGAGCCGTTGGGGCCGAGAACGGCGTACAGGGAGCCGTCCGGGACCTCCATGGACACCCCTTCGAGGGCCGCGTGCCCGCGACCGGAATACCGTACCACCAGATCCTGGGCCGTGAACCTCATGGGATGAGGCTCCGCCGGAGGAGCACGAGGAAGAGGGGGACGCCGACGAACGCGGTGATCACGCCCACAGGGATCTGCGTGGGCGCCAGAACCACCTGGGCGACGATGTCCGACAGCACCAGGAACGTGGCTCCGCCCAGGAACGACAGGGGGAGGAGGGCCCGGTGGTCCGAGCCCACGAGGAGGCGGATGGCGTGCGGGACGACCAGCCCCACGAACCCGATGACGCCGGCCACGGCCACCCCGGCGGCGGTGAGGAGGGCCGCCAGCGCCAGTGCCGTGCGCTTCACCTTCTCCACGTCGGCGCCGAGGTAGTGCGCCGTCTCCTCGCCGATGGCCATGAGGTTCAAGGGACGCGCCAGGGTCAGGAGGAGGCCGGCGGCCGGAAGGGTGTAGGCTGCCGTCACGCCGACGCCGGACCAGCTGGCCCCGGCCAGGCTCCCCATGATCCAGAGGACGGCGCCCTGCACGGTGCGGGCCTCCGACACGGAGAGGATGAACGCGACGCACGCGCTGAAGAAAGCGGCTACGACCACGCCCGCCAGGAGGAGCACGCGCACGTCCAGGGTGCGCCCCGAGGCGGTGGCGACGCGGAAGACGAGGGCGATGGCGAGAATAGCCCCGGCCAGGGCGGCGAGGGGGAGGGCCCACGACGTGGCGCCGGCCAGGCCGAGGGCCAGGACGAGAACGGCGCCCACCGAGGCGCCCCCGGAGATGCCCAGGATGTAGGGCTCCGCCAGCGGGTTCCTCAGGAGCGCCTGGAAGGTGGCGCCGGCCAGGGCGAGCCCGCCGCCCACGAGGGCGCCCAGGAGCAGGCGTGGGAGCCTGAGATCCACCACGATCTGGCGCTGCCACTCGGGCCCGCCTCCGGCCAGGGCGGCCAGCACCTCGCCGGTGGTGAGATCCACCGCGCCGAAGCGGACCCCGAGCACCACGGCGGCCGCGAGCGCTGCGAGGAGCGCGGCGCCCAGCCCCAGGCGACTCATCGGCGGCCGCCTCACGGGCGGCCGCCAGGGCGGAGGAGGCCGGACACCGTCCGCGCCGCCTCGGCCACGCCGGGCCCGGGGAACTCGAGGGCGTCTCCCACCTCGACCACGCGGAGGCCCGCGGCCACCCTGGCCCCCAGCCGCCCGGCGTCGGGCGTGAGGATCAGTCCGATGTCGCGGGCCAGGAACTCCTCCACGCTCACCGCGGCGTACAGGGAGCCCAGGTCGGCGAACGCGTTCTCTCCTCCGGCCAGCTCCAGGAGCTCGTGGATGTAGGTGCCTGGCCCCGCCACCCAGGGAGGGTCTCCTCCCAGGACGTAGGCGACCCGCACGGGCTCTCGGCCCGCGGCCTCGGCGCGCACGCTGTCCAGTCCCGCCTGCAGGTGCCGGACCAGGGAATCGGCGGCGGCGGCACGGCCGGTGGCAGCACCCAGCAGAAGGATGGCGTCCAGCGCGTCGGCGATGCGGTCCGGACGGATGCCGACGTGCGGGATCCCGAGCTCGTCCAGCGCCGCGGGCGTGCGGGTATCCTGCGGACCCGCGAAGCGCACCACCAGGTCGGGCTTGGCCGCCACGATGGCTTCGAGGCTGGGCTGGAGTCCTCCCCCCACGGAGGGGAGAGTCTGCGCCCAGGAGACCGTGTCGTGGTCCGTGCGCGCCACCACCAGGCTCGCGGCGCCCAGCGCCGCCAGGGTCTGGGTGGCGGAGGGGACGAGGGAGAGGACCCGCGCTGCGGGACCTGGAAGCTGCACCCATCGTCCGTCGGCGTCGCTGAGGGAGATGGCGCCGGCGGAGCGGTCCGGCGGGCCGCCGTCGGTCCGGCTGCCGTCGGGACGGGCATCGTCCGCGGGGCCACATGCCTGGACGGTCCAGGGAAGGAGCAGGGCGGTGAGCGCGACCCGGAGCCGGCTCCCGAGCATCACCTCTCTGGCGTGCCGCACGGGTCCTGGAAGGTCTGGAACCAGGCCTCCCCACGCTGTCCCAGGGATGCGAACCACCGGGTCCGGGCGCCGAACACGTCGAGGAGGATCTCCGTGTCCCCGTCCCCGTCCCAGTCCAGGTGGGCGAAGTACCGGGGTGCGCCCTTCCCCTGGGCGGTGGGCCGGTAGCCCAGGTACGAGGACTGGTAGGCGCCTCCCTGGAAGGTGCCCACGACGAAGAGGGCATAGGCGCCGGCGCCGGGCTCGGCCACGGCGAGGCGGTCAGCGAGGAGGAAGGTGGCGGCCACCGACGGCCCGGGGGCGTCGGCCATGCGGAACGAATGGACGTCCCCCCGGGCCTCGACGAGGGAAGGGGGCCACGCGAGGCCGAGTTGGCGGATGGCCTGGGTGGCCAGGGCGATGGAACCCGCCCGCTGGTCGTACGCCGTCTCCTGGATCTGGAAGGAGCCCCACTCGCGGCGGCGCGCCGCCGAGTCGGTGAGGGCCAGAAGGCGGCTGGCCCGGGAGGCGCCGGGGACCAGCTCCACCACGCCGGTGACCTGGGCCCGGGGTTGGCACGACCCCGAGTCGACGGCGGTTTCGGTCACGGTGAGGCGCCCCACCCGCACTCCCTCCGCGAACAGGACCAGCTCTGTCCCGGGAGCCAGGAGCGTGCGGGTGAAGTGCTCGAGGAACCCGGGCGCCTGCGCCTCCGTGGGGAGGGCGCCCAGCCCGTCGCCCCGGACCTCGCCCACCACCGTCAGGGTGGCCCTGTCGCCGTTTCGCTCCCCTGCCAGCAGGATGGGTCCCGTGGGGAGCGGGGGGAGTACCGTCTCCGGTACGGCTTCCGCCGCCGAGTCGGGGACCCCCCGGGCCGCCGTCGAGGGCGCCTGCAGGCGCACGTCCACGCCGCCCCACTTCACGTTGTCGCAGCCCGGGGGCGCGCTTAAGATCACGGCCAGGAGGAGCCAGCGCCTTCGCATGAAGCCCTTCTAGGGATAAGCGGATCGCTCCCGGATCCGTTCAGGACCCGGGCCTGGTAAGCTAGCGCGGCCCACGGGGGTAGCAACACCGACGGGGGGAGGGCTGCGGCGTCGTCGTCATGGAGAGGGAGCGGTGGACGGGCGCTCATTCCGACAGGTCATGGGGAAGTTCCCCACCGGGGTCACCGTGGTGACCACCCGGGACGGGGAAGGTGTTCCCGTGGGCCTGACGGTGAACGCATTCACCTCCGTTTCCCTCGACCCGCCCCTCGTGCTCGTGTGCATCGATCATGCCTCCCACTCCCACGACTGCCTTCTATCAGCGGAGTCGTTCGTGGTGAACGTCCTCTCCACCGCTCAGGGCACCCTGGCGCGCCGCTTCGCCTCCGATCCCTCCGAGGGGCGCTTCGACGGGGTCGCCTGGCACCCCGGACCGGGAGGAGCCCTGGTCCTGGAGGGGGTCTCGGCGTGGGTCGGGTGTACGCTGGAAGCCGCCCACGAGGCCGGAGACCACACCATCCTGGTGGGCCGCGTGGTGGAGGCGGGGGTGGGCACGGAGGACGCGCTGGCGTACTACCGTGGGGCCTTCACGACGGTGGCGGTGCCATGATCATCGCCCACCTCTCGGACCTGCACCTGGGCTTCCGCGCCTACGGGCACATGGAGCGCGGCGTGGATGTGCGGGAGCGGGACGTGGCGGTGGCCTGGGAGCGTGCCCTGCAGGAGCTGGTGCGCCTGGCGCCCAACGTGGTGGTGGTGGCCGGCGATGTCTTCGACCGGCCCGACCCCCCTGCCGGCGCGCTGGTGACGCTGGCGCGGGGGCTGGAGCTTCTCCGCACCTCCCTTCCGCAGACGCCCGTGCTCATGGTGGCGGGCCCCAGGGACACCCCGCGCCGTCCCGGGGATCCGGGTGCGCTGGCGGTCCTGGACACCTTTCCGAACGTGCAGGCGGCGGCCGGGCTCCCCCGCTCGATCCTGCTGGAGCGCCTGGACCTCCACGCCGCTCTGGTGCCGTACCGGGCGGCGGTGCGGGACCCCGTGTTCACTCCCGAGCCCCACCCCCGGACGCGCTGGAACCTCCTCGTGCTGCACGCGCTGGAGGGGGTGCCGGGGAGTGGAGGCGTCTTCGTGGATCCGGCGGAGTGGGACTACGTGGCGCTGGGGGGAGAGCACCGCCGGAAGAGGGTGTCGATGCGGGTCCAATACCCCGGCTCCCTGGAGCGCGTCGCCCTCGATCCCTGGGAGGAGGCCGCCGACGAGAAGGGCTTCCTCACCGTGGACCTGGAGCGAGGGAGCACCACCTTCCATGCCGTCCCGGGGAGGCCGGTGGTGGCGCTGGCACCCATCCGGGTGGCCCCGGGTGACCCGGAGCGCCTGCGCCGGCGGGTGGACGAGGTCACACGGGAGGTCCCGGGAGGGATCGCGGGCAAGATCGTGCGTCTACGCCTGGAGGGGGTGGGCCCGGAGGACCTCCTCTGTCTCCAAGGGGAGCAGCTCCTCTCGCTGCGCCAGGGGGCGCTGCACCTGGCGGTGGAGGCAGGCCGCGAGCCCCGGGTGCCCACGGAAGCGTGGCTCCCGTCGGACGCGCCCCGGCTCCTGAGGGATGCCCTGGTCGCAGAGTTGGAGCGCGACGGCCTGGCGGACGGAGCGGCGCGGGAGCTCATCGAGACGCTGGTGCCGGATCTTCCGGCTCCGGCGGGAGCTCCTGCCCGCATCGGCGTGCTGGAGGCGGTGGACGGGGAGATCCCGGGGCTGGGAAGGGTCAGCACCTCCATCTCGCCGGGGCTCACTGCCGTCATTGGCGGGGCGGGCCGCTCGCGGAGGGCTCTCACCGGACTCCTGATCGGGAGCGCCGGGGTGGGGGAGGGGCCGCTGGAGCGGCTCTGGGCCGGGAGCGCGGGAGAGACCCTGGACGGCGCCCTCCACCAGGCGGTGGAAGCCGTCGCTCACGCCCGGGGCATGTACGTGGTCTCCGCGGCCCTGGAGAAGGCTCGGGAGCTGGGGGCGCCGGGAGCCAAGGTGGCAGCCGGGACGGATCGCACAGGGCCTGCGGGGGCGGTGCGGGTGGACCCGGAGCTGGTGGACGCCGAGCTCCGTGCGGCGGAGCGGGAGCTGCGCTCGCTCCGGGCCGACGCCGCCGAGGTGGACGGCGACCTGGAGGTGGCCACCATGGATTGGCACAGGGAGCGCCAGGACGCCGAGACCACGCTGCAGGTGTTCCGGGACCGGGCCCGGGAGGTGAAGCTCCGGATCCGCAGGATGGAGGAGGCAGGGCCCACCACTCCGTGCCCCACGTGCGGGCGCGTCCTGGAGCACCACTACGACGAGGTGCTGGCCGAGCTCAGGAGCGACTGGGAAGCCATCGTGCAGGACGGGAGCTGGTGGAGGCGGCGGTGGGAGCAGCTCGAGCCCAAGCCGGCCCATCTCCAGGAGCGCGAAGGGCGGGCGCTGAGGCTCCACGCCGCCCTGGAGGCGACGTCGGAGCGGGTGGAGCTCCTCCGCTCCCGCCTGGGCGAGCTGGCGGGGAGCCCGGGATACCGCGTCCAGGGCACCACGGAAGGCCCTCTGGGGCCCATCGCTTCGGCGCTCCTCAGGGTCCGGGACGCGCGCCTCGCCCGGGCGCGGGAGCTCCTGCTGTCCAGGGCCTCGCGCTACGTGGGCCGCATCTCGGGAGGGCGCATCCTGGCGGTGACCTGGACCGACGGGGCGGCACAACTCCAGGCCGACGCGGGCCCTCTAGCCCCCCTTTCGGAGGAGGACCTGGCCACCGGGCGCCTCGCCCTGCGCCTGGCGGCGGCCTCCCTGGTGGCGGCGGGAGGACACATCCTCGCGTCGCTGGTGGTGGAGGAACCCTTCGACCGCCTGGACGCCGAGGCCGGCGTGCGCACCCTCGTCCTGCTCCGGGAGCTGCTCCGGGAGGTCCCGCGCATCGTCGTCGTCACCCGCGGCGACATCGTGGACGCCCAGCCGGAGCTCTTCGACGCCGTGCTCGAGGTGCGAGACAACGCCCAGACCGGCTCCGCCGCCCTGCGCCCCGCTCCCGCCGGCGCGGGGCGGGTCGTCCTGGGGGTGCCGGAGCCGCCGGCCCGCACCCATCTCCCGCAGTAGGCGCAGTGCTGCAACCTTTCAGGGACCGAGCTCGTCGTACACGGTAGCGGGGGGCGCGACAGGCACTCCCCGGCTCGGATCCGTCACCTGGGAAGCTGAAACATGAGCAGCTGGGTCATCCCCTTCCTCTTCGGCATCGCTCTGGGCGTGGCGCTGAGGATGTGGCACCCTGCGTGGCGGCGCCGGCGCACACCAGCGCGGCGCGTGGAGCTGCCGAACTCGGCCTACTCGGCTCCTGGAGTGCGCCATCAGGAGGACCGGGACCGCTGGGGGCGCATCGAGGTGCATCGGCTGCACCCCCTGAACCGGCACGAGGTGCAGCGACTCCTGGACGTCGTGGACCGGGAGGGGATCCACGCCCTCTCGTCGAAGGAGAGAACCTTCCTGGACAACATGACGCTCCCCCGGATGGGATAGCGCGCGCCGCTCAGCCTGCTTCCGGCAACGGCCAGAGCCAAGCGGCGCCGCGTACGCCGCTGGAGTCGCCGTGGACATTGTGCACCACGCGTGTGCGCACCTGATCGGTGAACACCCACGGGGCCAGCGAGCCCTGGACGTCCTCGGGAAGGGAGGGGAGGTTCGACATCCCGCCGCCCAGGACGATGACGTCCGGATCCAGCACGTTCACGACCGTCGCCAGGCCCCGGGCGAGACGATCCACGTAGCGACGGTGCGCGGCCAGGGCGGCGCCGTCGCCCTGGCTCATGGCCTTCACGATGCGCCGGGTGCTCCACGCTCGCCCCGTGGCCGCTTCATGGTCGCGCTCCATCCCGGGTCCGGACACGAACGTCTCGATGCACCCGTGTTTGCCGCAGTAGCACGGCGGGCCAGGACGCTCCTCGTCGGTGGGCCACGGAAGGGGGTTGTGACCCCACTCGCCGGCGATGAGCTGCGCTCCCTGGAGGGGACGCCCACCCACGACCACGCCTCCCCCGACGCCGGTGCCCAGGATCACGCCGAAGACTACCTCGGCCCCAGCCCCCGCGCCGTCGGAGGCCTCGGAGAGGGCGAAGCAGTTGGCGTCGTTCATGATCCGCACCGGTCGCCCGAGGCGTTGGGCGAGGTCGCGGTCCAGGGGGTGCCCGATGAGCCAGGTGGAGTTGGCGTTCTTCACGAGCCCGGTGACCGGCGAGACCGTGCCCGGGATGCCCACGCCCACGGGGCCCGTGCCCCGGGCCTCCCGCTCCACCCGGGCCACCAGCTCTGCGAGCGCCGCCAGCGTCCCGTCGTAGCTGCGGGGCGTGGCGATGCGGATCTTGCACCGCTCGGTCCCGTCAGGTGCGAGGGCGACGGCTTCGATCTTGGTGCCGCCCAGGTCGATCCCGATCCGGATCCCGCTCACTTGGGCGGCGCGCTTCCTTTGGTTTGCTCCCCGCGGTGGTACGCCTCCCACAGCTCGTCGGGACGGTTGGCCCAGAGCTCGACGAAGCCGCACGAGCCGCACACGCTGGCGTGGACCCCTGTGCTCATCATCCTGGTGAGGCGCCCCCTGTCCGGGTGGTGCTCGACACCCACGACGATCCGGGGGCCCTGCGCATCCGCAACGAATGCGCCGTCGATCATGCGGTCCGAGTTGCACCGGGAGCAGCGATGGTACGACGTCATGCTCAGCCCTCGCGCAGCGCGCCGATGGCCTGGATCTCCACCAGATAGCCGTAGTGCAGATCGCGGGTGGGCACCACGGCGCGCGCAGGCCGATGCTCGCCCATGACCTCCGCGTACACCCGGTTCACCTCACTCCAGTGGGAGATGTCCGAGACGTAGACGGTCATCTGGAGCGCGTGGTCGAGGCCGCTGCCCGCGGCTTCGAGGATGTGTCGCACGTTCTGGAGTGCCTGGCGGGTTTGCGCCTCGGCGTCGCCGGGGGGTGCCTTCGGATTCGCGGGGTCGATGGGGAGCTGTCCCGCGACGTACACGGTGCCGTTGTGGACCACGGCTTGGCTGTAGTGGCCGCCGGCGCGGGGGGCGAGGTCGGTTTGGACGGTGCGCATGGGTGGATGCCTCGGTGTGCGGTCAGGTGCCCAGGTCGGTCCAGGCTTCCGCGCGCTTCTGGTAGCGGGTCACGGCGTCGTTGTCGGCGCTCTGCATGGAGGCCTGGGTCAGCGCGAGATACACCCAAGCATAATAGTTGGGGATCCCGATGGTGGATGCATCCGGCCAGTGCTTCCATTCGTCGGGGATCCCGGTGTGGTGCATGTACACCTCGTCCGCCAGCGTCCGCGTGCGTAGCACGTCCACCCAGTCGCCCACCACGGTGAGGTACGGCGACTCGGCCATGCGCATCACGCCCGGGGGGATCTCCTGCTGCAGCGGGACCGGGTTCATCTTGAAGGCCAGCCCCTGGCGCATCAGGTAGGCGTCCAGGCCCAGGGCGGACGCGGCGTTCCCGCTGGAGGCGAAATACACCGGCCGGTCCCCGGCGACCGCGTTGATCAGCACCAGCGCGTACTGCATCCACGGATAGACGAGCTGCCCCGAGCGGAGGACCGCGGTGAGGTCCCCCAGGCGGACAGGCTGGTCCTGGTCCAGGCGGCTGTAGCTCTGGGCGACGCGGTCGATGGTGGCGTCGTCCAGCGGGAGGATGGAGCGGGTGGGGAGGCGGACGGGGCCGGAGAGGAGGAGCGGGACCTTGTCGCCGGCGTCGGCGGCGGAGGTCACGTAGGCGGCGCCGGTGTTCTCGGCGGTGTACGGCCGCTGGCAGAGGATGACCGAGAAGTCGTCGTCGGCGGAGACCCCCTCGGGACAGGGCTGGGTGAGGTCACGCAGTTGCTTGGTGTACCACGGGGTGTTGAGGTAGGAGGTCACGATCACCGTGACATCCTTGCGGATGCCCTCGGTCTCCTGGAGGTACCAGAGCGGGAAGGTATCGTTGTCCCCGTTGGTGAAGAGCACCCCGTAGGGCTCCACGCTCATGAGCAGATTGTACGCCCAGTCCCGCGCGGCGTAGTCGTGGGCCCGGCTCGCCCAGCTCCAGTTCGCCACCAGCGGGATGAACGCCAGCCCGAGGATGGGCGCGGTCCTCAGCAGGGTGGTCTTGAGCTCGGCGGCCGCCTCCTTCCAGAGGGTGGCGATGCCCATCCCGGCCCACAGCCCCCACACCGAGAAGCTGACGATGAAGAAGTAATCCCGCTCCCTCACCTCGTGGAGCTCGCGGTTCTGCACCGGAGCCTCCAGCGAGTACCCGTACTTGAAGTTGAGATAGTAGACCAGCGCAACCGAGAGGGTGCCGAACAGGGCCAGCACGTACACGAAGCTCGCCTTGTCCCGGCGGAAGTGCTCGATGGCACCCCACACGCCCAGCCCGGTGAAGAGCATGGTGAACGGAAGGCGCAGGTTGGCGAAGACGGTGTTGGTCCCGTTCATGCCCCGAGCCCACTGCCAGTCGAAGTACTGGAGATAGTTGGCGAACTGGGACGCGAGGGGCGCCTGCCGGGGGATGAGGGGAGGCTTGTCGTATTGTGTCCGGTTGAGCGCCTCCGAGAGCGCCACGCACCCCGCCTTGCCGTACGTCACGATGGCGGTGAGCGACGACGCCAGGTCCGGGCAGGTGGGGGCCGCCTCGTTGATGACGGGGTTCAGGCCGGCGCGCAGCGGGAGGAAGAGATGGATGCTGATACCCAGGAGCGCGGCGCCCCCGGCGGCCAGGTACAGCCTCCAGTTCAGGAGCGTCCTGGGGTGGACCATGAGGATGAACAGCCCTATGGCCGGCGCGGCCAGGAACGCCATGAGGTGGTTCCCCACGCTGAGCGCGAGGATGAACACCATGAGCACGAGGAGGTTGTCGTCCTTTCCCTTCCCCAGATTTTCCTGCCAGCGGAACGCCAGCCAGCTCAGGAGGGCGATTGCCAGGAGGGAGACGGTGTAGACCTTCTCGTTCACGTTCGACTGGTTCCACACCGTGAACGCGGTGGCACTCACCAGCACCGCTGCTCCCGCTCCGGCCAGGCGGAAGAGCCGGTCCTCGGAGACGTACCGGAGGATGTGGTGCACGATGAGAAACCATAGCGCGTGCGAAGCCGCGCTCATGAACGCGCTGAACAGGTTGATGCGCACCGCCACGGAGAGCCCGAGGGGGGCGAGCAGGACGGACCACGCCCGGGCGAGGACCACGAAGAGCGGATTCCCCGGGGGATGGGGCACGCCCAGGATGTGGCCCGTGGCGATGTACTCGCTGGTGTCCCAGAAAGCCGTGGTGCGGGACAGGGTCAGCGCATAGAGCGCGAAGACCGCCAGGCCGGCCAGAGCGGCTGCGCCGTACGGCGGGCGGACATCGTCACTGTTGGCCATGGTGCTCGTGGGTCGGGTGGTCCCGCGCCGGCCCGGGTGCCGGCGCGGGACCAAAGATAACGATCAGATCCCGGGGAGCAGGTGCAGGCATCCCCACCGGTCCACCTCCATGCGCCACTCCGGGGGCACCCACGTGGTGGCGCTGTACTCCTGGACCACCAGCGGCCCCTCTAGGACGTGCCCCGCCGCGAGGTGGCGCCTCCACACCCGCCGTGCACCCAGGACCCGTCCGCCGAACACCACCGGGGCCTCCTCGACCGGGGGCGGCGCGGCGGCGCTCTCCAGCTCCGGGGCGTCCAGAGGGAGGGGCGGGGCGGTCACGACCACCCGGAGCGTCACCGCCTCTACGGGCGTGCCCGGGCGCCGGTAGCCATAGCGCTCGTCGTGGGCTGCGTGGAACTCCTCCACCCAGTCCGCGGCCGGTACCCGGAGCTCGAAGCTCTGCCCCTGGTAGCGGGCGTCCACCCAGCGCTCGGCCACGAGCACGAAGGGGTCGGCGCCCTCCTCGAGCATCTCCGAGCGCCCCTGGCCTTCGAGCTCGGCGAACACCGCGGCGAGGGCGGCGTCCACGGAAGGATCCTGGGCGCTGGCGAGGACCGTGCGGGACACCTCCCGCGTCACCGGCGAGGCGAGCATGCCGTAGGCAGAGAGGAGGCCCGGGTCGGGAGGCACCAGGGCCCGGGCCGCGCCCAGGCGCCGGGTGAGCTCGGCCACATGGAGCGCCCCGGCGCCGCCGAACGCCACGACGACGAAGTCGGCGGGGTCGTATCCGCGCTCCACCGAGATGACCCGGAGCGCCCGCTCCATGGCCGCATCCGCCACGGCCAGGACGCCTTCCGCAGCCTCCTCCGGCGAGCCCCCGAGCCCCTCGGCGAGGCGGGCCAGGGGACCGTCCACGGCGCTCCGGTCCAGGTGGCCCTGACCTCCCAGGAAAGCATCCGCCGGAAGACGCCCGAGCCACACGTGGGCGTCGGTGACGGTGACCTGCGTGCCTCCCCGTCCGTAGCAGATGGGCCCGGGGTCCGCCCCCGCGCTCTGCGGGCCCACGCGCAGCGCGCCGCCGGCGTCCAGGCGGGCCAGCGACCCGCCGCCCGCCCCCACGGTGTGGATGTCGATGACGGGGATGGCCACGGGCTGCCCGTCGATGTCGAATTCCCGGGTGCGCAGCGGCCTCCCCGGGCAGAGGGACACGTCGGTGGAGGTGCCCCCCATGTCGAAGGTGAGCACCCTCTCGGACCCGGCCCGCTGGGCCCAGGTGAAGGCGCCTACCACGCCCCCGGCGGGGCCTGAGAGCACGGTGTGCACCGGCTCGCGGCGCGCCCGCTCCACGGGGATGGCGCCGCCGTTGGAGCCCATGATGCTGAAGCGCTGGGCCCCGGCCTCGGCGGAGATGCGCCCCAGGTAGCGGGACATGAGCGGCGCGACGTACGCGTTCACCACCGTCGTGGACGTGCGCTCGTACTCCCGGAACTCGGGGATGAGCTGGGACGAGACGGAGAGGGGGAGGCCCGTGGGCGCCAGAGCCTCGGCGACGAGGGCCTCGTGTCCCGCATGGGCGTAGGAGTGGAGGAGGCACACGGCGACGGATTCGGCGCCCCGCTCCTCCACCAGGGTCGCCAGAGCCTCCAGGGCGGAGGGGTCGAGGGGCTCCACCTCCTCGCCCTTGGGACCCAGGCGGCCGGGGATCCCCAGGCGGTCCTCCCGGGCCACCAAGGGTGGGGCGCGGTGTCCGACCAGCGCGTAGAGCTGGGGGCGGTTCTGCCGGCCGATCTCGATGACGTCCTCGAAACCCCGGTTCGTCACGAGAACGACCCGGGCGCCGCGACGCTCCAGGAGCGCGTTGGTGGCCACGGTGGAGCCGTGGAGGAGGACGAAGGGCTCACCCTCGGCGACGATCCCGCGGATCCCCTGGAGGACGGCCTCGGCGGGGTCGGCGGGCGTGGACGGGACCTTGAGCGTGGACACGGATCCCCCGCGCCAGATCACCAGATCGGTGAAGGTGCCCCCGGTGTCCACGGCCACCACCGCCGTTGACGCCCCGTGCTCGGGTCGGGACATTGGGTCGCTCATGACGATCTCTCCTCCGTTCGCGCGCTTCCGGGAATACGCCGCAGGCGCCCGTGTGGTCCCCGTCTGGCGGGAGTTTCTCTTCGATACCGACACGGCGGTGACCGCGTACGCGAAGCTAGCACGCCCGCCCTTCGGGTTCCTCCTCGAATCGGTGGTGGGCGGCGAGCAGTGGGCGCGCTACTCGTTCCTCGGCACCGAGCCGTCCGGAGCGTGGCGCCTGGAAGGCGGCCGGGTGTCCTGGTGGTCACCCGGCACGGGGTGGACGCCGGTGGAGACCGAGGACCCCCTCGGGGACCTGGATGCGCGCCTGCGGGCGCGCCGCCCGGTCGAGGTGCCCGGCCTTCCGCGCTTCTGGGGCGGAGCCGTAGGGTACTTCGGGTACGACGTGGTGCGCCAGATCGAGCGGCTCCCCGAGGGCCCTCCCTCGGAGCTGGATCTGCCCGACGGGCTCTTCGTGTTCACCGACGTCGTGCTGGCCATCGACAACCTTCGGGGCCGGGCCATGGCCATCGCGGCGGTGCTCGTGGAGCCCGGCCTGGACGAGGCGGCCCTGCGCGCCCGCTACGACGAGGCCGCCGAGCGCACGTCGGAGCTGGTCCGGCGGCTCTCCGAGAGAGAGGGGCCGAGGGCCCTGGCGCTGGCCCCCGAGCCCGACGCCGATCCCGCCGTGGAGAGCTCCATGAGCCGGGCGGCGTTCGAGGCGGCGGTGGAGCGGGTGCGGGAATACATCCGCGCCGGGGACGCGTTCCAGGTGGTGCTCAGCCAGCGGCTGACGGTGCCTCTGCGGGCCGCGCCCTTCGATCTCTACAGGGCCGTGCGCACTCTGAACCCCTCGCCCTACCTCTTCTTCCTGGAGCTGGACGGGGTGAGCCTGGTGGGGAGCTCCCCGGAGGTGCTGGTGCGCCTGGAGGACGGCACCGTGACGGTGCGCCCCATCGCGGGCACGCGGCCCCGCGGCCCGACGAGCGTCGCCGACCGCGCGTTGGCGGAGGAGCTGGCCGCCGACGAGAAGGAGTTGGCGGAGCATCGCATGCTCGTGGACCTGGGGCGCAACGACGTGGGTCGCGTGAGCGCGTTCGGGACCGTCCGTGTCCCCGACCTCATGGTGGTGGAGCGGTACTCCCACGTCATGCACCTGGTGAGCCAGGTGGAGGGGGCGCTGCGGGAGGGGCTGGGCGCCATGGATGTGTTCAAGGCGTGCTTCCCCGCCGGGACCGTCTCGGGTGCGCCCAAGGTGCGTGCCATGGAGATCATCGACGAGCTCGAGCCCACCCGCCGTGGGCCCTACGCCGGAGCGGTGGGGCACTTCGCCTACGGGGCGATGGCCATGGACACGGCCATCACCATCCGCACCGTGATGGTCATCGGTGGAAAGGCCTACGTCCAGGCCGGCGCCGGGATCGTGGCGGATTCGGATCCGGCGAAGGAGTACGAGGAGACTCTGAACAAGGCCCGGGCGCTGCTGCGGGCGGCGGCGATGGTGGGGGTGTAGGGGACCGGAAGGGCCACAGCCCTCACAGCAGCGCGATGAGCTGCGCGATGAGGATCTTCCCGATCATGGCGACGGGGTACACGAGCGCGTAGGCGACGTACACCTCGTCGGAGCGCCCGGAGATGGCGTAGGCCTCCGCCAGCGTTGCCGGCTGCGTCTGCGTCCCCGCCGCTGCCCCCAGGCTGCCGATGACCGTGGACCGCCCCAGGACCGGGGCCAGGGCCAGCACCGTCAGCGATGTGATCAGGGTCACGGCGGCGCCGAGGCCAAGCATGGCGAGGCTGCTGGACCCGTCCAACGTCCCCAGGGCCGCGCCGGCGCCCACGCCTACCCCCGAGAGGAACAGGAGCAGCCCCAGCTCCCGCAGGGTAGCGCTGGATTCGTGGGGGACCGACCAGACGAAGGGGCCGGTGCGCCCGAGCCTTCCGAGGAAGAGCGCCACCAGGAGAGGGCCTCCGGCGATGCCGAGCTTGAGTTGTCCCGACGGCGCCGGAAGAGGGACGTTGGCCAGGAACAGACCGGCCAAAATCCCCGCCGCCAGCGCCACGAAGTCCAGTTCGGCGAGAGCCTTCTCCGAGTCGCCGAAGAACTTGCCGAGCTCCGGGATGCGGCTCTTCGGCGCGACCACCCTGAGCCGGTCCCCCAGGGCCAGCGTCATGTCCCCGGAGGGGAGGAGGTCCAGGTCGGCGCGCCGGAGGCGCGTGATCTGAGCGTTGAAGCGTCGCTGGAGCTCGAGCTGGGCGATGGACTTCCCCACCAGGTCCTTCCGCGACACCAGGATGCGGCGCATGTCCACCTGCTCGCGGTACGTCTCGAGCTGCCGGTCCGAGCGGGCTCCGAAGAAGCGCTCCGCCGAAACCAGGGCCTCCGCGGTTCCCACGGCGGTGACCACGTCCCCCGCCGCCAGCACCGTGTAGCTCGTGGGCACCTGGGTCACCCCGCCCCGATTCCAGCGCGAGATCACCACGCCCGCCACGTCCCGGACCCGGAGCTCGCCGATGGCGCGCCCGACGATCTCCAGGTTGGTGATCTCGAAGTTGGAGGAGCGCAGGGGCGGGCTGACCGCCTTCTCCCGATGCGCCCGCTCCTCCTCCAGGACCTTGTGGCGCAGGCGCGCCAGGATCCGAAAGAGGGCCAGGCCACCCAGTACACCGAACGGATAGGTGATGGAGTAGCCCATGGCCGGATGCGTCGCCAGCTCGGTCCCCTGCAGGCGCTCGTTGGCGGCCGCCAGCGCCGGCGTGTTGGTGAGGGCGCCCGAGAACACGCCTGCCATGAAGCCCCGATCCAGGCCGAGCACGTGCCCGCCCACGAGGACGGTGGCCGCGCCCGCCAGGAGGGCGAGGACCACGACCAGGTTCATGCGTTTGCCGTCGCGCTGCCAGGCGCTGAAGAAGCCCGGGCCGCTGGCCAGGCCCACCAGGTAGACGAAGAGCACGAGGCCCAGATCGCGCAGCTGAGACGCTATCCGGAGTGCGTCGCCCGGCACCGACAGGAGCGCGCTCAGGGCGAGCCCCGAGAAGAGGACGCCGGCCACGCCGAGGCGCACGCCCGCCAAGGAGATCCTCCCCAGCGCGAGGCCGGAGAGGATCACCGCGAAGAGCAGCAGCATCTCGCTGCCGCGCAGGGCCGCGACGAGGGCGGTCATTCGAGTTGAGGTGCGGCCCTTCCCCCGGGGCGGACCCCTGGGGGAGGAGCTCCGTCGGCGGGCGAGGGGCTACCCCAGCTTCCCGTATAGGATGGTGAGCGCCCGGATCCCCTTGTCGAAGGAGTCCAGGGAGAACCACTCGTTGGGGGCGTGCAGGTTGCACCCGGGCAGGGCGAATCCCACCAGGAGCGCCGACGCCTTCAGCTTCTCCTCGAAGTCCACCACGATGGGGATCGAGCCCCCCTCGCCCTGCAGGACGGCGGGAGTTCCGTATGCCTCCTGGAGGGCCTGGGACGCCGCGGCCAGGAGCTTCGGGTCCACCTTCGCCTTCCAGGGGCGCCCGCCGTGCAGCTCCTCGATCTCCACCGTGACGCCGGGAGGCGCGACCTTCTTCACGTGGGCCTCCACCAGGGGCTTCACCTTCTCGGGCGTCTGCGTGGGCACGAGGCGGAAGCTCACCTTGGCCATGGCCTTCCCGGGGAGCACGGTCTTGGCGCCCTCGCCGGTGTAGCCGCACAGGATCCCGTTCACGTCGCAGGTCGGGCGGATCCAGAGCTTCTCCAGCGTGGTCCACCCCTTCTCGCCGCCCAGCTCCGCGACCTCGAGGTCCTTCTTGTACGCGTCGATGTCGAAGGGGAGGGAGCGGATCTGCTCGCGGGTCTCCGGCTCCCACTCCGCGACGTCGTCGTAGAAGCCCTCGATGGCCACCTTACCGTCGGCGTCGTGGAACGAGGCGATGATCTTGGCGAGTGCGTTCCCCGGGTTCACCACGGGGCCGCCGAACTGGCCCGAGTGGAGGTCGCTCCTGGCGCCCTTCACGCGGATCTCGAAGTAGGCGAGTCCACGCAGGGAGAAGAGCACCGAGGGCATCCCCTCGGCGTACATGTTGGAGTCGGAGATGATCACCGTGTCGCAGGCGAGGCGCGCGGCGTTCTTCTCCACGAAGGGCACCAGGTTGACGGAGCCCACCTCCTCCTCGCCCTCGGCCAGGAGGACGACGTTGAAGGGGAGCTTGCCCGCGACCTTCAGCTGGGCCTCGAGCGCCTTCACGTGCATGTAGATCTGGCCCTTGTCGTCGGCGGACCCGCGGGCGAAGACCTTCCCGTCGCGCTCGGTGGGCTCGAAGGGCGGCGACAGCCACTCCTCGAGGGGCTCGGGAGGCTGGACGTCGTAGTGCCCGTAGATGAGCACGGTGCGCGCGTCCTTCCCTGCGCCGCGCCACTCGCCCAAGACCACGGGGTGGCCCGGGGTCTCGTGGATGAAGGGCTCGAGGCCGGCCTCGCGCAGCCGGTCGGCGAGCCACTGGGCGGTGCGGCGCATGTCCGCGGTGTGCTCGGCCTTCGCGCTGATGGAGGGGATGCGGAGGAAGTCGTACATCTCGGCGCGGAAGCGCCCGAGGTTCGCATCGACGTACTTCAGGACATCCGACATGGCTGGCTCCTCGCCGGGGGGGGCGGCGCTCACGCCCAGCCGCGGATGCCCCAGCGGTAGATGAACGTCATGAGGACGGAGAACACGAAGGCGGCGCCCACCCCGCCGACGCTCAACGCCAGGGGTTCGTACAGGTGGAAGATGCCGACACCCAGCATGCCCCCGATGACCGCCGCGAAGGCACCCAACGCCATCAGGACGGGGGTGTGGCCTGCGGTCTCCTCGGGGAGCTTCACGAGCGCCTTCATGGCTAGGCCGACGGCGGCCCCCATGACGATCCAGATCCCGATGCCGATCCAGTTCTGCATCTTCGGTATTGTGCGAACGGTCCCGTGCGTTGAGGTCCTCGAATACGGCCCGGAAAATCTACCCGAAGGGGCCCTGCCCGGCCAGAGTTGCACGGCCGCGGCGGAGGGGTCCGGTTGACGGCGACGGGGAGGAGAGGAAGGTTGAGCGCGTGAGCGATGGCATCATCGACTTGGGGGAGTACCTCCGCCGCAGGGAAAAGGGCGAGGAGCCCGTGTCCACCTTCACCCTGTGGGGTGCGGAAGGGGAGCGCTCGAGGTTCGCGCTCCCCCTGTGGCGAGCCGTCTACCTGGCTTCCGGGGAGCGGGGGGGAATTCTCTGGGATACTCCCGGGGGCGGCCCGCTCCGCCCCTTCGTGGTCCTGGACCTGGGATCGGACCCGGCTCGGACCGACTTCGAGTGGCACGGGGCCCCGGGACTGGATGCAGGTCGCGTGCCGGAAGTGCTCCCCGCCCCAGGCGGTAGCCTCGCCGTCTACCTGGGGGAGGAAGAGGGGAAGCGGTGGTTCCTGCTCGTCACCGCAGGGCCCGCCGGCACGACCGAGCTGTCGGGGAGGGATCGGGACGACATCCTCTTCCTGGCGGGGGAGTGCGCCGGGCTCCTCTTCCTCCGCGACTTCGCTGCCGACGCCGACTGACGGGCGTCGCCCAGCGCCTTCGGGAGCACGCGGTCCCTACTCGCGTCCCATCTTCCGCTTCAGCTCCGCCAGGCGCGCGTCCAGGTCCGGCTCCGGGGGTGGGGGCGGGGCGAAGTCCGGATCGGCGTCCAGGTCCAGGTCGTACAGCTCCTCGGCGGCCTGCGCCCGGGCGTCCTCGTGCCCGATCTTCTCCGCCATGCGGTCCAACTCGGTGAAGAGGTCGTCGGCGGCGTGAAGGGACTCCCGGGCGCCGGCGCGCCCGGCCGTGGCCGCCAAGCCGTCACGGCTGGCCTGCGCCTCCTTGACCTTGGCCAGCATCTCCTCCACCTCGCGGGCGCGGATGGCCAGCTCCTGCTTCATGGCTACGGCCTTCTGCTCGAGCACCCGCCGGCGCTCCTCCCGACCGACGGCGTACTCGGCGGCGACCTTCACCGTGTCGGCGTCGCCGATGTCCTCGGCCATCTTGCCCCGGCGGCGCGCCGTGTCTGCCTCCCTCCGCTCCCGCTCGGCCTCGGCGGTAGCCCGGGTGATCTGCTCCTCCAGCTCGCGGACCCGTGTCTGCGCATCGACCACCTCCGCCCGCATGCCGGCCAGGAGGCTGTCCACCGCCTCCGGGACCTGATCGCGGGCCAACTCCTTGTTGAAGTTCTCCACAGCCTCGCGGAAGGCGTTGCGCAGGTTCTCGAACATGATCTTCGATCTCCAATGGTATGGGGGCGGGACGCCCCTCTCGCCTGCGACTCGGGCGCTTCGCTCGCACGGCTCCGCCGTGCGATCCTCGCTGCGGGCGAGGGGCACGCCCCGTACCCCCGCCCTGGCGGGCGCATGTCCGGGCCTGCGCTGCGCTTGCTCGTACCTTTTGGGCCGCAGCCGCGGGCTTCGCGCGGCTGCGGGGGCTCGCTTCGCATCGCACTGCTGCGCGGTGCTCGCTCGCTGACAAAATAATGCCGGGTGCGGGGAGGTGCCCGCACCCGGCATTACGGCTTGTGGAGCCGGAAGGTTCTAATTCAGGAACGGCTCGATGCGCTGGGCGAAGGAGTTGCGCGCCCGGTGCAACCGGCTCTTCACCGTGCCCAGGTTCACGCCGGTGATCTCGGCGATCTCCTCGTAGCTCTTCCCCTCCAACTCGCGGAGCCGAAAGACCAGGCGATGGTGCTCGGGGAGCTCCTGGACCAGATCCTCCACCAGCCGGCGCAGATAGCGCTTCCGGTAGAGGTCGTCGGGGCGCATGGCCGAGTCCTCGAACTGCAGCGGCCGGTGGTCGTCCTCCCAGTGCCCGGTGAGGCGCTGGAAGAGGACCAGCGGGCTCCGGGAACGGTTGCGGAGCTCGTTCTTCGACAGGTTCGAGGCGATCGTGTAGACCCAGGTCGAGAATTTCTTGGAGGTGTCGAAGCGGTGGAGGTGGCGCGTCACGCGGATGAACGCCTCCTGCACCAGGTCCTGGGCCCGGTCCGGGTCACCCGTCTTGCGGGTGATGAAGTGGACGAGGCGGTCCCGGTAGCGCTCGTAGAGCTCCTGGAACGCTCCCGGCCGCCCCTCGAGATGGGCGGTGACGAGATTCTCGTCGCTCAGCTCGACGAGAGCTCCGACTCCCCAAGACATGCTGACCTGCTCGATATCGACGTTGGCCATGTCGCGTCCGGTCTGCGGCTTCCGTGCCGGGCGGAGTGAGATGTTTCCTGCAGGGAAAGCCCCCGGTCCACACCTACGAAACCCGGAATCATTCTTTCTTCGAAATTGAAATATGCCGGGGTTGTGGAACTGGATCAAGGGTGCCCGCGAGGCACAGCCTCCCGATGCGGCATATGCAAACCTTTAATTTACCGTTTAGAGGACCGTTCCGCCACCGAAACCGGTAGTGGGCAGCGATTTCGGAACGGGAGGCTGGCGAGTGGGAGCGGGGCGCGGGCAGGCGC
>CAZJFX010000033.1:17362-40888 GCA_964545395.1 uncultured Gemmatimonadaceae bacterium | reverse complement strand
ATGCGCCTGCCCGCGCCCCGCTCCCACTCGCCAGCCTCCCGTTCCGAAATCGCTGGAGAGCTGGATACAGGGTGGTACCCCCGCGTCGGGCACAATATATTGCGGGGCAGCGCGTCCCAGCGGAGGCCCGCCTCCGCCCCCGGCCCGGCCAAGGAGCACGTACATGCCCGAGGGGTTCCTCAGCTCCGAGGAATACGACGAGCAGGCGCACAGACTCTACAACGACGGCGATTACGAAGGGGCCCTCGTGATGCTCAAAGAGGGCCTCTCGCTGTATCCCGAGGCCGTGGACCTCTACGTGGGGCTCGGGTATGCCCGGCTGGCCCGGGAGGAGTACGCCTGGGCCCGTAAGGCGTTCGAGGAAGCGGCGGTCCTGGACTCCACCCACGAGGACGCCCTCGCCGGGCTGGGGGAGACCCTCCTCCGCTTCGGCGAGCGCAAGCAGGCCCTGGAGCTCTTCGGCCAGGTGGCCGCGCTGGGCTACGATGACGATGTCGAGCTCTTGCTCACCATGGGCCGCGCCCTCTACCGCGAGGCCATGTACGGCGAGTGCAGGGACGTCTTCGCGAAGGCGGCGACCGCACGTCCCGACAACGCGGAGGCGGCCGCGTCCCTGGGCTACGCGCTGCACCGGCTGGGCGACGACGTGGGCGCAGGGCGACAGATCCGGCGTTCTCTGAGGCTCGATCCGGACCTCCACGAGGCCCGGGTCTACCTGGGCCACCTCCTCTATGACCGGGGAGATTGGGAGGGCGCCCTCCGCGAGTTGGAGCGCGTGCCCCCCCAGAAGCACTGGGACGCCCTGGCGGTCTGGCGGCTCATGGAGTTGAAGCGCACCCTCTGGCACCTGGAGGCCGGCGATCTGCGGCTGGCGCCGTGGGAGCAACGGCTCCGCGAGCTGGAGGAGCAGCAGGACGACCCCATCGACCGTCTCCTCGGGGAGGTGGAGGCGCGCATGGGTGTGAGCCTCCACGGGACGTTCTACGACCCCAGCCAGCTGGAGCTCTTCGAAAGGGAACGGCAGGAGGGGCGGAAGACCATCCGAATGGCCGACGGGTACCGCTTCCTGGGAACGTGGCACGAGATCGTGCGACAGATGCGGGACCAAGCCGGGTTCTCTCACGAGACCATGGGGCACTACATGCGGCGCATGGCCGAGCGCTGGCACGAGCAGAGCGGGGTGGAGATCCCTTTCACCGACCCCGAGACCTTCCTCCGGGCGGCGGCGGCGGCGGGGATGGTCCATCTTGAGGCCGAGGGCGCATCGCCCGAGGAGGAGTGACGATGGAAACGATGAATGTGCTTACCCGATTCCACTCGGCGCTGGTGGAGGAGATCCTGGCCCGCCGCCCCGAGTACCTCCACCAGCCCTTCACCGTGGCGGAGATCTACCAGAACCTGGTCCCCTACGGAACGCACCGTGACAGGATCGGGGTGGAGATGAACGGGGACTACGAGGACGCGCTCCTGCGCCTCCTCGCCGGGGAGGGGGAATACGTCTTCCTGGAATCGGCGCCCGCGCTCCGGGCGCTCCGGGAGGAGTTGGCCTCGTCGAACCCGAACACCGGGCTCTACCGGGAATACGCGGCTGTGGACGTGCGCCTGAACCCAGCCTTCCTGGCGGTGGGCCAGGAGCCCTCCTTCTCCCCGACCGATCGGTCGGAGCCCGTCTCCGTGGAGGACCTGGCTCCCGAGCCGCTGCGGTCTCCCTCCTCTCCTCCGGCGCGCCGCGCGCCGGCCGCCTCGGCTCTCGAGTCGGCGGAGCCGCCCGCGGCCCGCCCGGTTCCTGCCACCTGCCGCTGGTGCCGGGCGGAGCTGCCGGCCAGGCCCAACCTCAACTTCTGCCCGTTCTGCGGCACCGACGTGCACGTGGTGCCCTGCCCGGAGTGTGGCGGGGAGCTCGACCCCGAGTGGCGCTTCTGCATTTACTGCGGGGCCGAGGTCGGCGGTTGAGGCGGGATTCGGCCTTCGGGGTGTTTTGCCGTGCGGCGCTCCGGGGTCCGCTGGCGGTTGGGGTGGCAGGGGCGTGGGCCCTCAGCCTGGTGGGGTGCGCCGGCGACTCCGATGCCACGCTCCGGCCCGACAGCATCTTGCGTGCCGAACTGGGCCTCACGAACTCGGACCGGGTCCATCGCGTGGGGATCTCCGGCGGACCTCAGGAGACCCTTTCGGCTCCGGCGGTGGAGATCGCCCCGGGAGCCTGGGTGGAGTTCATCACGCTGGACTGGTGGGTCCACGAAATCCGCTTCGAGGCGGACAGCCTCGCCCCGGAGTCCCGCGCGTTCATGGAGCGCACGGACCAGTTGGCTTCGCAGCCGATGGTGAGCAAGGACGAGCGCTTCCTCCTCTCGTTCGAGGGCGCTCCCGAGGGGCGGTATCCCTTTGTCGTGGAGGGCAACGGCGCCCCGGCCCGTGGGGTGGTGGTGGTCCGCGCCAAGCGCTAATCTGACGGTCTGGCCCTCGACGGATCCAACGCCACGCCCGACCTGGGCGGCAGCTGCTCCATGGAGATCCTGGGGGAGTGGCTCGCCGGGCACGGGGCGGGCGACGCCGGGGACGAGGATGGAACGAGAACCTGACCGGGGAGCCGGACATGGCTGAGCGACGCACCATCGGACAGATCCTGATGGGCTTCGGGCGCCTCACGGAAGAGGACTGCCAGCGAGCTCTGGAGTACCAGCGGGACCACGGGGGATACTTCGGGGAGGCGCTGCTGGCCCTGGGAGTCGTGTCCCAGGACGAGCTGGATTGGGGGATCGCTTCCCAGTTCGACCTCCCCTTCATCTTCCCCGACGCCGACTCCATCGATCCCGAGGCGGCCTTCCTCGTCTCGCCCGAGTGGGCACTGGCGCACCTGACGCTGCCCATCATGAAGACGGACGAGTCGCTCACGGTGGTGGTGGAATCCCCCATCAAGACCGATGCCGTGGACGAGCTACGCGCACGCACCGAGCTGCGTATCGATCTGGCGCTGGCATCGGCGGCGAAGATCCGCGAGTTGATCCGCCAGGTCTTCGCCCGAGGTACGGCGGCGGAGGAGAACGATCGCCCCACGCCCATCCATCTCACCGAGGCGTTCGCCGAGGCGCTGGAGTGCGGCGCGCCGCGCTTCGGGGTCTCCACCCGCGGCCACCGTTCGTGGGCGTGGTGGGACGACAGCGGGACCGTGCGCCGGCGTCCCCTGGAGGGCCTGTGGGAGGCGGAGCTCGAGCAGTTGCTGGAGCCCCCGCCCCAGGAGCACGCGGCCGGCGTCGACCGGGCCCAGTGGAACGGCCAAATGAACCGCGAGGGGATGGTGACGCCCGTCGAGATCCGCTACCTCGCCGACGAGTCCGGGCTCGAGTACCTCTTCAAGCCCATTCAGCAGCACTCCCTCCTCCAGGAACGCTTTCCCCTTCCGTCGCCGGCGATCATGTCGGAGATCCGGCTCCTGGCCCGGTCCGGTGCGGCGCGCTTCGTCGTCACCGCCACCCCCGACGACCTCGGACACGACATCCTGCCCCACCTTCCCCTTCTCCTCCTCGATCCCTCCTGGCGGAGCATCTACATCAACGCCTCGGAACAGAAGGCGGCGCAGGAGGCTTTCAGCCTGCGCATGCCGCCGGACCCGGAGAAGTGGGCCACGGAGCTGGAGACGCTCCGCGCGTTCCACTTCGACGTGGTCACGGTGGATCTCACCGGCAACCGGGACGAGTGGGCCGGCACCGCCCTGGACGTGGCCTCGGTGGCCTTTCTCCTCTGGCCCATGCAGGAGGATCGCCGGCCGGCCTATGACGCCGGGATCCGCTGGGAGCTCCACATCGAAGAAGTGGCCGGGAACCAACTGGAGTGGACCCTGGAACCGCTGCACAGCTGAACCTTACCGACGCCCAAAGAGTCATCACCATGGCCCAGATCGATCAGTTCCTCAAAGTGCTCGTAGAGCAGGGCGGCTCGGACCTCCACCTGACCACCGGATCGCCCCCCGTCGTCCGGGTGCACGGGCACATGACCCGGCTCAAGTTCCGTGACCTGACCAACAAGGACATGGAGGCCCTGATCTACGAGATCATGGAAGAGGAATGGCGGATGCGCTTCCTCGACAAGCTGGACTACGACTTCGCCTACGAGATCGAGGGCCTGGCCCGCTTCCGCGTGAACATCTTCTGGCAGCGGAAGGGGCTGGGGGTCGTGATGCGCACGATTCCGTCGAAGATCCTCACCGCCGACCAGCTGGGCCTCCCGGAGGCGGTGAAGAGATTCTGCATGCTCACCAGGGGACTGGTCTTGGTCACGGGCCCCACGGGGTCAGGAAAGTCCACGACGCTCGCCGCGATGGTGGACCTGATCAACGACACACGGGCCGATCACATCCTCACCATCGAGGATCCCATCGAGTTCGTGCACACGAACAAGAAGTGCCTGGTCAACCAGCGCGAGATCAGCACCAACACGAAGAGCTTCGCCAACGCCCTTCGGGCGGCACTCCGAGAGGACCCGGACGTGATCCTGGTGGGCGAGCTCCGTGACCGGGAGACCATCGAGCTGGGAATCACCGCCGCCGAAACGGGGCACCTGGTCTTCGGCACCCTGCACACGAACTCGGCTCCCAAGACCGTGGACCGGATCATCGACGTGTTCCCCGCGGACCAGCAGGATCAGATCCGCGCCATGCTCTCCGAGTCTCTGAAGGGGGTGGTATCGCAGGTTCTTCTGCGCACCAAGGACGGCAAGGGGCGCCGCGCCGCCCTGGAGATCATGGTGGGAACCTCGGCCATCGCCAACCTGATCCGGGAGAACAAGGTCCATCAGATCCCGTCCATCATCCAGACGGGGAAGAAGGACGGGATGCAGCTCCTCGACCAGCACGTCCTCGAGTATATGATGTCCGGGGTGATCACCAACGAAGAGGCCTACATGAAGTCGAACAACAAGCAGGCCTTCCGGCAGTATCTTAAGGAGAAGCCGCCCGAAGAATTCATATGATCGGGCGCTGAACGCGACGTATGAGCGAGGGCAAGGGCAGGGGCCTGACCCGTCACGAGTTCGACGCGGTGATCCGCCGTGCGGCCGAGTTGGCCGGGTCGGAGTCCGAGGGGAGCGAGGCCGCCCTCTCCGAGGCCGAAGTCTATCGCATCGCCAGGGAGGTGGGGCTCGGCGAGGATCACGTGCGCATGGCGCTGGCCGAAGTACGCTCCGGTGAGCGCCCGGACGGGATCCTGGACCGGATCTTCGGCCCGACCTCGGTACGCGCCGTGCGCGTGGTCCCCGGGAGCCCCAAGGAGTTGGCCACGATGCTCGACGACTTCTTCGTGGGCACCCAGCTCCTGCAGAACGTGCGGCGAGGCCCGGCCATCCTCCAGTACCGTCCGGCCCTGGACTGGGCGTCCCAGGTCGCCCGCGCGGCCAGCTTCACCCAGCGGAAGTACTTCGTGGCTTCCGCCAAGTCGGTGGAGGTGCACCTGGAAGAGGTGGACGCCACCTCGGTGCTGGTGGAGTTCGTCGTGGATCCCGGCACGCGCGGAGACAACATCGCGGGGGCGGCGGTGGGAGGAGGGAGCGTGGGCCTGGGCCTCGGGATCGGCGCCGCAGCCGTCATCGTCACCTCGGGGGGAGCCGTTCCCCTCGGGATCGTGGTCGGGCTCGCGTCCGGGACGGCGGCGCTGGGCGGGATCACGCAGATGGTGGGGAGGTCCCACAGGAAGAAGCTCCTGGCTGTGCAGGCCGAGGTGGAGGGGCTCCTGGACCGGCTGGAGCAGGGCGAGTCTCTCGAGCCTCCGCCTGCGTCGTGGAGGAGCTGGGTCAAGCGCCAGTTCCACGGCGTGGCCCGGGACCTGATGAGCTCCGAGGTCCCGAGGTCCCGGGACGAGCCCGGCGGAGGGAAGAGGGGCTGAGGCTCCATTCTGCCGCTCTGGCCGGAGGCGCCCCTCGGTCCCAAGTTTAGGGGTCACGGTTCGCGACCCCCGGGGGAAAGGTCATGATCATCGGGTACATCTCCGATCCGCACGTCCGGGCGGCAGTGCTCAGGGCGGGCCACTCCGAGGAGGATGTGCTCCTGGACCCGCACCTGGCCGACGAGGCGCTGGCGTTCGGATATCCTCGCCTGGTGGTCTGCACGCAGGCGGAGGGTGGCTGTGCGGCGGTGCCCCGGTCCGAGCGGGTTCCCCCGGTGTTCGTCCTTTCGTCGGCGCTCCTCGCCCGTTGGGAGGAAGAGCGGCGGAGCGATTACAGAGGCGTGGCCCGCGTCGAGTGGATGGCCAGCCGGCTCCGCGAGGAGGTGGGGCGGGAGGCGTGGGAAGTGTCCTGGGTGGACCGGGCCCTCAGCGACCTCGGGCGGGCGGCGGGGATGCCTCTTCCCCCGGCCCTGCGCGGCTTCGGCAGGAGGGTGCTCGAGTTCCCCTCCCACTACGACGACCTCCACCCTCTAGCTGACGCATGCGGCCTGTCCCGGGGGGCGCTCAAGGCCCGCTTCCGTAGGCGAGGGCTTCCCTCGCCCTACGCGTACCTGCGCTGGTTCCGCGTCATGGCGGTGGCGTACGCGCTCTCCGACCGCGCGGTGACGGTGGCGCAGGTGGCCAACCGGCTGGGGTACACCTCCGACGGGAACCTCTGCCGCTCCATGCTCTCCTTCACGCGGGTGACGCCCACCGAAGCGCGCACGCTCCACGGGTGGAACCGGCTCCTCATCAGCTTCGCCTGGACCCACCTGGGTCCGGGAGCCCTGGAGACATGGCGGGGCATGGACGACCTCTTCGTCGCCCGGGTGGCCTGACGCGAGTCGATCCCGCCCGGCCTCGCCGGACCCGGGGGGGGCGACCGGAAAGGGGCCAAAAAAACGGCCCTCCCGCGAGGGAGGACCGCTTTGGCCAGTGGCTGAAGAGACCTATGGGCGCCGGCCCCGCCGCTGCCGCCTACGCTCGCGCCGGATCGCCGCCTCGCGCTTCCGTTTCTTCTGGGCGCTGGGCTTCTCGTAGTACCGACGCTTCCGCAGCTCGGAGTAGAGACCGGACCGCTGCACCTTCCGCTTGAACCGGCGCAGCGCGCGCTCGAGGCTCTCGTTCTCCTGGACGACCACTTCCAAAACGATCACGCTCCTAGGTGAGGACCAAAACGGAGAAAAGTTCAGAAAGCTAAGGGAGACGGCCTTCTCTGTGCAAGGTGTGGGCGTACAGGCGGTACGCCTCGGGGTTGGCGAGGAAGTCCTTCGCCCATACCTCGAAGGGGGGGAGGGGAAGGAGTCCCTCGATGTGTTCCACCACCATCATGGAGAACTGGACCAGGTCGGACGTGCGGAAGTCCACGCGCTTCCCCTCCAGAATCCGGTCCACCGCCGTCTCGAAGTCCCTGGGGTCCAGCAGACAGATGAGGTGCGCCACCTGGTCCAGTCGGTAGGAGGCGTAGAGCGACTGGAGTTCTCCTTCGTCGAAGGGGCCGGAGGCCGTCCCCGCCCAGTCTCCAGCCAGCTCGCGGGCATTGTCCCGCAGCAGCTTGCGGAACCGGGCGCGGAGGCGGGGCGTGTCCCCTGCCTTGCGGCGCGCAGCATGGAGCGCCGAGGCAAGGAGGCCGTTGAGGAGCGGGCGCCCCAAGCTCCGTGCCTTCTCGTGGATCTCCGCCTCCGAATCCTCGATGAAGATGTCGGCGGTGCGGACCTCGTCTTCCTCCACCTCCCCGTTCCCTGGACGGAAGGAGAAGAAGCCGTGCCAACGGTAGCTCCCCGTGCCCGGATAGGTGACCAGGAAGCAGGCCCACGTCGCGTCCTCGTGGTCGAGGAACGCGACGGAGCGCCTGCGTTCGGTGAGGGTGGGCATCGGCCTGTCGAGGCGGGGCTGGGGGTCCGGCGGTCGCCGGAAGATGTCCGTGGCGAACCCGGGTGGCAAGCGTCCGCCAACGCTGTCCTTGCTCCAGCCGTAAACAGATGGTTATCGTAGCACCGGGCCCCCTGGCAGGGGCTCCGTCAGGTGGCCGCTCGGAGGCTCCAGGCCCGGGCGAGGGAAGTGCACCCGGCTTGAGGGCCGGGTCTTTTTTCCTCGCGCAGCTGGGGTGGGGACAGCGCCCCGGAGCGGCCCGACGCAACGACGGGAGACCAAATGAAGAGGAGCGTCTCCGGCTGGCACCGGAGACGCTCCCCGAAGGCACGGGCTTGGCGGCCCGACCCGACTTCCTTGGCAAGGGTCAAGTTAGTCGGTCCGCCGGCCGGGTGTCAACGCATTCTTGCGCCTGGAGCTGGAGAGACCCATGAACCCGAGCCTGCTGACCGAAACGCTCCCCGAGGCCATGGGGGACGTTCCCGGGACCTGCGAGCTTCCCCTGACCCGTGCCGTTGTGCAGTACCGGGACGTCCACGAGATGGATACGCCCGGAGGGCGCATCGAGGACATCGGCCTCGCTCTGGTGGTGGAGGGCCGTTTCGCGTCGGCGGCGGAGGCGCTGGACCTGGGGAGCGGCCACCTCAAGGTGCTGGACCTGAGCACCGAGCTGGTGGTCCTGGATTGGGTTTATGAGCCCACCCTCGAGCACGTGGCTTCCCTCGTGACCGCGGCGGCGTCGGGAGGGAGCGCCGGGGATGCGCTGCGACCCTATGCGTTCCGCCTCGGCCTGCGCGTGCTCGAACGGATCGGCTTCGGCCCGCTCACCAGGCCCTCGTTCCTGCGCATCGGCTTCCGGGACATCTGCCGTGACCTGGATCTCCACGAGGGGACGTCCATCCGCATCGTCATGGGCCCGGGGCGGCTCACCCGGGTGCACCTGGACTACGACGCCTGCGCCCTGGTCTTCCGCACGGCGCTGCAGCAGCCCGACGCCCAGCTGGAGCGTGCCCTTCTCTCGGCGTTTCCGGTCGGGGAGGTCCGCAGGCTGGTCCCGGTGCGGGAGACCGACTCGCTGGACTACCAGGTGAGGCTTCCGCTTCCCGAGAGCCTCCCCGAGGCCCGGGATGGCCTAGCCTCCATGCGCCGTGGGCTCGGAGCCCTGGTCGCCCGCTTCGAGCCGGACCGCTTCACCGCCATGGAGCGCGTCGTCGAAATCTTCGGCGCCCGCGAGACGCTGGCCGGGCTCCGGGTCGGCGAGCCGCGCTTCCGCCCGGTGCGCATAAACGCCGCCGCGCCGGTCTCCACCTCCGTGCACTGATGGTCGCCGGGGAGATCGCCGTCAGGGGGTACGACCCCCTCCAGCACGTGGCCGATGCGGAGTTGAGGGAGCGCTACGAAGGCTACTGCCACCGACAGGCTTCCAGGCTGGTGCGGCTCCTGCCACGGGACGCGGTGCGGCCGCTGTACCGGCGCGCCCGCGACGAGGCCAGGAGGGCCGACGCGCTGGCCGATGGAGGCGAGTCGGACCCTCTGGCCCTCCTGGTCCGCTACTGCCGTAACCTTCTCCCGCTCCCGCCTTTCGAGGTGTGGAGGGAGGATCTGCGCTCGCACCCCGAGGGGCACTTCATCGACCTGGAGGAGTCGGCGGACGTCCCCACCGCCGACGCTCCGTCGACGATGGAGGTCCGGAGCCTGGAGGTTCATGGCCGAACCTGGCTCGCCCACCTGCGATCCTTCCGCGACGCCGGGTTGTGGCGTGGCTACATCTCGTTCGAGGAGGAAGGCTCGGGACGTGTGCACCGTACCGCTGTGGTGTTCTGCGAGTCCAATGCGGGTGAGCTCCGGGAGCGCTTCCTCTCCTTCGAGCACGCGGCCTTGGAGGCCTTCCTCAGGTCCGCGCTTCCTTGAGGGGTTTTTCGGGAAACTTCCGTCACGGAAAGGTCACGCTTCGCTACTTCGGGCGTGTCCGTAAGCCCGCGCCCGGCCTAGCTTTCCCGCCGCGTCAAGCGCGCCTGCGGTAAGCTGCGGGTCGGCTTGGGAACAGGTGGATTCGAGAAATTCGTGAAAAGCTAACTCGTTGTGGCACAACAAGTTCCGGATAAGCTGCGACGAGTGTCCGGGCCCTTCAAAGGGGTTGCGCCCCCCGATTCGGCGCCTTAACGTAGACCTCGCTTCGACGAAGCGAGGCTCCTCCGTCCGTAGCCCTGTCCGCACCGTCGGCAGGTGCCCAGTTCCTCGAGAATAGCGCAGCTTCTCCACCGCCAGCCCCAGGGGTAGTCCTGTCTATGTGGGAGACGTGCTCCGTGCAGTTGAACGTGCGCTTGCCGCGCGATGTCGCCGCCCAGGCCGAGGAGGTTCAGAAGACCGATCCGGAGTTCCTGAGCCGTGTCGTGCTGTACGGGTTGACGCGTCGCTCCATCTACAGCCACTTGCGTGACCAGACGCAGCGGGACACCACCGGTATGGTTCAGGGGGCCGCGCACCCCGCGACCTGAAGCTTGCGTTTCTCGCCCCTTCGAGTCATAGGTTTGGCGCGATAGGACCTTCGGGCCCGCAGTCGCGCGCCGCGACCCGAGGGGGTTCTTCATGTCCAGCCGGAGGAGCGCCGTGGACGCAGGCCGGACAGGCTCGACCGAGCCGCTCGAAGTCCTGCGCGCCAAATATCTGGACTACTGCTCGGCCCAGTTGGCCGATCTCCTCCTCTACCTGAGTCCCGACGAGATCTACCTGTTGGCCCAGAGGGCCCATCGGGAGAAGGGAGGCGGCGGAGACCTGTCGTACGTCGAGATGGTGCACCTCGCCACCGACTGGCTCTCGGCCAAGGTCCACCTGCCCCCCTTCGAGGTCTGGCGGGACGACTACTTGGAGCACCCTGACCGCTACGAGGAGTACCTCATGGGGCTCTGGGAGGTGGAGGCCGGGCCGACGAAGAAGAGCTGAGGCTCCCCTCGCCCGGGAGGCTCCAGCGCTCCCCGCCGTCCAGGTTGAGCGAAACCCGCGCCCTTGACTAACCAACTTTCGTTGATGTATTTCGGGGCATGAAGGCGACTCAACCCGAACTGACCCAGGTGGCCCACTGGTTCCACGCGCTCTCGGACGAGACGCGGCTCCAGATCCTCGAGCTGCTCAGCGGCGGCGAGCGCTGCGTGTGCGAGCTCCAGGGCGCTGTGGGCGCGGCCCAGTCGAGACTCTCCTTCCACCTGAAGGTGCTCAGGGAGGCCGGACTGGTACGCGACCGCCGGCAGGGGCGGTGGGTCTACTACTCCTTGCGCCCCGACGCGCTCACGGAGATGGCGGCCTTCCTCGAGGATCACCGTCCCCGGGAAGGCTCTTCGGGGGCGTGCGGGGGCGGAAAGGGTGACGGGGGATCGTGCTGCGGGTGACGTGTTTTTTTGTCGTGACATATCAACATTTTTTGATGAAGAGGATGGGATGAGCGACGTGCGCGAGGTGGTTCGGGAGCGGTACGGCCAGGCCGCGCTCCAGGTGCTGGATGGGCAGGAGAAGGGATCGTGCTGTGGGGCGGGCGGGAGCTGCTGCTCAGAGGATCCCATCACCAGCGACCTCTACGATGCCCTGACCGCGGAGACGCTCCCGGAGGCGGCGGTGCTGGCCTCCCTGGGGTGCGGCAATCCGACGGCGCTGGCCGAGCTGAAGGCCGGCGAGGTCGTGCTGGACCTGGGAAGCGGCGGAGGGATCGACGTCCTCCTCTCCGCGCGGCGCGTCGGACCGACGGGGAAGGCCTACGGGCTCGACATGACCGACGAGATGTTGGAGCTGGCGAGGAAGAACGCAGCTCAGGCCGGTGCCGTGAACGTGGAGTTCCTGAAGGGACACATCGAGGAGATCCCGCTCCCGGACGCGAGCGTGGACGTGATCATCTCCAACTGCGTGATCAACCTTTCCGCCGAGAAGCGCCGCGTGTTCCGCGAGGCCTTCCGCGTGCTGAGGCCGGGCGGCCGTCTAGCCGTGTCCGACGTGGTGGTGCGGGGTGAGGTGCCGGCAGAGGTCCGCCGCAGCATGGAGCTCTGGGTGGGTTGCGTGGCCGGCGCCCTGGAGGTCACCGAGTTTGAGGCGCTCCTCCGCGAAGCTGGGTTCGAAGACCCGTCACTGGAGCCCACGCGAGTCTACCGCGTGGAGCACGCTCGTGCCTTTCTGGAGGGCGCGGGGCTCGAGGTGGACACCTTCGCCGAGGCCGTGGAGGGACGCTTCATGGCGGCGTTCGTGCGCGCCACGAAGCCGGAAGCGGGTGAGATCCGCTTCCGGCTTCGCGAGTGACCGCGCTATGAGCGCCGTGAACCGCTGCCCTGTGCCGGTGCCGCCTTAGAAGGGGAGGTCGTCGTCGGGCTCGCCTGCCGGGGGCTGGCTCCCGCCGCCACCGAAACCACCTCCTCCTCCGCCGCCCGACCCTCCCCCGGGGAAACCGCCGCCGCTGCCGCCGCCGCTGCCGCCGCCGCTGCCGCCCGAGGTGCCTCCAAGCATCACCATCTCGTTGACCACGATGTCGGTCCCGTACATGGTGACCCCTTCCTTCTCGTACTGGTAGTAGTCGATCCTACCCTCGACGTAGAGCCGGTCGCCCTTCTTGACCCACTGCTCCACGATGTCCACCAGGCGCCCGAAGAACTTCAGGTTGTGCCACTCGGTCTTCTCCTGCTGCTGGTTCGTGCTGCGGTCGGTCCAACTCCGGCTGGTGGCGAGGCGGATCCGCACCGTACGGGTCCCGCTCGTGGTGGAGCGGATCTCGGGTTCCATCCCGACGTTGCCGATGAGCATGACCTTGTTGAGCGACCGACTCATGGGAGGAGCACTCCTGCTTCGGGGGGCCTGGTCCGGCCAGGTGAGGTAGGGCTGTGCGACCGGCGAAGGGGTCCACCGGAAGGGCCATAAGGTAAGGGCCTGGGAGGCGTTTTTCCATTGCCCGGCGGGCCGCTATCTTGCGTAGATCCGACGCGCCGAGCGCACAGGCGTCCTCGGCCGCGGCATTCTTGTGACGCCTCAAACCGATATCCGCCATCATGTCCGATCTGCGCTACATCCGGGTGGAGTGGGACGGCGACCTCGCCGTCGTGACCATCGACCGCCAGGACAAGCTCAACGCCCTCAACGCGGACGTGATCTCCGAGCTGGGGCAGGTGTTCGCGGCCCTGGAGGGGGATGACAAGGTGCGGGGGATCCTCCTCACCGGCGCAGGGGACAAGGCCTTCGTGGCCGGTGCGGACATCGGCGAGTTGGCGAAGATGGACTCCATGTCGGGGGTGCGGGTGAGCCGCGCCGGGCAGGACGTGTTCCTTCGCATCGAGCGCTTCCCGAAGCCCGTGTTGGCGGCGGTGGGAGGGTACGCTTTGGGCGGCGGATGCGAGCTGGCTCTGGCCTGCCACATGCGCATCGCCAGCGACAACGCCCGCTTCGGCCTTCCCGAGGTGGGGCTGGGGATCATGCCCGGGTACGGGGGTACCGTGCGCCTCTCTCGGCTGGTGGGGCTGGGCCGTGCGGTGGAGATCACACTCACGGCGGAAATGCTCGGTGCCGAGCGCGCCCGGGAGATCGGGCTGGTGTCGGCGGCGGTCCCCCGCGCCGAGCTCCTCGAGAAGGCGAAGGAGCTCTTGCGCAAGGTGACGCGGAACGGGCCGGTGGCCGTGCGCATGGCTCTGGAGTCGGTCTACCGGGCCACGGACACCGCCACCCAGGAAGCCCTGGACCACGAGGCGTCCCTGTTCGGGCTACTGGCGTCCACCGGCGACATGAAGGAGGGGATGAGCGCCTTCCTGGAGAAGCGGAAGCCCGACTTCAGGGGCTGCTGAGCCGGGCGCCCGCGGACGGGGAGCACGGCCCGGTTTTCCTGCAGAATGGCCCCCTGTTGGGCACGCCGCTCTGATATGCCGGAAGTCGTTGACCCACAAGGCTTTTCCCGGGGTGGGCAGGGGTAGCCCGAGGGGGTCGGAAAGGTTAAATTCCCTTGATGTTTCGAGGGCACCTCTCCAACGGCGTTCCGTGCGCCTGACGCGGGTCGCGCTTCGGCACTTCCGGAACCTCGGGAACCAGGACCTGGAGCTCCCACCGGAGGGCGTGGCCATCGTCGGCGACAACGCTCAGGGGAAGTCCAACCTCCTCGAAGCCATCTACTACCTCGAGACCTTTCGTTCCTTCCGCGGCGCCCGCGACGAGCAGCTCGTGGCGTTCGGCGAGGAAGTGTTCCGGGTCGCCGGCACGCTGGAGCCGGAGAGCGGGGAGGGCCGGTGCGTGCAGGTGGCGGCGGCCTTCGAGAGGAAGGCCAAGAGGAAGAAGGTCTCGGTGGACGGGGTGGAGCCCGAGCGGGTCGGGGATGCATTGGGACGTATGGCGGCGGTGGTCTTCTCACCGTCGGATGTGGAGTTGGTGGGTGGAGGGCCCGGGGAGCGCAGGCGCTTCCTGGACATCGTCCTCTCCCTCAGCGACCCGGGCTACCTCCACGCGCTCCAGGACTTCCGGCGCGTCCTGCAGCGGCGCAACGCGTCCCTGAAGGATGGGCTGCCGCCTGCGGTGGTGATGGCGTGGGACCAGGGGCTGGTCCGCTCGGGCGCAGCGGTCATGAAGGCCCGGCAGGATTGGGTGGAGGGCCGGTGTGGGGCGTTCCGCGAGTACTACGCGGCCGTGTCCGGCGGATCGGGTGCGCGCATGGCGTACCGGGCCGGGATCCCGCTGGGAGGCGCGGTCTCGGTGGAGGACATGGCCGACGCATACCGGGACGCCCTGACGGCGTCGGTGGAGCGGGAGCGGCGCATGGGCGTGACGGTGGCAGGCCCCCACCGGGACGAGATGGTGCTCCGTCTGGAGGACGAGGGGGACGACCTGGACCTGAGGGAGTATGGATCGGGAGGGCAGCGGCGCACGGCGGCGTTGGCCCTGAGGCTCGTGGAGGCTAGGACCATCCGGGAGGTGCGGGGGCAGGAGCCCCTCATCCTGCTGGACGACGTCTTCGCCGAGCTGGACGAGGGGCGGAGCGAGCGGATCCTGGAGCTGATGGAGCGGGAGGAGACAGGGCAGGTGCTCCTGACGGCGCCGAAGGAGAGCGACATCCGGATCCGGCGGGATCGGATCCCCCGTTGGGGCATCGAAGGAGGGCGGGTCAGGGCATGACGAGGAAGGGAACGGGACCGATGCGCGTGGGCGACGTCCTGGGAGGCGTGCTCGAGCAGCACGGCCTCGGGGACCAGGTCAAGCGCATGGCGGCCCTGGACCTGTGGGCGGAGGTGGTGGGCGCTCACATCGCCGCCGTGACCAGGGCGAAGAGCGTGGCGGAAGGCACGCTGGTCGTGGAGGTGCGGTCGAGCGGCTGGTTGATGGAGCTGAACATGATGAAGGGCGATCTGCTGGCGCGCGTGAACGGGCGTATGGCGGACGCTCCCCTGGAGCGCCTGGTCTTCGTGCTGGCGGAGACCGGGTAGCTGAAGAGAGCCTACGGAGAGGACATGGCGAACAAGAAGAAGGGCGGCGAAGCCTATACTGCAGGTCAGATCCAGGTTCTGAAGGGCCTGGAGGCGGTGCGCAAGCGGCCGGGCATGTACGTCGGGTCCACATCGGGCCGCGGGCTCCACCATCTCGTGTACGAGGTGGTGGACAACTCCATCGACGAGGCCATGGCCGGGTACTGCACGGAGATCGTCGTCACCGTGCACGAGGACAACTCGGTCACGGTGGTGGACGACGGCCGCGGCATCCCCGTGGACATCCATCCAACGGAGAAGGTACCCGGGGTGGAATTGGCCATGACCGTGCTGCACGCCGGCGGGAAGTTCGACAAAGACACCTACAAGGTCTCCGGCGGGCTCCACGGCGTGGGTGTGTCAGTGGTGAACGCCCTCTCCGAGTATCTGGAGGTGGAGATCGTCCGCGACAGGAAGCGCTACCACCAGCGCTACGAGCGAGGGGTCAAGGTCAAGAACCTGGAGGAGCTGGGGAAGGCGCGGGGGAGCGGGACCACGGTCACGTTCAAGCCGGACCCTCATATCTTCACCGAGCTGGTCTACAGCTTCGAGATCCTCTCCAACCGGCTTCGCGAGCTGGCCTTCCTGAACAAGGGGCTCACCATCGTCTTGGTGGACGAGCGCAACGGGAAGCCGGTGCGCGAGGAGTACTGTTACGAGGGCGGCCTGGCCGAGTACGTGAACTGGCTGCGCGGCCAGCGTGCCCCGCTCCACGACAAGGTCTGCTACTTCGAGGTCTCCAAGCCCGAGGCGGAGATCGAGCTGGCCCTGCAGTACGACCAGGGGTTCTCCGAGAACACCCACACCTTCGTGAACAACATCAACACCCACGAAGGGGGCTCGCACCTCACCGGCTTCAAGGCGGCGCTGACACGATCCATCAACGACTACGCTCGGCGCAACGGGCTCTTCAAGAAGGACGAAAGCCTCTCCGGCGACGATGTGCGCGAGGGGCTGGTGTGCGTGCTGAGCGTGCGCGTCATGGAGCCCCAGTTCGAGGGGCAGACGAAGACCAAGCTGGGCAACTCGGAGGTGCGCGGCGCGGTGGAGACCGCGGTCAACGAGAACCTATCCATCTTCCTGGACGAGAACCCCCGCGCCGCCCGGTCCATCATCGAGAAGTCGCTGCAGGCGTCCCGGGCCCGCGAGGCCGCGCGCAAGGCGCGGGACCTGGCGCGCAAGAAGAGCGCGCTGGAGGGTGGGGTGCTGCCGGGGAAGCTGGCCGACTGCTCCATCTCCGACCCCTCGCTGTGCGAGCTCTACCTGGTGGAGGGCGACTCCGCGGGCGGCTGCTTTACCGGCGACACGCGGGTCGCGCTCGCGGATGGCAGGGATGTGTCGTTCGAGGACCTGGTGGCTGAACACGCAGCGGGCAAGGCCAACTTCTGTTACACCATCCGGAGGGATGGCACGGTGGGGCTGGCCGAGATCCTGCACCCCCGCTTGACCCGCAGGAACGCAGATCTCGTGAAGGTCGTGCTGGACAACGGACACGAAATCCGGTGCACTCCCGATCACCTCTTCATGCTTCGGGATGGCTCCTATAGGCAGGCCGCCGAGCTTGGCAGTGGGGACTCGCTCATGCCTCTCTACCGCAAGCTCTCGGACAGGTCGGAGCCGGGCATCACGATCCAGGGCTATGAAATGACCTGGGATCCGCGTTCCTCCCGTTGGCAGTTCACCCACGTCCTCGCCGATCGCTACAACCGTTGGAAGGGGACGTACGCCATCGAGGATGGCGACCACTGCCATCACAAGGACTTCGACAAGCGGAACAACGACCCGACGAACATCTGCCGCATGGCGTCGGCCGACCATCTGGAGCTTCACAGGCGTCACGCCCATCGGACACTCCACCGGCCCGACGTCATCGAGAAGGGCCGCCGGATCCGCAAGTCGGAGCCGTTCCGGCGCCGGATGAGCCGCCGCATGCTGGAGCCGGAGACCCGGGAGCAGCTTTCAGCGACTGCCCGTGCGCAGTGGGAGAACCCTGAATACCAGGCGTTCATGGTGGATCGCTGGAGGGCCCACTACGACGCATCTCCTGAATATCGGGAGGAGGTCCGGCGGAGACTGGACCAGGCGCAGCGGGACTACTGGAGCAACGCAGCCAACCGCAAGTGGCAGGCAGATCGCGTGCGGCGGTCCTTCGAGGAGCATCCCGAGCGACGGGTCGCTCTCGCTGAGGCGGCGAGCCGCCAATGGGAGAACCCTGAGTTGGTCGAATGGCGCTCGGAGAAGAACAAGGTCCAATGGACGCCCGAGTTCCGTGAGAAGCGACGCAGGGCCTTGGACCGCACGTACTTCCGCAAGACCGTGTCGGCGCTGAAGCGGTTCCAATCCGCAGCCGGGGAGATCGACGTCGAGAGCTTCGAGTCATCTCGGCGGGAGACCCGCGACAGATCCGTGCTGCGATTCAGCACCTTGGTGGAGCGGTACTTCCATGGCGACCCGCAGGCCGCGTTCGAGGCCGTGAGGAACCATAACCACGCGGTCCAACGGGTGGAGCCGCTCCCCGAGCGGGCGGATGTATACGACCTCGAGGTACCCGGAAGCCACAGCTTCGCGTTGGCGGACGGGGTGTTCGTGCACAACAGCGCCAAGCAGGGCAGGGATCGCTCCCACCAGGCCATCCTCCCGCTGAAGGGGAAGATCCTGAACGTGGAGCGGGCGCGGATCGACAAGATCCTCTCGAACGAGGAAATCCGGGCCATGATCACCGCCATCGGGACGGGGATCAAGGACGACTTCGACATCGGGAACGCGCGGTACCACAAAATAATAATCATGACGGATGCTGACGTAGACGGCGCGCACATACGCACGCTCCTGCTCACGTTCTTCTTCCGCCAGATGCCCGAGCTCATCGAAGCGGGGATGGTGTACATCGCCCAGCCTCCCCTCTACCGGGTGGCCAAGGGCAAGCAGGAGCTGTACGCCTACTCCGAGGAGGAGCGCGACGAGTACGTCAAGCGCCTCTCGGGGAAGGACGGCGAGGGCAAAGGTGTCGCTTTCCAGCGCTACAAGGGTTTGGGCGAGATGAACCCGGACCAGCTCTGGAAGACCACCATGGATCCCGACACGCGCACCGTCCTGCGCGTGCAGATCGAGGACGCGGCCATCGCGTCCAACCTCTTCGACCGGCTCATGGGCGACGAGGTGGAGCCACGGCGCGAGTTCATCGAGAAGAACGCGCGGTACGTGAGGAACCTGGACGTGTAGCGCCGCACCTGGCGTGCAGGATGCGGAGGGGCGGTCCCACCCGGGACTGCCCCTCTCCTCGCGTGGCGAGGGCGCGCCCCTCCGCTCCCTCCGAAGGCCGAAACCTGGCACGCGCGGCGCCCGTAGGCGTACCTTGCGCAGCTTTCGCGCCCGGACCTCCCTCCGGATCGCAATTCCATGGACCAGGAGACCCTCCCATGAAGCAGGTCCTCAAGATCATCACGTCCCTCGTCCTCGTCGTCGTGCTCCTGGGCACCGGCGGCTATGCGTGGGCGAAGGGGAAGAGCGCGGCCATCCTCGGCCGCACCATCCCGAGCCACACGGCGGAATTCCCGGTGCCGTTCCCGCTGGACTCGGTGGAGATCGCCGAGGCGGCCCTCACGCCGGAGCAGGCGGACGCCCTGGCGCTGGAGCTGGCGCTGGAGCGGGGCCGCCACCTCGTGGAGTCCCGGTACACGTGCACGGAGTGCCACGGAAAGGACTTCGGCGGTGGGGTGATGGTGGACGACCCGCTCATCGGCCGCCTGCTAGGCCCCAACATCACGTCCGGAAGAGGGGGGAAGACCGCCGCCTACACCGTCACCGACTGGGACCGGATCGTGCGCCACGGCATCAGGCCCGACGGGACCCCGGGGGCGATGCCTTCGGGCGATTTCCAGGGCATGTCGGACCGGGAGCTGTCCGATGTCATCGCCTACATCCGGTCCGTGCCCCCGCTGGACCGCGACGTCCCGCCGGTCTCCCTGGGGCCGCTGGGGACCGTGCTGGTCGCCACCGGCAAGATTCCGCTCTCCGCCGACATCATCGGGGACCACGTCCGCCGGCACCCGACGGATCCTCCGGCTTCGGAGGCGACGGTGGACTTCGGCCGGCACCTCGCCAACGTGTGCACGGGGTGCCACGGGCAGGACCTCGCCGGCGGGGAGGTCCCCGGCGAGGACCCGAGCTGGCCGCCGGCGGCCAACCTCACGCCGCTCGGGGACGGGCTGGGGGCATGGAGCTACGAGCAGTTCGTGGCCTCCATGCGCGAGGCGAAGCGCCCGGACGGGACGGGCCTGCGCGCTCCCATGAACGGCGTGACGGCGTACACCCAGCGGATGACCGAGACGGAGATGGAGGCGCTCTGGATGTACCTGCGCTCGCTGCCTCCCACGGTACCCGGCAGATGACGTCGGACGTGGCCCGAGCGGGGGTGGCCGGACTCCTAGCTGCCCATTCCGGCCAGGGTGGCGAGCCCGACCACGGCCACGTCGTGGCGGCGGGCCGCCTCGCGCTGGAGCGCGGGCGGCGCCTCGGACTGCGTGAAGAGCAGCCGGAGGCGCCGCTCGCGGCCGAACCCGTAGCGGGTCTCCCGTACCTGGGCGTCGAGGGCCCGGAGCACGGATGCGCCAGTGCGATCCCCGGGCGGCACGGGCGCCCCGTAGAAGGGAGCCCCGCTGCCGAGGGTCCCTGCCACGGGGATGTCGTATCCCTGCCCCCAAAGGCTGCCGCACTCCCGTGCGTTGGCTCCCAAGACCTCCATGCCGTCGTGGGTCATGAACTCGCGGCACGCCTCGGGAAGGACGGTGGCGGCGTGAGCGCCCACCCCGGGGCGCACCACCTCGGCGTGGAGCGCGTCGGCCGTGCCCTCCGCGAAGCGATGGCGGTGCGGAAGGACGAAGCGGAACCAGAACGCGGTGAACGGGTCACGGATGCGATAGCGGCGACTCCGTCTTGCCGGTGACGCATCCAGGGAGCGGCGCGCTTCCACCAGCCCCACCTCTTCCAGCCGCTTCAGGTAGGGGGCGGCCTGGCCGCTGGCGGAGAGGTCCGGCACGCCTGCGTGGACCGTACCCCAGTCCCCCTCGCCGCCGGACAGCGCGGCCAGGATGGCCACGTAGCGCGTGGGGTTCTGGAACGCCCGCTCCAGGAGGGCCAGGGGCGCGTCCGCGAGGGGGCCGTCGGTGGTGAGGACCAGCCGGCGCAGGTTCGCGCCAAGGGACGCGGCGGGATCCACCTGGGCCAGGATGGCGGGGATCCCCCCGAAGACCGTCCACGCCCGGAAGCGCTCCTGAGGGGTCTCGCCGGGGAGGAGCGTGGCAGCTGCCCGGAAGGGGAGGGGGGCGAGCGTGAGTTCGAGCGCCGGCGTCTCGCCGGGCACGCCCTCGGGCGCCGGCTCCGGAGAGACGAGCACGACGTGCACGGCGCGTCCGTCCCGCCGCGAGCGCGAGAGCATGGCGCCGAGTGCCGCCCGGAAGCGTGCCCGGGACCCGTCCCATCGGTGTGCGTCGTCCACCACCAGGACCAGCGGCTTGCCGTCGGGAGCCGACGCTGGGAGGGCCGCGAAGAGCTCGTCCCAGGAGGGGGTGTCAGCTCCCGGCCCACCGGCTCCCGCCCCACCCCACCTCGAGCTGCTCAGCGCCGATGGTCCCAGCGTATCGAGGAGGGACCGGGCTAGGGCCTCCCGCTGGCGGGGTTCGGGGAGGGGCAGGGCCCGGTGGTACACGCTCAGGTAATCGCCAGCGGCCTGGCGCACCAGGCGGGTCTTGCCCACCCCGGGCAGCCCCGCCACCACGAGGAGGGACGCCTGGGTGCCGTCGAGGGCACGGCGCAGCGCTCCCAACTCCCGGGAACGGCCAACGATGCCAATGAGTCCGCCTTTCATAATGGTAAATTAAAAGATTAGCGTAATACATATTATGCTCAATGTGGCCCGAGGGTGGTTGCTGCGCCAGGCTCCTGCCGCGAGACTCGTCGCTGGCATCCCGCCCCGTGTAGGCACCCGCACCCAGGAGAGGCCTCGCATGAGCAGCACCCACCGCTTCGACATCCTCGCCGCCGCACGCCACCGGGCGCCTGCGGAATTCCACGAGCGGAAGTCCGTGAACCTGGAAAAAGTCTTCGGGCAGAACGTGTTCGGACTCCACGAGCTGAAATCCCGCCTTCCCAAGCCCCAGTTCGGGGCGCTCATGTCCACGATCCGCCAGGGAAAGGAGCTCGACCCCTCGGTGGCCGACGCGGTGGCGGCGGCCATGAAGGACTGGGCGCTGGAGCGCGGGGCCACCCACTTCACCCACTGGTTCCAGCCTCTCACCGGGCTGACGGCGGAGAAGCACGACTCGTTCGTGGACCCGACCCGGGACGGGCGGGCCATCACCGAGTTCAGCGGCAAGGAGCTGGTGCAGGGCGAGCCCGACGCCTCGTCCTTCCCCTCGGGGGGGCTGCGAGCAACCTTCGAGGCCCGCGGATATACCGCGTGGGATCCCACCTCGCCTGCCTTCCTCATGGAGGGGGCCAGCGGCGCGTACCTGTGCATCCCCACGGCGTTCGCGTCCTGGGCCGGTGACGCCCTGGACAAGAAGACGCCGCTGTTGCGCTCCATCAACGCGCTGGACAGGCAGGCCCGCCGCGCCCTGAAGCTCTTCGGCTCGCCGGAGAAGACGGTGCGCGCCACGCTGGGCCCCGAGCAGGAGTTCTTCCTGGTGGACGAGGAGTTCTTCTACCGCCGTCCCGATTTGGTGACGTGCGGCAGGACGCTCTTCGGAACCAAGCCGCCCAAGGGGCAGGAGATGGAGGACCACTACTTCGGCTCCATTCCCGAGCGGATCCTCGAGTACATGAACGAGGTGGAGTTGGAGCTCTACAAGCTCGGCGTGCCCCTCAAGACTCGGCACAACGAGGTCGCGCCCGGGCAGTTCGAGATGGCGCCGGTGTACGAGGACGCGAACCAGGCTGCCGACCACCAGCAGCTCACCATGTCGACCATCCGTCGCGTGGCGCGCAAGTACGGGCTCGCCTGCCTGCTCCACGAGAAGCCCTTCCAGGGGGTGAACGGGAGCGGCAAGCACCTGAACTGGTCCTTCGCCACCGAGGACGCCAATCTGCTCGAGCCGGGTGCGACCCCGCACGAGAACATGCAGTTCCTGTTCTTCAGTTCCGCGGTGCTCAGGGCCGTGGCTCGCCACCAGGACCTGCTCCGGGCCGCGGTGGCCCACGCGGGCAACGACCACCGGCTGGGCGCCAACGAGGCACCGCCGGCCATCATCTCAGCGTTTGTGGGTGACCAGCTCGGTGACATCTTCGAGCAGATCGAGAAGGCCGGCGAGGCAAAGACCAGCAAGGCCCGAGGCCTCATGGGCCTGGGCGTGGACGCGCTTCCCCAGCTCCCCAAGGACGCCGGCGACCGGAACCGGACGTCCCCGTTCGCGTTCACCGGCAACAAGTGGGAGTTCCGCGCCCTGGGCTCGTCCCAGAGCATCTCCTTCCCCGCCACGGTGCTGAACACCATCGTCGCCGAGTCCATCGACGACATGTGCACCGAGCTCGAGGCGGAGCTGGCCAAGGGGGTGGCGTTCGACGACGCGCTGCGCACCTTGCTGGCGGCCGAGGTGAAGGCCTTCAAGCCTATCCTGTTCAACGGCGACAACTACACCGCCGAGTGGGTGGTGGAGGCCAAGCGCCGCGGACTCCTGAATCTGCCCAATACCATGGACGCGCTGCCCTACGTGGCGTCGGAGAAGAACGCGGCGCTGTTCGAGAAGTACGGCGTGCTCACGCACCGGGAGCTGGAGTCACGGTACGAGATCTACGTGGACCAGTACTTCAAGACGGTGAACATCGAGGGCGAGACGGGTCAGTACATGGCGCAGACCATGGTCCTGCCCGCGGCCATGCGGTACCTGGCGCAGCTCCTGAGCACGGCGGAGCGCGCCGACCATCTGGGCGTCAAGAGCGAGGGCGTGCTCGCTACAGCCTGGAAGGTCAACGACCTCGTCGACCAGCTCACAGCGAAGCTGGACGTGCTGGCGACGCAGAACCAGGAGCTGGGCGGGGACGACGTGTTCTCCAAGGCCGAGCACATGCGCAGGCACATCGTGCCGGCGCTGAACCAGGTGCGGGACGTGGTGGACCGCCTGGAGCGCATCGTCCCCGACGACCTGTGGCCGTTCCCCACGTACCGGGAGATGCTGTTCATCAAGTAGGCGCGTGGGCGACATCCGAAGGACGTCGCCCACGCACGCCGGCGGGTTACCGAACGGGCGGCACACAGTCGGGGACCCCCCGCCGGTACC
>CAZJFX010000033.1:0-17352 GCA_964545395.1 uncultured Gemmatimonadaceae bacterium | reverse complement strand
CCCCCCCCCCCGCCCCCCCCCCCCCCCCCCCGGGGGGTGTCCCCACGGCGCGACCCACGTTCGGGAACCCGCCTCCGTTCCCGGACACGCTGCGCGCGTCGGGAACGCCTGGGGCTCCGCCCACCCAGGTATGGCGGTGCGCCGGTCGCTGCATGCGCCCGAGAGGAGATGCCGGGTTTTCGCTCCCCGGCCTAGAAGACCCGCATCTGGATGCGGAACAGGCGGCCCGCCCGGGGGAGACCACACGAGTCGTAGAGCGCGTTGTCGGCGAGGTTGAGCCCGGTGAGGGTCGTCTCGAGGCGCCGACCCCCGCCGCGGGACAGCGACCAGACCTTCGAGAGCGTCGCATTGAACCAGGATCCACCGTCGAGGCGGAGGTCCTCGCCGCTGTTCGGATCGATGCAGTACTGTGTGCCGGTGTACTCCGACTCGAGGGTGCCCGCCAAGCCGTGGCCGAGCTGGACGCGCACGTGGGCGCTCCCGGCGCGCTCGGGAACGTTCTCCGGGTTCTTGTTGGTGGACGTGGAGGGATCGGTCAGCTCCATCGACTGGAGCGTGAGCTCGCCGCCGATCTCGAAGCGGCTCCCAAGCGCCTGGGAGAACAGCGCCTCGACGCCCTGGCTCAGCAGTTCGTCGGAATTGACGCGCTTGCGCTTCCGGTTCGGGAGCGAGATGCGACGGATCGCACCGTCGAGGTCGTGGCGGAACGCGACGACCTGCAGCTCACCGTCGCCGAGCCGCGTTGTGATTCCTGCCTCCACCGCGAAGAGGTGTTCGGGCTTCAGGTCCGGATTCGGCTCGAAGCGGTTGAGCGCCTCGGAGAAGGTCTCGCGCAGCGCGGGATAGCGGCCGCGACGGCTCGCCCCGGCATGCAGCATCGTGTTGCCGTCGTTCATGAGCGCGGACAGGCCCACGCGCGCACCCCAGTCGTCGAGCGTCGGCAGGGGCTCGAGCCCGCCCGTGAGTGGTGTGGTCCCACGGTCCCACGCGCCCCCGAAGCTCAGGCGCAGGGCGCGGAGCCCGGCGTCCGGCGCATCCACCAGCTTCCAGACGGTCTCGGCCGCCGCGCTCGCGAGCCTCTGCTTGAACTCCCTATGCTCGTCGTCGATCGTCTCGTCGTGGCGGATATCGGCCCAGGTGAAGGAGGACCGGAACTCGCCTCGCGACCCGAGCGTGTGGTCGCCCAGGATGCGAAGCGAGAGCGTGCGGTCGTCCCCGTCCTCGTATCCGGCCAGCTCGTCGTACGCTCGCGACGTGTACGAGCGGATGTCGGTGCGCCCCTTGTCGAACCCGAGGCTCACCTCCACGTCACCACGGCCGAGAGGCGTCGCGCGGTCCCCGGTCCCGGCGGAGGCCGCGACGATTGACCGGCGGATGTCCGGATAGCGCCACAGGCGCGGCGCGTCGGCACCCAGCTCGGCCGCGATCCCACGGTCCGCCTTGTGGCTGGTGGCGGACAGGCTGGCCCAGCCGCCACCATCCGACGCGTACCTGAATCCGAAGAAACCGTCGAGGTTCGAGAAGTCGGTGTTGAGCCGGAGGTTGTCTTCCTGGGGGACGGGCTCGGCTACCCCCTTGGGGAGGGTCACGCCGGGGCTGTCGCGATAGCCCGCGCCGAACAGGACCATGCCCCGCCCTCCCGTGGTGGAGAACGGAAGCGTCCCGTTCGCACCCGTCGAGTACCCTCCCACGTCGTCCACGGACGCGGCAAACTCCACCGAGCGGGCCGTGGGCACGCGCACGTTGCGCGCGACGTTCAGCTCGATGACGCCTCCGAGCACGTTCGGGCCCTGGAGCAGGGTCGAGAGTCCCCGGGCGAAGTTGACCTCCCGGAAGGCGGCCGCGGGGAGGATCGATACGTCCGTGCGCGCGTCGTACCCGAGCGTGAGCGGAACGCCGTCGAAGAGGACGGCGACCTGGCGGGACTCCGAGCCCCGGACCGAGATCTCGTCCTGGCCCCGCGAGTTCGTGCGCACGTGTACGCCGGTCAGTTCTCGGAGCAGCTCCCCCGCGGTCGGCGCGGGCGGCAGGCTCAGCGCCTCGGCCCGGACCTCGATCGCGCTGGCCCCACCGATCGTGGTGACGGAGCGCTGGGCCCGGACGTGAATCCCTTTGATGCGGAAGACCGTCGTGTCCGCGCGTGCGGTGTCCGCCTGGGCGGATGCGGCGCCGGGCGTGACGAGGGCCGCGAGGACGAACGGGAGGAGCCGGGAAGAGGTACGCATGGGATTCGGGGATCGGGTCTAGCGGGGGAGAAGGCGGCGGCGCCCCACTCCTGCGGCGACCGCCAGGCCGGCGCCCACGAGCGGCGCCGCCACGAGACTCCACACTCCGGCAAGGCCGCGCACGGTCTCGTCGGACGTCCAGGCTTCGGGGGGGATCATCCCCACCGTTACGGCCAGACAAGCCGCCACGCAGTGCCCCGCGACCGCGCCGGCGAACGCTCGGCGCACCGTGGGGCCCCGCCGCCGGATGCGGTGGCCCAGCACGAGGAGCGCGAGGGGCACGCCGAACAGACCGGTGAGGAGCACCGGCATCAAGAGGCTCACGGGGCGAGCGCCTCCGACGCGCGTCGGGCGAGGCCCAGCTTGGGCACGAGCCAGAGCCAGTACCCCGTGACCAACACAATGACGAGCCCCACGGCGGCTATGTCGGACAGAAGCACCCATCGCGCTCCGAACGCTTCGCCGGAGTGGAGCTTCTCCAGGAAGACGTCACCCCGGCGTCCGACGTGGAGGACCTGCCCTGTCGCCAGATCCACCGTCATCTCCGTCGAAGCCTTGTCCCGGAGCCGCACCTTCACGTATCCGTCCCGCGGGCGCACGTCCATCCGGTCGATCAACGCGAGGTAGCCAGGGTCTCCCGGGGTCCACGTGCCGCGGGCCTCGGCGGGCGCGGCCCGGAGGGCGGCCGTCGCAAGATGCGCCAGCGGGAGGGATGCCCCGAAGCTCCCGGTAGGCTCGTGCTCCACGTCGGGCATCAGGCCCAAGCCACGCTTGTGGTTGAGGAGGATCCCCGTCACCGAGATGGCCAGGAGGACGACCGTGGTGAGGACTCCGCACCAGAGGTGGAGATAGTAGGCCGAGCGGGCCAGGTGCCGCCAAGGCGAGGCCTCCGGCGGTGCGCCGGGGGATCCGGGTGTGCCCCCGGGGGAGGAGTCTGGATGGACAGGTGCGTGCACGGAAGCTGGCTGGGCGGGCGTGTTCATGATTAATTCATGAATGCACGAAGCTAGGCCGCGCCTCCCGGACAGGCAAGCGTCCCGACCGCAGGAGGCGGCGTCCCGCCCGGGACGTCCGCCCTGACGTCCCCCGCGATGGGGATCGACAGCCGGAACTCGGTGCGCCCCGGCCGCGACGACACGAGCGTCAGCGTGCCTCCGTGCATCTCGGCGATCCGCCTCGCGATGGGAAGCCCGAGCCCCGCCCCGCTCGTCAGCGTGCTCTCCTGTCGCGACCGCGCGGTGTCGAGCCGGAAGAAGCGCTCGAACACCCTCTCGGCGGCGTCGGGCGGGATCCCGGGGCCTCCGTCCACGATCGAGACTTCGTACGCGTCTCCGCGACCGGACACCCGCACCTCGATCGCCTCGCCTTCGGGCCCGTGCTTGATCGCGTTGTCGAGCACATTCAGGACCAGGCGGCCCAGCAGATCCCCATCGCCGACGAGCGGGGCCTGGACGACCTCGCGGAGGTCGATCAGAACCCCTTTCCGATCGGCCAGCGGCCGAACGGCGCGCACCGCGTCGCGCACGAGGTCGTCCAGATAGAGGGCACCGGGATGCATGACGAGGTGCCCGGCGTCCGAGCGGGCGAGCAGAAAGATGTCGTCCACGATCCGGGTGAGCCGACGGGACGCATCCTGCACGATGGACATGGACGCACGGTACTCGTCCTCCGTCCGATGCGCCCGTGAAAGCGTCACGTCCGCCTCCGCGCGTACGATCGAGGTGGGCGTTCGCAGCTCGTGCGACGCGTCGGCCATGAACCGGCGTTGCTGCACGAACGACCGCTCCAGCCGATCCAGGAGGTCGTTGAGCACGCGGGCGAGGGCGCCCAGCTCGTCGTCGGCGGCGATCGGAAGTCGCTCATACAGCGTGCTGGCGCCGATCTCGGCCGCCCTCCCGGCCATCGCGGTCACCGGCCGGAAGCTCCTGCCCGCGAGGAACGCCCCCCCCGCGGCGGCGCACGCCACCAGGACCGGGATCACGAACAGGAACAGCCCGCGGATGCGCCGCAACGTCTGATCGACCTCGGCCAGCGGATAGATGCCCGCGAGGCGGAACGTGCTCCCGCCTGCCCCGATGGAACGCACCTGCACGCGGTATGATCGGCCGTCCGCACGCACGGTGTGCGCCGCCGCACGCCCGGCCGCCGGGCCCAGCCCGCCGACGGTCGCCGAAGCGTCTTGGGCGGCTGCCCCGGGCCGCGGGGCGCTGGCCGCGACCACTCCTCCGGAGGCGTCCGTCACGACGATGTCCAGGTCGCGGAAGCGTACCTCATCGACCGTCCTGCGGATCGCCTCCTCGACGGCCGACACCGCCCGCCGCTCCGCCACCAGCTCGTTCGCGAACGCGGTGAGCGCATCGTCCAGGAATGCGTCGGTCCGGGCATGCAGCGTGCTCGAGAAGATCATGTAGGACGTGAAGGCGAAGGCGGCGAGCGGGACGGCCAGCGCGACGCTGTACCAGATCGTCAGTCGCGCGCGGACGGACGCTGGCAGCAGCCGCATGGTCAGTCGCTCTCGGGCGGCGCCAGCAGGTAGCCCACCCCGCGGAGCGTCGCGAGCAGCGCGATCGGCTCGCCCTCGTCGATCTTGCGGCGCAGGCGGCTCGCGTAGACATCGATCACGTTCGAATGGCCGGGTGCATTGTCCCAGACGTGGGCGATGAGGTCGGCTCGGGTCACGACGCGACCCGGGCTCCGCGCAAGGCACTCGAGGAACGCGAACTCCTTCGCCGTCAGCGGGATGGGGCGTGAGCCCCGCCGCACGCTCCTGCGTCGCCGGTCGATCACTAGGTCGGCGACACGCAACTCGGTCTGGGCGCCTTCGGCATGGCGCCGGGTGATGGCGCGCAGCCGGGCGAGCAGCTCTCCGAAATCGAAGGGCTTGGGGAGATAGTCGTCCGCTCCCGCGTCGAGCCCCTCGATGCGGCGCTCGACGGCGTCGAGCGCGGTGAGCATCAGGATCGGCACCCATCGCCCTGCTTCCCGTGCGCGCAGAGCGCGGCAGACCCCGATCCCGTCCAGTCCAGGCAGAAGGATGTCCAGGATCACCGCGTGATAGCGGGTGGCCGACGCCATGTCCAGGGCGACCGGGCCGTCTCCGGCCTGGTCCACGAGGTGCCCCGCCTCGGCGAGGCCGCGGGCGATCGAGGCGCGGAGCTGGGGGTCGTCTTCGACCAGCAGGATGCGCATGTCAGCAAGCTATGAAGGCTGGTCCGCTGTGTCATGATTGTGGGTTCGATGGAACGCGAGGAGCTCGGGGCGGGCGGCCACGTCGAAGCAGAGCGTGGTCTTGCCGACGCCGTGGGTACCGAGAAACGCGATCTTCACCGCACCGCGCCGTCCAGCGCGTCCAGGACCCTCCCGATGAACGCGTCCAGGGCGGCGTTGTCGATCCAGCGCGTCACCACCACCAGGTCGTTGGCGGGGTCCACGTAGATGATGTTGGCGCCGTTCCCCCGGTGGGTGAACGCCGAGGCAGGGGCGCTGGGGAGCGACCGCTGGTCCGTGTTCAGGAAGTAGTTGCAGTAGCCGTAGCCCTTGTTGGCGGGCCCGGGGGTGGTGGCCTTCCGGTACCACTCCTCGGAAAAGACCTGCCGGTCTCCCCACTTCCCCCGCCAGAGCGTGAGGAGCCCCACGCGGGCCTGGTCGTAGGCGTTGATGAACATCCCTCCGCCCCAGTGGCCGCCTCCGCCCACCACCTGGACCATGTGGCCGTCCAGGGCGACCCAGGCGTTGTCATAGCCGATCCAACGCCAGGTGGGCGACGCGCCGATGGGGTCCATGACCAGCTCCCGGAGCACCTCCGGGAGCGGCCGGCGCCAGATGTTCTGCAGGGACAGGGCGAGCACGTTGATGCGCGTGTCGTTGTACTCGTATACGGTGCCGGCGGGGACGCGGGGGCGCGTCATCCAGGTGGAGGGCTCGCCGGTGGGGCGGTCCGCCCACTCGGGCTTCCCCCAGAGCGTCCCCTCCCAGTCGCTGCTCTGCCTGAGGAGGTGGTCCCAGGTGATGGTGCGGTTGTGCTCGGACTCGAAGAGGAGCTTGAGGCGGCGCCCCTGCTGGTCACCGGGCTCGCCGTCGCCGTCGTCGAGGACCAGCGGGGCGAAGTAGGAGCGGACCGGGTTGTCCACGCTCCGGATCATGCCCCGGTCGAAGGCGAGCCCCGCCATGGTGGACACGAACGTCTTGGTCACGCTGAACGTCATGTCCACGCGGTCCGGCTCGCCCCACTCGGCGACGATGTAGCCGTGGCGGATGATGAGCCCTGTCTGGGGGCCCCGCGTGCGGAAGGGCCCCACGGCCTCCCCCCGCGGCTCTCGCCCGAAGGACTGGTCGTGCGCCGCCGAGAGGTCCCGGGGGGCCTTGGACTCGCTGGCGATGGAGAACTCCACGGCAGCTTGGAGCTTGGCTGCGTCGAACCCCACCTGCTGGGGCGTGCGCCGCTCCCAGTCGGGGTGGCGGCCGGGCACGTACGCCTGGGCGGCGAGGGAGCCGGATCCGGCGAGGCCCGCGGCCGCGAGGAGGAGCGCGAGGGTCAGCTTCGTGCGCAGGGGGGAGGTGGCGATGGGCGTGGGCTGGGTGCGGCGGTGCATGGAGCGCTCCGGGGCGACGGGTGAAATGGAAGCATACCCGGGCGCGGCGAGGTTCGGGAGGGCCGGGGCCGCCGGCGCACCTGCCTTCCCGTCGCCTCGGGCCCGGCCCTATCTTGCCGCCACCCGCTCCCCGCGGAGGCTCTTTCCACCAGGAATCCGAGAGTCCGTGACCGAATCCCCTTCGCCCCGCCTCGTGGACGCGCTGGCCCGCGCCGCAGGAGAGCGTGCTCTGGACCGGAAGATTCTCGTGGCGCCGTCGTTCGGCGCCGGGCGCGAGCTCCTGCGCTCCCTGGCCCGCCGGGGCCGGGGCTGGGTGGGCTTCGAGGTCACCACCCCCCGCCCCCTGGCCCTCGTCCTCGCCCGCCCGGGGATGGCGGCGGGAGGACTCCACCCCCTGGACGCCTTCGACCAGCAGGCTTTCCTCGACGAAGCCGTGGACGGGGCCATGGCCGCTGGGACCGACGGTGGCCTCGGGGAACTCGCCGAGGGGGTGGGTCTCCGCGAGGCCGTCCACGGCTCGGTGATGGCGCTCCGCCTCCACGGGATCACGCCGGCGCACGTGCGCGGCGCGCGCCTCCGCGACGTGCGGAGGAAGGTCTTCCTCGACCGCGTCCTCGAGCGCTACGAGACGCTCATGCGGGAGCGGCACCGCACCGACACCGCAGGCGTCGTGGCCCTGGCCACCGCGGCGCTCGCTGGTGAGGGCGAGGGCCTTCCCCGGGTCCTGGGCGCGGAGATGGTGCTCCTCGTCCCCGGACTCGGCAGCAGGGGGCTGGTCGGGAGCTTCCTGCACGCCCTCCAGCGCCGGGGGGCGCGGGTGCTGGAGACGGACGCGGTGGTGGGCCGCCCGGTCCCCGAGGGGATCCTGTGGAACACCGGCGAGCCGGAGGGTGCGTTCTCGTTCCTCCACGCGCCCGAGCTGGCGCCGGCTCCGTCCCCGTCCGTGGAGCTCTTCCGCGCCGCGTCCATCAACGAGGAGCTCCGCGAGGTCCTGCGGCGCGCGGTGGCGCGCGGGCTCCCGTGGGACGAGGTGGAGGTGGTCACCCCCGATGCGGGCGCGTACGGCTCCGCCCTCCACGCGCTCTCGGCGAGGCTGGGCGTGCCGGTCACCTACGCGGTGGGGCTCCCCGTGGAGCGCACCCGTCCGGGGCGGGCGGTGCAGGCGTACCTGGAGTGGATCGCGGGAGGGTTCCAGGCCCACGTCATCCGACGGCTCCTGGAGGCGGGCGACCTGAGACCGCCCCGGGGAAGAGCCTACCACGCCGCCGCGGACCTGGGCAGGCGCTTCCGCTCCCTCCGCATCGGGTGGGGTCGGAGGCGCTACCGCGCGCTGATCCGGAGGTCCCTGGCGGCGCTGAACGAAGCCCGTCCCCGGCGGCGGGAGTCGGAGGAGTCTTTCCAGCATCGTATCCGCCGCGAGCGTGGAGAGTTGGAGGCACTTCGAGCCATCCTGTTTCCCGCGCTGAAGGCGACACCTTCCGTGCCGGATCGCGTGGGTGAGGGCGGAGGGCCCGTTTCCCCCGCCGAGCTCGCCCGGGGCCTGCAGGCGTTCCTGCGGCGGGTCCCGAAGGGGAAAGGGCCCGACGACGCCGCGAGGGAGCAGATCCTCAGAGTCCTGGAGCGGGTGGAGGCCACCCTCCGCCGCCGCACCCACTTCGAGGCCGCCGCGGCGGTGCTCGCAGGGCACCTGGAGATCCGCGTCCGGGCCCAGGGCCCGGCGACCGAAGGGCCTGACGACCCCGGAGCGCCTTGGGGCTCGGAGGGAGGACACCTGCACCTGTCCGACCTGGAGCACGGGGGCACTGCCGGGCGTAGCGCGGTCTTCGTGGTGGGGATGGACGCGGACCGGGTCTCCGGCCAGGGCACCCAGGATCCGGTTCTCGCCGACCCGGACCGGAGGACACTGGGGAGGGGGCTCCCCACCTCGGCGGACATCGCCCAGGAGCGGGCGTTCCGGCTGGCGGCGCTCCTGGCCCGCCTCCGCGGCTCGGTGACCTTGAGCTACTCGGCGTGGAGCGCGGCGGAGGCGCGCTCCGTGTCTCCGTCGCCGGTTCTTCTCCAGGCGCTCCGCCTGGCCCGGCGCGACACCACGCTGACCTTCGGGGACCTGCACAGCGCCCTGGGGCCGGTGGCCGGGGCGATCCCGAGGGGTGGCCCTCCGCTGGACGCCGACGACGTGTGGATGCAGGCGCTGGACTCGGGCGGCGTGCTCCGCTCCGGGCTCGGTGCCGTGCGTGCGGCCTTCCCCCATCTCGATGCCGGGATCCGGGCGGCGAAGGAGCGCGCTTCCGGAGCGCCCGGGCCGCATCACGGGGTGGTGTCGCCCCGCCCCCACCTTCTGGATCCCCGGCTGAACGGGGCCCTCGTGCTCTCGGCCAGCCGCCTCCAGGACCTGGGTGCCTGCCCCCTTCGCTACCTCCACGGTACTGTGCTGCGCCTGGAGCCGCCCGACGATCCAGAGTTGGACCCCGATCGGTGGCTCGATGCCCTCCGCCGGGGAAACCTCCTCCACGCGGTCTACGAGCGCACGCTCCGGGAGGCCAAGGTCCGCGGGGTGCTGGAGAACGGAGGAGATCTGGAGCCCCTGGCGCTGGATGTCCTGGCCTCCCTGGTGCGGCGGTGGAAGGACGAGGTCCCGTCTCCCGGCGAGGGGATCCTGCGGCGGGAGATCACGGGCCTTGAGGAGGACGTGCGCTCGTTCGTGCGCATGGTCCGGGAGCACGGCGCGCGCTGGTGCCGGCTGGAGATGAAGTTCGGCATGGACGGTGCCGAGCCCCTCGTCCTGCATCTGGCCAAGGGGCCCGTGCGGGTGAGAGGGGCCGTGGACCGGGTGGACGAGGACCTGGAGGGGCTGCACGTGGTGGATTACAAGACGGGGACGGTGCGGGACCACGAGGGCGGCAAGGGCGCTTTCCACGGAGGACGTCGCCTGCAGCACGCGCTCTACTCGGAGGCCGCGGAGCGGGCGCTGAAGAGGCCGGTGGTGGAGGCGGCCTACCACTTCCCCACGCGCCGGGGGGAAAACCAAATCGTCGCCTATCCACGGGCCGCCCTCAAGCGGCTCCCTGAACTCCTGGGCCACCTTCTGGACGGCGTGGCTGCAGGCTCGTTCGTGCCCACCGACGAGGCCGGCGACTGCCGGTTCTGCGACTTCGCGCCCATCTGCCGGGCCACCGAGGCGGGGTGGGGGAGCGTGGAGTCGCCCATGGCCTCCTGGGCCGGCGAAGCCCTGGAAGCCGGAGCTCACCCGGCGTTCGTGCACCTGGCGGCGGCGCGGCGGTTCAAGGGGTGAGGGCCGCGTGCCCGGCGGGTGGCCGCAGGGCTGCGGGTGGCCGGTCCCCGTCGTCCCCCGGTAGGTTGTCCTGCGAACCGCATCCGCAGGAGGAACCATGAAGCGCCCGTCTCTCGCCCTGGCGGCCCTGGCCGCACTCGCCCTCACGCTGCCGGCGTCCGCCACCGCCCAGCGCACCCAGAAGCCCGTGCTCCACGGTCGCCACTGGATCGCCATCACCGGGAAGCCCATGGCCGCCACCGCCGGGGCCATGATGTTCCAGAAGGGCGGGAACGCCGTGGACGCCGCGGCGGCCATGCTCGCCGCCACCGCCACCATGTGGGATGTGCTCTCCTGGGGCGGCGAGACCCAGGCGCTCCTCTACCATCCCGGCGAGAAGCGCGTCATCGCCCTCAACGCCCTGGGCGTGGCGCCTACGGGCGCCACGCCGGACCACTTCCGTGAGCTGGGCATGCGCTACCCGCCGGAGACGGGCGTGGAGTCCATGGTGACGCCGGGGACCCCCGGCGGTCTCATGACCATGCTGGCCGAGTGGGGGCGGCTCTCCCTGGGCGACGTGCTGGCTCCCGCCATCCAGATGGCCGAAGGCTATCCCATGGAGGCCGACGCCGTGCGGCGGGTGCGTGCGGAGGCGGAACTCATGAAGACGTGGCCCTACACGGCGGCCGTGTTCTTTCCCGACGGGGGCGATGGGCCTGAGGAGGGAGAGATCCTCGTCCAGGCGGATCTAGCGGTTACCCTGCGCAAGCTCATGGAAGCGGAGGCGCAGGCGCTGGCGGCGGGAAAGAGCCGCAAGGAGGCCATCCAGGCCGCCTACGATCGCTTCTACCGTGGCGACATCGCCGAGGAGTACGTGCGCGGGGCGCGGGAGCAGGGATCCGGGGTGACCATGGCCGACCTGGCAGGCTGGCGGGTGCGCATCGAGGAGCCGGTGAAGACCACGTACAAGGGAATCGAGGTCTACAAGCTCACCCACTGGGTCCAGGGGCCGGTGATGCTCCAGGCGCTCAACATCCTGGAGACGCAGGACCTGAAGGCCATGGGGTATAACAGTGCCCGGTACATGCACGCTCTCTACCAGGCCATGAACCTCTCCTTCGCGGACCGGGATTTCTACTACGGCGATCCGTACTTCCCTCCCGAGGAGCCCATCCAGGGGCTCCTGTCCAAGGAGTACGCGAAGCAGCGGGCAACCCAGATCGACTGGGAGAAGAACGACCCGGCGGCGGGGCCGGGTGACCCCTATCCGTTCCAGGGAGGGACGAATCCCTTCACGGACCTGCTGGCGAAGTGGAACGGGAGCGGGAAGCCCGCTCCCGACGCCTCCGATCCGGCGGCCATGGCCGAATACGAGGAGGACTTCTATGCGGGAACCACCTCGGTGCAGGCTGCGGACGAGGAGGGGTGGGTGGTGTCGATGACACCGTCGGGAGGATGGGTCCCTGCGGTCATCGCCGGGCGCACCGGTGTGGGCATGAGCCAGCGGGCCCAATCCTTCGTGGTGGAGGCGGAGGACGGCCCCTACAACGTGGTCGAGCCGGGCAAGCGTCCCCGGGCCACGCTCACGCCGTCGCTGGCTCTCAAGGACGGCCAGCCGTTCCTGTCGTTCGCCGTGCAGGGCGGCGACTCACAGGACCAGAATCTCCTCCAGTTCTTCCTGAACATGGTGGAGTTCGGCATGAACGTTCAGCAGGCGGCGGAGGCGGCCAACATCAACTCGTTCCAGATGCGCTCGTCGTTCGGCAACCGGGACATCGCCGCGGGGCGCATGCTGGTGCAGAACGCCACGCCGCCCTGGGTGCAGTCGGAGCTGAGGAGGATGGGTTACACGCTCACCTCCTCGGAGCGGACGTCGGGACCCATCAACGCCATCTTCTTCGACTGGAAGAACCGAGCGTTCTGGGGTGGCTCCAGCAACCACGGCGACGACTACGGGGTGGTGTGGGAGTAAAGCTCACCGCCTCGGAACGTGCGCTCCTGGCTGGGGAAGGCGGCGATGCCGCGGCGCTGGCCATGCGGGTGGTGGTGGCCGCCGCCGACCTCCTGGATGCGGAGCGCCTGGTGGAGATCGCGTCGGCCCACGTGGACGGGTGCCTCTACCACGGAGACGGGGGCGTGGAGTTCGCCGAGCGGCTGGTGGCGGGGGGTGGGAAGGTCCGCGTTCCCACCACGCTGAACGTGGGCGCACTGGACCTCCTCCACCCGGGTCGGGTCCGGGGGGGCGCGCACCACGAGGCCATGGCGCGCAGACAGATGAAAGCATACCTGGCTCTGGGGTGTGAGCCCACGTGGACGTGCGCTCCGTACCAAGCGGGGCACCGCCCGCGCTTCGGCGAGCAGGTGGCGTGGGGCGAGAGCAACGCCGTCGCCTTCGCCAACTCGGTGCTGGGAGCGCGCACCGAGCGCTACGGCGACTTCCTGGACGCCTGCTGCGCCCTCACCGCCCGGGCGCCGCTCCACGGGCTCCACATGGCGGAGAACCGGGTAGCTACGGTGGTGGTGGACGCGTCCGGCGTCCCCGACACGCTCAAGCGGCGGAACGTATTCTACCCTGTGCTGGGCACCTGGCTGGGGCTCGAGGTGGGGCGTGAGGTGGCCGCCATCGTGGGTCTGCCGGGGGACGTCACCGAGGATCAGCTCAAGGCCCTGGGCGCCGCCGGGGCGTCGTCGGGCTCCGTGTCCCTCTTCCACGTGGTGGGCGTGACACCGGAGGCGCCCACGCTGGAGGCCGTCACGGAAGGGCGCGGCGACGTGCGGCGCATCGAGTTGAGCGCACAGCGGCTCCGCATGGCCCTGGAGCGGCTGAGCACGACGGCGGCGGACGCCGTGGACGCGGTGGCGGTGGGGTGCCCCCACCTCTCCCCGGGCGAGTTCCGGGCCCTGGCGCGCCTGGTTCGGGGACGGAGGCTCCGGGTTCCGTTCTACGCGTGCACCGGTCGGGGCGTGCTGGCCCAGATGGAGGCCACCGGTGACGCGGCGCTCCTTGCCGAGGCGGGCGTCCGGATCGTCGTGGATACCTGCGTGGTCGTGACGCCCATCCTCCCGGAGGGGGGTGGCGTGCTCATGACGTGCTCCGGGAAATTCGCCCACTACGGACCGTCCAACACCGGCTACGACGTGGTCTACGGGAGCTTGGAGGACTGCGTGGCGTCGGCCGTCGCCGGGCGGGTGGTCCGCGAGGAGGCAGGGTGGTCGTGGTGAGAGGGCGTGTCCTGGTGCCGGGGGAGGCGGAGGGGTCCTTCGTGTGCCTCGGGGCTCCCATCAGCTTCTGGGGCGGAGTGGATCCGGCCACAGGACACATCGCCGATCCCAGGCACCCGGACCACGGACGGAGCCTGGCCGGCGTGGTCCTCGCGGTGCCGGAGGCCGTGGGGTCGTCGTCGTCCAGCGCCGTCATGCTCGAGCTGCTGCGCCGCGGCGTGGCTCCGGCGGCGCTGCTCCTGGGGCGCGCCGACGCCATCCTGGTTCTGGGGGTGGTGGTGGCCGGGGAGTTGGGCTACGCCCGCATCCCGGTGCTCGAGGCACCCTCGGTAGCGCTCGCCGGCTGGGCCGAGGGGACGCGGCTCCGCATCGGCTCCGACGGCACCGTGAAGCCTGCGTGAGGGGCGCTGCCGGGGGCCGCCCGGCGTCTTTCCGGGGGCGGGGCTCCCGGCCACATTCCCGGGATGACCGACCCCAAGGTCCTCACCCTCCCGCTTCCCGATGCGGGTGCGCGCCGGCGCATCCACGAGGATCTGGACGCCAACCTCCTCGTCGAGGCTGGGGCCGGCTCAGGGAAGACCACCGAGCTGGTCAACCGCATGGTGGCGCTGGTGGCGACGGGCACGGCCACCGTGGACGAGATCGCTGCGGTGACGTTCACCCGCAAAGCGGCTGCGGAGCTCAGGGAGCGCTTCCAGGCCCGGCTGGAGCGGGACATCCGCTCCGGAGAGGCGCCGGAGGAGGTCGTCGGGCGGCTCCGGCGGGCGCTGGAGGACATCGATCACGCCTTCCTCGGGACCATCCACGCATTCTGTTCCCGCATACTCCGTGAGCACCCGCTGGAGGTGGGGCTGGACCCGGCGTTCCAGGAACTCGAGGCGGAAGAGCGCGCCGGCTTCTACCTGCGCTTCTGGGAGGCATACCTGGAGCGCCTGGCCCGGGAGGGGGGCACCCTCCTGGACACCCTGGGCGCCGCCGGCCTGAGCACGGGTGAGCTGTACGGGGTGTTCGCCGATCTGGCCGGGAACCCGGACGTCGAGTTCCCATGCGAGGAGGTGTCGCCTCCATCCGGCGGCGAGGTGACGTCTGCACGCAGGGAGCTGGAGTCGCTGGTTCGCACGGGGATGGAGCTCATGCCCGAGCGCACTCCGGACCGGGGGTGGGACTCGCTGCAGAAGAAGATCCGCACGGCGGCGTTCACCCTGGAGGTGACCGGGTGGAAGAACCCCGCCGACTTCTTCGAAGCGCTGGCGCTCCTGTGCAAGGACGGCCCCAAGGGCCACGACATCACCCTGAACCGATGGCGCAACGGCGAGCTGGCCAAGGACCTGCGGCGCCGCATCACTGCGTTCGGAGTGGGGGACACGCCTGCGCGCCGGCTCCTGGACCGCTGGTACGCCCACCGGTACGCGCTGGCTCTGCGCCTGGCCCAGGGAGCCGCCCTGGAGTTCGCGGAGCACCGGAGGCGGTCGGGCCGCCTGGACTTCCAGGACCTCCTCCTCCTCACCGCTCGGCTGCTGCGCACCGACGCCGGTGCCCGGGCGGAGCTGGGGCGGCGCTACCGCCGCCTCCTGGTGGACGAGTTCCAGGACACGGATCCACTCCAGGCCGAGATCGTGCTCCTGCTGGCCTCCGAGCCCGGCGGCGGCGGGGAGGAGGACGGCACAGCGGAGGACGGAGCGCGGGCCGGAGGAGGGGCGTGGCGCTCCGCCGTCCCGCGCCCGGGGGCCCTCTTCGTGGTGGGCGACCCCAAGCAGAGCATCTACCGCTTCCGCCGTGCCGACATCCAGCTCTACGAGTTCGTGAAGCGGCGCTTCGCCGGGTTCGGCTCCGTGGTGGAGCTCACCGCCAACTTCCGCTCCCGTGCGGCCATAGGCGACCTGGTGAACCAGGTTTTCGACGGGCCGGCCCTCTTCCCCGCCCAGGCTACCGCCGAGCAGGCCCGGTTCGAGCCCCTGGTCACGCGGCCGAGCCCGACGCCGGCGCCGGCCGAGGGGGTGTTCTGGTACGCGCTGGCGCCGGAGCGGGACACGGTGGGAAGGGTGGCCGAGGACGATGCCGCGCGGGTGGCGGGGTGGATCCGCCGGCGCGTGGACGAGGGCGAGCGCTCGCCCGGCGACTTCCTCGTGCTGACCCGCACCACCCGGGGGCTGTCCACCTACGCGCGCGCCATGGAGGCCCACGGGCTCCCGCTGCAGGTGACCGGGGCGGGGGTGGGCGTGGAGGAGGAGCTCCGGGAGCTCCTGGCCCTCCTCGAGTGCATGATCGACCCCACCGACCCGGTGAAGGTGGTGGCCGTCCTGGTGGGACTCTTCTTCGGCCTCGAGTACGAGCAGCTCCTGGAGCACCGGCTGGGTGGCGGGGACTTCGAGGTGATTCGCGAGCCTGCCTGCGGGGAGCCGGAGGTGCGCGGGGCGCTGGCAACACTCCACGGCTGGTGGCGCTCGGCGAGCGGGGAGCCCGCGGACGTGTTCCTCGGGCGGCTCGTCCCCGAGTTGGGGCTCCTTCCTCTGGCCGCGGCCGGAGAGCTGGGGAGCATCCGTGCCGGAGCACTGGTCTACGCCATGGACGCCGTGCGGGGCGCGGCGCTGGCCGGGGACGCATCGCTCCCGGGGGCGCTCCGGGTGCTCCGGGCCGCTCTGGTGGGGAAGGACGCGGAGGCGCCCCTGGAGCCTGGGCGCTCCGACGTGGTGCGCCTCATGAACCTCCACCAGGCCAAGGGGCTGGAGGCCCCCGTGGTGGTGCTCGCGGACCCGTCCTCCCGGCCGCCCAAGGGACGTGACGTCCACGTGGAGCGCCGGGACGACGGGTCCGCGGTGGGGCACCTGCGCATCGTGGCGGAACGGGGCGGCGACGGGAGGCGGGGGACGCGCCTTCTGGCGCGTCCCTCCGACTGGCAGGCCAAGGAGGCGTCGGAGGCTCGCTTCGAGGACGCGGAGGAGGTGCGCCTCCTCTACGTGGCGGCCACGCGCGCCCGCGACGAGCTGGTGGTGGCCCATTGGCCGGCCAAGCCCGACGCGTCACCCTGGGCGCCGCTGGATGCCTGGGCCCGGGAGCACGGGGAGGAGCTGCGGCTGGAGGCATGGTCACCCCTGCCTCGTGATGAACTCCGGGTGTCGCCGGAGGAGCTCGCCCGGCGACGGGACGCGGCGCGCGACGCCCTCGCCGCCCGCGCCGAGCCTTCGTTCCGGCACGTCTCGGTCACCGATCTGGCCAAGCACGACGGGGTGGGGGGCTTGGGCCGCCTAAAGGGGGCGGGGGCATCCGTCGCCGGCTCCGAGGCCGGGATGGCAGGCGCCTTCCGGGGCTACTCCTGGGGTAGCGCCGTCCACGGGGCGCTGGCGGCTTCAGCCGCGGACGACTCGGAGGTGGGACTGCGCGCCGCGAGCCGAGCCCTGCTGGTGGAGCACGGGCGGCCCCTGGACGACCACGGCGAGCCCCGGGAGCTGGAGGAGCTGGTGACGCTGGTCCGTGCCGTGCGCGGTTCCGAGCTGTGGCGCCGCGCCGCCGCCGCCAGCCGCGTCCTCGCGGAGATCCCCTTCGCCGTGCCCGGCGTGATCCGGCCGCCGGATCCGCCTCCGCCCGAGCCCGACCCGGAGGGTGTCACCCAGCGCAGGACCCTGCGGCAGCTCGACCTCTTCGGCGGCGGCCTCCAGCGTGCGCCTGCAGATCCCGTGACGGGCGGGGGAGGAACAGTGGGCGAGCCGCTCCCCTCCGTCCTCGAGGGCGTGGTGGATCTGGCGTTCCGGGAGAAGGGGGGATGGGTGATCGCGGATTACAAGACGGACGTGGGTACCGATCCCGACTTCCCGGCGCGCGTCGAGGCCTACCGCCGCCAGGTGGACCTCTACGCCGAAGCCTGGACGCGCCTCACCGGCGAGCCGGTGAAGCAGCGCGTGCTCTTTTTCGTCGCGCAGGGGCGGACGGAGGAGTGGTAGCGGAGAGCGACTGCAGGAGGGGGCGCCGCTGGATCCGGGAGGCGACTGGCTAGGCCGAAGTTCCCGACGCGAGAAGGCGAGAAACGGCGTAGAACAAGGGGTAT
>CAZJFX010000032.1:27444-41019 GCA_964545395.1 uncultured Gemmatimonadaceae bacterium | reverse complement strand
CTACCGCGAGAAGCGCTTCAGAGGTCTACGTCACCTCCGCTCCGAAACTGCTGCGGGCCAACGCCTCCCGGTCCAGGCGCAGAACGAGGTTGTTCTGCCCGGTGAAGCGCTCCGTCTGCACGTCCACGGCTCCCTCCAGCCCCGCCAGCGTCTCCTCGACTGCCCGGGAGAGCGTCTCCAGCGTATCGAAGCTCTCCCCGAAGATGCGCACGGCCAGTTGGGCCCGGGTGCCGGTGAGGAGCTCGTCCAGGTTGTGGGCGATGGGCTGGGAGAGGTTGAGGTTGAGGCCGGGGAGCCCTTCCAGGCGGTGGGCGATGGCCTCCTGGATGTCGTCCAGGTCGGAGCCCACCCAGCGGGATCGGCGCTCGTCCAGGGCGATGAGGATCTGCAGCTCGTTGACGAAGTGGCCGTGGCTCCCCGTCTCTCCCCGGCCGATGCGGGTGAGGACCCCATCCACGCCCGGCATCTCCAGGAGGCGCCCCTCGATCTCCCTTCCCGTGGCCACGGACTCCTCCAGGCTCACGTTGGGGTTCATGGTGACCTGGAGCTGGAGGGTCCCCTCCTTCAAGGTGGGCATGTATTCCCGCCCCATGAGCGGGAGGAGGAGGAGCCCCGCGCCGAAGGCGATCCCCGTGACCGTGAACACCCGCGACCGGCGCTCGCCGCACCAGTTGAAGAAGCGCAGGTACCGCACCCGCACGCCGCGCAGGACCGCCGGGTCCTGCTCGGCGCCCTCCCGGGCCGGGCTCCTCAGGACGTACCACCCCAGCGCCGGGACGCACAGGAGGGTGAAGAGGAGAGACCCCACGAGGGCCGCCGAGATGGCGAAGCCCATGGGGCGGAACATGATCCCCTCGGTGCCCCGCAGGGTGAAGATGGGGAGGAAGACCAGGATGATGATGAGGATGGCGAAGAGGATGGGGCGGCTGACCTCCTCGCCGCTCCGCACCAGCGCCTCCACCCGGTCGGCCCCCTCCTGGAGATGCCGGTAGGTGTTCTCCACGAAGATGATGGCGGCGTCGGCGATGAGCCCGATGCCGATGGCCAGCCCGCCGAAGGACATGAGGTCGGCCGCCAGCCCCATCCGCTCCATCACGATGAAGGCGAAGAGGACGGAGAAGGGGAGGGTCACCACGGTGAGGAACGCGGACGGGAGGTGCCCCATGAAGAGGAAGAGCACCCCGACCACCAGGACGACGCCCGCCGCGAGGTTCCAGGCCACGGTGCGGAAGCACGCCTTCACGAAGGAAGCCTGGTTGTAGAAGGGGACGACGCGGACTCCTTCGGGGAGGGAGGCGTTCACAGCCTCCATCCGCTCCTCCAGCTCCTCGATGACCCGGGCGGTGTTGGAGCCGAAGAGCTTGAGGACCATCCCCACGACCTTCTCGCCCTCCCCGTTGGCCAGCGCCGCGCCCCGGCGGATGGCCGGGAGCACCTCGACGCGGGCCACGCTGGAGAGGTAGACCGGCGTGCCCTCGCGGTAGGCCACGACGATGCGTCGCAGGTCCTCCACGTCCTGTACCAGGCCGATGCTGCGGACGATGTACTCCTCCTGGCCCCGGGTGATGAAGCCGGCGGCGGCGTTGCGGTTCCCGCCCCCGATGCGCTCCATGAGGTCGGCCAGGGTGAGGTCGTAGGCCAGGAGGGCGTTGGGGTCCGCCAGGACCTGGAACTGCTTCACGTCCCCGCCCATCCCCAGGACCTCCGAGACCTCCGGGACGGCCTTGAGCTCGTACTTCACCAGCCAGTCCTGGAGGGTGCGCAGCTCCATGAGGGAGGTCCCCTCCGGGCCCTCCAGGTAGTACAGGTAGACCATCCCGAGCCCGGTGGCGATGGGGCCCAGGAAGGGCTCGCCCGCCTGGGCGGGCAGGTCGGCCTGGATCTCGTGGAGTCGGGGGGCCAGCACCTGGCGCGCCCAGTAGATGTCGGTCCCCTGCTCGAAGTACACGTTCACGAGGGAGAGGCCGTAGGTGGAGATGCTTCGGATCCGCTCCACCCGGGGGAGCCCCGACATGGCCGCCTCCACGGGGATGGAGACGAGCTGCTCCACCTCCTGGGGGGCGAGCCCCTCCGCTTCGGTGTAGACCTGCACAAGCGCCGGGGAGGGGTCGGGAAAGACGTCGATGATCAGGGAGCGGTAGGCCAGGATCCCCAGGACGCACACGACCAGCGTCAGCCCCAGGACCAGGAGGCGGTGCCGCACCAGGAAGCGGATGGAGGCGCCGATCATGTCCGCTCCTCAGTGGACGTGGGCGTGCCCGCCCGCGCTCTTGGTCAGCTCCGCCTTCAGGAGGAACGCCCCGCGGAGCGCCACCGCCTCGGATCCGTCCAGCCCCTCCAGGATCACCTGCCCCTCGGTGAGGACCTCTCCCGGCACCACCTGCCGCACCTCGAACACACGGTGCTCCTCCCCGGGCTCGGGCGCCCGCTCCACGAACACCACGCTGTGGCCTTCATGGAGCTGGACCGCGTCGGGCGGGACCACGATCCTCTCCACTCCCGGCGACCGCACCCGGAGGAAGCCCTGGACGTACATGTTCGGCTTGAGGGTGCGGTCGCCGTTGGGCACCTCCACCCGAACCCTCACGGTGCGGAGCTGCGGGTCCACCTGGTCGGCGATGAAGGTGATGCGGCCGGGGAAGTCGCGCCCGGGGATGAGGGCTGTGCGGATCACCACCTCCGCCGACGGGTCCAGGTGGGGAATCTGGTGCTCGTACGCGTCCAGCCAGGCCCAGAGGACGGAGAGGTCCGACACGGTGAAGAGGGTGTGGCCGGGCTCCACCGGCTCGCCCAGCACGGCGTGCCGCTCCAGGACCACCCCGCCCAGGGGCGTCCGGATGGGGAGGAGGGGATCCACCCGCGCGCCCGCCCCGGAGGCCGCCTCGCCATCCACTCCCCCGGCCAGCGCGGCCATCCCCTCCTCGGTGACGCCCAGCGCCCTCAGGATCCCCTCGGCGGCCCGCAGGTCCGCCAGGTGCTCCTCGTAGACAGCCTGGCGGCGGAGGAACTCCCGCTCCTCCAGGGCACGGCTCTCCCGCAGCACCCGTGCCCGCTCGGAGTCGGCGCGGGCGAGCTCCGCCTGGGTGAGGGCCTGGAGGTAGTCGGTCTGGGCCCGGGCGAACTCGGGGGCGTTCAGGGTGGCCAGCGGCTGGCCACCCTTCACCCCGCTCCCCAGGTCCACGTGCACCGCGGCGATCTGCCCCGGCACCAGCGAGGCGATGCGGGCGGTGCGGTTGTCGTTGGTCCCCAACACCCCGGGGAGGACGAGCTCCGCCGCGGTCGTCGTCCGCGCCGGGGGGCCGACCTCCACCCCCCATGCCTGGGCGTCGGCGGGGGCCACGTGCACCTGCTCGGCCTCACCGGCACCGTGGCCGTGCCCCTCCTCCGCCCCTCCGCCCGCCGGCGTTCCGGGGGGGCGGCAGGCGAGGAAGACGAGCGCGACGGGGAGGATGACGCGGCCGGCGGCGGAGGGACGCGCCGGGCGCGCACGTTGCTCTGTCGGTGTTCTGTGGCTCAAAGGACTCCTCCCCCTGCGGCCAGCTCCAGGGCTGAACGCTCCACGTTCCAGTCGTGGAGCGCCTGGAAGTACTGGATCTGGATGGAATGATAGGTGCGCCGGGCGTCCAGGTACTCGACCAGGGAGATCTCCCCCTCCCGGTAGCTGGTGTCGGCGATCTCCATGCTCGCCTCCGCCTCCTCCAGCAGTCCCTCCTGGAAGAGCTGGAGGGTGCGGCGGTTCACGCGGAGGTGGTTGAGGTGGATCAGGATCTGGGCTTCCAGCTCCATCCGCAGCGCCTCCTGGGAGCGCTCCGCCGCAAGCACGCGCTGGCGATCCCGCTCCAGGGCGGCCCGGGACTGGTTCCAGAGAGGGATGGAGATCCCCACCCCCAACCTGCGGATATCCCCGTCCAGCGCCCGCTCGGTGCTCCCGGAAAGGACCGGGTCCGGGAGCCACCCCAGCCGGCTCCCCTTCATGGCGTGGCGGGCCGCCTCCACCTCCCGAGTTGCCCGGAGGAGGGCAGGGTGGCCGGGGAGCGCCCGGGCCACCAGATCCGGGAGCGCCGGCTCGGGAGCGTCGGCCCGGAGCTCCCCGGCGAGGACGAAGCCCTCGGGGAGGACATTCCCCAGGAAGGTGTTCAGGTGGCGCCGGTACTGGTCCAGCTCCATGACGGCGGCCTCGGCCTCGTTCACCGCCCGCATGTGCTCCACCCGCAGGCGGATGGCCTCCAGCTCCTTCACCTCGCCCACCCGGGCCCGGTTCTCCATGAGCTCCCGGATCCCGGCCAGCGCCTCCTCGTTCAGTCGGGAGAGCTCGGCCAGGCGCTCCAGGTAGAGGATGCGGAAGTAGTGCAGCCGGACCTCGTGCTCCACTTCCAGCGTCCCTGTGCGCACGTCCTCCCGGGCGGCTTCGGCCAGGGCGTCCAGGGCGCCCAGCCGGTAATGGCGGCGGAAGGGGTTCTCCAGGCTCTGGCGGACCGCGTACCCCTCCACGGTGCGGCCGGCCCCGCCCTGGTGGGGCTCGCCCGTCCCCCTGCCGTACTCCACCTCGGGATTGGGAAGCCGCCCGGCATCCCGGCGCTCCGCCACCTGCGCCCGGGCCTCGGCCCGCAGGGCCTGGACGGTGGGGTTCCGCTCCCGCCCCAGGCGAAGGAGGTCGTCGAGGGTGAAGACCTCCTGGGCCGGAGCGCCGGCCGGGAGCGCCAGCGCCAGGAGCAGGGCGGGAAGAAGCGCGCGGCGCGCGGGCATGCGGTGCATCACGGGCTGGGCGTCTCAAAGGGACGGGAATTCCGACGACACCGAGAGGGGGAACGCACGGTAGACGGTGCCGGGGTGTGAAGCAAGGTGATCCGAGCCCGGACGGGCCGGTGAGGCGGGTGAGCTTTCGTCGCGACCCGGACGCGCTAGAATTGGGGGCGCCACGAAGCCCCTGTAATGGAGCGATGCGTGACCGGAGTCCCCCCGGAGCCCGGGAGTGAAGCGAAGAAAGGCGGCGTGCCTGGCTTCGTGAAGGCCGTTTACTTCCTCCTCCTGCTGTACCTGTTCTTCGCTTCCATCGAGTTGATGAGCGAGGCGTTCAAGCTCGTGGGAAAAGGGTTCGCCGAGCAGCTCGTCTCGACTGCGGCCGACCCCATCGCAGGGCTCATCATCGGCTTCCTCGCCACCAGCCTCATCCAGAGCTCGTCCACGACGACGACCATCGTGGTGGGGCTCGTGGCGTCCGGGACGCTGAGCATCAGCGTGGCCATCCCCATCGTCATGGGGGCCAACATCGGGACGACCATGACCAACACCATCGTCTCGATGGGGCACGTGACCCGGTCACGGGAGTTCGAGCGAGCCTTCGCGGCCGCCACGGTGCACGACTTCTTCAACGTGCTCTCCGCCCTGACGCTCCTGCCCATCGAGGTGGTGTTCCACCCCATCCAGCGGACGGCCCAGGCCATCGAGCTGGCCTTCGAGGGCGCGGGTGGGTTGACGCTCGCCAGTCCCCTGAAAGTCCTGGTGGGACCGCCGGCCGTGTTCCTCGTGGAGAGCATCCCGCACCCGATTCTCCTGCTGATCCTCGCCCTCGGGCTGCTCTTCTTCGCCCTCTCCCAGATGATGAAGGTGATGCGGGGTGCCGTGCTGGACCGGCTGGAGGGGCTGTTCAGCCGGGTGCTCTTCCGCAACGACCTGGCCAGCTTCTCGCTGGGGGTGGTGACGACCGCCGCAGTGCAGAGCAGCTCGGCCACCACGTCCCTGGTGGTCCCTCTCGCAGGGACGGGGGTCCTGACCCTGCGGCAGATCTACCCCTATACGCTGGGCGCCAACATCGGGACCACCATCACCGCGCTGTTGGCGGCTTTCTCCACCGGACACCCGGCCGCGGTGACGGTGGCCGTGGCCCACCTCGTGTTCAACCTCATGGGGCTCACGATCTTCTATCCACTGAAAGCGGTGCCCATGTGGCTGGCCAAGAAGGCCGGCATCATCGCCGGGAAGTCCAAGGGAAACTCGGCCATGGTGGTCGCCGTGTATATTTCCCTGCACATCGTTCCCATCGTCTACCTCTTCACGCGCTGACGCGCAGACCGGACCAGCTGCCATGTGGAAGGACATCCTTACGCTCTTCAAAGGCTCCAACCTCTGCGAGGAGGCCTTCGACGAGGCCACCCTGATGCTCGAGACCTCCCGTGGGATGTACCGGGACGCCGTGGAGGCCCTGCACGCCCAGGGAAAGGCGGTGGCCGACATCTACCAGCGCGACCGGCACATCAACAAGTACGAGCGCAGCGTCCGCCGGAAGATCGTCACCCACTTCGCGGTGGCCACCAAGCCCGACGTGAACATGGGCCTGGTCCTCACCGCCATCGTCATCGACATCGAGCGCATCGGCGACTACACGAAGAACATGATGGAGCTGGCGGTGGCACTGGAGGCGCCCTTCGACGGCCTGGAGCTGGACGAAGACGTCCGGGAGTTGGAGGCCACCGTCAGCGGCATGTTCGAGGACGTGATCCCGGCGCTGCGGCACTCCGACGAGGCCCGGGCGAGGAGGGCCATGGAGGCCCACCTGAAGGTAGCCGAGGTGGTGGAGCGCGACACGTTGCTGCTCCGGGATTCCCGCGTGCTCGCCGGCCACTCGGGGCACGCGGTGACGGTGGCCCTCTACTTGCGCTTCCTCAAACGGGTGAGTGCGCACCTCAAGAACGTGGCCACCAGCGTGGTGAATCCCTACTACCGGATCGGCTTCCGGGAGAAGCTGGACGTCCCCGAGGGGAGGGGCTGAGGGCCTTACCAGAGGGTCCGCCCTCGACGGGTGTCGGGCAACTCCCGACCTCCGTGGAGGGATTCTCCCCCAACGGGTTCGGGTTCCCCCCGCTGGCCCGGGGCTTGCCTTTGAAGGATCGTTTCCCAGGTTGAGCCCTGGTGCGTCCGCCTGCCATCCCGGGACGGACCCGTCGGCCCCATCCCGTACCCCCGCTCCAGGTCCGAATCCTCCCCATGAGCCAACCCACCCAAGGCCTCGCCGGACTCGACGCCGAGTCCCTCGGCATGATCCTCGACTCCATCCGCGGTTTCGCCGAGGAGAACCTGCCCGACGACCGCCTCCTGGAGCTGGACCGGACCCACGAGTTCCCAGAGGAGACGGTGCGGGGCATGTGCACCGAGCTGGGTATCCAGCTCCTCTTCATCCCCGAGGCGTACGGCGGGATGGGGGCCGGCGCCTTCGACGTGTACCGGGTGTGCGAGCTCCTGGCCTCCATCGACCTGGCCGTGGCCACGGGCGTGTTCGCCACCTTCCTGGGGAGCGATCCGATCCTGTTCGGCGGCACCGAGGAGCAGAAGGCGCGCTGGCTCGGCGCCATCGCCGAGAGAGGGCTCCTCATGGCCTACGCCGCTTCCGAGCCCGAGGCGGGCTCGGACCTGGGGGCGCTGCGTACCACCGCCACCCCGGTGGTGGAGAACGGCGCGGTGACGAGGTACAGGATCAACGGCGCCAAGATGTGGATCACCAACGGCGGGTACGCCGACCTGTACTCGGTGCTGGTGCTGGCGCCTGGCGGCCCCACCTGGTTCATCCTGGAGAAGGGCGCCGATGGCCTCGACCACGGGGTCCCCGAGGACAAGCACGGGATCCGGGCGTCCAACACGGCCGCGCTCTCGTTCGCCGACGTGTTCATCCCCGCCGGGGACCTGGTGGGGCTGGTGGAAGGGCAGGGGCTGGTCCAGGCCCAGAAGGTGTTCGGCTACACCCGCCTCATGGTGGCCGCCTTCGGCCTGGGGGCCGGGTGGGCGGCGCTGGAGCGGGCGGCGCGCTACTCCACCACGCGCATCCAGGGGGGAGGCCCGCTCTCGCAGAAACAGGGGTTCACGCACAAGCTCCTCGTCCCCCACGCATGCGCGCTGGAGTCGGGCCGGGCCTTCATTGAGGAGACGGCCATGCGCCTCGATGCCGGCGAGGGTACGCTGAACACCGAGGGCGCCATCGCCAAGTACCTGTCCACCGAGGCGGGCAACGCCGCCGCCGACGCCGCCATCCAGGCCCTGGGGGGATACGGGTATGTGCGCGAGTACATGGTGGAGAAGATCCGCCGCGACGTGCGCATCACCACGATCTACGAGGGGACTTCGGAGATCATGGAAATGACCATCGCCCGGGACCGGTGGCAGATCCACCTGAAGACCCGTGGCCGCCACTATCACGACGAGGCCGTGGCGCTGGACGCCCTCCACGCCGCGTCGCCCACGGTGGGCGCCGACGTGGCGGCGGCGGCCTCCCGGTCGCTGGCCGAGCTGCTGGAGCGCGCCCGGGTGCGGCGCCTCACCCGCCACCAGCACGTCCTCTTCCGGTTGGGCGAGCTCATCGCCCGCGTGGAGGGCGCCGGCGCCCTGGCCCGCCGCGCCGCGGACGCGCTGGCCGGGAAGCTCCCGGAGAAGGGGGGTGGGCGGTTGGCGCCCGAGGGGCTGGCCGCCGCCAGCCGGGTGAACGCCCGGGACACGGCGGCCAGGCTGGCCGGAGAGGGGATGCGCTGGGCCATCGGCGCCGGCGGGGTGGGCCCCGCGGAGCGGGCGGCGTTCGAGCAGGCGCTGGGTCTCGCCGCGCTCCACGAGGCGCAGGCGGGGCTCATCGAGGACATGGACCGGGTCGCCGGGGCTCTCTACCAAAGCGTGGAGGCGTGAGCATGGAAGGGGACCGCCTTGTCGCCATCGTCGGGATGGGAAGCATCTTCCCCGACGCACCCGACACCACCGCGTTCTGGGCCAACCTGACCGCGGGGCGATACAGCATCAGCGACGTCACCGACCGCTGGGATCCGGCGCTCTACTACGACCCGGATCCCAAGGCGCCGGCCAAGACCTACTCGAAGATCGGCGGATGGGTGCGCGAGTATCCCTGGGATCCCATCGGCTGGCGCATGCCCATCCCGCCCCGGGTGGCGGCGCAGATGGACCTGGCCCAGCGGTGGGCCGTGGCCGCGTGCCGGGAAGCGCTCCTGGACTACGGCTATCCCCAGCGCCCCCTGAACCCCGAGAACGTGGGGGTCATCTTCGGGAACGCTCTGGGGGGCGACAACCACCTTCTGTCTTCGGCTCACATCCTCTTCCCCGAGTTCGGGGAGGAGCTGACCAAGGCTCCCTCGTTCCGCGCGTTGCCTGCGGAGGTCCGCAGCGCCGTCTTCGAGGAGATGCTCGCCGGGGTGCGCCACCGGCTCCCCGACATCACCGAGGACACCATGCCCGGTGAGCTCGGCAACATCGTGGCAGGGCGCGTGGCACAGCTGTGGGACTTCAAGGGCCCCAACTACATCACCGACGCGGCATGCGCCTCGACCCTGGCGGCCATGACGGGAGCGGTGCAGGGGCTCATCCAGCACGACTACGACGCGGTCCTCACCGGCGGCATCGACGCCAACATGAACGCGTCCACGTTCGTGAAGTTCTGCAAGATCGGCGCGCTCTCGGGCAGGGACAGCCGTCCCTACGCCGAAGGGGCCGACGGGTTCGTGATGGGGGAGGGGGCCGGCGTTCTCCTCCTGAAGCGCCTGGCCGACGCCGAGCGCGACGGCGACAGGATCTATGCCGTCATCGTGGGGATGGGTGCGTCGTCGGACGGAAAGGGGAAGGGCATCACCGCCCCCAATCCGGTGGGACAGAGCTTCGCCGTGGAGCGGGGGTGGCGCCGCGCCGGCACCGCGCTCCAGCCCGGCGACATGATCGAGGGGCACGGCACCTCCACCAAGGCGGGGGACGTGGCCGAGCTGGAGGTGCTGGACCGGGTCTTCGGGAGCCGGGGCCTCTCCGCGCAGTCGGTGGCCCTGGGATCGGTGAAATCCAACATCGGGCACTTGAAGTCCGGGGCAGGCGCCGCCGGACTGGTGAAGGCCTCGCTGGCGCTGCACCACAAGATGCTCCTTCCCAGCGCCAACTTCCCCGCGCCCAACCCGGCCTACGACTTCGCCCGATCTCCCTTCGAGGTGATCACACAGGCGCGCCCCTGGGAGAAGTCGGGCGGCGACGGGATCCGCCGGGCCGGCGTGAGCGCCTTCGGCTTCGGCGGGACCAACTTCCACTTCGTCCTGGAGGAGTACGTGCCCGGGCTGCGCCGGCCGAAGAAGGCGGTGGCGCAGGGCGCCGAGGTGGCGGGCGCTGGCGCCCCCGGCGCAGCGGCGCCCAAGCCCCCGCTCCGAGGCGCGCTCCTGGTGGGCGGTGCCGACGACGCTGCGGTGGCCGCGCGCCTGCGCGACGTGGCGGCAAGGGCGAAGACGGGGTGGGCGCCCCCGCCGGCGGCGCCCGCCGAGGCCGACCTGCGCTCCGACGTGCGCGTGGCGCTGGACTTCGGGGATGCCGGGGAGCTGGCGGAGCTGGCCGAGAAGGTGGTCGTGGCTCTGGAGGCGAAGGACGAAGGGCGCTGGAAAGCGCTCCGCAACAAGGGCGCCTACCTGGGCCGGGGCCCGACGCCGGGGAAGATGGCGTTCCTCTTCCCCGGGCAGGGGGCCCAGTACGTGGGGATGCTCTCCGAGCTCAAGGCCGCCGAGCCCATCGTGCAGGAAACGTTCGACGAGGCCGACCGGGTCATGACTCCCCTGCTGGGAGGCGAGTCCCTGAGCGCCAAGATCTTCGTGGATTCGAGCGACCCGGCGCGGGTGGCTGCGGCCGAGGAGGCCCTGAAGCAGACCGCCGTCACCCAGCCCGCCGTGCTCACCGTGGATGCGGCCCTGTCCCGCCTGTTCGCGGCGTGGGGGATCGAGCCCGACATGGTCATGGGGCACAGCCTGGGCGAGTACGGCGCGCTCGTGGCGGCGGGGGGGATGCCCTTCGCCGACGCGCTGGTGGCGGTGGCCGCCCGCGGCGATGCCATGACACGCCTCTCCCTGAAGGACAACGGCCTCATGGCGGCGGTGTTCGGCCCGCTGGAGCAGGTGAACGAGATCGTGGCAGCCGTGGAAGGCTACGTGGTGGTGGCCAACGTGAACTCCACCAAGGAGTGCGTCATCGGTGGTGAGACCGACGGAGTGAGGAGCGCCGTGGCCGCGCTCCAGGCCGCAGGGATGAGAGTGATCCAACTCCCGGTGAGCCATGCGTTCCACACCCGCATCGTGGAGCCGGCGGCGGCGCCGCTGCGCGACGTGCTGCGGGGGCTGGATCTGCGGGCGCCGCGGGTCCCCGTGGTGGCCAACGTGGATGCCGGGCTCTACCCCACCGGTCCCGATGCGCCGGAGAAGATGGTGGAGATCCTGGGCCGGCAGATCGGCTCGCCGGTGCAGTGGGTGAAGGCGCTGAACGCGCTGTACGACGCCGGGTGCCGGATCTTCGTGGAGATGGGCCCCAAGCGGGCCCTGTACGGGATGGCGGTGGACGTGGTAGGCGGCCGCGAGGGCGTCTCCGTGCTCTTCACCAACCACCCCAAGACCCCCGACGTGGTGCAGGTGAACCGGACGCTGTGCGGGCTCTGGGCCATGGGGCTGGGGAGGGGTGTGAGCGAGGAGCGCGTGGCGGTTCCCCACGCTCCGGCGGTCCCGGTGATGCGCGCCGAGGCTCCGACTGCGCCGGTGGTGCGCGCCGCGGCGTCCGCCCCGGCGGCGCCCGAGGACCGCTACGTCACCCTCGGGCGCATGTTCGCCGAGTTCCTGGACAAGAGCTTCGAGCTCTACTCCGGCGGAGGGGCCCGGGAGAAGGCACCTCCGCGCATCGGGATCACCGGCGTGGCGGTGGGACTCCCCGGGAGCCAGCGGGTCTTCGACGACGACACGCTGGAGAAGGTCATGCGTGGGGACGTGTTCATCTCGACGGTGCCGGAGAAGCTGCGCGACTCGGTCCTGGACCGGCGCATCACCCGCCTCGTGAAGAGCGCCGAGGGCGCGGCCCGGTTCGAGACCATCACCGATCCCGAAGACGTGATCAAGCTCGCCGGCCGTGCCGGCGAGCTCGACCTGGTTGCCCAGTACGGGTTCCCCGAGGACCGGCTGGGGGCCCTGGACTGGGCCACCCAGCTGGCCATCGCCGCGGGGATCGACGCCCTCCGGGACGCCGGGATCCCCCTGGTGCGCCGCTTCAGGACCGCGAGCACCGGGTCCAAGCTCCCGCTGGGATGGGGGCTTCCCGATGACATGCGGGACGATACCGGCATCGTCTTCGGTTCCGCTTGGCCAGGCCTCGACTTCTTCGTGCGCATCATCGAGAGCTTCTGGAGGGACAAGGGACGCCGTGACCGTCTGGCCGAGCTGCAGGCGTCCCGGGCCCTGGTGGACGACGGCCCTGCCGCGGTGGAGCTGGACGCGCGCATCGCGGCGCTGGGGGACGAGCTGGCGGCCCATCCGTATCACTTCGACCGCCGCTTCCTGTTCCAGGTGCTCAACATGGGGCACTCCCAGTTCGCCGAGTACATCGGCGCCCGGGGTCCCAACTTCGCCACGAACGGGGCGTGCGCCACGGGCACCCAGGCCGTGGCGCTGGCCCACGATCTCATCCGCCAGGGGCGTTGCCGCCGGGTCATCGTGATCACGGGCGACGACCCGACCACCGACGACCTGTTCCCGTGGTTCTCGTCCGGGTTCGTGGCCTCCGGGGTCGCGGCCACCGACGCCCGGGTGGAAGACGCGGCGGTCCCGTTCGACCGGCGCAGGCACGGCCTCATCATGGGGATGGGCGGCGCCGCCCTGGTGGTGGAGGAGCTGGACGCCGCCGCCGAGCGCGGCATATGGCCCATCTGCGAGATCATGGGCACCGTGGTGGCGAACAGCGCCTTCCACGGCAGCCGCCTGGATGTGGATCACATCGTCGGCAGCATGGAGAAGCTCGTCAGCGAGTTCGAGGCACGCTGGGGGATCAGCCGCCGCGAGCTGGCGAGGGAGGCGGTGTTCGTCTCCCACGAGACGTACACGCCCGCCCGGGGCGGCAGCGCCAGCGCCGAGGTGCACGCGCTCCGCAAGGTGTTCGGCCCCGACATGGACTCCATCGTGGTGGCCAACACGAAGGGGTACACCGGCCACGCCATGGGCGTCGCGGTGGAGGACTCTCTGGCGGTGAGGATGCTGGAGACGGGGATCGTGCCCCCGGTGCCCAACTTCCGCGAGGTGGACCCCGACCTGGGCAGGCTCAACCTGTCGAAGGGCGGGAGCTACCCGGTGCGCTGGGTGCTGCGCGTGGGGGCCGGGTTCGGGTCCCAGATCGCCATGAGCATCCTGCGCTGGACACCGCCCCCCGACGGCCAGCGCCGCGCCATCTCCGATCTCGGGTTCCACCACAGGGTGGCCGACCCGGGTGCGTGGGCGGCATGGCTCGCCCGGGTGACAGGGTACCCGGCGCCGGAGCTGGAGGTGGTGCAGCGCACGCTGCGCGTGAAGGATCAGGGGGCGCCGGCAGCATCCACGGCACCGGCCGAGGTGCGGCGGGCCGCAGTGCCGCCTGTTGCGGTGGCGCAGGCGATGCCGGTGGCCGCGGAGGAGCGTGCGGTGGCACCCGTGGTTGCTCCGCCTGCCGTGGCCCCACCCCCGGTGCCTGCGGCGCCCGCCGCCGATCCGGTGGCGGAGCGCGTGCTGCAGATCGTGGCCGAGCAGACAGGATATCCGCCGGATATGCTCGCCATGGACC
>CAZJFX010000032.1:0-27344 GCA_964545395.1 uncultured Gemmatimonadaceae bacterium | reverse complement strand
GGGACTACCCGACGCTGGGCCGTGCCATCGAGTTCGTGTACGAGAAGCGGCCGGACCTGAAGGGGGTGGCTGTGGCGGATGTCGCGGCGCCTGTCGCTCCGGTTGCGGCCGCGACAGCGACCGTGTCACAGGCTGCGGCTGCGGTCGCCGCCGCTGCAGCACCGATCGCCGCCGCGGTGGGCTCTGCCGAGGCCGCGCCTGCTGCCGGGCCCACCGATCCCGTTGCCGCCCGCGTCCTGCAGATCGTGGCCGAGCAGACAGGATATCCGCCGGATATGCTCGCCATGGACCTGGATCTCGAGGCGGACCTGGGCATCGACACGGTGAAGCAGGCGGAGATGTTCACCGCCATCCGTGCCGCCTATGACATCGAGCGGGACGACAACCTGGCGCTCCGGGACTACCCGACGCTGGGCCGTGCCATCGAGTTCGTGTACGAGAAGCGGCCGGAGCTGATGGCGCCTGCGGCGCCGGAGAGCCCCGCCGGTGCGAGCACGGAGGCCGCGAGCGCCACCGAGGCGCCCGCGCCGGTGCCGACGACGGCGCGACCCGCCGAGACCACCGCCCCCGCCGCGTTCCCCCGGGGATCCATGGCCGCTGCTCAGGCGGTCCCCCGGCGCGTCCCTGTGTCGCAGGTCCGTCCCGCCGCCGAGCGCTTCCCCGAGACCGGCGTGCGGCTCGGCGCCGGCGCCCGGGTGGTGGTGGTCCCCGACGAGATGGGCGTGGGCACCGCGCTTGCCGAGCGGCTCCAGAAGCTGGGCGCCGAGGTGATGCTCGCCGATCCCTCGTCGGTGACGGAAGACCTCCGCGACGCGGTGCGCGCCTGGCGGGGCGACACTCCGGTGACGGGCCTGTATTGGCTCCCGGCGCTGGATCCCGTCCTGGCCGACGAGCTCCTGGATCCCGCCGACCGGCGCGAGGCGCTGCGGAGGCGGGTCAAGGCGCTCCACGCGCTGGCGCGCGCTCTCTACGACGACCTGGGCGTGCCCGAGAGCTTCCTGGTCTCCGGGGTGCGGCTGGGCGGACGGCACGGGTACGACCCGGACGGGGCACTGGATGCTCCGGGAGGAGCCGTGACCGGGTTCACCAAGGCGTTCGGCCGGGAGCGGCCGGACACGCTGGTGAAGGCCGTGGACTTCGAGATGTCCAGGAAGACGGCGGCGCTGGCGGACCTCCTCATCCTGGAGACGCGCCGTGACGCGGGCGTGGTGGAGGTGGGGTACGTGGGCGATCGCCGCTGGGCGGTGACCCTGGAGGAGCGCCCGGTGGAGCCGGGAGAGCCTCTGGGCCCCGAGGCCGTCTACCTGGTGACGGGAGCCGCCGGGAGCATCACGTCCGCCATCCTGGCCGACCTGGCCCAGGGTGGAGGCACGTTCTGGCTCCTGGACCTGGCGTCCCAGCCCGACCCGTCGAATCTGGACCTGGCCCGGGTGGCCACGGACCGGGACGGGCTCAAGCGCGACCTCTTCCACCGCATGCAGGAGGGGGGATCCCGCGTCACCCCGGTGCAGGTGGAGCGTGAGGTGGCGCGCCTGGAGCGCGCCGCGGCAGCTCTGGCTGCGGTCCAGGCCATCGAGGCCGCTGGAGGCACGGTCCGCTACCGGAGCGTGGACCTCCGCGACCCGGAGGCCGTGAGTGCCGTCGTCCACGAGCTGGTCGAGGTCCACGGGCGCGTGGACGTTCTGCTCCACGCCGCAGGGTTGGAGATCAGCCGCGCGCTGCCGGACAAGACGCCGGAGGAGTTCGCGCTGGTCTTCGACGTGAAGGTGGAGGGGTGGTACAACTTGATCACGGCGCTGGGGAGTACGCCCCTCGGGTCGGTGATGACGTTCAGCTCCATCGCCGGACGCTTCGGCAACGCCGGCCAGACCGACTACGCCGCCGCCAACGACCTGCTGTGCAAGGCGGTATCGGAGCTTGGCAGGACCCGGCCCGACACGCGAGCGGTGTCCGTGGACTGGACGGCGTGGCGCGACATCGGGATGGCCTCCCGGGGCTCCATCCCGGCGATCATGAAGGCGGCGGGGATCGACATGCTGCCTCCGGACGCCGGGATCGGCGTGGTGCGGCGCGAGCTGACGGCCGGCACCCGGGGCGAGGTGGTCATCGCCGGCGGGCTCGGCGTCATGCTCGCCGAGGACCCGGCCCGGGCGCGCCTGGACGGCGCCTACACTGCGAACATCCCCGCCGGGCCCATGGTGGACCGGGTGGCCGAGGTGGGCTTGCACCGCGGGCTCGTGGTGGAGACCGAGCTGGACCCGAAGGCGCAACCGTTCCTGGACCACCACCGCATCGACGGGATCGCCGTGCTCCCCGGGGTGATGGGAGTGGAGGCCATGGCCGAGGCCGCCCGGGTGGCGTTCCCCGAGCTCAGGGTGGCGTCGCTGGAGGACGTGACGTTCCACGCGCCGTTCAAGTTCTACCGGGACGAGCCCAGGACGGTGACGGTGCGCGTGCGCTACGATGCCGACGGCGCCGACGTGCTGGCGCGCTGCGCCCTGGAAGGGTCCAGGACGCTGGTGGGTCGGGACGCACCGGAGATCACGGTTCACTTCACGGGGACGGTGCGTCTCACCGGCGCGCCTCCGGCGGAGGGCCCGGAGCTCAAGGTTCCCCACCCCGAGGGCGGGGTGGTGGACGCCACGGCCATCTACGGGACGTACTTCCACGGCCCCGCGTACCAGGTGCTGGCGGAAGCGTGGCGGCACCGGGGCGACGTGGCAGGGCGGTTCGCGACTCCGCTCCCGCCGAACCACGAGCCAGCGGACCAGGTGACCCAGGCTGTGCCGCGACTGGTGGAGCTGGCGTTTCAGACCGCCGGGCTGGCGGAAATCGCCGTGTCGGCGCGCATGGGGCTCCCGTTCGGGTTCGCCCGGCTGGAGTTGCCCGGGGCCGGCGGCGGCGAGGTGGAGAGCGTCGCGCTCGCCCGCGCCGTCGGGGACGGGGTCTTCGACGTGCAGGTGGCCGACACCCAGGGCCGTCTGGTCCTGGCGCTGGAGGGCTATCGCACGTCGGCGCTCCCCGGTGTGGTGGAGGACGGCGCGTTCGCGGCCCTGAAGGAATGAGGGACGAGGGAATGGAAGGCTCCCGGCTGAGCCTGCCGGGCGCCGGCGAGGTGTGTCTGGCGTGGGCGGCGCTCGCTTCCGTTCCCGGGGACGATGCCTGGCTCACCCCCGCCGAGGCGGCGATCCTCGATCGGTTCCGCGTGACCAAGCGCGCGGCGGATTGGCGGCTGGGGCGGTGGGTGGTGAAGGAAGCGGTGGCAAGCGCGCTGGAGGTGCGTGCTTCCGGCGCAGCCGGGTCGGAGGGCGAGCATCGCGTCCGGCCGGCGACGTCCGAGATCGAGATCCTGGCCCGGCCCGGCGGCGGCCCCCGGGTGCGCATCCTGCTTCCCGGCGACTGGCCTCCCTTGTCGGTGTCGCTGAGCCACTCCGCCGGCATAGGGTTCGCGGCAGCTGCGGCGGGTACCCTGCGTATCGGTTGCGACGTCGAGAAGATCGCCCCCCGGAGCGAGGGGTTCGTCTCGGACTACTTCACGGCCGAGGAAGCCGCCTGGATCCGGGCCGGCGGCGACGAGCGCGCCCCGGCGCCCGAGCGCCACCTCCGCGCCAACCTTCTCTGGAGCGCCAAGGAGTCGGCGCTCAAGGCGCTGGGAGAGGGGCTCAGGAAGGACACGCGGAGCGTGGTGGTGGAGGTGGAGGGGATGGATGCGGAGGGCTTCGAGTGGGCCGGCGACGCATGGCGCCCGCTTCGGGTCACGTCAGCGGCGGGCGAGCGCTTCGCGGGGTGGTGGCGGGTCGCCGACGGTCTCGTGTGGACGGTGGTGGGGCAGGGGTAGGCGACGGTCACGGATGTGACGGCACCTGCACCCGCCGCGGCGGGTAGTCCCATCGGAGCATGGACCCGCCGGGGAGGAGCAGCCATCATGGGGTCGCAGAAGCGCCGACCCGGAGAACCCGTGGCCACTCGACTCCCTGACATCACGTCGGCTGCCCTGAACTCGTCCGCCGACGAGCGTGCTCAGCCGGCGCAGGAGCTCCTGGCGAGCCTCGATCGGGATCTGGAGGTGGAGGCAGCCTGGGACGAGGAGATCAGGCGGCGTGTCGATGCCTGGGAGAGGGGGCTCGTCAAGGAAGTCCCCTGGGAGGATGTCCGGGAGCAGGCGCGGAAGCGGCTCGAGGGGAGGTGAAGGGTCACCCTCCTTGATCCAGCCGCCGAGGCCGCCCGGCTCTTCAACGCCACAGGGCGCAGGCGCGGGAGCTTCCAGGACTGCTTGGTGGCCGCGACGGCCATCCTCGCCGGTGCCGAGGTCGCGACCAGCGACCAGGCCGACTTCCCTCGGTTCGCGGCGGAGGGGCTCAGACTGGCGGAATGAACCGGGCGGGGGTGCGCCGCGGCGGGTCCGTCGGCTTCGCTCCCGTTACCTCACCGTCGCCACCCGGACGTCGCTCTGGTGACGCTCCAGGTTGAGATAGGCCCTGAGAGCCATCCGGCTCCGCCGCACCAGGCGGGAGGGCTTGGACCCCCCGCCGGCTCCTGCTAAGGTTCGGCAGCACTCCGCCCCTTGTCCCCCAGAAGCGGGCCATCCCCCTGGAAATGATCAAACCTCCTGTCCCCCCGGACGAGGCGGACCGGCTGCGGTCTCTGCGCGGCCTGCGCGTCCTCGACACCCCTCCCGAGGAGCGCTACGACCGGGTCACCCGGCTCGCCAGGCGCCTCTTCGAGGTTCCCATCGCGCTGGTGAGCTTCGTGGACGAGCGGCGCCAGTGGTTCAAGTCGCGGCAGGGGCTCGACGTGGCGGAGACGCCCCGCGAGATCTCGTTCTGCGCCCACGCCATCCTCCAGGACGGGATCTTCGTGGTGCCCGACTCCTACGCGGACGAGCGCTTCCGGGGCAGCCCCCTGGTCACCGCTTACCCCAACATCCGGTTCTACGCCGGGCGGCCGGTGCACGCGCCCGACGGGGCCCGGGTGGGCACGCTCTGCCTCATGGACCACGAGGTCCGGGAGCTCGACCCCGAGGACCTCCATCTCTTCGACGACCTGGGCGCGCTGGTGGAGGAGGAGTTCCGGAACCTGGAGCTCATCACCACCGACGAACTCACCGGGATCACGAACCGGCGGGGCCTCCGCTCCATCGCCGTCCACACGCTGGCGCTCTGCCGGCGCGTGGGCCGGCCGGCCACGCTGGTCCTCCTCGACCTGGACGGCTTCAAGCAGGTCAACGACACCCTGGGGCACGCCGCCGGGGACGAGCTCCTGAAGGACTTCAGCCGGCATCTCCTGGACGCGTTCCGGGACTCGGACGTGGTGGCGCGCTTGGGCGGCGACGAATTCTGCGTCCTCCTCAGCGGCACCGACGAGGAGACCGCCGCCCGGCCCCTGGACCATCTGCGGGAGCGCCTGGCGGCGGCGAGAGCCGCGCCGGCGGGCGTGCCCCCCATCCGCTTCAGCGCCGGGGCGGCGCGCTACGATCCGGCCCGCCACCCCACCGTGGACGAGCTCCTCGCCGACGCGGACCGGGCCATGTACGAGGTGAAGCGGGCGCGGAGCGCGGCGCGGTCGTAGCGGCGCAGAGGGGGCTGGCGCTACCTCCCGGGGGGCGCGTCCCCGCGTGATCCCCGGGCCGGCTCAGAACAGGGTGTAGATGAACGGCGCCAGGGCGGAGCCCTCGACGAGGACGAGGAGGACGCCCAGGGCGAATAGGATCAGGAACAGCGGGGCGAATCACCACAGCTTCCGTGCGCGGAGGAAGGCGAAGACGGTCTTGGTGTCGGTCCGGAGGGACATGGGATGCGATCGTCCGCGGCAGCAGGTGCCGCGTAGGCGGGACGTCGCGGGGTCAGAACGGCCGAGCCCACTCCCCACCGGGCTCGTCGGCGTCCCGCCAGTAGCTCCCGCCTTTGGGAGAGCGGATCCCGAGCCTGTCCCTCTTGGCCAGGCGGAGCACGATGGCCATCGGGGTCAGCACGAGGAAGAAGAACATAGCCAGGACGACGGTATTGCCGATCGGCGCCAGGAAGCGGGCCAGCTTCATCCAGCCCCTGCGCACGGGCTCGAGAAGCGACGGACGCAGCAGGGACACCGTGCCCATGATCGCGGCGATCCCGACCCACACGTCGTACCGGGCCGACGCCTGGAGCCAGAGCCAGCCCGCCAGGAAAGCGGCCACGCCGGCCATGAGGAATCCGAAGGCCCTGGAGGTCGGCCCTGGGGGGACGCGAAGGCCCAGGTCGTCTACCATGCCTGACCCTCCTGCGCCGCGTTCGGCTGGTCTCCCTTCAGGAGCAGGCAGTCCTCGAGCACCAGAGCGTCCATTCGCGTGCCCATGAAGCAGGCGTAGGCGTCCATGGGGGTGTTCACGATGGGCTCGTCGCGCCGGTTGAACGAGGTGTTCACCAGCACGCTGCATCCCGTCAATTCCTTGAAGGCGCGGAGGAGCCGGTGGAACCTGGGGTTCCGAGCCTCGTCCACGGTCTGGAGCCGCGCGCTGTAGTCCACGTGCGTCACCGCGGGGATGTCGCTCCGAACCTCCCCGAGCTGCTCGGTGACGGAGGCGTGGGCGGGCACCTCGACGGTCTTCCTGCGCGCCTCCCGGATGGGCGCGACGAAGAGCATGTAGGGCGCGTCCACGGAGATCTCGAAGTACTCCTCCACGTCCTCCCGGAGACAGGCCGGCGCGAACGGCCGGAACGACTCCCGGAACTTGATCTTCTGGTTGAGGATGGACTGCATCTCCGGGATCCTGGCGTCGGCGAGGATGCTCCGCGCCCCCAAGGCGCGCGGGCCGAACTCCATGCGCCCGCTGAACCACCCCACCACCTTGCCGTCGGCGAGGAGCTCTGCGACGCGCCCGAGGAGCTCGGCGTCGTCGTCGAGCCGGTGGTGGGGGATCCCCCATCTGCCCAGCTCGTCCCGGATGGCCGAGGAGGGCCAGGACGGGCCCAGGAACGAGCCCTGCTGGGCGTCGGAGACGCCGTCCACGGTCCGGGCGCCCCCGTGGACCTGGTGGTAGGCGAACAGGGCGGCGCCAAGGGCGCCCCCCGCGTCCCCGGCTGCGGGCTGTACCCAGACCCTGTCGAAGAGGCCCTGGCGGAGGATCCGCCCGTTCGCCACCGCGTTCAGCGCGATGCCCCCAGCCATGCACAGATCCTTCTCCCCCGACGCGGTGCGGACATAGGCGGCCGTGCGGAGCATGACCTCCTCGGTGACGGCCTGGATGGAGTGGGCCACGTCGGCATAGTGGGGCGTGATCTCGCCCTCCGGAGCGCGCGGTCCCTGGCGGAAGAGGCCGTGGAATGCAGGGGAGGTCATCCTCAGCCCGTGGGGGTACGCGAAGTACTCCATGTTCAGGCGAAAGGAGCCGTCGGGGCGGAGATCCACCATCTCGTCGAGGATGAGCCGCACGAAACGAGGCTCACCATAGGGGGCGAGGCCCATTAGCTTGTACTCGCCCGAGTTCACGCGGAAGCCGCAGTAGTACGTGAACGCGCTGTACAGCAAGCCCAGGCTGTGGGGGAAGTGCTGCTCCTGCCGGAGCGAGATGCGCGCTCCCTCCCCCACGCCCCAGGTGGCGGTGGCCCATTCGCCGACGCCGTCCGCCGTGATGATGGCAGCCCGGGGGAACGGGGAAGGGAAGAACGCCGAGGCGGCGTGGGAGCCGTGGTGCTCGGTGAAGACGAACGGTACGCGAGGCGCGTCGAGCTGTTCGCGGATCCACCGCTCGATCCATAGCTTGCGCTTCAGCCACACCGGCATGGACAGGAGGAAGGAGCGGAGCCCACGCGGCGCGTAGGCGAGGTAGGTCTCGACGAGTCGCTCGAACTTGACCCAGGGCTTTTCGTAGAAGGCGATGCAGCTCAGCTGTGACGCGGACACGCCGCCCGCCTCCAGGCAGTAGGCGATGGCGTGGGTCGGGAATCGGCTGTCGTGCTTGAGCCGGCTGAAGCGCTCCTCCTGGGCTGCGGCGACGATCACCCCGTCCCGCACCAGGCAGGCCGCGGAATCGTGGTAGAACGCGGAGATGCCCAGGACGAAATGAGGTGCGGTCACGGACTTGCGGCTGGCTCGGCAGGCCCTGAGGCGGGCAGGAGAAAGCGCTCGGTGCTCGGAGTGGAGATTGGATGATGCGGGAAAGGACGAAGCGACGCCAGGCGGCGGCCCACACCCGGCTAGGGGTAGAGAGGATGCTCCTTCCTCTTCTCCAGGAACGCCCGCACGTCCGGCTCCCACGCCGCGACGATTTCCTCGGGCGTGCGCCCGTCCATGATCATCCGGTACAGCTTGGCCGTGCCGGTGACGTTCCTGAAGGGCCGGTCCACGAAGAACGTCGCCTTCAGGGTGTCCGGGGCCTGGTGCCAGAACGCGTGCAGCACGTTCACGCCCGCCTCCGCCCGCCGCACCGCGCGGGGGTCGGTCACCACGTGGCGGATCCCGTGGACCTCGGCGGTCGCCTGCATGGCCAGCCCCAAGGTGCTGATGTAGGCGTAGAAGCGCGTCCCCACGTCCTGGAGGTCGAAGGCCAGGACGTCCAGCTCCGCCAGGATGCCCAGCAACGCGGCTGCGCCTTCCATGTCAGATCTACTGGAGTAGCCAGCGTGCCGCAGGCGCCCAGGTCAGGCCGTCGGGCATGGGCCGGAGGGGAGGCTGGGCGTCCAACGTGACCAGGAATGCCCGTGCTTCCGGGTGGAGCTGGGCCGCGACCTGCAGAGCGCGCAACTCCCGGTCCCACGTCGGGTCGCCTTCGCTCTCCAGGCATGCCTGGACGAGCAGGGGTGCTTCCCCAGGTCGCTGCGCCATGAAGTCCACCTCGAACCCTTCAGGGGTCCGGACGTATGCGACCTCCCAGCCGCGGCGCTCGAGCTCAAGCATGATGGCGGTCTCGAGGGCGCGACCTTGTTGGAGCCCGCCGGTGCGCTCGAACAGCGCGATGAGTCCGGTGTCCACCGGGTACGCCTTGCGGGGGTTCACGAGCCGCTGCCGCTCGGACGCCGAATGCATGGCCACCGTGCGGACCAGGAATGCGTCCTCCAGGTGTGAGAGGTACGCGTGGAGCGTGTCCTTGCCCACCGCGATGCCCTGGGATCGCAGCGTGTCGTAGTGCTTCTTCACCGAGAAGTAGCCACCCGGGTTGGCGAGGAGCTGTCGCTGGATCCAGCGAAGCGCGAGTGGATTGCTGACCGCGTGACGTTCGATGACGTCGCGGAGCACCACCGCATCCACGTATCCGCTCAACAGGGCTGCGCGATCACGAGCGGTGGCAGCCTGGGCTTCGGGGAAGCCCCCTTCGGCGAGGTAGCGCCGCAGCCGCTGATCCAGCGCGGCCCGGGTGTCGGCGGAGAGGGTGTCGTAGCTCTCCCCTGGCTCCTCGCCGGCGTGGCGTAGGGTCTCACGGAAGCTGAACGGGTGGATCAGCACTTCCATTGCCCGCCCACGCAGGCTCGTGGCCACCTCACGCGAAAGGAGGCGTGCGGAGGAGCCGGAGACCAGGATCGACACTCCCCCCGCGTCCATCAGGCGGCGGACCAGGCCTTCCCATCCTGCGATGTTCTGGATCTCGTCGAGGTACAGCGTCATCTTGCCCGCCTGCCGCACGACGGGGAACTGGCGAGCATGCTCGTCGAGGAGCCAACCGAGGCCGGCAACGGACAAGCCGGCGAGCCGCTCGTCTTCGAGCGACAGGAATAGCAGGCCCTCCCGAGGCAGACCTTCCGCCATGCGTTCGGCGCGGTGCCGGGCGAGGAACGACGTCTTCCCCCCCCGGCGAACACCGATCACCGCGAACGCCTTGCCGGGGATGGCGGGCATGCGGGCGTCTCTTCGCGTGAGGGGGCGGGAGTCGGACGCGAGCGACCCGGCGAGCTTGAGGCGCAGGAGATCGTGGGGTATTGTCATTATGAGAAGGACAATATTTCAACAAATGGTCCTTCGCAAGAGGACTGCTGTGTGGAGATCGACACTTGTTGGCCAAGTCGAACCTGGCGTGTTGGATCTGGCCATGGCAGGATGAGCACTCCGTCACGTTCTGAGATGCTCCCATGCGGTTCCCGGCCACCTTCCTCGCCCTCACGCTGGCTCTTCCCGGCGCCCTGGCTGCCCAATCCACCGTCCCCTTCACCCCTGGGATGGTGGTCACCGCCGACACGCGTATCGCGCCGGGAACGTACCGCGTGCCGGGGCGCGGATCCCCGGACCCGGCGCTCGTCGACTCGGCGCTCATCGACTCGGCGCTCATCGTGGTTCGGGGCGAAAGCCTCACCCTCGACCTCTCGGGGGTCCGCCTCGAGGGCCTCTCCCCCCGGGACGATCCCGACCAGGCTCGGGGCGTCGCCATCTTCGTGGACGGGGGCACGAACGTCATCCTCCGGGGAGGGACGCTCTACGGGTACCGATTCGGCATCCTCGCCCGGGGCACCCGGGGGCTGGCGCTCTATGAGAACGACCTGAGCTACGGGTGGAAGCCCCGCCTCTTCAGCCAGGTGGGTCACGAGAGCCTCGTGGACTGGCTCTCGTTCCACAACAACGAGGATCGCGAGTGGATGCGCTTCGGCGCCGCCGTGTACCTGGAGGACGTCCGCGGCGGCGAGATCACCGGGAACCGGGCGGTGCAAGGGATGACCGGGCTCCTCATGACCCGCACCGACTCGGTCACCGTCCGCAGCAACGACTTCTCCTACAACTCGGGGTTGGGGATCGGGCTGTACCGCTCCAGCCATAACGTGGTGGTGCGCAACCGCCTGGACTACGACGTGCGCGGCTATAGCCACGGGTTCTACAACCGGGGGCAGGACTCGGCGGGGCTCCTTCTCTACGAGCAGAGCTCCCGGAACGTGGTGGCCTACAACTCGGCCACCCACTCCGGCGACGGGCTCTTCCTGTGGGCGGGACAGTCCACCCTGGACACGGGGGAGGGGGGCTCCAACGACAACGTCTTCTTCCACAACGACTTCAGCTACGCCCCGACCAACGCCGCCGAGCTCACCTTCAGCCGCAACCGGGTGGTGGCGAACCACCTCCGCGGCTCCCGTTACGGCCTCTGGGGAGGCTATTCCTGGGAGACGGAAATCCGGGGGAACTGCTTCGGCGGCAACGACGTGGGCGTCGCCATCGAGCACGGCCAGGACAACCGGATCGTGGCCAACCGCTTCGACGCCGATACCCTGGGGATTCAGCTATGGGCCCGTCCCTCCCAGCCCCCGGACTGGGTCTACGCCCAGAAGCGCGACGTGCGCTCCCACGACCACCTGATCGCGGACAACCTGCTCTTCAGCGTGAAGGAACCCTGGACGCTGGAGCGGAGTGAGGGGGCGGTCATCGAGGGCAACGTCGTGGATGCCGCGCCGCCGGCGGAGGCGTGCGACCCCCGTGCCCTCCTGGGCGCAGCCTTCGACTCGCTGGCCTCGTCGCTCCCCGGGCTCCAGGGCCTTCCCACCGCGATCCCGCGCGCGCCGCGCGCCCGGCTCCCCCGCTCGGCCATGGTCGTGGACGAGTGGGGCCCCTGGGACGGCCTCTCGCCGAAGCTCTGGCCCGTGGACACGGCCCGGACCCGGGTCCGCCTCGCCGTCCTGGGCCCCGAGGGCGACTGGCGCGTGCATGGACGGCGGGGCGTGGCCGACATCTCCGCCGAGTCGGGCGCCACCGGCGACACGCTGGTGGTGACGCCGGAGGTGGGGTCGGCAGGGGATTGGTCGGTGGAGCTGGAATACATCGGCGCTCCCACCGTGTCGCCGCGGGGTGAGGCGGTCGGGGCGGGCACGTCGGTGCTCTTCGGGTACGAGCGCTTCGAGCCGGCGGGCCCGTGGGACGTGCGTGTGGTGACGTGGACGGACCCTGCCCGCGATCCCGCCGCGGACCCGGCGGGGTTCGATGCGCTCTTCGCCCGCCCGCCGGCGCTGGAGCGGCGCGAGGATCGCCTCGACTTCCTGTGGTACCGCCCCGCCATCCCAGGGATACCTCAGGAGCGATGGGGGCTGGAGGCCACTGCGTCGCTCAACCTCCCTGCCGGGCAATACTCCCTGCGCACCATCTCCGACGACGGCGTGCGGGTCTGGGTGGACGGGGCGCTGGTGATCGACCGATTCGACCCCCACGGCTCGGAGGTGGACTACGCTCCCCTCGCGCCCGGGCGCCACGACATCCGCGTGCGCTACTACCAGCTGGGGGGCTGGTCGGAGCTCCGCGTGGACGCGGTCAGGCGGTGCACTCACCGGGGTCGGCGGGGCCTCACTGACTCCTGCGCGAAGTAGACCCTGTCCACGTACCCGTCGCCGCCATGGTCCCACGCCTCGGCCACGGGGAACCCACCCAGGGTAACCTCCAGCACCGCTGAGCCCCGCCCCGCCTGGTACCACTGGCCGCGCATGGCGCCCCGGGCGCCCATGGCCCGGCCGTGGCGGGCGATGTCGTTGACGGTCCGGCTGCCGAGGATCCGGTTGAGCTCACCCCGGTTCAGGCTCTCGCGCACCCGAGGGGCGTACACCCGGTGGGGGACGTTCCCGATGGCCACGGCCGCGCCCAGCCGTCCGTTCCGGTACTCCACCCGCGCCGCCGTCTGGCCCTCCGCGGAGGCGAAGTCGGCCAGGAGGATCGCAAGGGCGATCGTCATCGTGTAGCGCTTCATCGTCCACCTCCTTCTCTCGGCTCTTCCGCCGGCCTCCCGAACCGGGAGCTTGCGCCCGGTGGGTGCCCGCTCACACCGCATTCGAGCAAGCCAGGTGCCAAGATCGGCGATGATGTCGCAAGACGTTGCCGTGAATGCTCTTGCGGGCTTGCGCGACGCTGGTGCGTTCCGGTGCGAGGGAGCCCGGCTCCCCCTGGAAATGTCCTTTCAGGAGGACACATGGGCCCTCCTGCTCGGCTTCCACCGGCCCACCCCATCGCACCCGGGCCGAAGCCGCCGGAGCCGCGGTACTGGATCATCCCGCCCCCCCGTCCTTACCTTTCCCGCCGCACCCGGGATGGACCCTGGAGGGAATCGTGTCAGGTCATAGCAAGTGGTCGACGATCAAGCGGAAGAAGGCGGGGATCGACGCCAAGCGAGGCGCCATCTTCACCAAGCTCATCCGAGAGATCACCGTGGCCGCCCGGCAGGGCGGGGGCGCGGTGGACTTCAACCCGCGGCTGCGCCTGGCGGTGGACGTTGCCAAGGCCACGAACATGCCCGCCGAGAACATCGACCGGGCCATCAAGAAGGGCACGGGCGAGCTCGAGGGCGTGAGCTACGAGGAGATCACCTACGAGGGGTACGGCCCCGCGGGGGTGGCGCTCTACATCGAGACGCTCACGGACAACCCCAACCGCACCGTCTCGGACCTCCGCCACGCCATGAGCCGGCATTTCGGCTCCCTGGGCACCTCCGGCTCCGTGGCCTGGCAGTTCGAGCGGAAGGGACAGGTCGTCGTGTCGGCCGCCGCGACCACCGAGGACGCCCTCTTCGAGGCAGCCATCGATGCCGGCGCCGAGGACGTGGCCCGGGAGGGTGACGAGTTCATCGTGACCTGCTCCTTCTCCGACTTCAACGCCGTGCAGGAAGGGGTCAAGGGGAAGGGGATCCCCGTGGCATCGGCGGAACTCGCCTGGATCGCCAAGAACGAGGTGGCCGTCGCGGGCTCCGATGCGTCCAAGCTCCTCAGGCTGATCGAGGCCCTCGAGGATCTCGACGACGTCCAGAAGGTGCACACCAACGCGGACATCGACGAGGCCGCGCTGGCCGAGGCCATGTAGTGGAGGTCCTGGTCCTGGGCATCGACCCGGGCACCGCGGTGACCGGGTACGGCGTCGTCGCCCGCAGGGGCATCGGCGCCGTCTCGTTGGTGGAGTGCGGCGTGGTGCGCACCTCCCCGGGCATCCCCCTGGCGGAGCGGATCCGCGAGATCTATCTGGAGGTGGACGCGCTCCTGGAGCGCCATCGCCCCTTCGCCATGTCGGTGGAGAGCGTGTTCCAGGGAAAGAACGTCCACAGCGCTCTTACCCTGGGGCACGCCCGGGGCGTGATCCTCCTGGCAGGGGCGCTGCGCGGTGTGCCCATCGCCGAGTATGCGCCCCGGGAGATCAAGAAGGCCGTCGTCGGCACCGGCGACGCCACCAAGGAGCAGGTCGCGTTCATGGTGACGCAGCAGCTCCGACTCGCCGAGCCTCCCGCGCCCGCCGACGCCTCCGACGGCGTGGCGGCGGCGCTCTGCCACTGCCTGGTGGGGAGCTTCCCGAAGTGAGCCGACCCGCCGTCCCTCCGGAGCTTCCGCCCATGATATCCCGCCTGAAGGGCATCATCCTGACCCGTGACCCCGAGACCGTGGAGGTGGAGACGGACGGAGGAGTGGTGTACGAGGTGGAGGTCCCCCTCACCGTCCTGGAGCGCCTTCCGGCCCCGGGGAACCCGGTGGAGCTCCGCACCGTTCAGGTGGTGACGGAGACGTCGGTGACGCTCTATGGGTTCGTCGACGCCCACGAACGGGAGCTCTTCCAGCGCCTCGTTACCGCCTCGGGGGTGGGCCCGAGGCTCGCCCTGAGCATGATGAGCGCGTACCGCGCCGACCGCCTGGCCCGCGCCCTGGTGGAGAAGGACCTGGGCGCCCTTGCGCAGATCAGCGGGATCGGAAAGAAGAAAGCGGAGAAGCTGGTCCTGGAGCTGGCCGACAAGGTGGCCGACCTGGCCTTGGCCATCCCCGGCGCTGGCGCCGCCCCCGGCGGGGCCGGGGCCCAGGAGGCGGTGAAGGCCCTCGTCGCCCTGGGGTTCTCCTTCGCCGACGCCGACCACGCGGTGCGCCAGGCGCTGGAGGCGGGCGCCTCCGGGGCGTCGGCCGACGAGATCGTCAGGAAGGCGCTGGCGGGACGGTAGCGGGGCGCGAGGGGCAGGGATTACCTTGAGTTCCGCGACCGTGACCGATCCACCGCCGGCAGGGAGACTCTCCATGCGCGCTACCCGCCTCCTCGTCCTCGCGGCCGCCTTCGCGGCGTCGGGGTGCTTCGCCTACGTGCCCTCCTCGCCCCAGGAGCTGGTCCCGGGCGAGGCGGTGCGCCTGCGCCTCAGCGCGCAGGAGGCCATGCGCTACGCCGACCTGCGCCTGGCCGACCCCCGCTCCATGGAGGGGAAGTACCTGGAGCGCTCCGGCGCCGAGCTCATGATCGAGGCCACCGTGTCCCCCAGCGACCGCGAGCGGGGCACCCAGCTCCTGGTGCAGCGGGTGACGGTTCCCCTCACCGGGATCCTGGACGTGGAGAAGAAGAAGCTCGACAACGTGAGGACGGGTCTCGTCGTGGGGGGCGGAGCCGCGCTGGTGGCCGCCTTCATCGTCGGGAACGCGACAGGATGGGGGAGCGAGGGCGAGGACACCCCCGACATGCCCGAGGCGCGGAGGATCCCGCTCCTGAGGTTCTCCCTCCCCTTCGGCGGGCGCTGAGGGGGGGCGCGACCGCCGGGCCGCACCCGGGCGGCCGAGACCCGCCCCCGGACGCACGACGGCCCCGCCCGGCGGACCGGGCGGGGCCGTGTGCTTCAGCGACCGCCTCCGCTACTTGTTGACGGGGCAGGTCGGACTGGGCGGTTGGATATCAATGTTCTTGTTCGCCTCCCGCTCACCCTTGTAGATGGGGTAGGCCAGCGTCTGTTCCGCGAGCAGGTACGACGTCGCGGACCCCGCCGTCTCCAACTCATGGAGCGCGCCCGGCGTGTTGTTCTTCTTCCAGCGCCACAGGTCGCCCAGGCGGCGCCCCTCGAGCCACTGCTCGATGCCCTTCTCCGCCTTGAACATCGTCCACGCCTCGGTGAGGTTGGCGGGGTTCAGGGCGGGCTGCGCCGGGCTCAGCGCGGCGCGGCGGTCATTCAGGATCGCCATGGCTGCGGTGTAGTTCCCGTCCATCAGGAGCTTCTCCGCCTCGAAGAGGCGCATCTCACGCCCCGACGAGAGCATGATGCTCGATTCGCGGACCGCGTGCTTGAGCTGCTGGTAGAACGGCACGCGGATGTTGCCCACCATGAGGACGGCGGCGTCGCCGGTCGACTTCGTGTCCACCCAGGGCACGCGCGGGTCCTTGGTCTGGGTGTAGTAGTCCTCGTACTTGGTGTTCCACGTCGTCACCGCCTTGTACGGCTGGCTGGCGCCGGCGAAGTACGTCCGGTTGTTGAACCCCTGCTGCGACGCGTCGTACTTGGCGTAGAACGTGAACGAAGTGGGGACCAGGGCGGCGTCCGCGAGGGCCCCGGCCCAGTTCCCCAGGAACACCCGCACCGACGCCCGGCCGGCGTACGCCGCCGTCTTCTGCGTGGCCAGGGAGGCGGTGGAGCCTGCGCTCGCGATGGCCGTGGTGAACCACTTCTCCGCCCGGACGAGCGCGCTGTCGCGGGGAAGGATGGGCCCCCCGTCGAAGGCGACCTCGCAGTGGCTCTCGCCCAGGAGCCGGAGCGCGTAGGCGGCGTAGAGCGCCGCCTCCACGGCGGGCTTGTAGTTGTTCGTGCCCGCGGGGTTCGTCTCGGCCATGCGCGCGAAGCCGCTCTCCCCGATGTAGCGGGAGCGCTGGGCGCTCGACCACGGGGAGCCGACATGCTCGTCGTCGTACTCCAGGAGACCCGTCTGCTGGCGCTGGGAGATCCCGAACGACGACGTGGACCCGGCGGGGAAGAGCTCGCGGGTCACCCCCGACGTGGTGTACGTCAGGTCGTTCAGAGCATCGTAAAGGTAGTAGGCCACGCCGTTGGCGATGGCCTGGTGGGCCTGGGGCCTGTCGAGGAACTTGTCGTCCGTGGGCCCGGGGTTGGTCACTTCGAAGTCACAGGCTCCGGCGACGGCGACCAGGAGGACCGCCGCGCCGAGCCGCATCGCTCTGGTAAGCATGCTCGTATCTCCTCTTTGCGCGGCGGCCATCAGAACACCACCCGGATGGATGCGATGAAGGACGCGGGCGGCGGGATGTGCTCCGTGATCGAGGGCACCGCGGCGCCGTACCCGGTGTTGCTCACCATCTCCGGGTCGAAGATGGGGAAGTCCTTGTTCCGCCACCGGTAGAAGTTCTGCGCCGAGACGGTCAGCGTCGTGCTCTGGCTGCGGGGCACCAGCGCGCCGAGGGGGACGCGCAGCGTCATGTCGCGCATCTTGAAGAAGTCGGCCGGGTAGTTCATGGTGCCGCGCCGGTAGAACCGGCTGTCGCACCGGTAGCGCATCCACGCCGGCGCGTCGTCGCCGCGACCGTTGTCGGTGTACTCGTAGTATTCGGCGCACGTGGGCCACCGGATGTTCCGGTTGATGCCCTCGTTGGAGGGGCCGTCGTAGATGTAGTGCCCGCCCTGGTACTCGCCCCGGGCGGTCAGCTCGATCCCCCTGGGCATGCGGATCGTGATGTTGCCGCCGATGACGTGCGTGGGAGCCTGGGGGCCCAGGGGCTGGTCGACCAGGATGCACGCCTCGCCCGGCTGCACGCGGCTGTCGCTGCAGAAGTAGCGCGGGTCCGACTTGGAGTCGGGGTTCACGACGATGACGCCCCGCTCGAGCGTCACCGGATACCCCTCCTGGATCCACGACCCGCCGCCGGAGAAGGGCGCCGCGCCGCCCAGGGAGACGACCTCGGAGTGGTTGGTGTAGAGGGTCGCGCCCAGGTCCAGGCCCCAGCTTTCGGCATCGTAGACCGTGCCGCGCAGGTTCAGCTCGATCCCGTTGTTCTTCAGCTTGCCCACGTTGTCCTGCTGGGACGTCGCGAAGCCCTCCGAGGCCGGGTAGCGCACGCCGAAGAGGGCGTCGGTGGTCTTGCGGTAGTACCACGTGAAGTCGGCGGTGAGGCGGTTGTCGAAGACCGCGTAGTCGAAGCCCACCTCGGTCTCGCCGGTGCGCTCGGGGCCCAGCTCGGGGTTCCCCAGGTTGTCCGGGCGGTAGGTGGGCTGGCCGTTGTACCCGACGGCGCTCCAGGTGCGCACGGCGTCGAAGGTGCCGGGGGCCCGGCCCGACTGGCCGTAGGCGGCGCGCAGCTTCAGGGACCCGAAGGACTCCCTCCAGAAGTCCTCGTCGGAGATGACGTACGACGCCGAGACCTTCGGGTAGGCCTGGAGGCCCAGCGACTCGCCGAACGCCGAGTTGCCGTCCACGCGCACGCCGGCGGTGATGAAGTACTTGTCGCTCACGTTGAAGAGCGCCTGGCCGAAGAACCCGGCCGTGACGTAGCGGATGCGGGTCTCCCACGAGAGGCGGTTCGCGCCGGCGTCAATGTCGGGGTCGCCGGGGCCGGCGAAGTCGGTGCCCTCGGCCTGGACGATGCGCCGGTCGCTGGTGATGCTCTGGCCGCCGGTGGACAGCATCACCGACCTCCCCTCGCCGAGGCCGAGGCGGTAGCTGGCCACCAGGTCGGCGGTGAGGGTGGTGTAGTTCCCGGCGGAGGTGTAGAGCTTGCCCGTGGGGAGCTGGCGGAAGCCGTAGGGGCGGAGCTGGCGGTTGTCCTGCAGCGCCTGGTCGTAGCCGAAGGTGAGCTTGGTGTTGAAGGCGCCGCCCGGATCGTAGCTCATGACGGACCCGAGGACGAAGCGGTCAACGCGCGTCGTGATCTCCTGGGGATCCACGATGAGCATCCGGATGGAGTCGGGATTCCCCTCCTGGAAGTAGTTCCGCTCGCGGCGGAACGCGTTCAGCGTGAGGCCCTGGGCGTTGTTCCCCGCCGGCGTGTTCTGGATGTTGGTGCGGTTGTACGCCGCGTTGGTCTGGACGGTGAGGGCGTTGAAGGGCGTGAACGTGAAGTTGCCGCGAAAGCCCGCCTTCCTCTCGGAGTCCTTCGGCAGCACGCCCAGGTTGTCCTCCAGGTTCCCCGAGATGAAGTACTGGAGGAACTGGCCGCCGCCCGTCACGCTCAGCGAGTACTTCTGCCGGTAGGCCCCCTGGAACGACCCCAGCCCCGGGACGTCGATCTGCCGCAGGTAGGGCTGCATGTTCAGGTACTTGTACGAGTACGTGCCGCGGGGCCCTTCCGGGAGCGGGTCGTTCTGGGGACGCACGTCCACGTCGGGCGCGAACGGCAGCAGCCGGTTGAAGCCCTGGTCGATCTGCAGGTTCCAGCGCTGCGTGCCGCTGGTACCGCGCTTGGTGAAGATCTGGATCACGCCCGCCGCGGCGTCGGTGCCGTACAGCGTGGAGGCGGCGGACCCCTTGATGATCTCGATGCGCTCGATGTCGGAGGGGTTGATGTCCGACAGCGGGGAGGCGGTGACGTTGCCGCCGCGGCCCGCGCCCTCCGTGGGCGAGATGTTGCGGGCGTACGGATCGCTCCGGACCCGCACGCCGTCGATGTAGATGATGGGCTGGTTGGTCTGCGCCACCGAGACCGCGCCGCGCAGGCGGATCTGGGAGCCGGAGCCCGACGACCCGTTCGAGGCGGACACCAGGAGCCCGGGCGACTGGGCCTGGAGCATCTGGTCCACGTTCGTCGTCGGCTGCGCCAACGCAGAGCTCTGGATCTGCACGATGGAGTTGCCCACTTCGCGCCGGCGCGCGGCGCCGGCGGTGCCGGTGACGACGAGCTCGTCCAGGCCCAGGGCCTGCTCGGCGAGCTGGAAGTTGGCCGCCGCCGCCTGCCCGGCGGCGACGGTCACCGACTGGGTGATGGTCTCGTAGCCGATGCGCATGGCCCGCACCTGGTGGGTGCCGGCGGGCACGTTACGGATGACGTAGCGGCCGTTGCCCGCGGTCAGGCCCCCCATCTGCGTGCCGACGATGAAGACCTGGACCTCGGAGAGGGGCGCCCCGGACCGGGAGAAAATCTCCCCCGTGATGGACCCGGTGGCCTGCTGTGCCGCCCCGGGGTTCGCCGAGACGACCAGAGCCATGAGGGCGACGGCGGTTACTCTGCCTGCCCACCCGGCCATGCGGCGGCATGAAGCCGACAAGGAAAGCGACATGAGATCGTTCCTCCGCTTTGGATTGGTCCTGTTCCGACCGGAGGCATACACGTCGCACGGACAAAGCCCAGCCGGTCGTCGCAGGAAGCTCGACAACACATGTATCAGCAAGGCCGGGGTGCCGATCCGGAGGCCCGTGGGAGGGGAGAGGGCCGGATGGCCGGCGGGCGGAACCGCCTTGGTGCGGTTCGTCCGTCACCTGATTGGGTATTCAAATGCGGGTTTCCCGGCCGGATGTCAAGGCGTAGTCTTCCGGCGAGCCTCCGGGCTGCCGACGCCGTACGGCGCCGGAGCCCGGCCCACCCTATCCGCTGGCCGTCTTGATCCCGTATCTCCTGCGCCGCCTGGCCCAGATGGTTCCCCTCCTCCTGGGGATCACCGTGGTGCTTTTCGGCGTCATCCAGGCGGCCCCGGGGGGGCCCGAGGCGGCGCTGCTCGGGGCCGGGCGGGCCGTGGATCCGGCCCTGGTGCAAGCGTACCGGGAGCGCCTGGGCGTGGACCGGCCGGTCCCGGTCCAGTACGGACTGTGGCTGGGGGGCGTGGTGCGGGGGGACCTGGGCGTGAGCTTCTCCACCGGTCGCCCCGTGGGGGAGATGATCCGGGAGCGGCTCCCGGCCACCCTGGAGCTCATGGGGGCCTCTTTCTTCCTGGCGGCGGTGCTGGCCTTCGGCGTGGGCACGCTGAGCGCCCTGCGCCAGTACTCCTGGTGGGACCACCTGGGGACGGGGGTGTCGTTCCTGGGGATCGCCATGCCCGTATTCTGGCTGGCGCTCCTCCTGCAGCTCGTTTTCGGCGTGTGGTTGGGTTGGCTCCCCGTGGCCGGGAGGGGGGATGTCGGTGATGGGTCCCTGGGGGGGCGCCTGGCCTACCTGGTCCTTCCTGCCTGCGTCCTCTCCTTCCGCTACGTGGCCGGCTGGTCCCGCTACCTCCGGTCCAGCCTCCTGGGGGCGCTCAGGGCCGACTACGTGCGCACCGCCCGGGCCAAGGGGCTCCCCGAGCGGGTGGTGGTGGGCGTCCACGCGCTCCGCAACGCCCTGATCCCGGTGGTCTCCGTGATGGCCCTGAGCCTGGCGGAACTGGTGTCGGGGGCGGTCATCACCGAGACCGTCTTCGCCTGGCCCGGGATCGGGCGCATGTTCGTCCAGGCCATGTTCGCCCGGGACTACCCCCTCCTCATGGGCATCCTGCTCCTGGGCTCGGTGGCGGTGGTGGTGGTGAACCTGGTGGCCGACGTGGTCTACGGCATCCTCGATCCGAGGATCCGCTATGAGTGAGGAGCTGGCCCGCGCCTTCGCGCGCCACCGGCTGGCCGTGGCCTCCCTCGCCGTGGTGGCGCTGGTGGCGGCGGCGTGCGCAGCCGCCCCCCTCCTGGCGGCGCACGCGTACGACGCCATCGACCTGTCCGCCATCCGCCAGCCCCCCTCCTGGGACCACTGGATGGGCACCGACGACCTGGGCCGCGACGTCTTCGCCCGCGTCCTCTACGGCGGGAGGATCTCCATCCTCATCGGGCTCCTCGCCGCCGTAGTGGGGACGGGGCTGGGCTCCCTCGTGGGGGCGGTTGCGGGCTACTCGGGGGGGCGCACGGACAACGTGCTCATGCGCCTCACCGACGTGGCCTTCTCCATCCCCACCCTCCCCCTGCTCATCGTGCTGGCCTCCTTCACCCAGGCCGCGGCCGGCTCCATGGCGCTCATCATCGGCCTGTTGAGCTGGATGGCCACGGCGCGGGTGGTGCGCGGGGAGGTCCTCTCCATCAAGCAGATGGCGTACGTGGAGGCGGCGCGGGGCCTGGGGGCCACCCACGGCCGCATCCTTCTGAGCCACGTGCTGCCCAACACCGCGGGCCCCATCGTGGTCAGTGCCACCCTGACCGTGGGCAACGCCGTCATCGTGGAGTCGTCCCTCTCCTTCCTGGGGTTCGGCGTCCAGCCCCCCACCCCCACCTGGGGGAACATGCTCATGGATGCTCAGGCCACCATGGCCACCGAGCCGTGGCTGGCCATCTTCCCGGGGGTCGCCATCCTCGTGGTGGTGCTGGCGGTCAACTTCGTCGGCGACGGGCTCCAGGACGCCTTCGACCCCGCCGGGAGGGAGCGGTGAGCGCGCCCGCCTTCCGCCCGGTCGGTGCGGCGGCTGAGGCCGGCGGCGCCGCCGCGGCGTCCCCCGTGCTCTCCGTGCGCGGGCTGGTCACCCGCTTCTCCACCCGCGAGGGGACGGTCCACGCGGTGAACGGGATCTCCTACGACCTGGGCGCCGGCGAGTCGCTGGCCATCGTGGGGGAGAGCGGGTGCGGCAAGACGGTCACCGCCCTCTCCCTCCTGGGCCTGGTCCCTCCCCCCGGGCGGGTGGTGGCCGGCGAGGTGATCCTGAACGGCCGCGACCTGCTCCAGCTCCCCGAGCGCGGCTGGCAGACGGTGCGGGGCCGGGAGATCGCCATGGTGTTCCAGGACCCGATGACGTCCCTCAACCCCGTGCTCACCGTGGGGCGGCAGCTCACCGAAGGGCTTGTGCGGCACCGGGGCCTTTCGCTGCGGGAGGCCCGGCAGGAGGCGGTGGAGCTCCTCCGGCTGGTGGGGATCCCCAACGCCGCATCCCGCCTCTCCGACCATCCCCACCACCTCTCGGGCGGGCAGCGCCAGCGGGTCATGCTCGCCATGGCGATCTCGTGCCGGCCCGCGGTGCTCGTCGCCGACGAGCCCACCACCGCGTTGGACGTGACCATCCAGGCGCAGATCGTAGCGCTGGTGAAGGAGCTGCAGGCGCGGCTGGGGATGGCGATCCTCTGGATCACGCACGACCTGGCTCTCGTGGCCGGGCTGGTGGACCGGGTGGCGGTGATGTACGCCGGCTCGTTCGTGGAGGTGGCGCCGGTGCGGGAGCTCTACGCCCGCCCCCGCCACCCCTACACCGTGGGGCTCCTGCGCTCCCTTCCCGGGGCGGGGGGAGAGCGCCGCAGGCTCTCCGCCATCGAGGGGCGCCCCCCGAGCCTGCTCGAGGAGCCCTCCGGGTGCGCCTTCGCCCCCCGGTGCCCGCTGGCGGCCCCGGCGTGCCTCTCGGGCGTGCCCCCGCTGGTGGAGGTGAGCCCGGCCCACGCCACGGCCTGCCTGCGCTGGGAAGAGGCTGGGCGATGAGTTTCCCCGGGCGCCCCGACGCGGCCGCGGCCGCTCCCCTCCTGGAGGTGCGCGATCTGGTGAAGCACTTCCCCATCCAGCGCGGGTTCCTGCGCCGTGGCGTGGGGACGGTCAGGGCGGTGGATGGGGTGAGCTTCGACGTGCTCCAGGGCGAGACGCTCGGACTGGTGGGGGAGAGCGGATCGGGGAAGTCCACGGTGGCGCGGACCGTGCTCCGCCTGGAGGAGCCCACGTCGGGCTCGGTGCGCTTCGAGGGGGAGGAGCTGGCCGGCCTGGCCGGGGAGGCGCTCCGCCTCCGGCGCCGCCACATGCAGATGATCTTCCAGGACCCCTTCGCTTCGCTGAACCCCCGCATGCGGGTAGGTGCCATCGTCCGTGAGCCTCTGGACATCCATCGCGTCGGCGAGCCGGGGGAGCGGGACCGACGCGTGGCGGCGCTCCTGGAGCGGGTGGGGCTCGATCCCCGCAGCGCCCGCCACTTCCCCTACCAACTCTCCGGGGGGCAGCGCCAGCGCGTGGGGATCGCCCGGGCCCTGGCCACCGGCCCGCGGCTCATCGTCGCCGACGAGCCCATCTCGGCGCTGGACGTGTCCATCCAGGCGCAGATCGTGAACCTCCTGGAGGACCTGAAGGACGAGCTGGGGCTGACCTACCTGCTCATCGCCCACGATCTGTCCATGGTGCGACACGCCTGCCATCGGGTCGCGGTCATGTACCTGGGCCGGCTCGTGGAGACAGGTGAGCGCACCGACATCTTCGACCGTCCCCGGCACCCCTACACCCGGGCGCTCGTCTCCTCCATCCCCGTCCCCGACCCGGAGCGGCAGGCGGCGCGGTCCGCCATCCCCCTGGAGGGTGACGTGCCCAGCCCCGCAGCGCCGCCTCCGGGATGCCGCTTCCACACCCGTTGCCCCTTCACCGTGGCGCGGTGCCGCGTGGAGGAGCCGGAGCTCCGGGAGGTCACCGCGGGACGGCTCGTGGCGTGCCACAGGGCCGAGGAGCTGGCGTGACGGTTCCGGGCGCCGGCGCGTGTGTCAGAAGTACGCCGCCACGCCGAAGCGGAGCATCCGGGGAGAGACCCGGTCCTGGGGCGCCAGGTAGTACTGGTTGAGCTGGATGCCCGGCGAGAACAAGGACTGGCTCACCGGGAACCCGTAGTCGGGGCCGTTGTTCACCAGGGTGTTGAGCTTGGTGACCGAGCGGCTCCCCAGCACGTTGAAGAGGTCCAGGGAGAGTGCCAGGTCCCGCCCCCGGAGGTGGAACGCGCGCTCCAGCCTCAGGTCCAGGATGGACTGGCTCTCCAGCGTGGGCCGTCCCCGGGGGCCCACGAACACACGTTGTCCCTCCAGGGGCCAGAGCAGCCTGTAGTCCACCGGCTCTCCCTCGTACTGCGTGGTCATGTTGCCCATGCGGGTCCGGACCAGCGCGCCCGTGTTCACCCTGTATTGGAAGAACCCGAGGCCATAGAGCTGGAACTGGGGCGAGTAGTGGTCGCCGGAGCGGATCGTCCACAACGCTCCCCCCCGGAGCCGCCATGGCAGCTCTCCCCACAGCGACACCTTCACCTCGTGGTCCGCGAAGTTCTCGAGTGTGCCGTAGGCGTTCACGGCCTCGTTGACGCGGACGTAGGGGCCGGCGTCGTAGGTTTCCGGGTCCGTGTATCCGCTCACGTTGTCCAGGTTGCCCTCGAGGCCGGTGGCGACGTACGACACCGTGGCGCCCCAGGTGGGGAACGCCATCTCCAGGTTGATCTGGAGCTGATCGAACTCCCGCCGCGCGCCGGGCGCGGTGGTGAGCCGATAGTCGGGGTCCCACGTCAGGCGCAGCGTGTCGGCATAGACCATCCCGGGAACGGGCAACGTGCACGAGCCGGCGTCGGCGAGGCAACTCAGCCGCTCCACGATGGTGTGGTTCGGAACCCAGAGCTCCTTCAGGTAGACGCTTCCACCGGAGAAGGACACGAGCCCCCCGGTGGCGTCGTAGACCCGCACGCCTTCGAACACGCTGTAGTTGCTGGCCCGGTTCCGGTCCACCAACGCCACCATGTCGTGGTTCGAGCGCCGGGTGTAGACCGCTTCCACCTTGACCCGGTCCCCGAGCTTCTTCTCCACCCCCACCAGCCACTGGTCCACGTACGGCTGGCGGTACCCGTCCAGGGGGCCGGTCTCGTTCAACAAAACCTCCCCTTCCTTGCGGAACGTCCCCGCGGCCGCCAGCGCGTCGCGCTCCGCCGCCGTGAAGGTCCTTCTCGGGTCGGTGAGATCCCCCGCCGTGTAGTACCAGAACTCCTCGTTCGTGAACACGTCGGCGCCGGCCACGCGGTCGAACATCTGGGAGATGAGGTTCTGGTGGTAGCGTCCCCAGTGCGCCTTGGCCACCAGCGAGCCCCGGCCGGTCACGTCCACGGAGAGCCCCACCCTGGGGTCCCATCCCACGGCCCGCACGGCCTGGAAGCGGTCTCCCGATGTGGGCGTGAGCCAGCCGGTCCACCGGGTCCAGCGGAGGCCGGGGGTGAGCACCACGCGCCGGCCCAGGGAGAACGTTCCCTGGGCGTACGCGGCGACCGTGGCTACGTCCGCGTCGAGGTGAACCTCGCCGCCCCACTGGGTCCCGATCCACGTGGAGGAGCGGTGCGGCCAGGTGCTCGGATCCTCGGGGTCGAAGCGCCGGAGGTTCACCGGGAGCCAGGTCATGCCGCCGTTGCGTTCCCGCAGGTCTAGGAACGTCCCGCGCGTGAGCTCGCCACCCACTTTCAGCGTGTGCTCGATCGACCCGGTCCGGGCCTGAAACGTGCCCTGCGCGCTGGCCGACGAGCTCGAGGGGGCGCTGCGCAGGGAGAACGGGGCGTTGCCGAACGCGGTGTAGGGCGGCGTCAGCGCGAAGGTGCGGATGCCCGGGACGTCCTTCCCCTGGTAGGGGTCGTGGCGCTCGTCGCGCTCGAAGTGGTTCACGCGGGCCTCGAGCACGGCCCACTCACCCAGGATCTCGGTCAACGACCCGTTCAGGAACCAGGTGGGCGACGAGTACCGGTGGGTGGCGCCCACGCCCTCGTAGCCCGTGAGCCCGTAATCGTCGGCGCGGACGTCGGTGAACGCTCCCGAGACCTCGATCTGGTGAGCCGGTCCGGGCGCCCAGGTCAGCTTGCCGAAGAGCTTCGAGTCGGTGCGGCCCTCCCGCACGGGCGCGAAGCGTCCTTCGACCTGCTGCAGGTGGTTGAGCGCCCTCCTGCCCTCGCCGGTGAGCTCCCCCGACACGTAGTAGAAGAGCTGGTCACGGACGAGGGGGCCCCGCGCCTCCGCCTCCAGGTCGGTGCGGCCCGTCACCTCGGCGCCGATCTCGGTGCTCACGAGATTCGACGCCGCCAGCCACGAGTGTTCGAACGTGCTCCGGATGAAGCCCTGGGCCTCGTTGGTCCCGCGCTTCGTCACCACGTCGATCAGCCCACCCTGGAACCCGCCGTACTCGGCGCCGGCGCCGAGCCCCCGCACGTCCAGCCGCTCGATCCAGTTGAGGCTGGGGTTCAGCAGGTCCCCCCCGGTCCCCGGGTGGTTGGTGGAGAGCCCGTCCAGGCGGTAGGCGTTGGCCTGGAAATTGGACCCGCCCCAGACGTTGCCGGCGCGGGCCCCGGGGGTCAGGGCGATGAGGTCGTTCGCCTCCCGCGGGATGGGGAGAAGGAGGATGGCCTTCTCGTCCACCTGGGAGGAGAACTCCATGAGCTCCCGCCGGATCTCGGTGCGTCCGGTGCGCACCGTGAGACCTTCGACGGCGATGGCGGCGGTGAGGAGCTCCACCTCCAGTGCATGCACCCCGCCCGGCGTGAGGGGCACGCCTTCCACCACCCGCGCCTGGTGCCCGAACCCCTCCACGCGGACGCTGCACGTACCCGCCGGGAGCGACGTCAACCGCGCGATCCCCTCGGCGCCGGAGAGAGCGCGGCCCGCCGAAACGCCCCGGCACAGGACCTCCACCAAGGCATCGTTCAAGGGCCCCTCGGGACCGCGCACGCTCACCGTCAGGACCGCGGTCTGGGCCACCGCGCTCGCGGGAAGGGCGGACAGGATCCCGAGAGCAACGGAGGTGGCCAGAGCCGCCGCCAACACGCCCCGTGGCACGCTTCCCGCCGCGGTGGCGACACTCTTGCAGGGTCCGAGATTGGTCAAAAGGGAACTCCGTCCGGGTCCGCACGCTGCGATTTGCCAGCATAATGACCCGGCACCCGGTCCGGTGCAAACGTGGACCCGCCCGGCGGCGGCGCTCCCCGCGCCTCGCGGAGTTCCCGCACACCCCACTAGGCCCACAGCAAGCGTGATGTGACGGGCTGATCTACGAAAAGGAACCGGAAA
>CAZJFX010000031.1:0-41525 GCA_964545395.1 uncultured Gemmatimonadaceae bacterium | reverse complement strand
GTGGGGGTGTGAGAAGCATGGCAATCTTTCGTTAGTTTGTCAACACCCTCTCAGAGGCCTTCCGGAACCCTGAGCCGGTACCCGAAGCCCCGGATGGTCTCGATCCAGTCCCCGGTCTCTCCCAGCTTACCGCGGAGCCTGCGCACGTGCATGTCCACCGTGCGGGTCTGGATCCGCTCGGACGCGTGGGGCTCCACGTCCCAGGCCTTCTCCAGGAGCTGCCGGCGGCTCTGGGTGCGCCCGCGGCGCTCCATGAGGGCCTGGAGCAGGCGGAACTCGGTGGGCGTGAGGTTGAGCTCCTCTCCCGAAAGGGTGATCTGGTGCGAGGCCAGGTCCATGCGGATCGGCCCGGCCTTGAGGACGCGGCCGCCCGCCGTGATCCCGGCCTCCTGCACGCGCCGCAGGATGGCCTGCACCCGGAGCACGAGCTCCCTGGGGCTGAACGGCTTGGTCAGGTAGTCGTCGGCGCCAAGCTCGAGCCCCTTGATCCGGTCCTCCTGCTCCCGCTTCGCGGTGAGGACGAGGACGGGGATGTTGGACGTGGCCGGCTCGGCCTTCAGGCGCTGGAGCACCTCGTCCCCGGAGAGCCCGGGGAGCATACGATCCAGCACCACCAGATCGGGGATGTCCCGGGAGATGGCCTGGAGCGCTTCCGGGCCGGTGCCCGCCGTCTCCACCCGGAAGCCTTCCCGTGTGAGCTGGTAGGCGACGAGGGCGGCGATGTCGGGCTCGTCCTCCACCACGAGGACGCGCGGGACGGCGGTGGATTGGGGTGCCATGTCCATGATGGCCTGCGCAAGTGAAGGGTTCACGGGGTCCGCTCCGGGAGGGGCAGGTGGGGCCGCGCCGCCTCCCCGGGCGCCACCCGGGCTACGCGCCGCGACAGATCGCTTCCAATTCTTCCTTCGAGAGGGTGTGGTCCTTGTTCTTGGCCGCGTGCAGGATGCGGTGGCAGAGCGCTTCGTCGTCCGGGTCGCGTCCGTGCGCCCGGAGCCAGTGCGTCACGTTGGCGAGCCCCGACAGGGGGCCGATCTCGATGTGCTGGCGCCGCCCCACCAGGGGAGTGGATTGCGGGAGCGGAATCCGGTAGGCCTGCGCCACGACCTGGCAGTAAGCCGGAAGCAGGGTGAGGTCGGCCTGGTGGACGCCGTGGAGAGCGAGGTTCACGAGAATGAGCTCCGTCTCGGTGTTGCCGGCACGCTCGCCCACGCCCAGCGCGGTCCCGTGTACCCGGGTCGCTCCAGCCTGGATCGCCGCCATCGTGTTCGCGAGGCCGAAGCCCCGGTCCCGATGTCCGTGCCGCAGATCGCCTTCAGCACCTCGGGCCTGGCCCGGGTGGAATCCTCGGTGACCATCATGACCGGGATCCCCTCCCGGACCGCGAACGTCACCGCCTGTTCGCATCCGCGGAGCATCCCCTCCAGCGTCCAGCCCTCGGCGTACTGGCGAAGGGGGGAGCTGCCGATGAAGGCCGCCAGCTCGATGGGGATTCCCACCTTCTGCGAGATCTCCACCACCGGACGCACGTCGGAGAGCGTCGTGCGCGCCGCGCAGTTGGGCCTGATGGAGAGCTTGGCCTCGACGATCTCCCGGGCCAGAGCGGTCACGGCACCCAGGGCGCGACGGCCGGACCCGGGCAGGCCCAGGTCGGCGGTGTGGATCCCCAACCGGTCCATGAGATGGAGAAGCCGGATCTTGTCGCCAAGGAGTGCGTCCACCGCCGAGGGGCTCTGGAGCCCTTCCCGGAGCGTCTCGTCGTCCAGCTCCATGCGCCCGACCCGGGACCAGTCGAAGCTCCCTTCCCCCCGGTTCCAGTCGTGGATCAGGTCCAGCTCGTCCATGGTCCCCGTGCCGGTTCGGCGTCGGCCAGCGCAAGACGAGTAACATAGGGAGCGGACCTGGGGTGGGCGACACGTCGGTGGGGGGCACGTCCGCCCCCGCGGGCTCCACAACGGTATCGCCGGGGCGTAACGGCCCCCGTGACGGGACGGTCACGACCACGTAACACGCGACGGGAATGTCGCAGACCGGCTCGACGGACGGCGCTGGCCGTCACACCGCGCTCAGAATCCGTTGCTGTACGAGACGAACTTGAAGACGCCGCCCCGCTCCAGGATGCTCCCGAAGAGCCGGAGATCCCGGGGCTGGCCCCCGGGAGGCCGAAGGTGGACGACGCATTCCTCCCAGACGCGGTTCGGCTCCTCCGTCCGTGGCTCGGAGGGGCAGGAGTAGCCGTCGGCGTGGGCCGGGCGCCCGCCCATGCGCTCCATCAGCCTCCCGAATCCCCGGCTCGTCCCGTTCTCGATCTGGAACCAGAGGAGCCCCGGAGCCAGTTCGTAGGGAGGCGTGGTGAACTGGGTGTGCGGGTAGTACAGCCAGGCGAACTCGGCGCGGGTCAGGAGCACGTCCTGGAAGGCTGCCGTGTCCGCAGTCTCCAGGGCGGTGACGAAGCGCTGAACCAGCGCGTCCCTGGACGGCGCGCCGCCCGCCAGCGAGGTGGGCTCCTCCCCTACGGTGGAGCGGAGGCGGCGCAGCTCCTCCTCGATGGGAAGAATGCTGTCGATGATGGTCCGGACGGTGTCCGGGCGGGCAGCCGCGTCCCCGTGCCCGCCGGCCGGCTGGCACGCACCCAAGAGGGTGGCCAGCGCCAGCGCGGCGGCGAGCGTGCGGGTCATCAGTTGATCGCGTAGTTGGTCCAGTTGGCCCACCACTTCGGACCGTTGGGATTGGCCGCGCCGCGGTACGCCGTGGCCGTCACGAAGGTGCCGGCCTTCGTGGCGAGGTCGCCGGTGAAGGCGGCCATGCCGCCCGTCGCAATGGCCGAGCTGGCGGCCGGCGCCCAGTCGAGCTGGGACACGTTGGTCGGGTTCACGGGGACGCTCACGAAGAGCGAAGCGCCCGTCCCGGTTCCCTCGACGATGGCGTTCGCCGCCAGGTCCAGCGAGCCCTGCACCGTGCTCCCCGACTGGGGCTGGAAGGTGGCGCCCACGTCGGCGACGTGCACGTTCTTGACCGTAAGGTGCCCGGCGGTGCCACGGCGCAGCATCATGCCGGTGCCGCCGGAGGTGCCGGAGAAGATCCCGTCCGCAGGCCCGACCAGGGTGAAGTTGGCCACCATGGGCACGTTGAACGGCTCGGTGTCCTGTCCGTTGGCGCACCCCGCGCCGGCGCAGCCGTCGTTCTCGATGCCCTGCGGGTCGGACGACACGTTGCCGGCGCCGGGCCGCGGCACGACCTGCCGGGTCTGGAGCGCGATGACGTGCTGGAGGCGTCCGACGTAGCCCTCGGACATGTCGAAGTGGTCGTCGCCGGCGTCGTACGAGATCAGGTACTTGCCGTCCACGGCGCCGCCGAAGAACTCGAAGCTGTCGTCGAGGCCGCTGAGCGCCTGGAGGTACTCCAGCGTCGTGCCACTCCCGACCGCGCCGAAGGTGAACGTGTTCAGCTCGGCGTCGGCGGCGGTGGCGTACCCGGCGAACTCCACGCGGACGTAGCGCAGGGTGCCGGAGTTGTCCGCGTTGTTGTTGCCGCCGGAGTAGAGCAGCGCCGGGTTGGACGTGCCCGTGCCCGTGCCCTCCAACTGGACGTCGCCGGTGCGGTTGATGATCCCGTTCCCGATGATGATGAGGCCGCCCCAGTCACCGGCCTGGCGCTGGCCCAGCGGGCGGCTCGAAGTGAAGACGATGGGCTTCTCGGCGGTGCCGTTTGCCTCGATCTTCGCGCCCCGGAGGATGAACAGGGACGAGCCCACCACGTCGTAGTCGCCGTGGATCACCGTGCCCGGCTGGATGGTCAGGGTGGCGCCGTTGGCCACCTTGATGAAGCCGCGGAGCGTGTACAGCGTGTCGGCGTACAGCGTGCGGTTGGAGGTGATGTCGGCCGAGATGACCGCGGTCTTCGGGCCTGCGGCGGACGTGGTCACGATCACCGCGTCGCTGAAGGAGCCGGTGCCCGCCGAGTTCACCGCAGCGACGCGGTACCGGTAGGCCGTGCTCGGCGTGAGCTCCTTGTCCTCGAAGGGGGATGCGGTGGGGGTGCCCACCTGCGCGAACGAACCGCCGGAGCCGGGCGCCCGCTCCACCACGTAGCCGGTGGCGCCGGAGACCGCACCGAACGTCACCGTCGCCTCGGTGGCGGACTTGGCGGTGGCGGAGACCTCGGTGGGCGCCGAGGGCGCCTGCATCTGGGGGGCCGTGGGGTCGTCGTCGGAGCAGGCCGCCGCGGTCGCGGCGACCACCAGCAGCGCTGCACGGAGGAGAGACCGGGAGATTCGCATTCTGTTCACCTGTTTCCTGTCGGATGCGCCGGCGCATCTGCGCCGCCGGCAATGAGGCGTTCCTTGACCAGCGAAAGGTGGCGGAGGCGGGCGACGACCCGACGACGGCTCTGTCTCAACTCGGTAAATGAGAGCGGCTCAGGGCTGCCAGGTCACACCGAAGGAGAACCGCCGGCCGGTGCGGTAGTGCTCCCGCACCACGCTCCCCTGCACCATCTGGTAGGGGCTGTCCAGGACGTTCTCGAAATCGGCCTTGCCCTTCACGCCCGCCATGAGCGGGAAGCGCAGCGAGAAGTCGAGTGCGTGGCGCTCCTCCTCGTACACGTTGGGGAGGGGGAGCTCGGCGGCGCTGACGATGCGGCGGCCGGCAACATTGTAGAGAACCGTGGCGCTCACGGAGTTGTCCGGGCTGGCGTAGGTGAGCCCCGCGTTCGCCACGTAGGGGGACTGGCCCACCATGGGACGGTTGTCCGCGGTCTGGAAGGTCCCGGCGAGCGACTGGTTGATCACGATCTCGGACTTCATGAGCGTCGCGTTGGAGAAGAACGTCGTCGTCTCCAGCGCCTCGCTCACGAACCCGAGCCCCTTCCGGAACTCGAGCTCCACGCCGTAGTTGTGCGCGCCCTCGGCGTTGGTGAAGGTGACGATCCGGGTGCCCGAGGTGCCCAGGAAGACCCGCTCGATGGGGTCCTGGAAGTCCTTGGCGAAGAACGCCACCGTCACGGCCTCGGCGGGCGTGGGGTACCACTCCCAGCGCAGGTCCAGGTTCCTGATGAGCGAGCGCTGCAGGTCGGGGTTCCCGACCACGTTGTCGCCGCCCAGCACCTCGCGGAACTGCACCGGCGCCAGCTCCCGGTACTCGGGACGGGACAGCGTCTGGGAGGCGGAGACGCGCAGCGTCTGATCCGGGGTGACGGTCCAGGCGACGCTCAGCGAGGGGAGCACGTCGGTGTAGCTCGGGCTGGTCTGCACGGGCTGCCCAAGGGTGGACTGGGCGTTCACCGTGACGTCGGAGCGCTCCAGCCGGGCGCCCGCCACCAGGCGGACGCGGCCCGTGAGCGCCAGGTCGAGCATGCCGTAGGCGGCCGCGAGCCGGTCCTCGGCGTAGTACGACCCGCCCTGGGCGATGGGGGTCACGCGGAACACCCGGGAATCATCGGACGCGAAGCGGCCGTCGAAGATCTCCTCGGGGGACAGCTCACGACCCGCACGGTCCAGCGTCGCCGAGATGGCGAAGGCGTCGTTCGAGGCGCTCCGGTCCGTGGCGCGCGCGGTGCCGCCGAGCTTCAGGCGGCTCTGCCGGCTGGAGGGTCCGAAGGTGAACGTGTAGCTCGCCGTGCTCTCCAGAGCCGATTCGGTGAGCTCGCCGAAGGTGCGCACGGCGCCCTCGTTCGACACGCTGAACCACGCCGGGGGGAGCGGGTTCCCCGACGGGTCCGAATCCATCTGGGTGACGAACTCGGAGCGGTCGGGCTCGGAGCGCCGCACCTCGGCGGTGGTAGCGCTCCAGTCCAGCCGGTGCGCCGCGCCGAGCTGGTGCTCGCCGCGCAGCTGGCCGGAGAAGACGCTGCGCTCCACGTAGCGCAGCCGCTGGATCTGGAACTCCTGGCCCAGGTTCTCCGAGTACCCCGACTCCACCCGGGCCTCGTCGTCCGCCGTCCGGTTGTACGTGGTGTTCAGCTCGAAGCGGCTGTGGGTCCCCACCAGGGTGCTCAGGTTGGCGAGGCCGCCCCAGAGGACGCTGCGCCCGCCGGACGTCCCCTCGAAGCGGTCGATCTCGGCGGCGCCGCCGCCCGCCGTGGGAAGCGCCTGCGCCCGGTGCTGGGCCACCTTCACCTCCTCGCCGTAGGAGTACGTGCCCGACACCAGGTACCCGACCTGCTGGCCGAAGACGGGGTCCGACCCGCCCAGCGACGAGGAGAACGAGGCCTTGGGCCTCCCGTCCTGCGCCCGGGCGGACCAGGCGTTGCGGAAGCTGCCCACCATGCGGTTGACATCGCTCTGGGTCGGTACCGCGGTCTGGAAGTTGCCGAAGCGGGCCACCTCTCCGGGCAGGCGCCGATCCCCGGCGGCGCGCCCCAGCCACTCGCCGCCGGCTCCCGGCGCGAACGGGATGGACTTGCCGGTCACGAGGGGGTTCATCCCCGTGGAAGCGGAGAAGGTGAACTGCCGGCGCGTGGGGAACGAGCGGGTCTGGATGTTGACGTGGGCGCCCGAGAAGTCACCGGCCAGGTCGGGGGTGAACGTCTTGGACGTGGTCACCGTCTGGAGGAGACCGCTGGGAAAGAGGTCCAGCGGCACCACCTTCCGCTCGGGCTCGGGGCTCGGAACGCGCGCGCCGTTCAGGGAGGTGGTGGTGTAGCGCTCGCCCAGGCCGCGCACGATCACGTACTTCCCGTCCTGCACCGACACGCCGCTCACCCGCTTCACGGCTCCGGCGGCGTCGCTGTCGGGGCTGCGGGAGATCTCCTCGGTGGTGATCGCCGACATGACGACGGCGGCGTTGCGCTGCTCGTTCAGGGCCCGTGCCACCGAGCCCCGCTCCTGCCCTGCGGAGACCGTGATCCCCTCCAGCTCGACGGCCGCCGGCTCCAAGGAGACGTCGACCTCCGCCGTGCCGCCGCGGGCTACGGACACGCCGGTCACGGTCTTCGTGGCGTATCCGATCATGAGCGCGCGCACCGCCAACGTGCCCGAAGGCGCGCTTCGGATCACGTAGCGGCCGTCCACGCCGGCCAGAGCGCCGACCTGTGTGCCCTCCAGCATGACCTGCGCTCCCGAGATCGGACGGCCGGTCTGGGCGTCCACGACCTGGCCCACCACCCGGCCGGTCTGGGCCGCGAGAGACGTGACGGAGAGGGAAAGGAGGAGCGCCGCGAGCGTCGCGGAGCGAAGGATGCGGAGGCCTGAAGACATGTCGGGACCCTGTTCGGCGTGAGGTCTCTGTCGGTCCGGAGCCGGGTGCGTCCCGGCCTGGATTCGAAGGAACTCTACGTCGGCCGTGTAACCGATCCGCGACGAGCGCGGAAAGGAACAGGAACAGTTGTCCCGGGCCGCGACTTCGGACCGACTGTAACGATTTGACATCATTCCGGTGCCGGTATTAGCTACCAATCAGTCACGGTTGGAAGCTGGATGGTCGCGCGGGTCGGGCACGATCCCCGAGCAGGAGGCCACATGAGGATCCGGAGCGTCAGCCGAGCGGCCCTGGCGGCCCTGGCGGTGCTGGGCCTCTCCGCGTGCGCTTCGGCTGGAAACCCGTGGCTCACCCATGCCCGGGGGGAGCGGGCGAAGGCTCTCGCCGCCGACCTGGACCGGCTCTGCCCCGTGGTGGTGCAGAACGCCACCGGGCAGGTGGTGGAGGCCCTCGTGGACCTCGACGGCGTGGACAGGAGCCTCGGACTCCTGGCCGAGGGCCAGAGCGCCACCGTGGGCGTGGACTGCAGCGCCCGCCGCGTCAGCGCGAAGGGGATCTCCCAGAGCCTGGGGCTCGCCGAGGTGGCTCGCTACGCGAAGACGGTCCCCCTGGACGTTACCAGCGAGACCAGCCTCCGTTTCACCTGGGCCGATCAGACGCGCTGGTAGAAGCAGGGACACTCTCGCGTCGCCCAGGAGCAGGCCGGCGTCCGCCTTGACGCCCGCCAGCCCCAACCCGAGCCTTCGGCGACATGGACGTCTCCCTCGCCTCCCTCCTCCGCCACCCCGCCGTGGCCCGCGCCTCCACGCTCTGCCGAGAGCAGGACGAGCGCACGCTGGCCTGGCAGATCGAGCTCACCTCCATCCCGGCGCCACCGTTCGCGGAAGCGGCCCGCGCGCGCCGCATGGCCGAACTCCTGGCCGAGGCGGGCGCCGACGGTGTGCGCACGGACGAGGTGGGGAACGTGCTCGGCGACCTCCCCCCCGCCGTCGGCACGGCCCCGTTCCGCCGGGCGCCCCTCGTCCTGTCCGCCCACCTGGACACGGTGTTCGGGGCCGACGTGCCCATCGAGGTGACCCGCGACGGGGATCTGCTCCGCGGCCCCGGGATCTCCGACGACGGGCGAGGACTCGCCGTCGTCCTCGCCGTGGTCCGCGCGCTCCGAGAGGCCGGCGTGCCGCTGGCCCGCCCGATCCTCGTGGCCGCCACGGTAGGGGAGGAAGGGCTGGGGGATCTCCGGGGCGCCCGCCACCTGGTCGCACCGGGCGGAGAGGGGCACGGCGCCGCGGGCTTCGTCTCCGTGGACGGCGGGGGGTTGGGCCGGATCGTCACCCGGGGGGTGGGATCCCGCCGATTCCGGGTCACCGTGCGAGGCACGGGAGGCCACTCGTGGGAGGACTGGGGGATCGGTAACCCGATCCACGCGCTGGCCGGCGCCATCCAGCGGCTGGCAGGCTCCCCGCTCCCCACCGACCCCCGCACCACCCTGACGGTGGCCCGCTGGGGAGGAGGGACGAGCATCAACGCCATCCCGCAGGTAGCGTGGGTGGAGGTGGACACGCGCAGCACCTCCGAGGGAGAGTTGGAGCGGCTGGAGGCTACCTTCCGCTCCGCGGTGGAGCGCGCCGTGGCGGGTGAGAGCGCTCACGCTTCCGGGCCTCCACTCGCCGTGGAGGTGGAGCGGGTGGGGCGTCGCGCAGCCGGCGCCACGGACCCGGAACACCCCCTGGTCCGCGCGGCGGTGACGGCCACCGAGTCGGTGGAAGCGAGGCCCACGCTGGTGGCGTCCTCCACCGACGCCAACGCGGCCATGGCCGAGGGGATCCCCGCCCTCACGGTGGGGGGCGGAGGGGACGCGGGGCTCGCCCACACCACGGAGGAGTGGTACCGGAACATCCAGGGACCCGAGGGCGTGCTGCGCGCCCTCAGGACGGTGGTAGGGTTCTGCGGGCTGGAGGAGAGCGGGGGCGCGCCGTGACCGGCGCACCCCCACCGCCGTGATCGGTCAGAACCCTTCCACCACCGAGTGGTCCGTCACCAGGAAGGTGCCTGAGACGTGCCTCAGCGTCGCGTGACCGCCCACCAGGGAGTGGCGGATGCGGGCGTGGTCCAGAACCGCGCCGGGGCCCACGACCGTGTCGCTGATCTCGCACTGCTCCGCCCGGGTGCCCTCCTCCAGAGTGACGTTGGGCCCGATGCGGCCGCCCCGCACCACCACGCCCGCCTCGATGCGCACCGGCTCGATGATCTCGGCGTGCTCCACAACCGCCGAGGCGGCGATCCCGCCGTGGCGGGTCTCGAGCAGGTGGGCATTGGTCTCCAGGAGCGTCTCGGGCTTCCCCGCGTCCCACCATCCCTCCACCGGAGCGGTGAAGATCCTGGAGCCGTGGTCCACCATGTACTGGAACGCGTCGGTGAGGAAGAACTCCCCTCCCGGGCCGGGAGGCGACTTCAGCGTATGGTGGATGCCCTCGTAGAGGAGCTTGTGGTCGCGGATGTAGTAAAGGCCGATGTTGGCCAGCTTCGACACGGGCTCCTTGGGCTTCTCGACGATGGTCTCCATGGTCCCGTCGTCACGGGTGATGATGACCCCGAAGCGCTGGTAGTCCTCCACCTCCTTGGCCCAGATGATCCCGCTGAACTCGGGGGCCAGCGTCTTCACCAGACCGTAGTCCACCTCCAGCACGGCGTCGGCGAAGACGATGAGGACCTCCTCGTCCACAAAGGGCTCGGCCAGCGCCACGGCGCCGGCGGTCCCGTCTTGAACTTCCTGCAGGACGTAGTGCACGTTCAGGTCCGGGTACTCTCTGGCCATCCACTCCTGCACGGCGTCACGGAGGTAGCCGACGATGAACACCATCTCGTGGACACCCACGGAGATGAGGTCGTCCAGGATGTAGGCCAACACGGGCTTGCCCGCGACCTTCAGGAGGGGCTTGGGAGTATGATGCGTGTGCGGCCGGAGGCGGGTGCCTTTGCCGGCCAACGGGATGATGGCTTTCATTTCACGTGGGGTGGGGAGGACGCCGGTGGCTCGCAAACTATATTCCAGGCTGCGGTCCAGTGTAAACCGAAGTGCCTCCCACGTCCCGGATCGGAGTTCCCCCATGACCTACCCACGCGCCCTCCCCGCCCTCGTGCTCCTCGGCCTCCTGACGGCGTGCGGCGGCCAGGCCGTCGCGGCCCAGGCCACCCCGCCTCCAGCGCCGGCGACGCCCGCGTTCATCGAGGTGAGCGGCTCCGCCACTGTGCGCGTGGCGCCTGACCGGGTCCGCGCCTCCTTCGCGGTGGAGACCCAGGGCCCAGACGCCGAGCAGGCCGCAGCCAGAAACGCGCAGCTCATGGACGCGGTGATCCGGGCGGTGAAGGGCTCGGGCGTGGCCGGGGTGAAGGTGGAGACCTTCGGGTACAACCTCCGCCCCGACTACACGGTCACCGACGCTCGGACCGCCCAGACCCGGGTCATCGCCGGGTACACAGCCCTGAACAACGTGCGGGCGGGCGCCGACGACGTGACCGCCGCCGGCCGCCTCATCGACGCTGCCATCCGGGCGGGCGCCAACCGGGTCTCGTCCTTGTCCTTCGAGGCCTCGGACACCGGCCCGGCCCGACAGGAGGCCCTCACCCAGGCCGTCCGCGCGGCCACCGCCCAGGCCGAGACCATGGTCCGCGCGCTGGGCCGTGCCCTCGGTGCTCCTCTGGAGGTGCGGGGCGGCTCCGAGCAGCCCTACCCACGCGCCGGGGGCGACGTGATGTTTCGCGCCTCGGCGGCCGCCGTGGACACCCCCATCGAGGCCGCGGACCTGACCGTGAGCGCCAGCGTGACCATCCGGTTCGCCCTCGGCGGAGCCCTGGAGGGCCGTTGAGCAAGGACCCCATCGCCACCGCCCGGGCCCGGGCGCAGACCGACCCCCTCTCCGCCAACCCCCGGCTGAGGGGGCGCACGTACGCCATCCCTTTCGAGCGGGTATGGTCCAACTCGCTGGCCGCCATCCAGGGCGAGCTCCCCCGCTGGAAGCTGCTCAGCCACGACGACCAGAAGGGCGTCATCCTGGCCGAGGCCCGCACCGCCATCCTCCGGCGGTACGTGGACATCCACATCCGGGTCGGCCTCGACGACAACGGCCAGACCCGTGTGGATGTGCGCACGGCGCTGCGGGGCGCCCATGGGGACCTGGGCTCCACCACCCGCCTCATCGCCGCCTTCCTCCATCACCTGGACCGCCGGCTCGCCGTGTCCCCGTCCCAGATCCTCGACCCCACCCGCCCGCCGCGCTGGACGGCATGAAGCGCCTCCTGTCCCTGGTCGTCGTAACCGGCGCGGTGCTTCTGGCTGGGTGCGGCGGTGCCGAGGACGACCCCGCCGAGGAACCGCAGACCAAAGCGGCGACCGAAGCGGCGGCGAGCTTCCGGGGCAGGATCTATGAGCGGAACTTCGTGTTCATAGCACTCTCCGGGGACAGCGCCTTCATGGTCCCCTGGCTCATGTCCAGCCAGACCCGGCCAGGAAGCGTGCAGCGCTCGGCCCGGGGCCTCCTGGCCCGCGGGGGCACCTGGGAGGAATTCTACGACGAGGCCTGGGAGACGCCCCCGACGCGAACCCCCTGGCGCGTGCTTCCCCACGAGAGCCTCAGGCTCCTGGTGGGGGAAGGCGACGCCTTGGAAAGCATCATCTTCTCCCAAGGGCAGCGCCAGCTGGAGCTGGAGGTCACCGGGGGCCTGCTCATGGAGTGGACGGGAACCCGGGGCCAGGTGTACCGGCTCCTGGACGGAGCGGCGTACCTCTCCGACCAGCGCCTCCAAGGGCTCCTCCTCGACATGAGCCGGGTGCATGGAGCCGAAGAGGCCACCCAGGGCGATTGGGCCTTCCTGGCCTCCGGCGACTCGCTGCAGGTGATCCTGGAGAACCCTGCTGCGTCGGAGCCCGACACGCCGGGAGCCTACCGGATCTGGGCACGGCTGGACTTCCGGGACCTCCAGTGGCCGGCGGTGAACGTAGACTGGGCCGACGTGAGCGCCTTCGAGCCGGCGCGCCAGGACATCCCCATCTCCTGGACGATCAGCACCGACGACGAGGGCGTGGAGGGCGTGCTCGAGGTTCAGGCCGCCCACGTGGAGGCCATCCAGGGAGCGGGACCCCTGCTCCCCGTGGACGCCCTCTTCCTTGTGGTGGGCACCCTGCGTGTGGAAGGCCGCACGTACCCGGTGCGCGGCCTGTTCCGGCACACCCGGCCGTGAGCCCCGACCTGACCCGAGATCTGATCGCCATCGGGTTCGGCGCCCTCGCCGGGGGACTCACGAACCAGGTGGCCATCTGGATGCTCTTCCACCCCTACGAGCCCCCCCGCGTCGGACGGTGGAGGATCGGCTTCTTCCAGGGCGCGGTGCCGAAGAACCAGCCCCGCCTGGCCGCCGCCATCGGGCGCACGGTGGGGAACCGGCTCCTCACCGCCGAGGACCTGACCCAGACCTTCGCGCAACCCGAGTTCCGCGAGGCTTTCGACCAGAAGCTGGGCGCGTTCGTGGACGAAGCTCTGACCAAGGAGCGGGGCCCGCTCCGGGAGATCCTCCCCCCTGCGGTGGTCGCCGAGCTCGAGCCCGTGGTGGACGAGGTCTTGGAGTTGGTGATGGGGCGGGTGGACGAGTACCTGGCTTCCCAGCGCTTCGAGGGAGCCATGGAGCGACGGACCGGGGAGATGGTGGCGCTGGTGGCCGACCAGCCCATCGGGGACATCCTCACGCCCGCCCGGGAAGAGGCGCTGGAGAGCGCGGTGGAGGGGTGGCTCGAGGGAGCGGTGGAGAGCGAGGACTTCCACCGGGCCGTGGACGATTACCTGAGCCGCGGCGCGCAGCGGCTCCTGGTCCCCGGGCGAACCTTCGAGGAGATCCTCCCCCGGGGGCTGGTGGGCGCGGTGGAGAAGGCCATCGCCTCGTATCTGCCCCTCGCCATCGAGCGCCTCGGCAAGCTGCTGGAGGACGACGCCGCCCGGGCCCGTCTGGAGGCCACGGTTCACGACCTTCTCCACCGCTTCCTGAGGGACCTGAAGTTCCACCAGCGCGTGGTGGCCCGCCTCGTGATGACCGAGGAAACGGTGGACAAGGTGCTGGACACCATCGAGCGCGAGGGCGCCGAGCGCCTCTCCGAGGTCCTCAAGGATCCAGCGGTGCAGGATGCCATGGCCCGTGGGGTCAACGAGGCCATCGTGGATTTTCTGCGCCGCCCGGTCACCTCCGTCCTGGGCGAGGCGGAGGATCCGAGCGTGGCGGAGGCGCGCAGCACCCTGCTCGCCTGGGTCGTGGGGATGGCCCGGGACCCGGCGACCCAAGACTTCGTCGTGGAGAAGCTCCGCGGCGCCATGGACAAGGCCGGCGACCGGACCTGGGGCGAGGTCCTCGAGCGCGTTCCTCCTGAGCGGCTGGCGTCGTGGGTGGTGGCGGCGGCTCGAAGCGGAACCGCCGCCCGGACCTATCGGGAGGGAGCGCGCCGTCTGGTCGCCAAGCTCCTGGACCGGCCCATCGGCACCCCCGCCGCCTGGCTTCCCGCAGGCGCTCCCGAGCGCATCGAGGCCGCGCTGGCCGACCCCCTCTGGGACTGGCTCCAGGGGCAGGTCCCGGACGTGGTGGAGCGCCTGGACGTGGCCCGGAGGGTGGAGCAGAAGGTGCTCGAGTTCCCCACGGCCAAGATGGAGGAACTGGTCCGCAAGGTGACGGACCGGGAGCTCAAGCTCATCGTGAGACTGGGGTACGTCCTCGGAGCCATGGTCGGCCTCATCCTCGTGACGGTCCAGCAACTGATGCGCTGACCGCATCGGGCTGTGGCGGGCGGATCCAAGGAGAGATGGAGCGTGGAAAACCGCCGCGCGGCTAGCGCCGGCCGGGGCGCTCCACACGGAAGCCCCGCGCGGCGCGTGAGGCGTTCGTCCCGATGTGTCGCTGCGCCCAGGCCAGGGGCGTGAAACGCCGCTTCACCTTCCTGGACTCGGATCGGGGGTTGCGCATGTTGCGCTCCACGTCCTCCACCGTCGGCGCCCGGCCGGGAAGGCCGAGCCAGATCCCGAGGCCCAGCGCGGCGACGGCGCCGAGGATCAGGCCCAGCATGGGCGCGGGGGCGTCAGGCCCTGCCCACCGACTCCAGGAGCAGGAGCACGAGCCCCACGGAGAGGATGATGGCCACCGCGTTGGTCCCCACGGCCACCAGGCCCACGACCGTCCAGAAGACCAGGTGGGTGAAGAGGTATCCGCCGGGAACCAGTTCACGCATGGCGAGGTGGGGCTGAGGGTCCGAAGGGCAGGAGGGGAGAATATGCGGTGCGCAGGGGGGGTCTGTCACCCCCGCCGGTGCGCCCCCGTCAGTCGGGCACCCGGTGGCGCCCGGCGCCCATGTCCGCGTCCTCGATGCGCTTCCGGGCCTCCGCCAGGTACCCGGGCTCGAGGCGAAGCAGATTGCTGATCTTCCGCATCAGGTAATCCTCCTGCGCGGCCAGCTTCCCGTCGGAGTAGACCAGCCCCCACATCACCTCGGCCAGCACCATCTTCTGGCCCAGGGAGTAGCTCTCGGCGATGAGGTTCGTGAACTGCCAGAGGTCCACAGCCTCGGAACGGGCTTGGTTGGCCAGCTCCAGGAGCCTGTCGGCCTCCGCCGCGTCCAGCCCGATGTGGCGCCGGATGGCCCCCTCCACGTGGCTCCTCTCCTCGTCGGAGAAATGATCGTCGGCGTACGCGAGTTCCAGGAGGAGCGCGCACGCCGCCACCCGTACGTCCTTGGCGTCCACCTTCTCGTCCCCGGCCGCCGGCGTGGACGTGCGGAAAAACCGCCTGATGGACTCGATCATGTGGGCTCCCGGAAGGCTGACGCCACGGTGGTGGAGATGGCTCAGGGGAAATCTACGTGCTCCAGGACCCGGGTCACACGGTCCCGTAGCGGGCTCTACAGCTCCAGCTTCTGCACTCGCCGCATCCCCGCCCACAAAGGCAGGACCACCGCGGCGGCGGTGAGTGCCGCCGCCCCCGCCACCCCGAGGACCAGGGGCAGCAGGCCGACCTCCGCCTCACCGCCCCGGAGGCGAGAAGCGAGGAAGAAGTAGACGGGCCAGGCCTCCAGCACCACAACCCCACCAAGATAGGTCACCGCGGCCATCATGAAGAGGAGGCCGCCGAAGGAGGTGGGGATCTCCGCCACGTTCTCGGTCTCGTAGTTCGGGTAAAGGGCCCCGAACCCCAGCGCCAGCGCCGTGAGCGCGCACGTCACCCCCACCATGGTGACCGTGGTGAGCACCAGGACGAAAACCGAGGCGTCCAGCACCAGGTTGGTGACCACGATGAGAGGGAGCGCCACCAGCAGGAGGGGCACCGTCCCCACCCAGTACTTCGCCCAGAACAGGGTGCGCACGTCCAACGGGGAGGAGCGCAACAACCACATCATCCGCCCCTCCAGGGACATGGCGGGGAACACGAATCGGGCGGCGATGGCGGCGACCACGAACCCGGCCAGCCCCAGGTTGAGAAACGACACCACGTTGATGAGGAAGAAGGACACCCGCTCCCCGGTGTAGAGGGGGAGCACGGTGATGTTGTAGACGTACACCGCCACCAGCACGCCCAGAAGGATGAGCTGCGACCACTGGGTGCTATCCCGGAAGAAGATGCGTATCTCCTTCGCCACGAGCACGCGCGTGGACAGCCTGGCCCCGCCCAGGAAGCGGTCGAGGACCAGGGAGCGGATCCGCCCCTCCTTTCGCTCGGCGCCCTCCTGGGCCCTGGTGAAGCCCGCCTGGTACCAGCGCCCGTGCACCCACGTCCCCAGGACGAAGAACGCGGCCGCCGTGCTCCAAAGGAGGAGGAAGGGAAACCAGTCGAAGACCCCGTTGAGCTGGGTCACGAGGGCGTCGGCGGCCCACTCGGACGGGAGCCACGGGGACGTGGGCGTCCGGAGCACGGTCACGAAGTCCACGAGGTCCCGGAACTCCTCGGGGCGGACCAGCCGCTCGGGGCGCAGGAAGCGGAAGAGCGCCACCACCCCGGCGGCGGCGAAGAGCCCCACCAGCGCCAGCAGGTCCCGGGTGCGCCTGGCCGGGAAGATGTTCACGAGCAGGAGCGTGAGCGCGCTCCCGGCCACCGCGGGCACGACCAGGAACGGGACCACCGTGGCCACGGCCAGTGCGTAGTAGCGCCAGCCCGCCGTGTAGATGACCCCGTAGGCGGCGAGGAGGGGAATGGCCAGCAGCGCCACCATCCAGGAGGAGGACACCATGGTCTCCACCAGGCGGGCCCCGTAGACCTTCGCCGGGTCCATGGGCGACGCCACCAGGAGCTCCAGGTCGTCCGACAGGAAGTAGGTGGACAACGCCGTGATGACGTTGGACAGCACCAGGATCATAAGGAACGTGAGGAACGCCAGCCCGAGCAGCTTGCCCGCCAGCAGATCGCCGATCCCCTGGGTGCCCCGGAAGTAGAGGAGCATCCGGTAGATCACCCCGAAGATCAGCGCCCAGAAGAAGAAGCCCACGAACCCCAGGAGCGCGACCTTGAACACCCGGCCCTCGTCGGTACGGGCACGGTTGAGCTTGGAGCGGAGCTTGGGCCGGAGGAGCCAGAGCACCCCGGCGCGGACGGCGGTGGCCTGCTCGGTCACGGCTCGATGGCCTCGCGCAGGCTCTCGATGACGTGGGCCATGTCCTCGCTCCCGGTCACCTTGAGGAAGATCTCCTCCAGGTGGGCCCCGCCGGCGTGGGCCTGCGCCCGGAGCTCCTCCAGGGTCCCCAGGGCGATGATCTCCCCGTCGCTGATGATGGCGATGCGGTCGCAGAGCGCCTCCGCCACCTCCAGGGTGTGGGTGGAGAGGAACACCGTCCCCCCCTGGGCCACGAACGCGCGCAGCAGATCCTTCAAGATGCGTGCCGAGCGGGGATCGAGGCCCACCATGGGCTCGTCCACCACGATGACCTGGGGCTGGTGGATGAGCGCCGAGCTGATGAGGAGCTTCTGGCGCATCCCGTGGGAATAGCTCTCGATGAGCTCGTTCTTCCACGGAGCCAGGTAGAACAGCTCCAGAAGCCGGTCGGCCCGGGCCTCGGCCTCGGGCCCCTCCTTGCCCCAGAGCCCGGACACGAATCGCAGGAACTCGCCCCCGGAGAGCTTCTCGTAGAGGAAGGGCCGGTCGGGCACGTAGCCGACCTTGCTCTTCGCCCGGGCCGGGTGCTCGTGGAGGTCGTCGCCGTCCACGATGATCCGCCCCGCGCTGGGGCGGAGCACTCCGGCCACCATGCGGATGGTGGTGGTCTTCCCGGCCCCGTTGGGCCCCAGGAAGCCGAAGATCTCGCCCCGGTGGACGTCCAGGGTCACCCCCGCGACGGCGGTGAACTTCCCATATCGTTTCACCACGCCCTGGAGCTGGAGCATCTCGGTGGCGGTGGTCTTGTCGGTCACGGACGTTGTTCCGGTGCTGGGTGGGGGAGTGGTCCGGCTACCGCCGGTCATGCGCTACTGCAACGGACTGGGAGAGCACTTCGATGTCCAGGTTCCCGATGAGGCGGACGATCTCCACCTGCTGCGCGAGCCCGCCCACGACGAACCGGATGTGGGCCGCGTCGGCGGGGTGCTGGCCGAAGGTGGGATCCACGGCCACCCACTCGCCCAGCCAGACCTCCGGCCAGGCGTGGTAGTAGAACGCGCCGTCCACGTACACCAGCCCCACGGCCGTGCGCGCGGGGAGCCCCAGGGCGCGAGCCATGGCCACGTAGAGAACCGTGTGCTCGTTGCAGTCCCCCTGGAGGGTCTCCAGGACCTGGACGGCGTTGGGTACGGAGAAGGTGATGCGTTTCTCCAGCATGTAGTACACCGACGAGGTGAGGGAGCGCGCCACCTCCTTGGGGTCCTGGCGCCAACGGGTCCGGCGCGCGGTGAGTTGCCGGGCGCGCTCGATGATGCGCCTGTCGTCGCTCTGGATCAGCGGCTCGGGCTCCAGGGCCTCCCGCAGGTCCATGCGCGGATAGGGAAGCTCGTAGCCGGGCTCCAGGGAGTCCCATCGCTCACGGCGCACGATCAGGGTGTCGCCCCGCAGCGTCTGGCGTCCTCCCTCGAGCTCGAAGCCGGCCAGATCCACCCCGCTCAGGCGGAAGCGGATCTCCTCGTACTGCTCCACGTCGGCCAGCTCCACGTCGCTCTGCACCGCCGTGGCCAGGATGACATCGGTCTCGGCGCCTGTGGCCGGCGTCAGGCGGGCGTCCTCCTGGGCCTGACGCGCGAGCTCGTACTCGGTCTTCTCCATGGAGAACCCGAGGGGGCTGGAGGCCTTCAGGATGCGGCCGTCCTCGTCGATCCAACTCTCCACCTGGATGCCGCCGAACACCTCGGCCACCCGCCAGGCCGGGATGGAGTCCCAGTGGGCCGGGCTCCACCGCCCGGTGGAAGGATCGAGGGACGCGCTGTCCGGCACGATGAGCGTGTCGTGCTCGAGGACGCGCACCTCCACGGTCCGCGTCCCCAGGGTCGTGGGGTCGAAGACGGGGAGGCGAATGCGGTCGCCCACCTCGAGCCCCTGCCCCACCGCCACCCGGATGGGCACCACCGAGGAGAACACCGGCGGCTCGGCCATGCGGAAGCGCAGGTTCTGCTCGCTCCCGGCGGAGCGGATGGTGACGGAAAGCGTGGTGTCCGCCCCCACGGATCCCTCTGCCTCGAAGCGCCCCATCTCGCTGTCCAGGGAGAAGCTGAACGCCTCCATGACCAGGGCGGGGCTGAGCTTCACGCGCGTGCGCGCCACGGCGGTCCCGGTCTGCCCCAGGGCGGGGAGCTCCAGGGTCATGTAGTCCTCGAGCTCGAAGCCGTCCGGAAGCGTGTCCAGGCGGGACGTGGCCTGGCCCACCGTCCGCCCGCCCATGGTCAGCGTGTAGAAGTTCACGCCCGGGGCCAGCGACAGAGCGGCCTCGGCCAGGCGGGTGAGCTCGGGCTGGAAGTACTCGCGACGGACCTGCCAGCCCACCATGAAGAGCCAGACGACGACGATGACCCCGCCCACGATCCTTCTACGCACCATCCCTCCTCGTTGTCCTCGGCTGCGTGGGCCGGCGCGCTAGTTCTGCATGGGGAAGCGGTGCCGGGTCAGCTCTTCCACCAGGCGGGTGAATACCCCCGCCTCGTATTCCCCGGTCACGACGATGGTCAACTCCAGTGGAGGGTGCCCCGCGTCCAGGTGGTCCACCAGGATCTCCACCATGGCCCGGGCCGGATCCTCGATGTCCATGTGCCCCACCCCTACGCCCAACGGGGGGAGAGCCAGGGACTCGAGCTCCCACTCCACGGCGCGGCGCAACCCGTTCTTCAGGGCGCGCTGGACAGCGAGGGCGGACTCGGGCTCCTCCTCCGACGCGGTAACGACATGGATGAGGAAGGAGGCAGCCAGATCCCCTGAGGGGGTGATGAAGGCGCCGCCGATGGGAAGGGAGCCCATCTGGCGAAGCCGGTGCTCCACCTCGGCCCCGGCCCCGACGAGCACATCGCGCGCGCCGGCGGTGAGAGGGGCCAGGTCCGAGCGGATGGGGCAGACCAGTCCTTCCTGCCCCTGCGCCGTCAAATCTCCGATGACCACAGTGATCATGGCCGCTGCAACTCCCTGGCCCTCCGGTACATGAGCGCCGCCTCTTCTGGAAGATGTTTGCGGTCGTAGAGGATGCCCAGGGTGTAGAAGGCCTTGTGGTTGTTCGGCTGGAGAACGGAGGCCCGCTCCAGGGCGGCCATGGCCTCTTCCACCCGGCCCAGCCGGTTCAACGCCTCCCCGCGGTAGAAGAACGCGGCCCCGTGCTCCGGTGCCTGCTCGCACACCCAGCGGAGCTCGGTCTCCGCCTGGGCGTACAGCCCGCGGCGGAAATGGAGGATGCCGATGCCGGCACGGACCCCGACGTGTTCCGGAGAAAGGCGGAGCGCCCTGCGCAGCTCCGCCTCACCGGCCTCGTAGCGCCCGAGGACGCCCAGTGCCGAGCCGCGGTTGGCAAGAACGTCCACGTTCTCCGGGTCGGCCTCGAGCGCCGCGTCGAACTGCTCCAGCGCCTGCTCGTGCTGCCCCACGGCCTCCAGGAGCTCCCCGAGACCGTTGCGCGCCCGCACGCTGCCGGGGTTCTCGGCGAGGATGTCGCGGTACAGGTCCATGGCATCCTGGGTGCGCCCCGAGGCCGCCAGGTCCCGGGCCCGGTTCAGGCGCTCGCCGGCAGGGGGCGCCTTGGGGAGCTCCTCGTCCACCTCGTCGGCGACCATCTCGAAGGACACCGAGCGCCGGGACGGGAGGGACTCCGTCCCGGCCTTCGGCATCGGCTCCGGTGCAGGCTGGGGCTCCCGCTGGAGCGCCGGCTCCGGTGCAGGCTCGGGCGCCACAGCCGGCTCCGGTGCGGGCGCGGCCTCGACCGCCTCCTCGACCTCCTCCGCCGCGGGTTCCGGCTGGAGCTCGGCCGGGGGCGCGGGCTCCGCCGGCTCCTGGCCCTTCATCCCCGCCAGCAGATCGCCCTGCTCCGACGGCTCGTCCGCACCGGGGTTGCGCCAGGCGTGGCGCTTGCTCTTGCGGCTCACCGGCACCCCCCCGACTCCTCGCGGACCCAGGCCAGATAGGGCTCGTGAGCGTCCTCCACCGCGAGGCAGAACACCTCCGGCACTTCGTAGGGGTGCAACGCCACCAGACGCTCGCGGAGCTCCACCGCGCGAGCCTCGGTGGTCTTGATCACCAGCAGGATCTCGGCGTCGTGCCGGAGCTCGCCGTGCCACCGGTAGACCGAGAGCACGCCAGGCACGAGGCTCACACAAGCTGCCAGTCCCTCCCCCACCACCGCCTCGGCGAGGGTGCGGGCCACGGCCTGGTCGGGCACCGTGGTCAGGACCGTGCGGATGTCGGTGGGCACGGGGAGTCCGCCTAGCGCCGATCGAAGCCGTAGGCGTTGCCGCCGTACAACCCCTCGATGATGTCGCGGAACCGCTCCTGGACGACCTTTCGCTTCACTTTCAGCGTGGGCGTGAGCGCGCCGTTCCCGATGCTGAACTCGTCCTCGAGGAGCGCGACCTTCTTCGGGGTCTCGAAGGAGGCGAGTCCCTTCAGTTCCCGCTTCACCTCTCGCTCCATGTGGCGCTGGACGGCGGTGTTGGCGAGCAGGCTGCGCCGGTCGGACCAGGTGATCCCCTGCTCCCGCGCCCAAGCCTCCAGCCGGGGGAACGTAGGTACCACCAACACGGAGATGAACTTCCTCCGGTCGCCGATGAGGACGGCTTGTTCGACGAAGGGATTCCCCTTCAGGCGGTTCTCGATGGGCTGGGGCGCCACGTTCTTCCCGCCGGCTGTGACGATGAGGTCCTTCTTGCGGTCCGTGATGCGCAGGAAGCCGTCCTCGTCCAGCTCGCCGATGTCGCCGGTGTGGAACCAGCCGTCGGGGTCGATGGCCTCCGCCGTGTCCTGGGGCCGGTTCCAGTAGCCCTTCATGACCTGGGGGCCCCGCACGAGGATCTCGCCGTCCTCAGCGATGCGGATCTCGGTGCCCGGCACCGTCTTCCCCACCGTGCCGATGCGGAAGTGGTCCTCGGTGTTCACGTTGGTCACCGGGCTGGTCTCGGTGAGGCCGTACCCCTCCAGGATGGAGAGCCCGATGGAGTAGAAGAAGCGGTTCAGCTCAGGAGCCAGCGGCGCGGAGCCGCTGACGAACCAGCGCATCCGGCCCCCCATGGCCGCGCGGACCTTGCTGAACACGAGGGAGTCGGCGAGCCAGAACTGCATGGCCAGCCCCCCCGTGGGCATGCGGCCCGCCAGGCGCAGATCGGCGACCCGGTCCGCCACCCCCACCGCCCAGGCGATGAGCTTCTTCTTCGCGCCCGTGGCCTGCATCACCGTCGAGTGGATCCTCTCATAGACCCGCGGCACGGCCACAGCCACGGTGGGCTGCAGGGTCCTCATGTCCTCGATGGCGGTGGCCATGGCCCGGGCATGGACGATGGGCACGCCCCGCAGCAGGAACAGGTAGTCCACCATCCGCTGCAGGATGTGCGAAAGCGGCAGGAAGCTGACGGTGCTGTCCTCGGGGTCGATGTACAGCACCGTGCTCGCCGCCATCACGTTGGACCCCACGTTGGCGTGGGTGAGCATGACACCCTTGGGGTCGCCGGTGGTGCCCGAAGTGTAGAGGATGGTCGCGATGTCGTCGGGCTGGGCCTGGAGCGCCCGGGCCCGAAACTCCCCGGCACTCCACCCGGCAGCGCGCGTGGCGCCCTCGGCCATGAAGTCGGCCCAGGAGGAGACCCCGTCGGGGAGCTCGGCGGGCGGGTCGAACACCACCACCTGCACCTCGTGGCCGCACTGGGAGACGGCCTCCAGGGCCTTGGCCATCTGACCCTTGTCGGGCACGAACACGATGCGCGCCCCCGAGTCCCGCAGCATGTAGGCGACCTGGGGAGCGGTCAGCGTTGCATAGATGGGCACGTCCACCACTCCGGCGCACAGGCAGCCGTAGTCGGTCAGCGCCCACTCCAGGCGGTTGGGGGACATGATGGCCACCCGTTCCCCCTTCGGGATCCCCCGGGACTCCAGCGCACCGGCCACACACGTGGTGCGCTCCAGGGTTTCGTTGTAGGAGATGTACTCCACCTCCCGGGAGGGGAGGATACGCCCGAACGCCCGTCGGTCACCGTAGGCTTCCACGGCCTCGAAGAAGATCTGCGTGAGCGTCTTGATGACGGCGGGCCGCTCGTCGCGCACGTAGGTGGGCTTGGCCATGCGGGGCAGCTCGCGGCGGTGGGGGGAGCGGCGCCCGCTAGGCCAGCTCGACGCGGATGTCGAGCTCCATGTCGGGCCTCAGGGTGTGGAGCACGCTGCAGTACTTCTCCTTGGAGAGCGCCACGGCTCGGTCCACCTTCGGCCGGTCATCCTCCCCAGGTCCCCGCATGCGGTAGGTGAGGCGGATGGAATGAAAGCGCCTCGGCGACTCTCCCACCCGGTCCGCCTCGATCTGGACGTCGAGGGACTCGAGCGGCACCTGGGACTTGTCCAGGATCATGCGCAGGTCCACGCCCATGCACCCCGCAAGGGAGAGCAGCAGCACCTGCGTAGGGGAAGGGCCTGCTTTGCCGTCACTGTCCAGGACGATCTCGGGCCCGCCGGGCGCGCCGCCGAGGAAGACGAGGCCGTCGCCCCTCCAGCGCAGGTGGACTTCAGAAGAGCTCATGGGGCGGCGGCTCCGGGGTGTGGTCGTGGGCCTCGCCCCTGAGCTGCGCCAGCGTGTTGCGCGCATGGGCGACGTGGTCGCTCGCCTCGGGTCCGCCCGGCGCGTGGGCCAGGAACGCCTCGAGGTGCGGGATGGCCTCCTCGTGCTGTCCGGCCCGGACGAGGAGAAAGGCAAGCCCGTAATGGGCGCCCGACGACCCGGGCTCCTTCTGGAGCACGTGCCTGTACGTCTTGGCGGCTTCGTCGGTCATCCCGATGCGGGTGTAGCAGATGGCGATCTGCTGCAGGATCAACGTGTCGCCGGGCGCCTCCTTCAGGGCCAGGCGGAACGACGTGAGCGCCTCGTGGCACTTCCCCTCGCGCAAGAGGTCGGTGCCCTCACGATAGTAGTCCACCCGGCGAGGGTCGTCTTCGCCGAAGAGCTTCTTCCAAAAGGCCATGCGCATGGGGGATGGAGGGCTCCCGGAGGCCGCCGGGGACCGAAGCCGGGATCACGGCAAGGTAGAGATCCCAAGGCCGAGCGCGCAACGGGCTTCCGCGGCGGCTCAACCCCTTGCCGCTACGACGGTTCCGCCCTGCGACACGAGCACGTGGAGGCCGCTCCGGGCCAGGATGGCCCCGGCGTCGTCGGGCGCGTCGGTGACCACGACGCGCGACAGGGGCGCCACCGCCCTCGCCGCTTCCTCCAGCCAGCGCACTCCCAGGGTCCCGTCCACCGCCACGCCGCGGAGGGTGCGACTGAAGAAGGGGATCCCGGGGCGGGCCGCCATCCGGCTCACCCGGGGCGCCTCGGGCCAGCGGGCCATATCCGCGTCCAGGGCCACCACTTCCACCCCGGGGATGCGCTCCGCGACGGCGGCGGCGAGCCGTGCCGCCGAGCCCACGAGGAGCAGGGTTCCCGGACCCTCGGCCACGCCCAAGAGCGCCCAGAGGCGCTCTGCGGCGGCCGGGTCCGCGCGGCCCGGAGCGCCAGCCCGTCCACTGGGGAGCTCCCCCCGGGGCGGAGCCCGGAGATCCCCGAACCCGTCGCGGACGGGGAAGCCGTCCCGACAGTTGGGGCACCCCAGCGTGCCGTCCCGCACCCGGTGCTCCTCCATGCGGTCTGCGAGAAGGATGAGCCCGAAGGCCGGTCCGCAGCGGGGACAGCTCAGGTGGTCGGTGAGAAGCAGGTGCATGGAGATCCGCCGCCCAGCCGCGTCACTCCACCGGGGATGTGCGCACCGCGGGGAGCGGGGCGCCGGCCGGGCCGTACTGAGCCCACTGGCTGGGGGTTTCCCACACCCGAGTGTACACGAGCCCGCGGGACTGGGCCTCGGGGAGGCGCTTCTTCAACTCATCCCAGAACCACCGGGCCTGATTCTCGGCGCTGGTCGCCACGCCCTGGAACTCGGGGAGGTCGTTGAGGAGGGTGTGGTCCAGGTAGTCGGCCAGCGCGCGGAGCTCGCGCTTCAGGTCCACGAAGTCGAAGGCGATGCCGGCCTTGTTCAACTCGGCGGACTGGACCGCCGCTTCCACCACGTACCGGTGGCCGTGGAGGAACTCGCACTTCCCCTGGTAGTGGACAAGGAAGTGGGCCGAGTCGTAGTGGGCCTGCACGGAGACGGTGTAGACGCAGGGCTCGCTCATGGGAAGACGCTCAGGCGCGCTCGATCTGGAGGAAGGGGATGCGGACGGACTCGGGCCGGGTGGCCACGAAGAGGACGGCCTCGGCCACGTCGTCGCTGGAGAGCATGGCGGACCGGTCCGGGAGCCCCGGATCCGCGTCGGGGTCCAGCGGGTCCCAAAGGGGCGTGTCGGTGGCGGCGGGCTCCAGGAGGGCGGCACGCACTCCGGTGCCGCGCACCTCCTCGAGCAGGACCTCGTGGAAGCCCCGGAGGCCGAACTTGGACGCCGAGTAGGCCGCGTTCCCCGGGAAGGCCTTCCGTCCGGCCACGGACCCCACGTTGATGATGAGCCCCCCACCCCGCTCCAACATGGCCGGCAGGAGAGCCCGGGTGACGAGGAAGGCACCTCGCAGGTTGACCGCCAGGTGGTCGTCCAGAGACTTCACCGACGCCTCGGCTACCGGCGCCAGTCCGAACACCCCGGCGGCGCACACGACCAGGTCGGGCGGGCCGTTCAGTTCGTCCTGGAGCCGGTCGAGGACGTCCCACACCTCGACCTCGTCGGCGAGGTCGACCACCAGCGGGGTGCCCCCGGTGCGGTCGGCGACCTCGGCCAGCGCCCCGGCGGAGCGCGCCAGGAGCCACACACGCGCACCCGCTTCCGCCAGGCGCTCGGCGACCCGGGCCCCGATCCCCCGGCTGGCCCCGGTGACGAGCGCGGTGCGGCCCCGCAGCGGCAGGTCGGACATCAGTAGAGGGGATGGTGGGGGCTGAGGGCGAGGCGGAGGAACTCGTCCCGGGTGCTCGCCTCTTCCATGAACGCACCCCTCACGGCGGAAGTGATCGTCTTCGAGTTCTGCTTCTCCACGCCGCGCATCATCATGCAGAGGTGGTACGCCTCGATGACCACGCCCACGCCCTGAGGCTGGATGGTGTCCCAGATGGCCTGGGCGATCTGCTCGGTGAGGCGCTCCTGCACCTGGAAGCGGCGGGCGAAGACGTCCACCAGGCGGGCCGCCTTGGACAGCCCCATGATCTTCCCGTCGGGGATGTACGCCACGTGCGCCTTCCCGAAGAAGGGGAGAAGGTGGTGCTCGCACATGGAGTACATCTCGATGTCCTTCACCAGCACCATGTTGTGGTGGTGCTCCTCGAAAAGAGCGCCCCCGATGGCGTCGGCCGGGGTCATGCGGTACCCCTGGGTGAGGAATTCCCAGGCATTGCGGACCCTCTCCGGGGTCTTGGCCATCCCCTCCCGCTCCGGGTCGTCGCCACAGCGGCGGATCATCTCGGCCACCATGGCCTCGAAGGACACCTGCGACAGGTCGCTCCCGTTCCTCTTTGCGCTCATGCGCCGTCCTCTCCCGTGTACTCCACGGAGTTGCGGGGCGTCTCGTGCAGCACGAGGCGTGCCAGGCGGACTCCCTCCGGGAGGGACCCCGCCATGCGGTTCCAGATGGCCACCACCACGTTCTCGGTGGTGGGGTTCACGCCCTCCAGCCAGGGCACCTCGAGGTTGAGGTTGCGGTGGTCGACGTCTCCGACCACCCGCGCCTCGAGGGCGTCGCGGAGGAGCTTCAGGTCCATGACATAGCCCGTCTCGGGGTCCACGGGGCCCTCGACGGTGACGTCCAGCTCGTAGTTGTGGCCGTGCCAATGGGGGTTGGCGCAGGCCCCGAACTGCAGCGCGTTGCGCTCCTCGGACCAGTCCGGCCTGAAGATCCGGTGCGCTGCGCAGAAATGCACCCGGCGGGTCGCGCGAACGATGGGCATGTCGTCCTCCTTGGGTTCCCTCGACCAGGGCCTTCGCCTACCCCGAGCGAGCCCCACGGGTCCCGGCGGGCTGAGCAGATCGTAGAAGTGCGAAAGGGCCGGCGCCCAGGGACGCCGGCCCTCCCGCTGCGCACCGGAGGGGGTTTATTGAAGCCCGGGTCATAGAACTGGTGACCTCCCCGCCCCTTCCGTCTTCCCCTCACGGGGCGTGACGTCCAGAGCAGGAGTCAGTCCCGGCTTCAAGAGTGTTGGCTCAATAAAGGATTCCTCCGGCACGCACCCATAATATACCGGACCTCCGTCGTGGGACCAAAGGTCGCCGGAGTGGAACCCGGCATCCCAGCCGGTGTAGGGCGCTGGCCATGCGACGGAACTGGAGAATGCTCCGACGGGCCCTCGGGGCCCCCATGTCGGCGCTCGTGCTGTTCGCGGGCGCTGCTGGTCCGTTGCTGGACGCGGCGGACCTCCTGGCCGAGACCCGGCTGGTGAGCATCGGGGAGCCCGCGTCGGGCGGCTCCGGGCACGACCACCGGCTGTGCATCCAGATCGGAGCCAACCAGGCCGTCCCCTCGCACCAGGGCGTGCGCCCCCCTGCTTGCCCGGCCCGCACCCAGAACCCCTGCGGCACAGTCCCTTCCGGGCACTTCTCCCGGGAGCAGGAAGCCTCCCCCGCCCGCGCCCCTCCTTCGCGCTGACGATCAACGGGCCCCCGGGGCTCGTGGCAGGATCCCGCCCTCCCCCGCCGGGAGCTGCGCGCCCATGATCATCGCACACGCGCCAAGGAGACCCTCCGTGATCTCATCCGTCCGTCATGTTCGTACGCTGCTGCTCGGCGCTGCGGCCGCAGGAGCTATCTCCGCAGCGTACCCGCTCGCGGCCCAGGAGCACCCCGCCACCGCACAGGATTCGCTGCGCGCGGAGCTCCGCCGTGTCGCCACGCTGGTGGACAGCCTCCAGGGAGAGGTCGCGCGCCTCCAGGGTGCGGGAAGGGAAGCCGAGGCCGAGGACGCGCTAACCCAGCTCCGGGCCGCCGCCGAGGAGGCCGCCGCCGCGGGGGGCCATCCTGCCGCGCCGCCCGTTCAGCAGGAGTCCTCCGGCCGCGAGCGCGCGCTCCAGGCCCTGAACCCGGAGTTGAGCGTCAACGCCGACATCTTCGCGCATCTGGATCCCGACGAGCCCGGAGCCGACAACTTCTTCGCCCGGGAGTTCGAGATCTCCCTCGTCTCCAACCTGGACCCCTTCTCCCGGGCGAAGATCTTCATTGGCCGGCACATCGCGGGCGGGGAGGTCGTTCCCTTCGGCGAGCACGAGCACGAGGGCGAGGAAGGAGACGACGCCCATGGACACGGCGGAGAGTTCGCCGTGGAGGAAGGCTACGTGGAGTGGGTGGGGCTCCCGGGAGGGCTGGGTCTGAAGCTGGGCCGGTTCTACCAGCAACTCGGGCAGATCAACCGCTGGCACCCCCACGCTTTCCTGTTCCAATCCCGTCCCCTCCCCCACCTGGCGTTCCTCGGAGAGGAGGGGCTGGGCCAGACGGGCGCCTCCCTCCGCTGGCTCGCGCCCATCGGTGGAGGAGCCGGGACGTACGAAGCCACAGTGGAGGTGACGCGGAGCGAGAACGAGACGCTCTTCGGCGCCGCCACCCGGCCCTCGGTGCTGGGGCACGTCAACGGGTTCTGGCAGATGGGCCGGGCCACGGACCTGGACCTGGGCGTGAGCTGGGTGCGGGGCCGGTACGAGGACGATGTGCACTCTCTGGACCGGAGCGTGTACAGCGCAGAGGCTTCGCTGACCTGGCGCCCGCCGGAGCGGGCCAAGTACCGCGGCCTCAACCTGCGCGGCGGCGTGCTGGTGCTGGACGGCCTGGTGCACGAGGAGCACGAGGGCGAGGCCGGTGCCGCCGAAGGCGAGGAGCACGAGGAGGCGCGCAGCGCCCTGGGCTTCTGGACGTGGGGCGAGATGCGCCTCAACGAACGGTGGCTGGCCGGCGCGCGCTACGAATGGACGGAGAACCCGCACCACCCCGAGGAGTCGGCCTGGCTCCTCAGCCCCACCCTCACCTGGTGGCAGAGCGAGTACGTGCGCATCCGGGCGGAGTACGATCTGCTGGGGCGGACCGCCGAGTCGGGGAAGGGTCGCTTTCTCCTGCAGGTGACGTTCGCCATGGGTCCCCACAAGCACGAGTCCTACTGAGGAGGGCGCGACGATGCTGACGACGGTGCTGGCTCTGGCGGCCCTCCTGACCCATCCCGCCCTCGGCGTGCCCGCTTCCGCGCGGGAGCCGGTGCGCGTGGTGGCGACGCTCCCGGTGTACGCGTCCCTCGCCCGCGAGATCGGGGGCGCAGAGGTCACCGTGACGTCCATCGCCGACCCCGGCGAGGATGCCCACTTCGTGCGCCCCAAGCCCAGCTTCGCGCTGGAGCTGAAGCGGGCGGACCTGTTCATCACCACCGGCCTCGACCTGGAGCTTTGGGTCCCCACCCTCCTGGACAAGGCCGGCAACCCCAATGTGTTGGAGGGAGGACGCGGATACGTCTCCGCCCACGCCGGGATCGAGCTCCTGGACATTCCCGCGGCGGCAGACCGCTCCGCCGGGGACGTGCATATCTACGGCAACCCCCACCTCCACACCGACCCGCTCCGGGCCCTCCAGATCGCGCGCAACATCGCCGCCGGGCTCACCCGGGTGGCTCCGGATCGCCGGGGGGTGTGGGAGTCGAACCTGGCCTCCTTCGAGGACCGCCTGCACCGGCGCCTCTTCGGGGAGCGCCTGGTGGACGCCCTGGGTGGCCCCACGCTGGAGCGCCTGGCGCTCTCGGGAGGCCTGACCCGCTTCCTCGGGACACAGCAATACCAGGGGCGCCCGCTCCGGGAGCTGCTGGGCGGGTGGTTGAAGCAGGCCGAGGCGCTGGAGGGCCAGCGCATCCTGTGCTACCACAAGAGCTGGGCTTACTTCGAGGACCGCTTCGGCGTCACGTGCGCCGAGTACGTGGAGGTGAAGCCGGGGATCCCCCCCACGCCCCGGCACGTGGCCCGGCTGGTGGAGCTCATGAGAGAAGGCGGCGTCCGCGTGCTCCTGGCAGAGACCTACTTCGACCGCACAAGGGTGGAGGCCGTGGCCCGGCGCGGCGGTGCCACCGCCGTGGTGGTCCCCATGCAGACCGGGGCGCGACCGGCGGTGGGCCACTACTTTGGCCTCGTCGACGTGTGGGTGGGAAGCCTGGCCCGGGCCGTCGGCGCCGTGGCCCATCCCTGACCCCGGGGGAACGCGACCGTGCTCGAGCTGCTTCTGCCGTCCTTCTTCGCAGCGATGATCATCCTGCTGACGCACGCCTACTTCGGCCTGCACGTCATCCAGCGAGAGGTCATCTTTGTGGATCTGGCCCTGGCGCAGATCGCCGCGCTGGGAAGCACGGTGGCCTTTCTGATGGGCGCCCACCACAACTCCGGGATGGCGTATGCGTTCTCCTTCGGCTTCACGCTCCTGGGCGCCTTCATCTTCTCCGTCACCCGGCTGGAGGAGTCCCCGGTCCCCCAGGAGGCGCTCATCGGAATCACGTTCGTGGTGGCCTCGGCGGCGGTCATCCTCCTGGCCAGCTTCGCCTCCGAGGGCACGGAGCACGTGAAGGAGACGCTCACCGGCTCCCTCATCTGGGTCACCTGGCCCACGGTGCTCAAGGTGGCCGTCTCGTACGGCGCCATCGGGCTCTTCCACTTCCTGCTGCGCCGGACCATGCTGGCCATCACGTGGGCCCCGGAGCGCGTGCGCCATCTCAAGCTCTGGGACTTCGTGTTCTACGGCACGTTCGGCATCGCCATCACCTCGTCGGTGCAGATCGCCGGGGTGCTCATGGTCTTCAGCGTGCTGGTCGTGCCCGCCGTGGTGGCGTTCTTCTACACGCGGCGTTTCCGCTCGGCGCTGCTGCTCGCGTGGGCCTCGGGCACCGCGGCCGTCGTGGCCGGGCTGGGGATCTCCTTCGCCTGGGACGTCACGACCGGGCCGGTCCTGGTGGTGAGCTTCGGCACCGTCCTCCTCCTGGCGCTCCTGTTCCGCGGCCGCTTCGGCGTTCGCGTGCGCAACCCGGAGGACCGTGGGCTGAAGGTGGCCATGTTCGCGTCAGCCGCTCCGGAATGACCGCAGGAGCCGCAGGTTCGCCAGGTCGGCGGCCACCGGGTCGTCGCCCTTGGGAGTCTCCAGGATCTTGGGAACCTCGCCCAGGCGGGCGTCGAGCATGATGCGCCGGAAGGGTTCGAGCCCCAGCGTCCCCTTGCCGATGCCGTCGTGGCGGTCCTTGTGCGACCCCAGGGGGTGCTTGGAGTCGTTGAGGTGGACGAGGCCCAGGCGGCTCCATCCCAGTGTGCCGGCGAAGGCCTTCCACACCCCCTCGTAGTCGCCCACCAGGTCGTAGCCGGCGGCGTAGGCGTGGCAGGTGTCCACGCAGACCCCAACCCGATGGCGCAGGGTTGCGGGGATCTCCTCCAGGATGGCCGCCAGGCTCTCGAAGGAGCCGCCCACGCTGGTCCCGCTCCCGGCGGTCAGCTCCAGGAGCACCCGGGTGGGGCTCTCCCCCACCGCGTCCAGCGCCAGAGCGATCCCCTCCGCGTTGTGACGGATCCCGGCCTCCGCCCTCCCGTCGGTGGCGTTGCCCGGGTGGGTCACCAGAAAGTCCAGCCCCAACGCGGTGCACCGGCGGAGCTCCGCTTCGAAGCTGACCAGGGAGCGGTCCCAGAGAGCCCGGTCGGGGGAGGACAGGTTGATAAGGTAGGAGTCGTGGGCGCCGGCGACCCGGATGCCGCATGCCGCCCGGGCCTCGCGGAACGCCTCGGCCGTGGCCTCGTCCACCTTGGGCTCGGCCCAGCGGTTGGGCTGCTTGGTGAAGAGCTGGAGGCAGGCCGACTCGATGGCCCTGGCGCGCCCGGGCGCGTGGGCAAGTCCTCCCTCGGTGGAGACGTGGGCGCCCAACTCGTCGTCGGGTGGTCGGTTCATGCCCCAAAGTGGGCAAAGTTTGCCACCACCGGAACCACGTACCGTCCCCGAGCTCCCCCATCGCCGCCCCGGCGCCATGCCCATCGAACATGTCAACTCGTTCGAGCACAACAACTTCCGTGCTCCGTCACAGAGCCTGGAGGGCCCGGTTGGAGGCGCGGCACGGAGCTTGTCCCTTCTCAGGCGCGACGCCTTCTCCGGAAGGCTCCACGGTAGCCCAGAGGAGGAATCATGCGTGTGGCGACGGACGGGTTCATCGACATCCGGGACGAACGACGTGTGCGCACGCCGGGGTTCCACGGGGACTCGGTGGATCCCATGCCCGAGGGCGAGGCGCTCTCGTTCCTCCTCTCCCACAGCTTCCCGGGGCACCGGCGCATCGTCCGCTCCCTGAGCGTCGCCGAGCGTCGGCAGATGCGGCTGGCCGCCTGGGCCGACTCCGTGTCGGAGCGCATGGCCCTGGTGGACCGGGTGTGGAGAGCCATCACCGAGCCGGCGATCCCGCTGGCCGGCCACCTGGGCCCCCAGCTCCTTCAGGTGGTGGAGTATGGCCACTGGGCCTGGCCCCTGTGCCTGGACGGAGCCACGACCATCGTCCTCCCCCGCGGGGGACTTCCCATCAGCGAGGTGGAGGGGGCGCGCAAGGGCAACGTCCTGCGCCTGGACCGGAAGACGGCTTAGGAAACGCCGGCCCCGGCGGCCTGCGCCGTCCGGGACCGGGTCAAAGTGCCCATGCCCGATCACGGCTGGGCCTCACGCCCTGGGGGGGGCGTGCCAAGCGGCGGCAGGCGCAAGCCTGCCGTCGCTCTTTTTCGCCCGTGTGCTTTTGGGGGGTGGGGCAGGCCCACCCTGGGGGGGGGCTGCGCTCCACACGGTGGGCGTGTGAGCCCCACTGGGGGGGGCCTGCCCCACCCCCCACGCCCATCGGGTGAGGCGAGAGCGACGGTGGACTTGCGGCTGCCGCCGCGCCACGAGGCTGACCGCCGGCGGCCGTCACATCCGCGCCTACACCAATAGGTTCATGGAGCGGGCCGCCACGCTGCGTGCCGAACCACCGGCTCTGCTGTTCTTTGCGGCCCGCAGCTACTCGGGCAGCCCCGGCTCCGTCATGGCGCGCACGTCGAGAGCCTCGTCCACCTTCTCCGGGGGCAGCAGGCCCTCCCGGAGCACCACCTCGCGCACGCTCTTGCGCTCCTTCGCGGCCGCCTTGGCCACCTCCGCCGCCTTGTCGTAGCCGATGTGGGGGTTGAGCGCGGTGGCCACCGCCGGGTTCAGCTCCAGGAGCTCCCGGCAGCGCGATTCGTCGGACTCGATGCCGGTCAGGCACTTGTCGGTGAAGGCTCGGGCGGCATGGGCCAGGAGGGTGATGGACTCGAGGAGCGCCTGGGCCAGCACCGGCATCATCACGTTCAGCTCGAAGTTCCCCCGGCTTCCCGCGACGGTGACGGTGACGTGGTTCCCCATGACCCGGGCGCAAACCATCATGAGCGCCTCGGACATCACCGGGTTCACCTTCCCAGGCATGATGGACGAGCCGGGCTGGATGGCCGGAAGCCGGATCTCGGCGAGCCCCGACGTGGGGCCCGACCCCATCCAGCGCACGTCGTCGGCGATCTTCATCAGGCTCACGGCCAGCGCGTTCAGCGCTCCGGAAGCGCTCACTGCAGCGTCCCTGGCGCCCTGCGCCTCGAAGTGGTCGTCGGCCTCGTGGAACGCGATCCCCGTGAGCTCGGAGATCTTCGCGATGGCCCGCCCGGGAAAGGCCGGATCCGTGTTGATCCCCGTGCCCGTTGCCGTCCCGCCCAGCGCCAACTCGGCCAGCTCGTCGGAGGCGCGCCGCACCCGCTCCATCCCCTTGGTGACCTGTACGGCATACCCGCGGAACTCCTGGCCCAGGCGCACCGGCGTGGCGTCCATGAGGTGGGTGCGCCCCGACTTCAGCACATGATCGAAAGCCATGGCCTTCGCCGCCAGCGCGGCGTGGAGGTGCTGCAGGGCCGGGAGCAGCTCACGATCCATGGCCACCCGAGCGGCGACGTGGATGGCGGTGGGGATCACGTCGTTGGACGACTGGGCGGAGTTCACATGGTCGTTGGGGTGGACCTTCGCGCCGAGGATCTCCGACGCTCGCCGCGCGAGGACCTCGTTGGCGTTCATGTTCGTGGAGGTCCCCGACCCGGTCTGGTAGACGTCCACCACGAACTGGTCGTCCCACCTGCCGGCGACGACCTCGTCGGCGGCGGCTGCGATTGCGTTCCCCACCGCCGGGTCGAGATGCCCCAGCTCGGCATTGGCCAGCGCCGCCGCCTTCTTGATGGTCCCCAGCGCTTCGATGAAACCCCGGCCGAAGCGCTGGCCGCTGATGGGGAAGTTCTCCACCGCGCGTTGGGTCTGGGGCCCGTAGAGAGCGTCGGAGGGGACCTTCATCTCGCCCAGCGAGTCCTTCTCGATGCGGTGGCCGCCGGCCATGGTACCCCCGGAGTGGCGGTGTGAACTGGTGCCGTCCTGGATCATGAAGCTAACCCCGTCACGGGCCTTGCGATCCCAGGTCCCGGCGTGCCACTCTGCCCTGGGCACCCTCGCCCCCGCCGACCCGGTCAAGGAGGCACCGTGAAGGTCATCTTCGACGCCGCGGCCGTGGCGTCGTTCCTCGCCCTGACGCTCCTCTCCGGATGCGGCTCGCCGGAGACATCGGCCCCCACCGAGGCGGAGAAGCCCTCGCTCCGCTTCCGCCCCGATGGCACCTTCATCCTGGTGCAGTTCACCGACGTCCAGGACGACCAGGACATCGATCCCCGCACGGTGCGCCTCATCGAGGCGGTGCTGGACGAGCACCGGCCGGACCTGGTGGTGTTCACCGGCGACAACGTCCGCGAGGGCCCGCAGACACCCGCCGACGTCCAGCGCGCCGTGGACGGCTTCGGCGCCCCCGTGGAGTCGCGGGGGATCCCGTGGGCGGTGACCTTCGGCAACCACGACGAGGACCACACGCCCGCGACGGGGATGGACGAGGCGGCCCAGCTGGACCACTACATGTCCTTCCCCCACAACCTGAACCGCCCTTCCCTTCCGGGCGTCCACGGGACGGGGAACACCCACCTCCTGATCCTCGGGTCGCAGGGGGACGCCCCGGCGTTCAACGTCTGGCTCCTGGACTCGGGACGGTACGTCCCCGACACCATCGCCGCCCAGGCGGTGGAGGCCGACGGCCTGCGGACCTACGACTGGATCCGGCCCAGCCAGGCGGCGTGGTACGCCACGGCTTCCCGGGCGCTGGAGGAGCGATGGGGCAGCAAGGTTCCCTCCCTCATGTTCTTCCACATCCCCCTTCCCGAGTTCGCCCTCCTCTGGGAGCATGGGGAGAACCACGGCGTGACGGGCGAGAAGAACGAGGACGTGGCAGCCGGAGCGTTCAATAGCGGGCTCTTCGGCGCCGTCATGGACCGGGGTGACGTGGCCGGCATCTTCGTGGGCCACGACCACGTGAACGACTTCGTGGGCGACTACTTCGGCGTCCGCCTGGGCTACTCGGCCAACGTGGGGTTTGGGACCTACGGCCTGGAGGGCGACGATAAGGACCGGATGCGGGGCGCCCGAGTCTTCAGGATCCGGGAGGACGACCCCCGGGCCTTCGAGACGTTCATGGTCTACGCCCGGGACTACGGCATCCGGTAAGAAGCCCGGGCGATCCACTCCCGCAGCTCCTGCTCATGCTGCCGGGTGGTAATGAGCGTGAGGAGATCGCCGCTCTCCACCCGGGTGAACCCCCGGGGGACCACCACCCGGTCCCCCCGCCGGAGCAGCGCTATGAGAGCGTGCTGGGGAACCTGGATGTCCCGCACCGCGCGGTCGCACACGCCCCGGTGCTCGGGCGTCACCTGGAGTTCCACGTGCGCCGACTCGAAGCGGCTATCGCCGGGAAGGGCGTCGCTCCGCTCCACCAGCCGCTGGTGCTCGTCGGCCAGCTCCTTGTAGGCCCACATCATCTCGGTGCGCCGCAGCACTCCCGCCACCTTGCCCCCCTCCTGGGGGTCGAGCACGGGGATCTGGAAGACGTCGTGCTCGGTGAAGCGCCGGAATGCATGTCGCAGCGTCTCTTCCGGGGTACACGTGGCCACCGCCCGGGTCATGATGTCCGCCACCGTGCGTCCTTCCAGCTCCCCCTCCACGATGGCCCGCTCCAGGTCGGTCACCGACACGATGCCCGCCATGCGATCGCCGGCGTCCAGGACCACCCAGCTGCGGCTCCGGCCCCGGCGGGCCTCGGCGGCCAGGTCATCCAGAGTCAGGTCGGAGCGCACCGAGGGCACTTCCTCGGTCATGGCGTCGGCCACCAGGAAAAGGTCGAGGGTGCCCAACTCCGTCCGGGGGGACGCCAGGCCGCCCCTTCGGCGGAGCTTGATGGAGTAAATGGAGTCGGGATCGATTCGCGACGCGATGAGCTGCGCCAGCACCACCGAGAACATCAGCGGCAGGATGATCCTGTAGTTGTCGGTCATCTCGAACAGGATGAGGATGGCCGTCATGGGCGCGTGGGCCGCCGCGCCGAACACCGCCCCCGCTCCCACCAGCGCATACGCCCCCGGTGACGCGGTCACCGTCGGGAAGAAATGGTCGGCCACCCGGCCGAATACCCCCCCCGCCATGGCTCCGATGAAGAGGGCCGGCGCGAAGACGCCTCCCGAGCCCCCGGCGCCCAGCGTCACCGACGTCGCCACCATCTTCATGAGGACCAGCGCCAGCATGAGGCCGGTGGAGAGCCCCCCCGCCATGGCCAGCTCCACGCCCTCGTGGCCCACGCCGAAGAGGTGCGCGCTTCCGAACGTCCCCAGGAGCCCGACGATGAGACCCCCCGTCACCGCTTTCACCCAGAGGGACACGTGCCAGTGGTCGAACCAGTCCTCGACGCCGTAGACCATCCGCACGTAGGCCAGCGCGAGCAGGCCGGTGAGCACGCCGAGCCCAAGGTAGAGCCCCAGCTCCCAGTTGCTGACGAACTGGAACTGCTCCACCAGGCGGAAGGCCGGCTCGGTGCCCAGCGCCGCCTGGGCCACCGCCGTCGCGCTCACCGAGGCCACCACCACCAGGCCGAAGGAGCGGGCGGCGAAGCTCCCCAGGATGACTTCCAGCCCGAAGAGCACGCCTGCAACCGGCGCGTTGAAGGTGGCGGCGATGGCGCCGGCGGAGCCGGCCGCCACCATGAGCTTCACCTGCTCGGAGGAGAGACCGGCGAACTGGGCCAGGGCGCTCCCCAGGGAGGCGCCGATCTGGACGATGGGCCCCTCGCGGCCCACCGAACCGCCGGAGCCGATGGAGATGGCGCTGGACACGGCCTTCGCCACCGCCACCCGCGGGCGGATCTTCCCGCCTTGCATGCGCACGGCGAACTGCACTTCGGGCACGCCGTGTCCCTTCGCCTCGTGCGACCACCATTCCACGAGGTAGGCCACGATCACCATGCCGACCGCAGGGGCCAACACGGTGACGACCCAGGCCGGAATGGGCAGACCCAGGCCGGGCCCGAGACGCGTGCCCTGGTCGAAGAAGACCCACTGCACCGCCCGGATCATCCAGCGAAGGGCCACCCCTCCGCACCCTGAGAGGACGCCCACGGTCACCGCCATCGCCAGCGGCCCCGCCGTCTGCGAGCGCTGGACGGCGATGCGGAACCGGTGGAGGATGGGAAGCGACTTCACCCTGCGGATCACCCCTTCCGCGGCCGGCTGGGACGCATCTCCACGCGGCTCACGTGCGCCTCCCTCGGATACTCGAGGAGTTGGAGCACGGCCAGCGCGCAGTCGTCGGCCTCCAGGCGCCAATCCCGCTCCTCCTTCTGCGAGCGCCCGCCGAACTCGGTGTTCACGCTCCCGGGCATGAGCAGGCTCACCCGCACACCGGCGTGGCGCACGTCGAGCATCATGGCCTCGGTCATGCCGACGAGGCCGAACTTGCTGGCGTTGTAGCCCGTGCCGCCGGCGAAGGCGTTGCGGCCCGCCAGGGAGCCGATGTTGATGATCCAGCCGTCGTCGCGCGCGGAGAGGTGGGGGAGAGCCGCCTTCGAGCAGTAGAAGACGCCGCCCAGGTTCACGTCCACCTGCATGCGCCACTCCTCCACCGAGAGCTCGCCGATGGGCTTGAGGATCCCGAGCCCGGCGTTGTTCACGAGGATGTCCAGGCGCCCCAGGCGGCGGACCGCCTCCTCGACGAGGTGGGCGCAGTGAAACGGGATGGCGACGTCGCACGGGATGCCGATCACCGTCCCCTTCGCCGCAGTGGCGATGCGAGCCGCCGTCGCCTCCACGTCCGACGCTGTGCGGGCGCTCACCACCACCGACGCGCCCGCGGCGGCCAGGCGCTCGGCGATGGCCAGTCCGATCCCCTTGGTGCTCCCGGTGACGAGGGCGACCTTCCCCGTGAGGTCCGGCATGACGACTCCTCCCCTGGATTTCCCTTGAGCCCGCAGCGCATTTCGCGCGGGCACGACCGCGGCGGGAGCCCGGGGACTGGCACCCGAAGCCCCGTCGCGCGTATGAGTGTCCCATGATCTCGCCCGGAATTCAACGTGTGGCGCTGGTCACGGGGGGCGCGGTGCGTCTCGGGCGCGCCATCTCCCTGGGGCTGGCCGAGTCCGGATACGACCTGGTCGTCCACTACCGCTCCTCGGAAGATGCCGCCGCGGAGGTGGCCCGGACGGCGGAGGGGCTGGGAAGGCGGTGCATGGTCTTCCAGGCCGATCTGGCGGACCCCTCCGCCCCCGACGCGCTGGTGGAGGCCGCCCGCGCCTCGTTCGGGCGCCTGGACCTGGTGGTGAACAGTGCCGCCAGCTTCGACGCTCGCCCCCTGGCCGCGGTGGACGCGGCGGCGTGGGACGGCGTCATGGACCTCAACGTCCGCGCGCCCCACCTGCTCGTACGTGCGGCCGAAGGCCTGCTCAGGTCCGCGCGGGGGGCGGTGGTGAACGTTCTGGATCTCTCGGCGTTCCAGCCCTGGAGCGAGCACCCGGCCCACGCCGTGTCCAAGGCGGCGCTGGCCCAGCTCACCCGGGTGCAGGCCCGGGCGCTGGCCCCCGAGGTGCGCGTCAACGCTGTGGCCCCGGGCGCCGTGCTCCCTCCCGAGGGCTACCCGCCCGAGTTCCTGGAGGCGCTCCGCTCCCGCACCCCCCTGGGGACGTTGGGGACCCCCGACGACGTGGTCCGCGCCGTGGTCTTCCTGGCCGGGGCGACGTTCGTCACCGGCCAGATCCTGGCGGTGGACGGAGGGAGGCTCCTGGGACCCACGGGGCCGCCGCCGGCGGAGGGCTAGGCGGCGGCCAGCGCATACGCCGCGGTTCACCCCGCCCCCCTGACGCCGGCGTGGGCTCGTCAGCCGCGCGCCGGTCTCTCCCCGGGAAGTGGCTTCTCCCGATCCAGCGACAGGTCCTCCCAGGAGCACGGGTCCTCCAGCGGCTCCAGGTGCGTGGTCACGGTGGTGTTGGGCACGACGGCTCGGATCTCGCCCTCGATCTGCTCCAGGATCTCATGGCCCTGCTGCACCGTCCACGCGCCGGGCACCAAGACGTGGATGGACACGAACCGCCGGGACCCGGACTGCCGGGTCCGGAACGCGTGGAACTGGACACCGTCGGCCAGGTGGCCCTGGAGCACGCCCCGGATCGAGCGCTGTTCCACGTCGGGGAGCGCCACGTCCATGAGTCCCGACACTGACCGCTGCATGATGGCGACGCCCGTGCGCACGATGTTCGCGGCCACGACCAGCGCCACGATGGGGTCGAGGCTGAGCCACCCCGTGAGGGCCACGGCGCCCACACCGGCCAGCACGCCCGCCGACGTCCACACGTCCGTCAGGAGGTGGCGGGCGTTCCCCTCCAGGGAAATGGAGCCGTAACGCTTGCCCGCCCTGAGCAGGACGATGGCCACGGCCAGGTTCACGCCCGAGGCCAGGACCGAGACGCCGAGGCCGAGGCCGATCTGCTCCAGGGGGCGCGGCGCCAGGAGCCGGTGCACCGCCGCCACCGCGATGCTCGCCGCCGCCAGCAGGATGAGCATCCCCTCCAGCACGCTCGAGAAGTACTCGGCCTTGGTGTGGCCGAAGGCGTGGTCCTCGTCGGCGGGGCGGGCGGCCACCGTCAGCATGGCCAGCGCCATGAGCGCCCCTGCCAGGTTGACCAGGGACTCCAGCGCATCGGAGAGGAGCCCCACGGAGTCCGTCAGATAGTACGCCAGCGCCTTCAGGGCGATGGTCAGGACCGCGGCGGTCGCCGACAGCCAGGCATAGCGGGTGAGATGTCTGCGGTCCATGGCATCCCGTCGGGAGCGTCGTCGCGCCGCGCGCACATTTGAAGTATCGGGGATCAAAGCCTGCAACGGGAGGCGGCCGCCGTATTGCCCACCCGTCCGCATTGCCCCCCTTCCCTCCTCCCCCTGAGGGCGTGGCGCTCTCCCCCGACGAGCAGACGCTCTACGTGGCGAGCGTGGGGAAGTCGGAGACGGCGCCGCTCCCCGAGCCGGTGCCCACCCGGAGCGCGCTGAAGGCCATCACGGCCTACGACCTCCACCAGGACGGAAACGAGCTGCGGCGGATCCCCTTCCCCGCAGGTGCGGCCAACGACTTGGCGTTCTACTGCGCGCGCATCATGCTCACCCGGAGCGCGAGCCGTCAGGCGAGTGCTCCGGACCCTGAAGTCCACCGTGCAGTAGGAACGCCTGGTTAGAAAGCGCATCCTACACGCTAGTCGCCAGAGCTAGTAATCACCCCGCTCAAGGAGCGTCACCACCTTCGCCTGACCCTCGTTGCGGAGAACGGTTAGGAAGGTGTGGAGTGGGACGAGATCTTGGGACAGGGAGAAGTGCATGTCCAACTCAGCCCCTCTGAACACTCGGGCGAACCCGCGAATACGGAGCGCGAAGACACGCTCGTAGAGATGCTGCCGGAGGAGTTTGTCTGCCTTGCGGGCCGAGAGGATGTACCAGTCAGCCTTCCTGATTGACTGGTAGGTCTTCTGGAAGACCTCGGCGGCGCTTCGCACCAGGACTTCCACCGCGCGGTCCTCGAAGTCCCGCTTGCCGGGAGCGCGTGGAGCGCCATGACAGAAAGCCGTGGCCTCAATAAAGCGGCTGGGGATCTCTGAACCCACGCTCTCACCGCTCAGGGTACGTTCGCCCACCACCGCGAAGATGTACGGCAGTCCCTCCTCCTGCTGCTTCCCAAGAGCGCCATGGATCTTGTACGTCGCGAGCGCAAAGCAGTCGTCGGGCTCGAGATTCACCAACTCCGGCGCCCGGCGGAAGAGGGAGCCATGGAACTTGATGTTGATGCGGTAGACGGGCCGACTCTGGCCGTTGTAGAGGCGATAGTCCGTGTCGGTACGCGACTCTCGGAGGTCTCTGAGCTCGAGTTCGTGGCTCTCCATCTCAGAGCGATAGATATCCTCAAACGCCATCTCCGCGGCCCGGCCGACTAGTAACTGCCCCAGGATCTGGATAGCGCGCTGCCGCTCCTTCTGGTCGACAAGGCGGAGCTTTGAACCGAAAACCGCCTCGACCCGGTCATCCGCTGCGATCACCTGGGCGAGTTTGGCCTTGTTCGTTCGGACGATCCGGGCTGCCTCCCCCACCGCCGTCCCGGCGTCCACCAGGGCAGCCCCCTGAAGGAGATGCAGAGGCTTGGGCCAATCCTCACTGGGGTACATCTCGCCCAACAGAGCGAGGAACTCGCCGTTATTCACTTAAGCCCGCCGTATTCACCACGAAGCTAGACGGGGCATAGTCAGGGCATAAAAAGCC
>CAZJFX010000030.1:0-41530 GCA_964545395.1 uncultured Gemmatimonadaceae bacterium | reverse complement strand
TTTCCGGTTCCTTTTCGTAGATCAGCCCGTCACATCACGCTTGCTGTGGGCCTAGAGCGCGCCACGCCGTCTCGCACGGGTGCTCTCGGAGCCCCGGCCGGAACGGCCCGTGCCACGTCCTCATATCCCCGGCATCGGATGGCCGTACGGGGCGTCGTCCCCGATCCCCGGAGCAACCCGCGCCACCGCTTTGCCGCCGGCGCGGCCACGGGCTAATCTCCGCGCAGCACCCTTCGCTCCGTTACATCGGCTCCAGCCCCCGAGGTGGTATGCGTGCCCGCGCCGTCATGAGCATCCTCGCGCTCGCGCTCTTTGCGCCGTTCCTCACGTCGGTCCTCCCTTCCGCCGCCGCCGCCCAGGGGTCGCGTGGCCTGGTGCCAGGCGACATCTACCGGCTGCGCGACGTGGGCGATCCGCGGATCGCGCCCGACGGCGCCTGGGTCGCCTACACCGTCACCACCACGGACTCCATCAAGGACCGCTCGGATAGCGACGTATGGATGGTGAGTTGGGACGGGACACGCACGCTGCGCCTGACGAGTTCGCCCGAGGGCGAGGGCTCGCCTCGCTGGTCGCCCGACAACAGGTATCTGGCCTTCGTGTCGGGGCGATACGAGAGCAAGGGCGGCCAGATCTGGCTCCTCGACCGGGCCGGGGGCGAAGCGGTCAGGCTGACGAACCTCAAGGGTGGGGTGGCCGATTACGCTTGGTCGCCGGACGGGACGCGCATCGCCGTGGTCTCGCGCGATCCGGACCCCGATGCGGCGGCGGACTCCGCAGCGGCGCGCGCGCCCAGGCCCATCGTCGTCGACCGGTATCGCTTCAAGCGGGATCGCGACGGATACCTGGAACATCGCAGGTCGCACATCCACCTCGTGGACGTTCCCGGCGGGAAGACGGTGCAGGTGACCAGCGGCGACTACGACGACAGCACGCCGAGGTGGTCGCCGGACGGGACACGGCTCGCGTTCGTCTCGAGCCGCGAGGGGGAGCCCGACCGGGAGAACAACTCCGACATCTACGTCGTCGATGCCCGCGAAGGAGCGTCCCCCACGCGTCTGACGCGCTGGCACGGACCTGACGACACCCCTGAATGGAGCCCGGACGGATCGGAGATCGCGTACCTGCAGGGGAGCGAGCCCAGGCTCTCGGCCTATAGGCAGAAGGTCCTGGCGGTGATGCCGAGCACCGGGGGATCTCCGCGCATCCTCGCGGCCTCCCTGGACCGCGACGTGTCGCGGCCGGTGTGGGCGCCGGACGGGCGCTCGCTCTGGGCTCTTGTCACCGACGACCGCGCGCAGCACCTGGCGCGCATCGACGCGCGCGATGGCGGGGTCACGCGCGTGCTCGAGGGACGCCGCGTGGTCGGGAGCTTCGACGTCAGCGCCGGCGGTCGGATCGTGGCCAGGGTGGCGACAGCGTCGCGCCCCTACGAAGCGTTCGCGTTCGAGGACGGGTCGCTTCGGGCGCTCACGCAGGCGAACGACTCGCTGATGCGGGAATTGAGCCTGGGGACGACCGAGGACATCTCGTTCCGCAACAAGGACGGCCTCACCGTCGGCGCGCTGCTCGTGAAGCCGGCCGACTTCACCCCGGGGAAGAAGTACCCCCTCCTGCTCCGCATCCACGGGGGTCCGAACGGGCAGGACCAGCACGCATTCGCCTTCGAGCGGGAGCTGTTCGCCGCCCGCGGGTACCTCGTGCTGGCGGTGAACTACCGCGGGAGCTCGGGACGTGGTCAGGAATGGAGGAAGGCGATCTTCGCCGACTGGGGGAACAAGGAGGTGCAGGATCTGCTGGCCGGCGTGGACCACGTGCTCTCGTTGGGAATCGCCGACCCCGAGCGCCTGGGGATCGGGGGATGGAGCTACGGCGGGATCCTGACGGACTACACCATCGCCACCACGACGCGCTTCCGCGCCGCGACGAGTGGGGCGGGGAGCGCCCTGCAGACCACGATGTACGGTACGGACCAGTACATCTACCAGTACGAGAACGAGCTCGGGGCCCCATGGACCAATCCGAAGGTCTGGGAGAAGGTCTCCTACCCGTTCTGGCACGCCGATCGCATCAAGACGCCCACGCTCTTCCTGGGGGGCGAGAGGGATTTCAACGTCCCCATCGAGGGGAGCGAGCAGATGTACCAGGCGCTCCGGTCGCTGGGTGTGGAAACGCAACTCATCGTCTATCCCGGACAGTTCCACGGGATCAGCCGTCCTTCGTTCGTCCGGGATCGCTACGAGCGTTATCTGGCCTGGTACGACCGCTTCCTGCGGCCGGCGACACCGTAGCCCCCCGGGATTGGATCACCCCGCCGGCGTAGGTATACTCGGCGCACTCGCACGGCCCACCCAGCCATCCCCGTCGCGCCCCCGAAATGAGCCTCCTCCACCGCTTCCGCCACCCGGGCCTCTCCCAGGCCAGGCGCCGCGCCCTCCTCGCAACCGCCCGGGAGCGGGTGAGCCCGGCGATCCGCGACCTCGACACCGAGTCCTGCTTCAACATCGAGGTGGTCGGGGCGCTCCCCCCGAACGCCGAGGAGGTGCTGACCTGGCTCCTGGCCGAGACCTTCGAGCCGGAGGGGTTCGGGCGCCGGTCCTTCCTCGACGGCGGCGGGCTGGTGCTGGAGGTGGGGCCGCGCATGAGCTTCACCACGGCCTGGTCCACCAACGCCGTCTCCGTGTGCCACGCCTGCGGGCTCACCGCGGTCCGGCGCATCGAGCGTTCGCGCCGCTTCTGGCTCGCCGTGGACGGGGAGCTGTCGGACGGGCAGGTCCGGGCGTTCCTGGCGCTGGTGCACGACCGCATGACCGAGTGCCGCTACCCGGAGCCCCTGGAGAGCTTCGCCACCGGCGTCCGTCCCGAGCCGGTGTTCACGGTTCCCGTCCTGGAGGAGGGGAGGGCGGCTCTCGAGCGGATCAACCGCCAGATGGGGCTGGCCTTCGACGACTGGGACCTGGACTACTACACGGCGCTCTTCCGTGACCGGGTGCGCCGCGATCCCACCAACGTCGAACTGTTCGACATCGCCCAGTCCAACTCCGAGCATTCGCGGCACTGGTTCTTCAAGGGACGCCTGGTCGTGGACGGTGAGGAGGTGCGCGGCCACCTGCTCGACTTGGTGAAGGGGACGCTGGACGCCAACCCGGCGAACAGCGTCATCGCGTTCCGGGACAACTCCAGCGCCATCCGCGGCTATCCCATCCGCACCATCCTGCCGCCCCATCCCGACGCTCCCGGCGCGTTCCGCCTCTCGGACGCGGAGTACCACGTCATCTTCACCGCCGAGACCCACAACTTCCCCTCGGGCGTGGCGCCCTTCCCCGGCGCCGAGACCGGCACCGGGGGCCGGATCCGCGACGTGCACGCCACGGGGCGCGGCGGCCTGGTGGTGGCCGGGACCGCCGCCTACTGCGTGGGCAACCTGCGGATCCCGGGATACGAGCTTCCCTGGGAGGACCCGGACTTTCGCTATCCCCCGAACCTGGCCACGCCGCTGGAGATCGAGCTCCACGCCTCCGACGGCGCCTCGGACTACGGCAACAAGTTCGGCGAGCCCATGATCCAGGGGTACACGCGCGCGTTCGGGCTCCGGCTCCCCGGCGGGGAGCGCCGCGAGTGGATCAAGCCCATCATGTTCACCGGCGGCATCGGTCAGATGGACGCCCGACACGTGGAGAAGGAGGAGCCGCAGCCGGGCATGCTGGTGGTGAAGGTTGGCGGGCCTGCCTACCGCATCGGCGTGGGCGGGGGGGCGGCCTCGAGCATGGTGCAGGGCGAGAACGTGGCCGAGCTGGACTTCAACGCGGTGCAGCGCGGCGACGCCGAGATGGAGCAGAAGGTGAACCGCGCCATTCGCGCCTGCGTGGAGCTGGGAGACGCCAACCCCATCGTCAGCATCCACGACCAGGGGGCCGGCGGGAACTGCAACGTGCTCAAGGAGATCGTGGACCCGGCGGGCGCGCGGCTGGAGGTGCGGGACATCCCGGTGGGCGACGACACCCTTTCCGTACTGGAGATCTGGGGCGCCGAGTACCAGGAGAACGACGCCTTGCTGGTGCGGCCCGAGCACGAGGAGGTCTTCCGCAGGATCTGCGAGCGGGAGCGCGCGCCCTTCGCCGTTGTGGGCCGGATCACCGGCGACGGCCGCGTCGTGCTGCACGACGCGGTCGACGGCTCGACGCCCGTGAACCTGGAGCTGGAGCACGTGCTCGGCGCCATGCCCCGGAAGACGTTCACCCTGGACCGCGTTCCTCCCCAGGTCGCGCCCTTGCGCCTCCCGGAGAGACTTACGGTGCGCGACGCCCTCGAACGGGTGTTCCGCCTGGTCTCGGTGGGATCCAAGCGGTTCCTCACCACCAAGGTGGATCGCTGCGTCACCGGCCTGGTCGCCCGGCAGCAGTGCGCGGGACCGCTCCAGCTCACCGTGAGCGACGTGGCGGTCATGGCCCAGAGCCACTTCGGGCACACCGGCGGCGCCACCGCCATCGGCGAGCAGCCCATCAAGGGACTGGTGGACCCCGCCGCCATGGCCCGCATGACCGTGGGCGAGGCGCTCACCAACCTGGTGTGGGCCAGGATCAGCGCCCGCGAGGACATCAAGTGCTCCGGGAACTGGATGTGGGCGGCGAAGCTCCCGGGAGAGGGCACGGCGCTGTATGACGCCGCCGTGGCCATGCACGACGTGATGGTGGAACTGGGGATCGCCGTGGACGGCGGCAAGGACTCGCTCTCCATGGCGGCGCTGGCCCCCACGCCCTCAGGCGGCGAGGAGACGGTGAAGGCGCCCGGCGTGCTGGTGCTGTCGGCGTACGCCACGTGCCCGGACATCCGGGACGTGGTCACCCCCGACCTCAAGCGGCCCGGTACGGGGCGTCTTCTGTTCGTGGACCTGGGTGGGGGGCACCAGCGGTTGGGCGGCTCGGCGCTGGCCCAGGTGTACGCTCAGGTGGGCGACGAGGTCCCTGATATCGAGGATGCGGGGCTCCTGGGCCGCGCCTTCGACGCGGTGCAGCGGCTCATCGGGGAAGGGCTCGTCACCGCCGGGCACGACCGCTCCGACGGCGGCCTCGTCACGGCCATCCTGGAGATGGCGTTCGCCGGCGACTGCGGCGTGGAGATCGCGCTGGAGGGTGACGCGGGCGAAGCGATCCCCCTCCTCTTCGCCGAGGAGCTGGGGCTCGTCCTGGAGGTGGACGACCGGGACGCCGGGCGCGTGATGGAGGCGCTCGGCGCGGCGAGCGTTCCGTGCGTCGCCATCGGGCGTGGGACCGAGGAGCCGCGCGCACGCGTCACCGTGGGCGGCACGGTGGTGCTGGACGAGGACGTGCGCGCGCTGCGCGACCTGTGGGAGGCGACCAGCTTCGAGCTGGACGCGCTCCAGGCCGACGCCGACTGCGTGCGCCAGGAGCGGGAGGGGCTGTGCCATCGCAGCGCTCCGCCCCTGAAGCTCACGTTCGACCCCATGCCCACGGCGCCGGCCATCCTGGCCCGTGAGGACAAGCCCCGGGTCGCCGTCATCCGCGAAGAGGGGAGCAACTCGGACCGCGAGATGGCCTCGGCGTTCCACATGGCGGGGTTCGAGGCGTGGGACGTGGTGATGTCCGATCTCAGGGAAGGGCGCATCACCCTGGACCGGTTCCGCGGCCTCGCCTTCGTGGGCGGGTTCAGCTACGCCGACGTGCTGGACTCGGCCAAGGGCTGGGCGGGCGGGATCCGCTTCCACGACCGGCTCCGCCACCAGTTCGACGCCTTCTACGAGCGGCCCGACACGTTCACGCTGGGCGTGTGCAACGGGTGCCAGCTCCACGCGCTCCTGGGGTGGGTGCCGTGGCGGGGGATCGCCGACCACCTGCAGCCGCGCTTCGTGCACAACGCGTCGGGACGGTTCGAGTCGCGCTTCACCACCCTCACCGTGAAGCCCAGCCCCAGCATCATGCTCAGGGGGATGGAGGGCTCCACCCTCGGGATCTGGCTGGCCCACGGCGAGGGCCGTGCGCTCTTCCCGGACTCCGAGGTCCTGGAGCGCGTGGAGCGCGAGGCCCTGGCGCCGCTGCGCTACGTGGACGACCGGAACCAGGTGACGGAGGCGTACCCCTTCAACGCCAACGGCTCACCGCGCGGGATCGCGGCGCTGTGCTCACCCGACGGGCGCCACCTGGCGGTGATGCCGCATCCCGAGCGGAGCTTCCTGCCCTGGCAGTGGGCGTGGCTCCCGGAGGCGTGGCGCGGCCTCGAGGTCTCGCCGTGGCTGCGCATGTTCCAGAACGCGCGGGCGTGGTGCGACGGGGAGAGCCCGGTGGGGTGACCGACCGGTCGAGCGGTCGGTCACCGTGGTCCCTGATGCCTACCAGACCCCGGGGATGAGCCTCCACCGCACCCGCCGGGTGTACTCCGTGTAGCCCGGAAGGGCGGCGGCGAGCGCCTTCTCCTCGTCGAGGATCCGGAACACCAGGAACGCCGGCGCCGCCAGCCCGGGGATCATGGACCACCACGACCCCAGCGCCAGGGGAGCGAAGACCATCATCAGACCGATCCCCGAGTACATGGGGTGGCGCACCACGGCATAGGGGCCCGTGCTGATGACGCTCTGGCCCTCCTCCACCCGGATGGTCCTGGCGGCGAAGGAGTTCTCGCGCACCGTCAGGAAGAAGATCAGGTACCCGGCCAGCACCAGGCCATCGGCCAGGACGGCGACCCACGCCGGCACCGACGACCATCCGAACCGGTGATCAAAGCCCGGAACCAGGAAGGCCACCAGCCAGAGGACGCCGCTCAGTGCCACGATGGTCTTCTGCCGGGACCTCTCCTCCCTGAGCGTCAGCCGCCGCTCCACCAGGGCGGGGTCGTGCGCGATCAGATAGCCGGCGGCGAAGGCCATGGGGATGAAGAGCGTGGCCAGGAAGAGCCACGCCTCCCACCAGCGAAGGGTGCCCGCGGGCAGGAACAGGATGGCTCCCAGCACCACCGCACCGCCGCCGAAGCGGACGAGGACGGTGCGCCGCAGGGCGCCCCTCTCCATGTGGGCCCTCCTCCCGCCGCCCTTCCTCTATCTCATCCCAGGCGGCGGCACCCTCCGCTTCGTCGCCTGCTCGAAGGCGTACGCCAGCTCCAGGAGCCGGGGCTCGCTGCACGCCCGCCCCGTGAAGCTCACGCCCAGGGGCTGGGGCTTGGGCTCCCATCCGTCGGGGAAGGCAGGGCCGGCGTCGTTGGGCACGAACCCGAAGGGAACGATCACCGTGGGATACCCGGGCTTCGCCGCGATACCGGCGCCGCCTCCGCCCGGGAAGATGAGGGCGTCGAGCTCCAGCGCCTGCATGACCTCGTCGATGCCGTGCTCGCCGTTGAGCCGCAGGTCCCGGGCCCGGTCGGCTTCGTAGCGCGCCCGGTCCTTCTCCAGGTCCAGCGCGTCGGAGGCGTCCAGGCGCGCCTGCTCGTACTTCATGGAGCCGGCGGAGCGGTGAGCTAGGTTCCACTCCCGGAGCTCGGTGAGGGACGTCACCGGCGCGCCCTCCCCCAGGGAGGCCAGCCACAGGTTGAAGTCCCGCTTCATCCCGTAGTTCAGAACCACGCTCTGGCCGTGGAGGAGGAGGTTGTTGGCGGTATCCGGATTCACGATGCTGGGAATGTCCGCCGGGTCCACGACGACGGCGCCCTGCTCCCTCAGGATGGCGATGGCGGTGTCCATCACCGCCCGCGCCTCCGGCGAGAGGCCGCCACGCCACCGGTTCGTGCCGGGCACCTGCACCGAGTCGTAGTAGCTGGCCCGGGGGATCCCGATGCGCGCACCCTGGAGCCCCCCGGCCTTCAGGAAGACCGTGTAATCCCCGCCTGCGGGCCGCTCGCACGTCGCGGTGGCGGGATCGTTGGGGTCGGGGGCGGTGCCCTCCAGGGTACCCATCAGAACGGCGGCGTCGGTCACCGTGCGGGCCATGGGGCCGGGCGTGTCCTGGTCGGCCGTGATGGGGATGACGCCCCAGCGGCTGATCCGCCCCACCGTGGGCTTCACCGCCGCCAGCATGTTCTGGTTCGACGGCGACAGGATGGAGCCCGACGTCTCGGTGCCGATGCTGGCCGCCCAGAAGCTCATGGCGGTCCCGGAGCCGGAGCTGGATCCGCCGGTCCTCAGGACCGGCCTGCCGTCGTTCTGGCCGTCCCGCGGATCGCGGCGGGGGTCGTAGGGATTGCGGCCGTAGCCGCCCACCGCGCTGTAGTTCGTGGGCATCCCCGAGGCCATGAAGTTGGCCAGTTCGGTGAGGACCGTCTTCGCCAGGATGATGGCGCCGGCGTCCTCCAGGTTCTTCGTGAGCGTGGCCGCATAGGGCGGCGTGTAGTCCTCGAAGGCCAGTGCGCCGCCGGTGGTGGGCATGTCGGTGGTGTGGATGATGTCCTTGAGCGCCACCGGGATCCCGTGCAAAGGTCCGCGGACGCGCCCGGCCGCCCGCTCCCGGTCCAGGGAGTCGGCGATCTGGAGCGCGCGCGGGTTCACGGCGATGGTGGCGTTGACCCGCTCCTCGTACAGGGCGATGCGCGTCAGGTACGCCTCGACGAGCTCGCGCGAGGTGAGGCGCCCTTCGGCCATGGCTTGCTGGAGCTCGGGGATGGTGGCCTCCACCACATCGAAGCGCGCCGCGCGATCGGCGGGTGCGCACGACGCGAGGAGGGGGAGGAGGAGCGCCAGGGAGAACGACGCGGCGCGAAGGGGACGGACGTTCATGGGGACACCTGCGGGATGCCGGTAGACGGGGTGTTTGTCGCCGACAACATGGGCGTCGCCGGGGAGGGTGGCCAGGTGCGGTGCGTCCCGGGGGACCCGGCAGCCGTGGCAACTGATGCGCAGCCGCTGCTGTCCAAGCACGCGAAAGGGCACGGGAGCCCGCCGACCCGACCGGGTCGAGAGGAGCCCAGCGTGCCGCGTGTCCTGTCGAACGGGGGGAGTCCGGTGATGATCGACTTGGTCAAGGAAGTCCGCTTCGCACTGCGTTCCCTGCGGCGCTCACCGCTCCACACCATCACGACCGTGCTCATCCTGGGCGTGGGCATCGGCGCCGTGACGCTCATGTTCAGCGTCCTGAACGCCTCGGTGCTGCGGCCGCTCCCCTTCCCGGAGCCCGACCGTCTGGTGTGGCTCTGGAAGTCCAGCGACGAGGTGCGGCAGAACTCCCTCTCCTACGACGACTTCCTGGACTACCGTGCGTCGCTGGACGCGCTGGAGGATCTGGCTGCATACCAGGTCTTCTACCCGAGGCTTCTCCTGTCCGGCGCGGAGGAGGGCACCAGGGTGCTCGGGAATCAGGTGACGCCCAACCTGTTCTCCGTTCTGGGGGTCGTGCCGGTCATGGGGAGGGGGTTCCGCTGGGACGAAGCGGTGGACGGAGGTCCCGAGGTGGTCGTTCTGAGCCATGCGTTCTGGCAGGAGCGCCTGGGAGCGGATCCATCCATCGTGGGGCGCACGCTCTCCCTCGACGGGCGGCCCACGGAAGTGGTGGGCGTCATGCCAGAGGGATTCGAGTACCCGGCGACCGGGGTGGAGGCCTGGCTTCCCACGCGGGCGGGTGACGCGGCCACGCAGGGGCGCGGCAACAACAACTTTTTTGCCGTCGGCCGCCTGAGGGACGGGACGTCGCTGGCCGCTGCCCAGGCGCAGGTGGACGTCGTGGTACGCAGGATCCAGGCGGCGAACCCCGACCAGGCCGAGTGGCGCCACTGGCTCCAGCCGCTGCACACGGTGCTGTTCGGGGAGACGCGCACCATCCTTTTTCTGCTCCTGGGGATCGTGGCTCTCGTTCCGCTGGTGGCGTGCGCCAACGTGGCCTCCCTGGCGCTGGCCCGGGCCGCCACCCGGACCTGCGAGCTGGCGACGCGGAGAGCCCTGGGCGCGAGCAGGGGTCGTGTCGTGGGCCAGCTCGTGGTGGAGAATGTCGTGCTGGCGCTCCTCGGTGGGGCGCTGGGCCTGGCGCTCGCGCAGGCGGGGGGCGCCCTGCTCCGGTCCGTGGGGCCGTCCTCCATTCCCAGGCTGGATGAGGTTGGCGTCGATCCCATGGTGCTCTTCTTCGCCCTTCTGGTCTCGCTCCTGACGGTGCCGCTCTTCGGCGTGGGCCCGGCGCTGCGCGGCGCCGGCTTCGACCTCGCCGGCGCGCTCCGGTTTGGGTCGGGGCGCAGAGGTGCGGAGCGACGGAGCTGGGCCCGGTCCGCTCTGGTGGTGACCCAGGTGGCTCTTTCCATGACGCTCCTGGTGACGTCGGCGCTCCTGTACCGGAGCCTCGCGGCCATCCACGACGTCGACCCCGGGTTCGAGATGGACGGTCTCCTCACCGCGCGCATCCAGCTCCCTGCCTACAAGTACGCATCCGCGGAGGAGCTGGGGGTGGCGTGCGACCTGACCCTCCGGCGGATCGGGATGGTGCCGGGCGTGAAGGGCGTGGCGGCAGCGGACTGGCTTCCCGTGACACCGGGGGGTGGACCGTGGAACGGGCTCATCAGGCCGGGGCGGAGCGGGGGCGATGGCCAGGACCCGGTCCCGGGGCGGAGGAAATTCGTGAATCGGGACTACTTCCAGGTGCTCGGGATCCCCTTGCGCCGCGGCCGATCCTTCCAGGAAGACGACACGCCGTCATCCGAGCCGGTGATGATCCTCAGCGAGACGCTCGCGTCGCAACTCTTCCCCGGCGAAGACCCCCTGGGGCAACCCGTCCAGCTCTGGGGCCGAGCGTTCCAGGTGGTGGGCGTGTCGGCGCGGGTGGACGAGGCCGGCCTGGGAGACGAGGGTCTGCCGACGTTCTTCCTGTCCGCCGATCAGTTCCCCCAGGATGCCGTGAGGGTCGCCATCCGTACCGCGGGCGAGGATCCCCTGGCCATGGCAGCGGCTCTGCGCGGCGAGGTCCGCGACGAGGATCCGGACATCGCCCTCTCCGACGTCCAGACCATGGACGCACGCATCGACGGCACCCTGGCTCAGCCGCGGTTCCGCACCGGCCTGGTGAGCGCGTTCGCGTTGGTGGGCCTCGGCCTGGCCGCGGTGGGCCTGTACGGCGTCCTGGCGTACCTGGTCGCTCTGCGCCGGCACGAGATCGGAATCCGCATGGCGGTGGGCGCCGACGCCGGGGCCGTGCTCCGGCTGGTCATGACAGAGGGGATGAGGATGGTGGGGGCGGGCATGATTTTCGGCCTGGTGGGAGGGGGCTTGGCCTCGGTCCTGCTGCGAGGGTTGATATTCGGCATCTCGCCTGCAGACCCCGTGGCGCTGGGCGGCTCGATCCTGGTCCTTCTGGCGGCGGGCACGCTGGCTGCTCTGCTGCCGGCGCTGCGTGCCGTCCGGGTGAGCCCGCTGGAGGCGCTGAGGGCTGAGTAGAGGGACAGCGTCGTTCTTCCATGGACCCCACATCGCTCCCGGGCGCGGTGGGGTATGGCGCCAGCCGGACGGTGCTGCCACTCTCCCACTCTGTGCGCACGCGTGCTGTCGGTACGAGGTCCACCCGGCACTCCACGGACGCACCCAACGGAGGCACGCCTCATGGACCGACGCAGTTTCTGCGGATTGGCGGGGAGCGGCGCCGTCGCTCTCCCCATGCTGGGGGTGGATGGCGACGCGGCCGCGCAGCAGCGTCCCACGTACGCCTTCACCATCGAGATCGTGGAGTGCAACCCAGGGGGGTGCGCCCGGGGACACGAGCCCGGGGACGTGTTCGACTATCCGGCCGAGAAGGGGCGGATCTGCGAATGGCTCATGGACAGCATGAGCACGTCCATCCGGGTGCTGCAGCAGGGCGGTACCCTCCCGTGGCTCTACCAGGGGACGCCCTACGAGAAGGTCATCGACCCCGACGGCGTTACCACCGAGTTCATCCGCTGTCCCGACCCCACCAGCGGCCTGGTGGCGAAGATCACGCGCACGCGGACCGCGTGAGGGCCGGCTGAGCCATGACGCAACAGGAGTGGATCCTCGTGGCCACCTTCGGCGGCACGGTGATCCTCATGTACTCCACCCGCCTCCGGCCGGACCTCATCGCGCTCCTCGCCGCGCTGGCCCTGGCGATGCTGGGCGTGATGCCCCCCGGCGACGTCCTGTCGGGTCTGGGCAGCGGCGTGGTTCTCACGCTCATCAGCGTCTTCATCCTCGCCGAGGGGCTCGATCAGACGGGGGTGGTGAGGAGCGTCGCAAAGCACCTCTCGAGGGTGGCCGGTATGGAGGAGCGCCGGGTGCTGCTCACCCTGATGGTGGCGGGGGCCACGCTGTCCCTTGGCATGAACAATGTCGCGGTCGGCGCCCTCCTCCTTCCGGTCTCGGTGCGGATGGCCAGGTCCGCGGACGTGCCGGTGGCGAGCCTGCTGCTGCCCGTCTCCTACGCCACGCTCCTGGGCGGCATGGCGACCTACTTCACCACCGCCAACATCATCATGAGCGACCTCCTGATACGGCGAGGGGCCCCACCGCTCCGCATGATGGATTTCTTCCTGACCGGAGGACTCATCGCCGTCCTGGGCATCGCGTACATGCTGGTGATCGGGCGCCGGCTCCTCGTCCGGCGGGAGGGCGACACGCAGGACACCCAGCGCGACCTCCCGGACCTCTACAGGCTGTGGGAGCGGGTGTGGGAGGTCACCGTGCCGGAGAGCTCCGGGTTGGTGGGCATGACCATCGAGGAGGCGCGGCTGGGCGAGCGGTTGGGGCTCGTGGTCCTGGCGGTGCGGCGCAGGGGTCGCGACCTCTTCATGCCTGGGCCGGCCACCGCGCTGCTCGCCGGCGACGCCATGACGGTCCTGGGCCGCGAGGATCGCGTCCGCATGCTGGGCGAGTGGGACGTGGAGGTGGAGGCCGGTCCGTCACCCCAGGCCCTCTCGGGCGACCTCGAGCTGACGGAGGTCGTCATCCTGCCCAGGTCCCGCGTCAGGGGCATGACGCTGGCGGAGTTGAAGCTGCGCACCCGGGTCGGGATCATGGCGCTGGCGCTCTTCCGGGGCGGCAGGGTCATCCGCACCGACGTGGGCAAGACACCACTCGAGGTGGGGGACGGCCTGCTCGTGGTGAACCGGCCGCACGGGCTGGACGAGCTCGCCCGCGGCGGGGACTTCGTCGTGACCGGCGGTGAAGGTGGGGCGCCGCGCCGTCCCGAGCGCTGGGCGGTGGCTCTCCTCATCGCGCTCGGCGTGCTCGCGGTGTCCTTCTCCGGGGCCTATCCCATCGGACCGACGGCGTTCGCCGGGGCGCTCGCCATGATCGTCACCGGGTGCCTGGGGACGGACAGCGCGTACCGCTCCATCGAGTGGCACGTGGTGTTCCTCGTCGCCGGTCTCCTCCCCCTGGGATACGGGATGATCCACACGGGCCTGGCCGACCGGGTCGCCGACCTCCTCGGGACGGCGGTCGTGGCCGGGAGCCCGTTGCTGGTCGTGGCGGTGATGTTCGCCCTGACCGTTCTGGTGACACAGGTGGTGGGAGGACAGGTCAGCGCGCTCCTCGTGGGCCCGGTGGCGCTCTCCGTTGCGAGCGTGGGTGAGATCCCCGTCCACGCCATGGCCGTGGCGGTGGCCATCGGAGCTTCGACCGCGTTCCTCACGCCCATGGCCCACCCGGTCAACGCCATGATGATGGGCACCGCCGGCTACCGTCCCGGCGACTTCGGCCGGGTCGGTGCGGGGATGACCATCGTGGTGCTCACCGGACTGATGGTGGGGATGGTCCTCTTCTGGGGGGTGGGGTAGGACGGCCCGGGCGGCGGTCCAAGGCCATGCCCTCAGTCGTTCATTCTGGCGTGGTACTCCTGCAGCGACGTGACGCCCCCTGCGCCCCTGCGCCGCGCGCTGATGCCGCGGGCGGCCGCCAGCGCCACGGGGAGGGTGGTGAAGTAGGGGACCTGCTGGCGGATGGCGGTCTTGCGGATGTAGGAGTCGTCGTACTCGCTGAGCCGGCCCGCCGGGGTGTTCACCACCAGGTCGATCTTTCCACTCTTGATGGCGTCGGCGATGTGGGGCCTTCCCTCGTGGAGCTTGCGGATGGGCTCGGCGGGGACGCCCTGCTCCTGGAGGAACGCCGCGGTGCCTTTGGTGGCGACGATGTGGAACCCCAGCGCGTGGAACTCCCGCGCCACCTGCAGCGCGATGGGCGGCTTCTCCGCCAGGCTGATGAGCACCGTGCCGTCCATGGGAAGCGGTGGCTTAGCGGCCTCGATGGCTTTCACGAAGGCCAGGTCGAAAGACATGGCCATCCCCAGCACCTCGCCCGTGGAGCGCATCTCGGGGCCGAGGATCGGGTCCACCTCGGGCATCTTGTCGAAGGGAAAGACCGCCTCCTTGACGCCGAAGTGGGGGATGGGCCGCCGCTCGGGCCTGACGTCGGAGAGGCGCTTGCCCATCATGAGCTCGGTGGCGAGGTGTGCCATCTGGACGTTGCAGACCTTGGAAACCAAGGGCACGGTGCGCGACGCCCGGGGGTTGGCCTCCAACACGTAGAGCTGGCTGTTCTCGATGGCGTACTGGATGTTCATCAGCCCCACCACCCCGAGCTCCCGGGCGATACGCCGCGTGGTCTCCTCGATCTCGGCCAGGTGCTCGGGAGAGATGCTCACCGGGGGGATGACGCACGCCGAGTCGCCGGAATGAACGCCGGCGTACTCGATGTGCTCCATGACCGCCGGGACGAAGACCTCCTCCCCGTCGGAGAGCGCATCGGCCTCGCACTCGGTGGCGTCGGCGAGGAAGCGGTCGATGAGGATGGGGTGCTCGGGCGTCACCTGGACGGCCCGGGCGACATAGTCGCGGAGCGACTCCTCGTCGTGGACCACCTCCATGCCTCGTCCGCCGAGGACGTAGGATGGCCGCACGACGAGGGGGTAGCCGATGCGGGCGGCGATCTCCAGGGCCTCGTCCATGCTGCTCGCCATTCCGGCCTCGGGCATGCGGATGCCCATCCGGTTCATGCTCTTCCCGAAGAGGTCCCGGTCCTCCGCCAGCGCGATGGCCTCCACGGAGGTGCCCAGGATCCTCACGCCGGCGTGCTGCAGTTCGTCGGCGATGTTGAGCGGCGTCTGGCCACCGAACTGGACGATGACGCCCTCGGGCTTCTCCTTCTCGTAGATGGCGAGCACGTCCTCCACGGTGAGGGGCTCGAAGTAGAGCTTGTCGGACGTGTCGTAGTCGGTGGAGACGGTCTCGGGGTTGCAGTTGACCATGATCGTCTCGATGCCGAGGTCGCGCAGGGCGAACGCGGCATGGACGCAGCAGTAGTCGAACTCGATCCCCTGGCCGATTCGGTTGGGGCCGCCCCCCAGGATCATGACCTTGCGCCGGCCGCTTACCGGCACCGTGTCCACCCCGTTGTAGGTCGAGTAGTAATAGGCGGCGTTCTCCACGCCGCTCACCGGAACCGCATCCCAGGCGTGCACCACGCCCAGGGCTGTGCGCTGCGCGCGGATCTCGGCCTCGGGCACGCCCATGAGCTGGGCCAGGTAGCGGTCGGCGAACCCATCCTTCTTCGCCTGCCGGAGCAGGTCGTCGGGGATCCTCCCGCCCCGATGGGCGAGGATCTCCTCCTCCAGCTCCACCAGCTCCTTCATCTGCTCTAGGAACCACGCCTTGATGTGGGTCCGGCGATGGAGCTCCTCGATGCCGGCGCCCTTGCGGAGCGCCTCGTAGAGGATGAACTGGCGTTCGCTGGAGGGCTCGGCGAGGAGGGCGAGGAGGTCCTCGAGCGGTCTCTCGTGGAAGTCCTTGGCGAAGCCGAGACCGTAGCGGCCGTTCTCCAGCGACCGGATCGCCTTCTGGAAGGCCTCCTTGTAGGTCTTCCCGATGCTCATCACCTCGCCGACGGCCCGCATCTGCGTGCCGAGCCTGTCCTCGGCGCCCTTGAACTTCTCGAAGGCCCAGCGCGCGAACTTGACCACCACGTAGTCGCCCGAGGGCGTGTACTTCTCCAGCGTGCCGTCACGCCAGTAGGGGATCTCGTCCAGGGTGAGGCCGCCGGCGAGGAGGGCGGACACATGGGCGATGGGGAAGCCGGTGGCCTTGGAGGCGAGGGCGGAGGAGCGCGACGTGCGCGGGTTGATCTCGATGATCACCACCCGGCCCGTCTCGGGATCGTGGGCGAACTGGACGTTGGTGCCGCCGATGACCTCGATGGCCTCCACCACGTCGTAGGAGTGCTTCTGGAGGCGCTGCTGGAGTTCCTCGGAGATGGTGAGCATGGGCGCGGTGCAGAACGAGTCGCCGGTGTGCACGCCCATGGCGTCCACGTTCTCGATGAAGCACACCGTGATCTTCTGGTTCTTGGCGTCCCGCACCACTTCCAACTCCAGCTCCTCCCACCCCACCACCGCCTCCTCGACGAGGATCTGGCCGATGAGGCTGGCCGCGAGGCCGCGGGAGGAAACCGTGCGCAGCTCTTCCACGTTGTAGACGATCCCCCCGCCCGTCCCGCCCATGGTGTACGCCGGGCGCACCACCACCGGGTAGCCGAGCTTCGTGGCGATGGCCTCGGCCTCCTCCACGGAGTAAGCCAGAGCGCTCTGCGGCATGTCGATGCCCAGCCGGGTCATCGTCGCCTTGAAAGCTTCCCGGTCCTCGCCCCGCTCGATGGCGTCCACGTTGACGCCGATGACCTCCACGCCGTGCTGCCGGAGCACGCCGGAGCGGGCGAGCTCGGAGCTGAGGTTCAGGCCCGACTGGCCGCCCAGGTTGGGGAGGAGGGCGTCGGGACGCTCCTTCTCGATGATCTCGGTCATGCGGGCGGCGTTGAGCGGCTCCAGATACGTCACGTCGGCCATGCCCGGGTCGGTCATGATCGTGGCGGGGTTCGAGTTCGCCAGGACCACCTCGTAACCCAGCGCGCGCAGGGCCTTGCACGCCTGCGTGCCCGAGTAGTCGAACTCGCAGGCCTGGCCGATCACGATGGGGCCGGACCCGATGATCATGACCTTCCGGATGTCGTCACGCCGGGGCATGGCACCTCCCGTGCTGGAAAGCGTCGCGTTTGCGCCGTCGGAGCGGGAGGACTCTGCCGGGAGCAGTGGCGGGAGTCTATAACCGGGGGGGTCCGCTGGCCATGGCCGGGCGGACCACCCCCCGCCTTGCCCCGTTCACCTGCCGGGGTCTGCTCGGCGTCTCCTTCCCGGGGCGCTCACATCCGGCAGGTCTGGGCCCCGTCCACCACCATGGCGGCTCCGGTGATGTACTTGGCCTCGTCCGAGGCCAGGAACAGAGACAGATACGCCACGTCCCACGACTCCCCCTGCTTGCCCGTGGGGCAGAGCGAGTCACGCCGGGCCATCATCGCCTCCACGTCGCCGCCGTAGGCTTCGGTGAGGGCCCCGACGACGAACGGCGTGGCCATCATCCCCGGGAGCACGGCGTTGACCCGGATCTTCTTCTTCGCGAGTTCCACCGCCACGTCCCGGGTGAACGCGATCATGCCTGCCTTCGAGACCGCGTACGGGAGGGAGAGCGCCGGAAGAGTCCGGATGGCGTTGATGGAGGAGATGTTCACGATGGCGCCACCCCCCTGCCGCTCCATGTGGGGCACGACGCTCCGGCACATGAGGAACACGCTCCTGAGGTTCACGGCCAGGGTGCGATCCCACATCTCCACGGTCGTGTCCGCCAGCCCGCCCGGGAGCTCGATGCCCACGTTGTTGTGCAGGATGTCCACCCGGCCGTAGCGTGCGATGCACGTGCGCACGATCCGCTCGCACTCTTCCGGGACGCTGACGTCGGCCCTGAGCGCAGACGCTTCCCCCTTCTCGTCGGCGATGAGCTTGCGCGTGTCCTCGGCGGATTCCACGTCGAGGTCGACGAGCAGGACCCTGGCTCCCTCGCGGGCGTAGACGATGGCGGCGGCCCGGCCGTTGCCGATCCCTGGTCCGACGGACCCCGCTCCCGTGACGATGGCGACCTTACCGGCCACACGACCATTCATGAACCTGGCGCTCCGCGTGTCTTATGGTGATGGCTGCGACGTCCGCGAGCGGGCGCGGCGGCCGTTGCTCCCTGCCGCATACTGGCTACGATACACGTGCCGGATCAACCCACCGCTGCGCTCGCGGTCGTCTGTCCGAGGAGAATGCGATGCAGATCCGCAGGATCCTGACGACCGTGGATACCCACACGGCCGGTGGGCCGACCCGGACGCTCATCGGGGGCCTGCCTCCCCTTCACGGGAACAGCGTCGCCGCGAAGATGGAGCACTTCCGCTCCGAGTACGACTCGGTGCGCAAGCTCCTCATGAACGAGCCGCGCGGCCATCGTGACATGTGGGGCGCGGTCGTGACCGAGCCGGCGGACCCGGACGCCGATGTCGGCGCGTTCTTCCTGAACGCATCGGGCTACCTTCCGGCGTGCGTCCACTCCGCCATCGGCGTGGCGACAGCGGGCCTCGAGACGGGGTTCATCCGGAGCCCCGGTCGCGACGGAGGCGCCATCCGGATGGAGACGCCGTCCGGGCTCGTCACACTGATCCCGGAGTGGGAGGATGGGCGGGTGGGATCGGTAGCTCTCCGGCCCGCGGCCGCGTTCGTGCACACCCGCTCGGCACGGCTGGACGTGGGCGACGAGCTCCGCCTGGAGTTGGCTGTCGCGTACAGCGGCGTCTTCTTCGTGCTGGTGGACGTCGGACAGCTCGGCTTCCCCCCGTGCGCCTCCGGAACGCCCATCGGGCCGGAGAGCGCTGCGCGCTTCGCGGCCCTGGGTCCAGAGGTCCTGCGGGCGGCCAACGCCGCGTTCCAGGTCCGCCATCCCGACAGGCCGGCTGCGGATCCCATCGCTCTGGCCATGTTCCACCAGGAAGCGGGGGACCGGCACGGGCGGGACATCGTGATCGGCCCCGGCGGTGGCGTGGATCGCTCGCCGTGCGGCGCCGGGACGGCGGCCAAGGTCGCCTATCTCTTCGCGGAAGGGCGGCTCGGCGCCGGCGAGCCTTACGTCAACGAGAGCTTCCTGGGTACGCGCTTCGTCGGACGGGCTCTGGAACCGGCCCGCGTGGGGCCGTTCGAAGGCGTGCTGCCGGAGGTTCGGGGGAGTGCCTGGGTCACCGGGATGCACCAGTTCGTGCTCGAGGTCACCGACCCGCTCCCGGAAGGGCTCAGCTTCTGAGCCCGATCCCTTTCGTTGCGACGTCTCGGCGGTGCCGGGCATGGCGGAACGAGCCTGAGCGCCTGATCCTACACGTTCGGGCGGGCTCTCGCGCCTGCCCTCAACCGGGTCCGCCTGCGGAGAGTCCTCATGACCGTGTCGCTTCCTCGTGGCTCATGGCTCCTGATTGCCGCTCTGACGTGGCTCGCCGCCTGTGCGGAGCCCTCGGGCACCCGGTCGGACGAGCCTCCCCAGGTCTCCGACGAAGGGCGCTACGGCATGGTGGCCTCGGCCCACCCCCTGGCCACGCATGCCGGCGTGCGCGTCCTCGAGCAAGGAGGCAACGCGTTCGATGCCGCCGTGGCGGTCGCGGCCGCCCTGAACGTGGTCGAGCCCATGATGTCGGGCCTGGGTGGGTACGGCACGATCCTGATCTACGACGCCGAGTCGGGGCAGACGCGGTTCCTGAACCCGTCCGGGCGCATTCCCAGGGCGGTCGACTCCGACGCTTTCCGGGCTCCGACGCCGGGCTTCGAAGAGAACCGGGTGGGCGCCAAAGCCGTGTCCACCCCCGGGAATGCCAACGCATGGGAAGCGATGTGGCGGGAGTACGGCACCCTGGAGTGGCCGGAGCTGTTCACCTCGGCCCTCTCCTACGCCGAGGACGGCTTCCCGATCTCGCCCGCACTGGCTTCGGCGCTGGAGCGGGCCTACCCCGACTTCCCGGAGCACGCGCGGGCGATCTACGGCCGGGACGGTGAGCCCCTCGGGGTGGGCGACACCCTCGTCCAACGCGACCTGGCCGCCTCCCTGGGCGCCGTCGCCGCAGGGGGAGCGGCGGTGGTGCATGGAGGCTCCGTCGGGGAGGCCGTCGACGCCGCCATGCACCAGGCCGGCGGGTTCCTGAGCCTGGAGGACCTCCGCGACAACGAAGCCGAGTGGTGGGCGCCTATCGCCATCGAGCACCGTGGTGTGCGCATCGTCACCGCGTCGCCGCCGGCCAATGCGTTCGACGCGCTGGTGCGCGTAGGCATGATGGGGCTCTTCGACGTCGCGTCGCTCGGGCACAACTCCGTCCGGTATCTCCACCGTTTCGCGGAGGTCACCAAGCACGGCTTCTGGGTGCGCCTCCGCTGGGCCGGGGACCCCGACGTGAGCCCGCCTCCGGTGGACACGTTGCTCTCGGAGCGGTACTGGCGAGATCAGGTGGCTGCCATCGACACGGCACGCGCCTCGACCTTCGCGTACCCGGCGGTCGCCTCCGATGGATCGCCCACGGGCGCTGGAGAGACCGATGCCCGCCACACCACGCACTTCGTGGTGGCCGACCGGTGGGGAAACGTGGTGTCGGCGACCCAGACGCTGGGCAACCTCTTCGGGAGCCGCATCATGCCCGAGGGCACCGGAATCTGGCTGAACAACTCCCTCGCCTACTCGACCTTCGAGCCCAAGGGGAATCCCATGGACGCGCATGCCGGTCGGCGGAAGCTCTCCGGCGACGTGCCGGTCATCGTCTTCCGCGACGGTCGCCCGTGGGCGGCGCTGGGCACGCCCGGCGGTCACACCATCGGCCAGACGGTCCCACAGGTGCTGCTGAACCTCGTGGACTTCGGCATGCCCATCGCCGAGGCCATCGCCGCGCCCCGCGTGAGCTTCCTGGAGCCGGATCGGCTCGGGATCGAGGCGGCGGTCCCCGAGGCGGTGCGCGACTCCCTGGCGGCGCTGGGCCACAATGTCCGGGTGTCGAGTGCCTTCGGCAACGCCCACGGTCTCACCATCGAGTACGGCGCGAGCGGGGTGCCCGTGCGCTTCACCGGCGCTGCCGACCCGCGCGGGGAGGGTTCGGCCAAGGGTGTCCGCTGAGGTGGGATCGCCGGCGGTGGCGGGGGGCGGTCATCGTGAGTTGGAGCGCCGGCTCGGCACGTTCAGCGCCGCGGCGGTGCTCGTCGGCTCGACCATCGGGAGCGGGATCTTCCGCGTGCCGAGCACCGTGGTGGCGCAGGTCGGCACCCTGGGCGCCAGCGCTGTGCTCTGGGTCCTCGGCGCGATCATCGCCATCTGCGGCGCGCTCACGATCGCGGAGCTCGCCGCGATGCACCCGCGCTCCGGGGGCATCTACGTCTACGTGCGGGAGGCGTTCGGGCCGGTTCCGGCGTTCCTCTTCGGGTGGACCCAGCTCCTCGTGATCCGCCCCGCCGCGCTGGGGGCGCTCGCGATCATCTTCGCCGCGTACACGGGCACTTTCGTGCCGCTCAGCGACACCGGCGAGCGCGTGCTGGCGGCCGCGCTCATCGCGCTGCTCGCGGCGGCCAACTACCGGTCCGTGGGCTGGGCCGCGGTCATCCAGAACGTCACGACCGCGGGGAAGGTCCTCGCGCTCGTCGGGCTCACCGTGGCGGCGCTGATCCTCGCGGACCCCTCACGTGGGGCGATGGGCGGGCCGCTGGAGTGGGCGCCCACCACCTGGGGCGGCTTCGGCCTGGCCCTGGTGGGGGTGATGTGGGCGTACGACGGCTGGGCGGACCTGACGTTCGTGGCGGGAGAGGTACGCGACCCGGGGCGGGCGCTTCCCCGGGCGCTCCTCCTGGGCACCGCCCTGGTGGTGGTCACGTACCTCGCGGTCATCGCCGGATACTACTTCGCGCTGAGCCTGTCGGAGATCGCCGCGTCTAAGCTCGTCGCCGCGGATGCGGCCGAGCGCGTCATGGGTCGGGCCGGCCAGGCCGCGGTCGCGGGCATGGTGATGCTGTCCGCGTTCGGAGCCCTGAACGGGTCCACGATCACGGGGCCCCGGATCTTCTGGGCCATGGCGGACGACGGCCTCTTCTTCCGGCGCGTCGCGGCGGTGCATCCGCGGTACGGAACGCCCCACGTCGCGATCGTGCTCTGCGCCTTCCTCGGGATCGTCTACGTGTCGTTCCAGACGTTCGAGCAGCTCGCGGACGCATTCGTCCTCGGGATCTGGCCGTTCTACGCGCTCGGCGTGTGGGCGGTCTTCATCCTGCGGAAGCGCCAACCCGACACCCCGCGCACGTACCGGACGTGGGGCTATCCGGTGACGCCCTTCCTTTTTCTGCTCGCGAGCCTGTACATGCTCGGCAACGCCTTGATCGAGTCACCCGTGGCGACCGGGCTGGGCGCGCTGCTGATCCTCGCGGGCATTCCGGTGTGGTGGATCCGCGAGCGGATCAGCGCCCGCGCTGTCGCGCGTACGGGCCCGAGATGACGCTTAGTCCACGATGAACGTGATCTTCAGGTTCACGCGATAGGAGGTCACCTTGCCGTCCTTTACGACGACCTTGTGGTCCTTCACCCAAGCGGAACGGATTCCTTTCACGGTTTCGGCGGTCTTGGTGATACCGGCCTCGACTGCGGCTTCGAAGCTCTCGGGTGACTCGGCCGTGATCTCGATGTGCTTGGCGACGGACATGGTTGACTCCTGCTGCGGTGGGAAGGACCGTTATGGGAACGTAGCGTCGGTGCGGTTTCCCAGGAACCGCAGCGATTTCTGAATCGAGGGAATCCCCATGCGTTGGCGACAGAGCCGGCAGAGCAGCAACGTCGAGGACCGTCGTGGCCAGCGCGTGAGTGGTGAGACCAAGATCGGCGGCGGCGCGGGGCTCATCATCATCGTCGTCGTGATGCTCCTGGGCGGCGACCCGCGGCACGTCATGCAGCTGCTGGGGGGCGCCGGAGGGCAGGCTCCATCGACCGCCGAGCCCGCCGGGCTTCCCTACGACGAGTCTGTCGATTCTTCAGCTCGGTGCTGGGGATGACCGGGGACGTGTGGACGGAGATCTTCTCGGCGGCCGGGGCCAGGTACAGCCCACATGGAGCTCCAGGCCGACTGCTACGCAGGCATGTGGGCGCACCACGCCAACCGGCGTCACCAGGTGTTGGAGTCGGGCGACGTGGACCGCTGCGACACCTTTGCCGACGCCGGGCTCACCCGGGGCGGCTGGGGGCGGTCCTCTCGTGCGGATCCCGTCGCGTCTTCCTGATGGACAACACGATGGCCAGCGTCACCGACGCCAGGATCATGGCGAGGGAGGTGAGCGGCGGCAGCTCGACGACAGGCGCCAACAGCAGCTTGGCCCCGATGAACACGAGGATCGCGGACAGGCCGTACTTCAGGTACACGAAGCGGTACACGAAGTCCGCGAGCACGAAATACAACGAACGTAGCCCGAGGATGGCGAAGATGTTGGACGTGTAGACCAGGAACGGGTCCTGGGTGATGGCAAACACGGCCGGGATCGAGTCCATGGCGAAGAGGACGTCGGTGGCCTCGATGGTGACCAGGACCACGAGAAGGGGGGTGGCATAGAGCCGACCGTTCTCCCGCACCCAGAAGTGGTGGCCGCGATACCCGTCGGTGATCCTCAGGACGCGGCGGGCGACGCGCACCACCGGGTTCCGTTCCAGGTCCGGGACCTCGTCCCTCCGGAAGGCCGCGCGCACCCCGGTGATGACCAGCAGGGCGCCGAACACATAGAGCACCCAGTGCCAGCGCTCCAGCACGATGGCGCCCGCGCCGATGAAGGCGCCACGCAGCACCAGGGCCCCCAGGATCCCCCAGAACAGCACCCGGTGCTGCTCCACCTGGGAGACACCGAAGAACCCGAAGATCATCACCATGACGAAGATGTTGTCCATGGACAGCACCTTCTCGGCGAGGTAGCCCGTCAGGTACTCGACGCCGCTCTGGGGACCGGCGCGCAGGTAGATCCAGGCACCGAAGAGGAGCGCCAGGAGGATCCAGACGGCGGTCCAGATCAGGGCCTCCTTCGCCCGGATGACGTGAGCCTCCCGATTGAACACGCCCAGGTCAACGGCCAGCATGGCCAGGATGAAGCCGTTGAAGGCCACCCATCCCCAGATTCCGACGTGCATCCAGCAATCCCTGCGGGGGTTGTCGCGGTCCCGGAATATGGGTAAACGCTGGACTGGCTTGTACTCGCGCTCCGGGGCGGGCGAGGGTGGCCTGGTGACCGCGTCCGGGAGGGGTTGCGTCTCCCGCGGAGAGGCTATCTCACCACGGTGAGTGACCGACCATGGCGCGCCACGCGTAGTACACCGGCACGCCCAGGGCCACGATGATCAGCCCGGGCCATGTGTACTGGGGTCTGGTCAGCAGGATGTTGACGCAGAAGATCCCCGTGAGCGCCACGTAGAGGCCTGGGAGCCAGGGGTATCCCGGCGCGCGCACCGGCCGCTCCATGTCCGGCCGCTTCCGGCGGAGCAGGAAGAGGCCCACCACCGTCAGCATGTAAAAGAGCACCGCGGCCATGATGACGTAGTCCAGGAGCTGCGAGTACGTCCCGGACAGGCACAGGATGGACGTCCACAGGGCCTGGACCCAGAGCGCGGTGGCCGGAGTGCGGTGAACCGGGTGGAGGCGTCCGGCGGACTTGAAGAACAGGTCGTCCTTGGCCATGGCGTAGTAGACCCGGGCCCCGGCCAGGATGAGGCCGTTGTTGCACCCGAAGGTCGAGATCATGATGGCCACGCCCATGAGCACGAGCCCCGGCGCACCGAACATGGCCTGCAGGGCTGCCGTGCCCACCCGGTCCTGGGGCGCGTTGGCGATCTCCTCGAGCGGGAGGACGCTCAAGTACGCCACGTTGGCAGCCACGTAGAGGACGGTCACGATGAGCACGCCCATGGCCATGGCGAAGGGTAGGTCCTTCGCCGGGTTCTTCATCTCCCCCGAGGCGAAGCCCACGTTGTTCCATGCGTCCATGGAGAAGAGCGAGCCCACCATGGCGGCGCCCACGATGGAGAACGTGGCGAGGGTGAGCCCGCCGGCCGGGAGGAATCCGCCCCCGAAGTTGACGGCCCAAGCCTCCGGGTTCCTGCCGATGGAGATGCCGAGGAGCACGAGGGCGGCGAGTGCCAACGCCTTGATCACGGTCAGGGTGGTCTGGATGAGGGCGGCCGTGCGCACGCCCTGGGCGTTCACCCAGGTGAGCAGGAGGACGGAGGCGATGGCCAGGATGCGCTGCGGCGACACCCCAACCTCGATGGGCCCACTGGGGAGGGTGAGCGTGAAGCCGAGGAAGACGTCGGGGGAGAGCGAGGGGAAGAGGACTGCGGTGAAGCGGGCGAACGCCACCGCCACGGCGGCGATGGTCCCCGTCTGGATGACGGTGAACACCGTCCACCCGTAGAGGTATCCGAAGAGCGGGGAGATCCCTTCGCGCAGGTACACGTACTGGCCGCCGGCCTTGGGGTACATGGCCGCCAGTTCGCCGTAGGTCAGCGCGCCCAGGAGAGTGAGGAGGCCGGAGCAGGTCCACACCAGGAGCAGGAGCACCGGGGATTGGACCTGGCGGCTGATGTCCGCGGACACGATGAAGATCCCGGACCCGATCATGGATCCCACCACCAGGGCGGTGGCGTCCATCCGGGAAATGGCCTTGACGAAGCTCGGCTCCCCGGCGTTCCGGGGCGGATGGGACGGGATGTCGCTCATTGGGGCTCCTTGCTGGAAGGTTCCTCGGTCCAGGGGATCCGCATCTGGGCCGCCAGTATAGGTTGCCGGCCACCTCATGCGATAGCCGCCGTTGACAACCGGAGCCGGGGCGGCGCAAGGTGCTCCGAGCGCACCGTCGAGCGAGCGCTGGACGAGGGCGTCAATTACTGCTTCTGCTTCGGCCTCGATACCCACATGATCCGCGTCCTGCGCCGCCTACCGCCCAGCTCGCGGCGGCGGGGACGCTGGACTGCCTCATGATCCGCTACAACGCGGCGCACCGGGGCGCGGAGACGGACGTCTTCCCCCACCTGGCGGCCCACGGCGTGGGGCTTGTGAGCTACACCGCCACTCGGTGGACCTACCTGATCCGGCGCTCCCGCCACTGGCCGAAAGACAGGCCGATCCCCACGGCCGGTCAGGCGTACCGCTTCGTGCTCACCAACCCCCACGTGGACGTCTGCGTCACGGCGCCCCGCTCCGAGAAGGAGCTCGTGGAGAACCTGGCCGCCGCCCGCTCCGGCCCCCTCCCCGACGACGAGATGAGCTTCATGCGCGAGTACGGCGACGTCGTGCGGGAGCACGCGGGGTGGTTCATGTAGGTGGGCCCGCCGCCCCGCCACCCGCCCGTCCGAGGGAGCAGGTGGAGGTCTGCCACGTTCTCGAAGGCGACGATGGCGTCGGCGTGGGCGTGATCGGACACGTCCACAACCGTAGCCGGACCGATCACCGCGTCGAGCGGGACCTGGTCCATGGCAAGCCCGCCTTCCGCGAAGTGGATCGGAGCGTCCATGTGGGTGCCGCCGTGCTGAACCGCCCCGGAGAGGGGGTTTCGTCAACGGGACGCCACGCCCATGTTCGCGCCTCATGAGCCATCGACCCCAGTATCGATCCCACTACCTGCCCCGCACGCGCGACGGGTGGATCGCCACCGTGGCCTTCCTCCTCGTCTTCGCACTGTGCATGCCTCCCGTAACCCACACGCTCTTCAACCAGGTGGAACCGTGGGTGGCAGGGTTTCCATTCCTGTACGCCGCCCTCTTCCTCGTCTACTGCGCCCTCATCGGCATTCTGCTCTGGGCCCTGCGGCGGGGCGTATGAGGAGGAGGCACTGATGGAGACCTGGGTCGTCGCCACCACCCTCATCTTCATCTACCTGGCCTTCACCATCGTCCTCGGTGCGGTAGCCAACCGCAGGATGGAGGTGGACCTCGAGGACTTCCTCCTGTACGGGCGGAAGGCGGGCTTCATCGTCCTCTATCTCACGGTGGTCGCCACCTTCCACTCGGCCTTCGCGTTCCTGGGATCCGGGGGCTTCTTCTACACCCACGGCGTCGGCTTCTGGGCCGCAGGCACCTGGACGCTCCTGGTGGGGGCCATCACGTACGTGCTGGGAACGCGGATCTGGGCTCTGGGAAAAGCCTTCGGCTACATCACCCCTGCGGACATGTTGGCGGACTTCTACGAGTCCGAGGCCGTGAGGGTGGCCGTGGCGGTCGTCTCCGTCCTCTTCACCATCCTCTACATCCAGGTTCAGGCCCAGGGCCTGGGCTACATCATCAACGTGGCGTCCGGCGGGCGGATCTCCTTCGAGGTGGGCACGCTGATCCTGCTCGTGGTGGCGGCGACGTATCTCATGGCCGGCGGCCTCCGGGCGGTGTACTGGACCGACGTGCTGCAGGGCATCTGGATGTACGTGGCGGTGTGGGTGGGCGCCCTGGTTCTGGCCCAGGAGCTCTTCGGGGGTCCCCTCGAGCTGTGGCGGGCTGTGTCGGAGGAGCGGCCGGACCTCCTTACGCTCCCGGGGCCCCGGGGCTTCTTCACGCCGGGCATGTGGATCGGCATGACGGTGACGCTCTCCTTCGGCATCGTCTTCCAACCCCACATGATGATCCGCTACTACACCGCCGTGGACGCGAAGACGCTGAAGCTCCTGGGCGCCACGACGCCCATCTACCTCATGACCCTGTACATTCCGGCGGCGCTGGTGGGGTTGGGGGGCGCGCTGGTGCTCCCGGACATCGAGGTGCCGGACCAGATCTTCCCCGAGCTGCTCTTCCGCTTCGCTTCACCGTGGCTCACGGGGGTCATCCTTGCCGGGGCTGCCGCCGCGGCCATGTCCACGCTGGACTCCATCCTCCACGCCAATATGACGGTGCTGACCCGGGACGTGTACCAGCGGTACGTGGTCCCGGACCGCACCCAGGCCCACTACGTATGGGTGGGGCGGGGCATCGTGCTTGCCCTCCTCGGGGTGGGCTACGGCCTGTCCGTGCGCACCTTCGACTTCCTCGTGGTGCTGGTGACGCTCTCGGGGTCCGGCGCCCTGCAGCTCATGCCGGGGATCCTCGGCGTCTGCTTCCCCGGACGGCGGACCCTGACCCGCGCCGGTGTGCTCACGGGAATGATCGTCGGCATGGGGACCCTGTACGTCACCCTCGTCGTGGCGCCCCACCCGCTGGGTATGCACGGCGGGATCTGGGCCCTCCTGCTCAACGGGTCGGCGGCGTGGCTGGTATCCCGTGTGTCGGAAGCGCCCTCGGCGGAGACGGTGGAGCGGGTCCACGGTGAGCTGGAGCGGTTCGTGTACGGAGACGGCGGCGAGGCCGAACGATGAAGACACTCTGGAAGAGCCCCCAGCGACACCCCAACCCCGAGGCCGTCATGATGGGCGATCATGAGGTGGACTTCGGGGTCGGTGAGGACACCGCTCGGAGGGAGGGTGGCGGTGGAGGCCCGTGAGGACGCTGTGGGGCGCCGCCGACTCCGGCGCGTCGCCCGGCGGCGGACGCCGTCATCACGGTGCTCTTCGCTCACGGGAACACCGAGGATCTGGGGAACCTCCGCCCCTTCCAGGAGGCGTATGTGGCCCAGGGCGTGTCGGTTCTGACCTTCGACTATCCTGGGTACGGCCTGTCGTCGGGGCGTCCTTCGGAGCAGGGCGCGTATGCCGCGGCGGATGCTGCGCTGGAGTACCTCGTGGACGCCCGGGGTCTCGAGCCGGGACGCATCGTGGTCCACGGGCGGTCCCTGGGGTGAGCCGTGGCGGTGGATCTGGCGGCACGGCGGGAGCTGGGTGGCCTGGTGGTGGAGAGCTCCTTCGTCTCCGCGTAGCGGGCCATGACGCGGTGGCCCATCCTTTCCGTGGTGTAAAGGGACACGAAGTCTTACGCAGTTCTTCCCCTGGGGTGGAGGTGCGACGGCGTCTGGCCGAGGAGGAGATCGCCCTGGGGTGGACCGCGCGCAGGCGAGACAGGTGGGGGGGGCGGACCCCCTCCGCCATCCCCGCCCTCTCCAAGCCCTCACCCTCGCCCCCGACTCACGCATCCTCCGCGGGCGCCCGCCACTCGGCACTGCGCGACACCCAGTTCTGCACGATGTACGTGGGTTCGGCGAGGCCCCCATATCCTGACAGAGTCAAGGCGGCTCCGGAGACCTCATCTGCCTTCGTGGCTGGGTACGCGCACCCGCTCTTCTCGCGCAGGTCGAGCTGACCGCGCGCGCCCCTGGAGCCGCCGCGGTTTCGCCCCGCGGCGCCCTTCTCAGTACCTTCCAGGACTGAGATTCCACGCGCGTCCACAGGCGGATTCGACATGGCGGAGATCGGCGGCCCCGGCGTTCCCCCTCACGGCCAGAGACAGCCCTTCACCCTGCAGAGCCTCGACCTGGACAGGATCGACCGGGTCGTGCGCCTGGGCCTCTGGGCCCTGGTGGTCGTGCTGCTCTGGATGGCGCTGAGCTGGGCGCAGGCCTTCTACACGGACTGGCTCTGGTTCCGCAGCGTCGGCCACGAGGCCGTGCTCGTGAAGACCACCCTCACCCGGGTGGTGCTCTGGGTCGGGGCGCTCGTGGCGTTCCTCGCGCTCGTGCTGCCGAACCTCGCCTGGGCGTGGCGCGCGACGGGCGGCATACCGGCGCTGCCGCAGGGGCTGTCCCCGGCGGACTACGGGCTCCTGCGCAGGCTGCTCGGACGCGCCGCGGTCGTGATCGCGGTGGTCGCGGCGCTCCTGCTCGCCAGCCATCCGGCGACGCAGTGGGAGAAGGTGCTGCTCTTCCTGAACCGCGTCCCGTTCGGCGAGGTGGACCCGATCTTCGGGCGCGACTTCGGCTTCTTCGTCTTCACGCTCCCCGTGCTGCAGCTCGCGCGCGTCTGGCTGATGTCGGCCCTGGTCACGGTCGCCGTGATCGTGTTCGGATTCTACTACATCACGAGTGGGGTGCGCATCGACCGCTTCAACTTCATGCGGTCCGCGCGCGTCCAGCTCGCGCTGCTGGGCGCGGCCGTGTTCGTCATGTTGGCCGTCGGCGAGTGGCTGGGCCGCTACGAGCTGCTGTACTCCCCGACGGGCGCGGTCTACGGGGTGGGCTACACGGACAGCCACGTCACGCTGCCGGGCCGCGCCGTACTCGCGGCGCTCGCCCTCGTCACCGCCGGCCTCCTGGCCTTCGGCGGCTTCCGCTCGATGCGCAAGCGCATGCTGGTCGGGCCGGTCGTGGGGTGGTTCGTGGCCGCGCTGCTCGTCGGGGGTTTCGCGCCCGCGGCGGTCCAGCGCCTCACTGTCGAGCCGAGCGAGCTCGCCCGCGAGCGCGACTACCTGGCCAACAACATCCGCTACACGCGCCAGGCGTTCGGGCTCGACCGCGTGGCGTCGCGCAGCCACCCGGCGCTCGGCGCCATCGACCATGGGATGGTGGCCGCGAACCAGGGCACGCTGCAGAACGTGCGCCTCTGGGACGAGCAGCCCCTGCTGCAGAGCTACAACCAGATCCAGTTCTTCCGCCTGTACTACGACTTCCTGGCCGTGCACACGGACCGGTACCGGATCGATGGCGAGCTGCGCCAGGTCATGCTGGCCACGCGCGAGCTGTCGGCCGAGAAGCTGCCGCAGGAGGCGCAGCGCTGGGTGAACCGGCATCTGCAGTTCACGCACGGCTACGGCGTGGCGATGAGCCCGGTCACCGAGGTGGACGCGGCCGGCCGGCCGGCCTTCGTGGTCAGCGACGTGCCGCCCCGCGGCCCGGTGCCGCTGGAGCGGCCCGAGGTCTACTACGGGCTGAAGAGCCTGAGCTACGTCGTCGTGCGTAGCGGAATGCAGGAGTTCAACTACCCGGGCACGGAAGGCCCGGCCTACACGCGCTACGAGGGGCAGGGCGGCGTCGCGCTGTCGTCGGTGTTCCGGCGCCTGCTCTATGCCTGGAAGTTCCGCGACATCAACCTCCTGATCTCGGCGGAGATCGAGCCGGAGAGCCGCATCCAGTACCGGCGCACGGTGCCGCTCCGCTTCGCGACGGTCGCGCCCTTCCTGCTGCGCGACTCCGAGGCGTACGCCGTGGTGGCTGACGGGCGCATCTCCTGGATCCAGGACGCCTACACGGTCACGGACCGCTACCCGTACTCGACGCCGTCGACCGGCCGCTTCAACTACATCCGCAACAGCGTGAAGGCGGTCGTGGACGCCTACGACGGCACGATCGACTTCTACGTCTTCGAGCCCGACGATCCGCTGATCCAGGCCTACCAGCGCACGTTCCCGGGCCTCTTCAAGGCGGCCGAGGAGATGCCCGAGGCGCTGCGCGAGCACGTGCGGGCCCCGCTGGATCAGTTCACGATCCAGACGCAGATGCTCCTGCAGTACCACATGGAGGACCCGGTGGTCTTCTACAACAAGGAAGACCAGTGGTCCGTGCCGGTGCAGACGTCGTTCGGCCGCGCGCAGCTGCTCCGGCCCTACTACATCGTCGCGCGGCTCCCGGGCGAGGAGCGCGAGGAGTTCCTCCTGATCCAGCCGTTCACCCCGCAGAACCGCCACAACCTGGTCGGATGGATGGCCGCCCGGAGCGACGGCGAGCGCTACGGCGAGCTCGAGCTGTTCCGCTTCCCGTCGGGGCGCCACGTGGACGGTCCGAGCCAGGTGGAGGCACGCATCGATAACGACGCGATCATCTCCGAGCAGTTTACGCTCTGGGGACAGGTGGGCTCGGAGGTCATGCGGGGCATCCTGCTCGTCATCCCGCTCGGCGACGCGCTGCTCTACGCCGAGCCGGTCTTCCTCAAGCCAGAGACGCTCGAGTTCCCGGAGCTGCGGCGCATCATCCTGGCCGACGCCAGCCAGGTGGTCATGCACCCCACGCTGAACGCGTCGGTCGCGGCGCTGGTGGGCGAGCTGCCCTCGGTGGTCCCCGCGGTCGAGGCGGTCGTCGCAGAGGTCGAACAGCAGCAGCGGGCCCCCGCGTCGGGCGAGGTGCTCCGGGCGCTGCAGGGCACGCTGGAGGACGCGATCCGCAGCCTGCAGCGCGCGGTGGAGCAGCTCCGGGCGATGGCGCGGGACACGATGCCGCGGTGAGGCGCCGCGCGGCACGCCGGGCACCCGCCGGAGGCGGGTCGGGCAGGGATCCGGTGGGTGAGCTTCGCAGAGCCGGCGGACACCATCTTGGGTCTTCTTCGATACCATCTTGGCCGCCGGGTTAAGCATCGATGCTGCCGTCCGCATCCAGGGCGACGACCGCGCAGGCGTCGAGCGCCTCATCCGGGAATGCCCGCCCCCCCTATCTACTCCACCCTGAACGCGATGACCGGATCCACCTTCATGGCCCGCCGGGCCGGGAACCAGGCCGAGACCAGGGCCGCCGCCAGGAGGATCCCCGCCACGGCGGCGTAGGTGGCGGGATCCGTGGCTCCCACCTCGAAAAGGAGGCTCTCCATGAACCGGGACAACGCCCAGGCCCCGGCGAGCCCCCCCACCGCCGGCCTCATGGCCTGGGCCAGGACCTTCTTGAGGATCTACCCCCCGCTGGCCCCCATCGCCACCCGGACCCCCGGGGTGCCTCGCCACACCCTGGGGCTGGTCGGATAGGTGTTCTCAGCAGACGGGGCACCTCGTGCCGCCACGGCCGATCAGCCTATGGCGGCGCTCCGTGCGTCGATGCACGCTCCGCCATGGCGACCCCCGCGAAGCGTCTCTTCCGACCCCCGGTCCGGCCCACCCGGCAACCGGACTGGGGCACATCGCGGGCGACCCGCTCGGTCGGGCCCCCTCCCCGAGGACGAGATGAGCTTCATGCGCGAGTACGGCGACGTCGTGCGCGAGCACACGGGGTGGTTCATGCAGGTGGGCCCGCCGCCCCGCCACCCGCTTTCCGGATCAGCCCGGTAGTCCGTTGGGCACGAACGCCACGATCCGGAGCGGCGCGCCGCTGCCTCCTTCTATCTTCATGGGGAGGGCCACCACGAACGCTCCCGTCGGGGGCAGCAGGTGCAGGTCCGCAACGTTCTCGAAGACGACGATGCCGTCGGCGAAGAGGACGACGTGGGCTCGGAAGTCCTTCGACTGTCCGTAGTCGATGCTCGGCGTGTCGAGACCCACGGCGGTAATCCCCCGGTTGGCCACGAGCCACTCGGCGGCCTCCTGCGACAGTCCGGGGAAGTGCAACTCGGCGACCGCCTCGGGCCCGGTCAGCGACGTCCCGAGGAGGGAGATGCGGTCATGGTAGCGCTCGCCCCAACCGGTGCGGAGGATCAGGATGCCTCCTTCCGGGAGCGTTCCGTGTGCGGCCTCCCATCCGGTGAGATCCTCGACGGTGACCAGGTAGTCGGCGTGTGCGTGATCGGACACGTCCACGACCGCCGCGGGGCCGATGACGGCGTCGAGCGGGACCTGGTCCATGGCAAGCCCCCCCTCCGCGAAGTGGATGGGGGCGTCCATGTGGGTGCCGCCGTGCTCGGCCGCGGCGTATCGGTAGTTCGCGTAGAACCAACCGCCTTCCGTGATCCCGTAGGCGATCTGCTCGTGCTGGAAGCCCGTGGTGTCCGTGGGCCAGTAGATGGTGGAGGCGTTGAACGGGTGGGTCAGGTCCACCCAACGGCCGGCGGTGCCGTCGAAGATCGCGGAGATGTCCGCGGCGGCGGGGGCGTCGGAGGCGGGTGGGGTGCACGCCGCCAGGGCGCAGGCGGCGAGGGAGACGAAGGCGCGACGCATGGTGTTCCTCCTGTTGCGAGCGGCTACAACGTGGGCCAGCCGCGGCCGGGAGCGCAACGCGGGCGATTCCTGGCGCGTCGCCACGCGGTGGCGCATGGCGCTCGCTTTCGTGGACTCAGTCGCCCACCGAGAAGTCCACGGCATCCGCCTCGGATTCGGCCAGGCTGTGGCCGAAGGCGATCCGGCCCCGGCCGAGCAGCAGTGCCTCATCACGCCTCAGGGTGATCTCCGCCCCAAGTTGATGGCGCAGAATCCTTCGGGCCAGGTTCGTGTACCCGGCGTCGGTGCCGTTCCGTGTAAGGCGCGCACAGTCCTTGTCGGTCCCCCGCCGCGTCCCCATTCTGACCAGGGGATGTATCCCCCCACCGAGACCTCCCTCCCGCAGGTGGGAGGGGGTGCCGGTCTCGGAGCCCCCCTTCCCCGGGGAGGTCCCATCATGGCCGACCTGCTCCATCGTCTGAGGGCGGCGCTGGCGGACCGCTACGCCATCCTCGAGGAGATCGGCGCCGGTGGGATGGCGACGGTGTTCCTGGCCGACGACCTCCGGCACCAGCGCAAGGTCACCCTCAAGGTGCTCCGGGAGGAGCTGGCGGCGGCGCTGGGCCCCGAGCGGTTCCTGCGGGAGATCCGGATCGCGGCGCAGCTCCAGCACCCGCACATCCTGCCCCTGTACGACTCGGGCGAGGCGGGGGGCTTCCTGTACTACGTGATGCCGTACGTGGAGGGCGAATCGCTGCGGGCGAAGCTGGACCGGGAGGTGGAGCTGCCCGTCGCGGAAGCGGTTCGGATCGTGCGAGACGTCACCGACGCGCTGGCCTATGCGCACCAGCGAGGCGTGGTGCACCGGGACATCAAGCCGGGGAACGTGATGCTGTCGGGGCGGCACGCGCTGGTGACGGACTTCGGGGTGGCCAAGGCGGTCAGCGCCGCCGCGCCGTCGGACGAGGCCACGGCCACGGGGATCGCGCTGGGCACGCCCGCCTATATGGCGCCGGAGTAGGCGGTGGCGGACACGCACCTCGACCACCGGGCCGACCTGTACGCGTTGGGGGCGCTGGCGTACGAGCTGCTGACGGGGAGGCCACCCTTCGCGGGGCGGAGCCCGCAGGCGGCCATGGCGGCCCACGTGGCCGTGACGCCGGAGCCCATCGCCGAGTTGAGGCCGACGGTGCCGGCGTCGCTGGCGAGCCTGGTCATGCGCTGTCTGGAGAAGAAGCCGGCGGACCGTTGGCAGCGGGCCGAGGACCTGCTCCCCCACCTGGATGCGCTGGTGACGCCGAGCGGCGGCGTGACCCCCACGCAGGCCGTGCCGGTGATGGGCGTGAGAGGGCGGCGAAAGCGGGGCGTCCGGAGTTGGGCGGTGACGGTGGGTGGGTTGGTGCTGGTGGTCGTGGTGGGTGCGCTGGTGCTCAGGGGGGCGTTCGCACCGAAAGAGGAGGGGCCCGGAGCCGGTGCGTTGGAAGACGCCCCCGTCCGGCTGGTGGTGGTGCCGCCGGAGGACCGGACCGGGGACCCGGCGGCGGCGGACTGGGGGTTCATGGCCGCGGAAGTCGTGACCCGCGCCCTGGACCGGGCCATGGTCGTGGCGGTGGTGCCGGCCAGCGCGGTCCGGGACCGGGTCCGGGAGGTGGATCTATCGGCGGGGATGCCGGTGGACGAGCTCGCCCGCAGGACAGGGGCCAGGTACGCGGTGGCGGGGAGCTACACGGTGTCGGCGGGCCGGGTACGCTTCGACGCGGAGTTGACGGACGCCGTCTCCGGGGACTTGCTGCGTGCCATCGACCCGGTGGCGGGGCCCGTGGACTCGCTGGAGGCCGTGCTGGCCCTCCTGGCCGAGCGCGTCGCCGCCGTCACCACGGCCACGCTGAGCCCCGACGTCAACCCGGGACTCGGGAGGTGGTCGAACCCGCCCGACCTCGAGGCCTTGCGGTCCCTCCTGGCGGTGCAGGATCTGTTCTGCCGGCGGAGGTATCCGGAAGCCATCGAGAGAGCCCGACCGGCGCTGGAGGCGGCGCCGGACTTCGCGGCTCTGGCGCTCACGGTCATCATCGCCCAGTCCAACCTGGGCAGAAATCGGGAAGCCGACTCGCTCCTCACCGCCCTCGAGCCCCTCCGGGACCGGCTGACCCTGTCGGAGCGTTTGCTCGCCGAGTGGATGCACGGGAACATCCACGGCGACAGGGCGGAGGCGACCCGGGCGGTGGAGCGGTTGTTCCGCCTCCAACCGGGACACTGGGGCTACCAGGCGGCCTGGACCGCGACCCAGGCGAACCGCCACGCCGACGCCCTGGAGCGCTTTCTCGCCTGGGACCTGGACACACCCTGCACACGTGTATGGACGCCGTGGTGGACGTTCCTGGCCCAGACGTATCACATGCTGGGCCGGCACGAGGAGCAGCTGGACATCGCCCGCCGGGGACTCGAGCGGTTCCCGGACCACGCCGCGCTGACCTACTGGGAGACCGTCGCCCTCGTCGCTCTCGGGCGGATGGCCGAGGCGGACTCGGTCCTGGAGGTCCTCGAGGGCATGCCGGTACCGCCGGGGAACAGCCCCGGCCTGCAGCCGGCATTCGTGGCCCTGGAGCTCAGGATCCACGGGTATCGGGAGAAGTACGAGGCGGTCATGGACCGGGTGCTGGCCTGGTTCACGGCCCGCCCCGCCGGGGAGCTGCGCTACCAGCGGGGCCGGGCGTTCTACTACGCCGAACGGTGGTCCGACGCCGACACGCTCTTCGCCGCCCTCGTCGCGGAATCCCCCGAGAGCCTGGATTACCGGGGCCACCGGGGCGTGACGCTGGCCCACCTGGGCCGCCGTGAGGAGGCCATGGAGGTGAGCCGGTGGTTCGAGGCGCTCACGAGGCCCTACATGAACGGCGCCGACACCCGGTGGCGGGCGGCCATCGCCGCCGCCCTGGGCGACCGGGACGGCGCGGTGACCCTGCTGGAGCAGGCCTTCGAGGAGGGTATGGCCTTGGGGTACTACCACCAGCGGGACCCGGAGTGGGAGACGCTCCGCGACCACCCTCGGTACCGGGCGCTGGTGGCGCCCAGGGACTGAAGCCCCCCGCGGCCTCGGACCCTCGGCGCCAACGGGGCCCGCCGCCGGATGGCCCCGCTTCCCAGGCCGCGCTAGACTCCTTCCACACACCTGAAGGAGGATCCCCCTTGTCCACCTCGCGGTCGTTCGGGCGCGGGCTGGTCCCAGCCCTTCTCGCCTCTTCCGTCCTCCTGGCCTCCGCCCTGCCGGGGAGCGCGCCGGCCCTGTCGGCCCAGGGCTTCACCATCGAGGACGTTCTCAGTCCCCAGTTCCCCGTGGCCATGGCTTCGGCCCGCTCCGTGGACCGCATCGCCTGGATCGCCTTCGAGCGGGGCCGGCGCAACGTCTGGACGGCGGTGGGCCCCGACTTCGCCCCGGTCCGCCTCACGGACTGGATGGACGACCTGGGGCACGACCTCACCGATGTCCGTGTCTCCGACGACGGCGAGGTCATCGTCTTCGTGCGGGGCCACACCCCCAACCGCGAGGGGTGGATCGCCAACCCGTCGTCCGAGCCGCAGGGGTCGGAGCGTGCCATCTGGGCCATGGGCTCCTCCGGCGGCGAGCCCTGGCGCGTGGCGGAGGGGAGCAGCCCGGTCCTCTCTCCCGACGGTCGCTGGGTGCTCTTCGTGAAGGACGGCCAGATCTGGCGCGCCGCCGTGAACCCGGGCGTGCAGGCCGGTGATCCCACCGAGCCCCTGTTCCGCGCCTTCGGAGTGAACAGCAACCCGGTCTGGTCGCCCGACGGGAAGAGGATCGCCTTCGTGAGCACCCGGGAAGACCACTCCTACATCGGCATCTACGACGTGGAGATCCCGAAGGTGAGCTACCTGGCTCCCGGCGTGGACCGCGACGATCTGCCCGCCTGGTCCCCCGACGGGAAGCAGGTGGCGTTCGTGCGCCGCCCCGGCCTCCCCTTCGGAACCACGGCCCGGCGTCCTCCCAACGTCCCCGACAGCGTCATCCCCCGGGGTCTTCAGGAGGCGCGCTTCGCCGGCGGCTACAACCTCGCCCTCTGGATCGCCGACGTGGAGACGGGGAAGGGGCGCGAGGTGTGGCACAACGTGCCCCACGACTCGGCGTTCAGCCGCGTGACGAACCTCATGTGGGGCGACCAGTCGCTGGTGTTCGCCTCCGAGCCCGGGAACTGGGGCCACTACTACTCGGTCCCGGCGTCGGGCCACGAGGGGCTCCCCATCGACCTCACGCCCGGCGAGGGCTTCGTGGAGCACGTCGCCCTCTCCAAGGACGGGCGCACCCTGTACTTCGCAGGCAACATAGGGGACATCCACCGCCGCGACCTCTTCAAGGTGGCCACCCGCGGCGGGAGCCCCCAACAACTCACGAAGGGCGCCATGCTGGAAACGTATCCGGCGTCGCTCGCTTCGGACCGGCAGGTGGCGGTGCTCCTGGCGGGACCCTCGCTCCCGCAGTCCGTGGCCCTGGTTCCGGCGAACGGCGGTGAGGGGCGCGCCGTTGTCCCGCTTCCCCAGCGGTTCCCCAAGGCGAAGCACGTCGTCCCGGAGAACGTCACGCTCAAGGCGGCGGACGGGTTCGAGTTCCACAACCAGATCTTCCTGCCGCCGGACCTGAAGCCCGGCGAGCGGCGCCCGGCGCTCATCTTCATCCACGGCGGCTCGCGCCGGCAGATGCTCCTGGGCTACCACTACATGCACTTCTACCACATGGCCTACGCGGTAAACCAGTACTTGGCCAACAAGGGCTACGTGGTCCTGTCGGTGAACTACCGGAGCGGCATCGGCTACGGGAAGGCGTTCCGCAACATCCCGGACATCGGCCGGCGCGGAAACAGCGAATACCGTGATATCCTGGCGGCCGGGCTCTACCTCCAGGGACGCCCCGACGTCGATCCGAAGCGCGTGGGGCTCTGGGGGCTGTCCTACGGTGGCATTCTGACGGCGCAGGGGCTGGCCCGGAACTCCGACGTCTTCGCCGCCGGCGTGGACATCGCGGGCGTGCACTTCTGGGGCGACGCGCTGGATCCGAACGTAGTGACGTATTCCTCGTCGTCCGCCTCTGAGGTGGACAAGTGGACCTCTCCGGTCCTCCTCATCCAGGGTGACGACGACCGCAACGTGGACTTCTCGCAGACGGTGGGACTCGTGCAGGCGCTCCGTGCCAACGACGTCTACTTCGAGCTCACCGTCTACCCCGACGAGGTGCACGACTTCCTGGTATTCTCCCGGTGGATCGAGACCTTCGGCGCCACCGACGACTTCTTCAGCCGGTTCCTCTGGAACAAGAAGGAGTGACGCACACGCGACGCTCGTTCGCGCATCCGATGCCCAAGCCAAGGAGGCTCGATCCCATGTCCGTCCCAAGCAGGCCCACCATCATGGCCCTGTCGCTCACCGCCGTGGTGGCAGGGTCCTTCGTCTCGTGCAGCGAGCCGCCGCCCCCCGAGGAGGCGCCGGCGAAGGTGCATGTCCGACTGGGCACGGACCGGCTCCACGACAGCCTCCCCTCGGTGCTCGTGGGCAGGAACGTGGGGCTCATCACCAACCACAGCGGCACCGACCGCGAAGGGAAGGCGACCATCGACATCCTGTTCGAGCGGACCGACATGAAGCTGGTGGCGCTCTTCGCGCCCGAGCACGGGATCCGCGGGGAGCAGATGGGTTCGCTGGAGAACACCACCGACTCGGTCACCGGGCTCCCCATATTCTCGCTCCACGGCGAGACGTACCAGCCCACAGACGAGATGATGGAGGGCGTGGACGCCCTGGTGTTCGATGTCCAGGACGTGGGCGTGCGGCAGTACACGTACCCCTCGACCATGGCGTACGGCATGATGACGGCGGCGGCGAAGAAGATCCCCTTCGTCGTCCTCGACCGGCCCACGCCCGTCACCGGGACCATCGTGGAGGGGAGCATCCTCGACACGGCGTACACCAGCTTCGTGGGGTTCTACCCCATCGCGTCGCGCCACGGCATGACTGTGGGCGAGCTGGCCAGGATGTTCAACGACATGTTCGGCATCGGCTGCGATCTCACCGTCGTCCCCATGGAGGGGTGGACGCGGGACCTGTGGATCGACGAGACCGACCTGCCGTGGAAGACGCCCTCGCCCAACCTTCCCACGCTGGAAGGCGTGTACAACTACCCCGGCACGGTGCTCTTCGAGGGCACCAGCCTCTCCGAGGGGCGCGGCACCGAGAAGCCCTTCGAGTACATCGGCGCACCCTGGCTGAACGCGGCGGCCATCGCCGACTCCATGAACGCGCTGGTCTTGCCCGGGATCCGCTTCGAGGCGTTGGACTACACCTTCGCCGAGGACGCGCGCAAGTACCCCGGCGAGCTGGCCCACGGCGTGCGCTTCGTGATCACGGACCGGGAGGTGTACCGGCCCATCGCAGCGTCGCTCCTCTTCATGGAGATGGCGAAGAGGATGCACCCCGACGACTTCTCGTTCCGCGGGCGTCCCGCCGGTGGCGGCCAGGCTGCCAGCTTCTCCCTGGACCGGCTGAGCGGCACCGACAGAACACGGGCTGCCATCGACGCCGGTACGGTGCGGGAGCTGTTGGCCGAGTGGGAGCAGGACACGGCGCGGTTCGTGGAGATGAGGAGGCCGTATCTGCTGTACTGAGAAGGGTGTGCCGCTGAGGGCACGCTGAGGGCGCTTCCAGGGGCCGGCCCGCCGCGAGCGGCGGGTCGGCCCTCATTCTCCTCGGCTGGTGCCGAGCGCGTCCGCCGCCAACTGGCGCGCGTGCTCGCGCAGATCGGCGGGCCAGGGCCGCAACTCGGCGTCGAAGCGCTCGGCGTTCCCCGCGAAGAGCGCCCGGGTCGCCTCCTCGTAGCCCGGCAGGTCGCCGCCCATGGCCAGCATGAACCGATACGCCGCATCCTGGGCGCTCCGGACCTGATCCCGGCGGTCGCCGCTCTTGCGGGCCTCGTCCACCAGGCGGCGAAGGGTGGCGGACGCACCACCGCGCTGAGCCGCGAGCCACGCCCAGTGACGGGGGAGGAGGGTCACCTCCCTCGCCACCACGCCGAGCTTGGGCCGGCCGCGCGCCCGCTGTGCCGAGGAGGGCGCCGGGTCCGGGGCACCGGGGGCGGCGCGTGCCCGCTCCTGGGCCTCGGCCCGGAGCCGGACGTCGTCGTCGGTGCCCCGGAGGTCCACGTCTACGACCCTCCCGGTGGTATCGTCGAAGACCAAGAGTGGGTCTTGGATACCGTTCTCCAGAGCGCGCTTGGCGGCGACGGCCACCTCGGCCATGGAGGCCGTGGCCAAGCGCCGGGGGCCGGCGAACACGGTGAAGCTGGGTCGGGGCTGCTCGTCCACGGATGCGCTCCTGGTCAGGGTGGAGGCAAATTATACCCGGATAAAAAGCAGCTCAACCCCCGGAGCTTTCCGGAGCCCCTATCTTGTGGGGCGACCCGCCCCGAATCCAAGCTCCGGAACGAGGAGTCCCACCTATGCAGATCCACGCCCTCGAGGGGGCCCAGGGGCTGCGCCGCTTCGTGGGCGCGCCCTGGAAGATCCTCGATACGGCGGCCTACCCGCAGTGGATTCCCGCGCTGCGCGTAAGCGTGAGCTCGAACCTGGACCCTGGTACCAACCCCTTCTTCCGGAACGCCGAGCGGGCGCTGTTCCTCGCCGAGGAGGGCGGGCGACCCCTGGGGCGGATCGCCGCCATCCACAATGGCTGGCTCAAGGAAGCGGGGGAGGACCCGGGGATCTTCGGGTACTTCGAGTGCGTGAACCAGCAGGATGTCGCTGGCGCCCTCTTCCAGGCCGCGGAGGCGTGGCTGAAGGAGCGGGGCTGCCGGCGCGTCATCGGGCCGTGGAATCCCTCGTCGAACTACGAGGGCGGCATCCTCGTCGGCGGGTTCGAGTACGCCCAGACGTTCTTCACCCCCTGGAACCCGGAGTACTACGGCAGTCTGGTGGAAGGAGCGGGATACACCAAGGCGAAGGACCTCCAAGCGTGGCACCTGGACATCGAGAAAGCCGAGCGCGGCGTC
>CAZJFX010000029.1:0-42000 GCA_964545395.1 uncultured Gemmatimonadaceae bacterium | reverse complement strand
CCGTCCTACCGTCCCCTATCGCCCCCGCGACTCTTCAGGTTCCGAAATGGCTGGGACGCGCCGGCGGGTCAGGCCAGCTCCTTCCGGAGCGCCGCGACAGAGGCGTCCATGGCGATGCGCATGGCGGCCACCCCGGCCGCGGCCTCGTCCAGGCGCCCATCGGCTCCCAGGCGCTCCACCGCGTACGAAGCCTGGCGGAGCGCCTCCATACCCAGCGTGGCCGCGGCTCCCTTGAGTCCGTGGGCCTCGCGCTCCAGGCTCGTGGCGTCTCGCCGGGCCAACGCCGCCTCCACCAGCCCCATGCGCTCCGGACCCTGCTCCAGGAACATTCGAAGGATCTGTTCCAGGATGTCGGCGTCGTCGCCGGTGTGGTGGAGCGCGGCGCTCCGGTCGAAGACGGACAAGGTGGCCATCGCCTCCGGGCCGCGGGCCCGGCTCAGGTCGTCGTGGAAGAGTCCATCGGTGCGGAAAGGACCGGGCCCGGAAGCCCGTCCTCAGGCCCATAATCCCTCCTCCCGACCCGTCCCGTCAAACCGCTCCCCTCCGGCCGCCCCGTGCCACGGCGGCGCCGGGAACGTAGCTTGCCGCGCCATGCAGACCCGCCGCTCCTCTCCCAGCCGTCCGTGCCTCGGCCTCCTGCGCGCCGCCCTGCCCCTCCTGGCGTGGGCGTGCGCCCCCGGCCACGCGGCGCCTGTCCAGGCACCCCCTTCCCAGCCCGATCCACTGGCGGCCCTGGCTGCCGACAGCGCCCTCATCCTCGAGGACCTCCGCTACCTCTCCTCAGACGAGCTGGAGGGCCGCGCCGTGGGGAGCGAGGGATCCCGGCTGGCCCGGGTCCGCCTCGCCGAGCGCTTCGCCGGAGCCGGGCTGGAGGCCCTGTCGCCCGGCTACGAGCACTCCTTCCTCTTCACGCGGCGCGACGAGACCGAGGAACACACCGGCGTCAACGTGCTGGCGGTGCGTCCGGGAACCGAGCGTCCTGGAAGAGTCATCGTCGTCTCCGGGCATTACGACCACGTGGGCGTGCGCGCCGGCGAGATCTACAACGGCGCCGACGACAACGCCTCCGGGGCCGTGGGCCTGGCCGCCCTGGCCCGGGCGCTCCGGGGCGTGCCGCTTCGCCACACGGTGATCTTCGCCGCCCTCGACGCCGAGGAGTCGGGACTCCGGGGCGCACGCGCCTTCGTGGCGGACGCCCCCGTCCCCCTGGACTCGGTGGACGTGAACCTCAACCTGGACATGGTGGCCCGCACCGCCGGCGTGCTCTGGGCGGGAGGTGCCTTCCACACGCCCGGGCTGCGTCCGATCCTCGAGGACGTGGCCTCCCGTTCCCCCGTGGAGCTGCGCCTGGGGCACGACCGCCCCGGCGCCCCGGAGGGGGACGATTGGACCGGCCAGTCGGACCACCGGGCATTCCACGAGGCGGGGATCCCTTTCGTCTACCTGGGCGTGGACGACCACCCGGACTACCACCACCCCACCGACGACTTCGAGCGGGTGGTGCCCTCCGAATACATGGACGCGCTGCGCGCGGCGCTCCTGACCCTCCTCGCCCTGGATGGGCCCCTCCCTCTGGACGGCCGTTGAGCGGCTGCCGGCCGCCTCACGAGGTCGACGCATGACGGCACCCCGCTTCCGGCTCCCCCGCAACGTCTGGGCGGCCAGCGCCGCCAGCTTCTTCACGGACGTCTCCAGCGAGATGCTGCAGAACGTCCTGCCGCTCTTTCTGGCCAACGTCCTCGGCGTGCGCACGTGGGCCGTGGGCGTCGTGGAGGGGACCGCCGAGACCACGGCCAGCGTGGTGAAGCTCTGGTCCGGGTGGCTTTCCGACCGCCTGCGGGCCCGGAAGTGGCTGGCCGTGGCCGGGTACGGGATCTCGGCGGCGGCGAAACCGTTGTACCTGGTGGCGTCCACGTGGCCCGCGGTGGCTGCCATCCGGTGGGGGGACCGGGTGGGAAAGGGGGTGCGCGGAGCGCCTCGCGACGCGCTCCTGGCCGACTCGGTGCCCGTCGATCGGCGGGGGTGGGCCTTCGGCGTCCACCGGGCCGCCGACACCGCCGGCGCGGTCCTCGGGCTCCTGGTGACGCTCTGGGTGGTGAACGCCGCCCAGGGAGGCGCCCTGACGCTGGAGGCGCCCACTTTCCGCCGCCTGGTGCTGTGGAGCCTGGTCCCCGCGTTCCTCGGCGTCCTCCTCCTGGCCGCCGGAGCCCGGGACGTGCCCGTCGAAGGTGCCCCCAAGGAGCCGCCGCGCGTCGCGTTCCGGGCCCTGGGCCCCCGCTTCGGCGCCTTCGTCCTCGCGTCGGCCGTCTTCCAGTTGGGGAACTCCTCCGACGCCTTCCTGATCCTCCGGGCCCAGGAGCGGGGCCTCGGCGTCATGGGCCTCCTCTGGATGCTGCTCACGTTCAACGTGGTCTACACCGTCGTGTCGGCTCCCGCCGGAGCGCTGGCCGACCGCGTGCCCCGCAAATGGGTGCTCCTGGGAGGCTGGTGCGTATACGCTGCTGTCTATCTGGGCTTCGCGGTGGCCGAGACCGCCGCCCAGGCCGTGGCGCTGTTCGCGGTGTACGGCGTCTACATGGGGATGGTGGCGGGCGCCGCCAAGGCCCTGGTCGCCGACCTGGTGGCTCCCGAGCTCCGCGCCACCGCGTTCGGGACCTACGACGCGGTCATCGGCCTCCTCTCCCTCCCAGCGTCCCTCCTGGCCGGGCTCCTCTGGCAGGGGTTCGGGGCCTGGAGCGGGTTCGGGCCGGCGGCGCCCTTCGCGCTGGGGGCGGCGCTGGCGGCGGTGGCGGCGGTGATGCTGCTGGTGGCGGTGCCGGAGCGCGGAGGAAGCTGAAGAACGCCAGCGCCGGCGTGGCGGTGACGAGACGACGGGAGAAGCTCATGCGCGTACTCTTCGTGTCCAGCGAGGTCGAGCCATTCGCGAGAACGGGCGGGCTGGGCGATGTGTCCGGCGCGCTCCCGGCCGCCCTCGAGACCCTCGGCCACGAAGTCACCGTCTTCACGCCCTTCTACCGCGAGACGCGGCTCAAGGGCTTCGATGCCCGACCTGTCGAGGCGAAGCTCGACATCCGCTTGCGGGACAAGACCGTCAGCGCGAGCGTTGCCCTCGCCGAGTTGCCAGGGTCCGGCGTCCGGGTCTACCTGCTCCGGTGTGACGACTACTACGACCGTGAGTACCTCTACCGCACGCCCGACGGCGACTACGAGGACAACGCCGAGCGGTTCATCTTCATGTGCCGCGCCTGCCTCGAAGCGGTCAGGACCCTACGCCTCGACGTGGACGTCATCCACGCGAACGACTGGCAGACGGCGCTCATCCCCGCATACCTGAAGACGCTGTACGCCGCGGACGAGAGGCTCGCCGGGGTCGCGACGCTCCTGACCATTCACAACCTCGCGTACCAGGGGATGTTCTGGCACTGGGACATGCCGCTGACCGGGCTGGGGTGGGAGCACTTCAACTGGCGAGAGTTCGAGTATTTCGGTCGGATGAACCTGCTGAAGGGCGGGATCGTGTTCGCCGACGTGCTCAACACCGTTTCGAAGACGTACGCAAAGGAGATCCAGACCCGGGATGGCGGCGTCGGCCTCGAGGAGGTGCTGCGCTCGCGGTCGGGAGACCTCGATGGCATCGTCAACGGCATCGATTACTCGGTCTGGGACCCGAGTGTCGACGAGCTCATCCCACAGCGGTTCTCGCCACGCGCGATGGAAGGCAAGGCGGAATGCAAGCGCGCTCTTCAGCGGGCCGAGGGCCTGGTCGAGGATCCTGAAGCGCCGCTCCTCGGGTTCATCGGCAGGCTGACCGCCCAGAAGGGGCTCGACATCCTCACCAGCGCCCTGCCCCGCTTGCTGAAGCTCGGCTGCCAGCTGGTCGTGCTGGGGACCGGCGAGGACGCATTCGAGCGCCTGGTCGCGAGAGCCGCCCGGGAACACCCCCGCCAGGTCGCGGCCACCCTCGCGTTCGACAATGCGCTCGCGCACAGGATCGAGGCGGGGTGCGACATGTTCCTGATGCCCAGCCGCTTCGAGCCGTGCGGCCTGAACCAGCTCTACAGCCTGCGCTACGGGACGGTGCCCATCGTCCGCAGCACGGGCGGACTGGCCGATACGATCACTCCCTACACCCCGCAGGGGCTCCACTCGGGCAGGTCGAGCGGCTTCGTCTTCAGGGCATACACGGCTGACGCGCTCCATTCGGCCGTCGGGGAGGCGATCACCGTGTTCCGCGATCCTCCGGCATGGAGGAGGCTCGTCGAGAATGGCATGTGCCAGGACTGGTCATGGCGTCACTCCGCGGGGGAGTACGAGGAGCTCTACCGGAAAGCCGTGCGGGCGTCCCGAAGCGCTATTCGCCCCTGAAGAAGACCGCCGACAGGGGCGGCAGCGTCAACGTTAGGGAACAGGGACGTCCGTGTGCTCCTACCGGAGCTGCCTCGACACCCCCGAGGTTGCCCACGCCGCTGCCGCCGTACTCGGCACCGTCACTGTTCAGCACCTCACGCCAGAAGCCACCGCGTGGCACGCCGACCTGGTAGTTGACCCGCGGCTGCGGCGTGAAATTGAGCACGACCAGCACCGGGCTACCGTCCCGGCTCCATCGGATCAGGCTGAGCAGGCTGTGGTCGGAATCGCTGCAGTCGATCCACTCGAAGCCGCCCGGCTCCCGGTCGCGCTCGTAGAGTGCCGGATGGTCCCGGTAGACGCGGTTGAGATCGCCGACCCATCGCTGCAGACCCTCGTGCTCCTCCTGCTCGAGGAGGTGCCAGTCGAGACTGGCGTCGTGGTTCCACTCTGCCCGCTGCCCGAGTTCGGCGCCCATGAACAGCAGCTTCTTGCCCGGCTGCGCGTACATGTAGCCGAGCAGCAAGCGCAAGTTGGCGCGTTTCTGCCAGTCGTCGCCCGGCATCCTGCCCAGCAGCGAGCCCTTGCCGTGCACGACCTCGTCGTGGGAAAGCGGCAGCACGAAGTTCTCGGCGAAGGCGTATATCATCCGGAACGTCAGTGCGTTGTGGTGATACTTACGGTGGATCGGATCGCGCGCCATGTACTCGAGCGTGTCGTGCATCCAGCCCATATCCCACTTCATGCCGAAGCCGAGGCCGCCCACGTAGAGCGGACGCGAGACCATGGGCCAGGAGGTGGACTCCTCGGCGATGGTCTGCACGTCGTCATGCTCCTGGAACACGCACTCGTTGAAGCGGCGCAGCAGCGCGATCGCCTCCAGGTTCTCGCGGCCGCCGAATTCGTTCGGCACCCACTCGCCCTCCGCGCGCGAATAATCCAGGTAGAGCATCGACGCCACGGCATCGACGCGCAGGCCGTCGGCGTGGTAGTGGTCGAACCAGTAGAGCGCGTTGCTGCGTAGGAAGCTGTCGACTTCGTGGCGGCCGTAATTGAAGATGAAGCTGTCCCAGTCCTTGTGATGGCCCTTGCGCGGATCGGCATGCTCGTACAGGTGCGTGCCATCGAAGTACGCGAGGCCGTGCTCGTCGGTCGGGAAGTGCGACGGCACCCAGTCCAGGATCACGCCGATGCCCGCCTGGTGCAGGGTGTCGACCAGGAACATGAAGTCCTGGGGCGTGCCGTAGCGGCTGGTGGGGGCGAAGTAGCCCGTGACCTGGTAACCCCAGGAACCGTAGAAGGGGTGCTCCATCACGGGCATGAACTCGACGTGGGTGAAACCCAACCGGCTCACGTAGTCGGCCAGCCTCGGCGCCAACTCCCGATAGGAGAGCGAGCGGTTGCCGTCCTCGGGCACGCGCATCCATGATCCCAGATGCACCTCGTACGTGGACATCGGCGCGTCGAGGGAGTTCTTCGCCTTGCGCGCCTTCATCCAATCGCCGTCGCCCCAGACATAGTCGAGGTCCCACACCTTCGAGGCGGTGCGCGGTGGCGTCTGGTGATGCACCGCATAGGGATCGGCCTTGTCGACGCGGAAGCCGCCGACCCGCGAGACGATGTGGTACTTGTAGGTGTCGCCCCGCCCGAGCCCCGGCACGAAGCCCTCCCAGATCCCGGAGCTGCCCCGCGCCTGAAGCGGATGGGCGTCCCTGCTCCAGCCGTTGAAGTCCCCCATCACCGAGACGCGCGCGGCGTTGGGCGCCCACACGGCGAACGAGACGCCCGCGGTCCCATCGGCCGCCTCCATCAGGTGAGAGCCGAGCTTCTGATACGCGCGGTAATGGGTGCCCTCGTTGAACAGATGGAGATCCTGCTCGCCCAACAAGCCCACGTCGTGGCGCACGTCACCCGCAGCTCGTGTGCTCATCCCCCTCTCCTTCCCTTGCGCTCCGTCGGCACTCCTACCGCGCCCGCCGCTACGCCTTCTTCGCCGCGGTCTTCAAGGCAGCCTCGCGGAGCTTCGCCTTGGCTTTTGCGGCTTTGGCGCGTTCACGCTCGAGCTTTCTCTTGGAGGCCGCCTTCGCTTCGGCTACCCGCGCCTTCCCGGCCGCCTTGATCTTCGCGGCCTTCACCTTCTCTGCTTTCGTCGCCATCGGTGCCCCCTCCCGACCAAGGGACGTCTCCGATGATGAAAGGTACCGCAAACGGCTCGGACATGGAGTCGCGCGCCGCGGACCGCGCGGTCGACGAGTTGCCGGCGAAGGCCGGAAAGCTCGCCGCCGCCCGCTGCGGCCCGCCTACAGCAACCTCCCCTAGAAGCGTGTAGGCTGCGTAGCCCCAAACAGCAGCCCGTTGAAGAGCAGCTTGAACGTGGCGTGGGGCTGGGCGCGGAACGCCACCTCGGGCCCCAGGAGCGCCACGCTGCCGGCGCCCACCTTGGCGGCCACCGCGGCCACCCCCGCATCCAGGTACGCCTCCCCCCAGGCCCAGCCGCTGTCCAGCACCTTGGTGCCCGAGAACCACGCCACCGGACGGGTGTCCTGGAGCGCCGCCTCGGGGAGGAGGTCGAACGTGGGGCTGTTGTCGAAGACGGCGTCTACCGTTGCGGGCATCCCGTAGGCCAGGGGGTCCGCGCTGTTCACGGTCGTGCGCAGCAGGGAGCCCGGGATGTAGAACTTCTCGGGCGGGAGCGGGACCTCCTTGCCGTCCGGCCCCATCTCCACGAGATGGTCCTTCACCGGCACGCCCAGGAGGCTCCCCATGGTGGAGGAGGAGCCGATGGCCACCACCGTCCCACCCGCCTCGACGAACTCCTTGATCCGGGGCACCGTGACGTCCTCGGTGATGCGGCCCACCCAGTTCCGGTACGGCTCGGGGATGTCGGCCTGGGCTCCGGTCTGCTCTGCGGCGCCCATGGTTGCGCGCCCACCTCCGCCTCCCTGCGTGTACGCGCCGTCGGTGAAGACGAGCACGTCGTAGCGGCTCTTCAGGTTGCCGGCGTCGAGGATCTTCGGGTAGACGAGATCGTAGGGGAACTCATATTGCTCCAGGAGCCAGCGGGTCCATCCGGTGGGCATGAGCCCGCCGTACTGATCATAGATGCCGATGCGCACCGGACGCAGTCCGAGCGCCTCGCCCGCGGGCGCTCTGGCCACGCCGTGGGCGGCCACGCCCAGCTCGGCGGCAGCCTTCTCCAGAATGGGCCTCGCCGCACTCGAAGCGGGGATCCAGAGAGCGCCGGTCCCCAGGCTCTTCCCGTCCACCGATTGCTCCGACGCCATCCAGTACACGTCGGCGCCCGCCTTCAGCAGGCGGTTCGTCACGATGAAGGAGTTGTTCTCCCGGTGGCTCACCAGCCACCCCGCCGGGCTGGCCGGTCCCGACACGGTGGCCGGCGGCGGATCCAGGAGCCCCTCCACCCGGGTGAACGGACCGTCGAAGCCATCCATCACGCGGTCGTACGCCACCCCCATCTGCATGGCCAGCGTCCAGCCCGCCATGTCGTAGGGCGGGATGGGCGGCCCGCCGGGATAGGCGAAGTCGTTGGGGTGGTTCTGCGGCTCGAAGAGGTCGAGGATGTGGGCACGGTAGGCCTGGTCCGTCTTCACCACGTAGGACCCGGCGGGGTACGAGCGGCCCGCCACCTGGAAGGGCGCCGTGGCCACGTGCGCCACGACCCCGGTCTTCATGAGGGCGTTCACGAAGCGCGTGGCGGTGGCGAAGTCGGCCTGGTCCGAGGGGATGACGTAGCCCCGGGGATCCCGGAACGCCGGGTCACGGAGCACGCTCCGGTAGAGCTCCGTGGGCAGCGCACGGCCCTGGCGCACCGGTGCCTCCGCCGGGACGTCGGCACCCGCCTCCACGAGGGAGGCGATGCGGTTGGGCGTCACGGTCCACGAGTCCTCGCTCCCGGCCTGGATGGCGTTACGGCCCTTCACGTACATGTTGTACAGGAGAGGCTCCCGGTTGCGCGACGCGTAGTCCATCACCGCGCGGTTGAGCTCGACGTCGTACTCGATGGCCGTCCGGTAAGAGAAGACCCCCGGCGGCACCGGCGCGGGGAGGTCGTTGGAGGGAAGCTGCATCCCCGCCACCAGCGGGATGTCGATAGGCGTGGGGTTGCCCACGATCTCGGTGAGCAGGCCCAGGGCGTTGTGGAAGTACGTGATGGTCCGCAGGCCGCCGTTCCACCAAGTGGAGTAGTGCGCCGCCTCGCGCTGGAACGAGCCCGGCATCCCCCGCGCCACGAGACGCGCGTGCATGGCGGCGCCCACCTGCTCGAGCTCCAGGGGGATGAGCGGGTCGAGGTAATAGTTGAACGGATCGCGGAACGGGGGAACGAACACCACGGCCCCGTTGGCGCCGAACCCCGGCTGATGGTGGTTGTAGATGATCTGCGGGAACCACTCCAGGAACATGATCCGGTTCATGTTCGTGGTCTCGGGCATGTTGGACATGAAGAAGTCGCGGTTGTTGTCATGCCCGACGTACTTGTGGTAGAGCCTGGGCACGTCGAGGAGGGAGCGCGCCTTCTCGTCGGGCTTGCGCATGTACCAGTCCGCCACCAGGTCCTGGCCGTCGGGGTTCGCGTGCACCGCGAGCAGGATCACGTCGTCGAGGAAGCGCACCGTCTCGGAGTCGTTCCGGCTCACCATCTCGTAGACCCAGAGCATGAGCTGCTGCGACCCCACCGTCTCGGAGGCATGGAGCCCACCGTCGATCCACACCACGGCCTTCCCTTCCTGGGCCAGGGCGTGGGCCTCCTCGTCGGTGAGCCCCTCGGCGCGGGCGAGGCGGGCGGCGATTTCCTGATAGCGATCCAATCGGGCAAGGTTCTCCGGCGAGGAGATGACGGCCATGAGCTGCCGGCGCCCCTCCGACGTCGGACCGATGTCCACGAGCTTCATGCGCGGCGACTCGACGGCGAGCTTCTTCCACCACGCCTCCAGCTGCGCGTAGGAAGCCATGTGGTAGTCGGCTCCGAGCTCGAAGCCCAGTGCCTCGACGGGCGTGGTGACCTCGAGGCTCTCCTGGGCACCCAGGGGGAGGGCGGCCCAGGCGAGGAGCAGGAGGAGGGCGGTAAGCAGCCCGGACGGGCGGGAAGGACGTGCGCTCATGGCGATAGAACCCCACGTGGACCAGGGGGCGCCGCAGGCCGGCAGACAGGACCGTCCGCGACCCTGCGCACATGCGCAGTACGGACCATAAGAGAGGCGGGCGGGGTGTCGCGCAAGCCGAGGATTCGGCATAGTCCAGGGTCCGCCGCGCCGAGGCGGCCGTTCCACCCCACCGTCCGAGCCATGAGCGCGGCCTCCGAGCCCATTCCCGTCATCGCCGCCGTCATCCGCCGGGGGGACCGCTACCTCGTGGGGCGGCGCCCGGACGGGAAGCGCCACGGCGGGCTCTGGGAGTTTCCCGGGGGCAAGGTGGATCCGGGGGAGAGCCGGCTGGAGGCGGCGCACAGGGAGCTTGGTGAGGAGCTGGGGATGGAGGCTCTCGCCCTCGGAAGGCTCCTCCTCACCGTGTCCGACGAGGGATCGCCCCACGTCATCCTCTTCTTCGAGGTGGAGGCCGCGGGCGAGCCTGTCCCCACCGAGCACTCGGAGATCGGGTGGCTCACCCCCCCGGAGCTCGCCGCGCTTCCCCTGGCGCCGGCGGATGCGCGGTTCGTCGCGACGCTCCTGGGCACACGACGAGAAGGGAGAGGACCATGCACGTAGACTGCGCCGCATGTGACCGATATGCGTGCCGGGTGGGCCGCCTGGACGCGACGCCCGACGACTGCCCCATGAGAGGCCCCTTCCCGGCCTACGAGGACCTGTACGCCACCGACGAGGCGCGCAAGCTCCTCTATCACTCGGCCCGGGTGGAGGCGGAAGGATACGGCCGCTGGACGCGGGTCCACGAGGTGGCGGAGCTGAGCCGGCGGATGGGGTACCAGAGCCTGGGCGTGACCTATTGCCCCGACATGGAGCGGGAGGCCCGCCTTACCGCGCGTATCTTGCGGGAAGAAGGGATCGAGGTGGACATCCCCGATCCCGGAGCCGACTGCGACCCCGAGGGTCAGGCGGCCTTCCTGGCCGAGCGGGGCACCCAGCTCAACGTCCTGGCCGGGATGTGCGTGGGCCACGACGCCCTGTTCATCCGTCATTCCCTGGCGCCGGTCACGTCCCTGGTGATCCGCGACCGCCGCCTTGCCCACAACCCGGCGGCTGCCCTGTACACGCGGGAGAGCTACCTGAAGACGGCGCTGTACGGAACGCCGAAGCCCGCGATGCCGGAGGGATTCTCCGGCTGGACCGACGAGATCATCGCCACCGTGGCCCGCGAGGTGAGGGACGAGGGCCTGGACCGCCAGCCCCCACCCTGCCGGGTCGAAGAGCTCATGGCCTTCTCCCGCCGGGCCGGCGTCCGCCACCTCGGGATCGTCTTCTGCGTCGGGTTCCGGAGGGAGGCCGAGGATCTGGAGGCCATCCTGGGCACCAACGGGTTCCATGTCTCCTCCTCGTGCTGCAAGACCGGATCCGTGCCCAAGGAGCGCCTGGGGATCCGGGAGGAGGAGAAGGTGCGCCCGGGCCAGCCGGAGATGACGTGCAATCCCGCCGCCCAGGCCGAGCTCCTGGAAGCCGCGGGGGTGGAGCTGGTGGTGCTCCTGGGCCAGTGTGTGGGACACGACTCGGCCACCCTGGCCCGCCTGCGCACGCCCGCGATCTGCCTCGTGGCCAAGGACAGGGTCCTGGCCCACAACACCGTGGCGGCGCTCTACCGCGCTCAGCCTGATGAATCCGAGAGGAGACGGTTCCCCACATGAGCGATGAGTACCTGGTCCGCCCCCTCGGGTATGTGCGCTCCACCCTGAAGGACCCGGCGGAGGCGCCGCGCATGGGCTCCGCCGGGGCACCGGATGCCTGGCTCGACCTCGACTCGGCCCTCCTCCCAGCCATGCTCGGCCTCGAGCCGGGCAAGGAGGTCGTCGTGGTGACCTGGCTGCACCTCGCCCGCCGGGACGTGCTCGAGGTGCACCCGCGGGGCGACCACGAGCGGCCGCTCAAGGGCGTGTTCGCCACGAGGTCCCCCTCCCGACCCAATCCCCTGGGGCTCCACCGGGTCACCGTGCGGGAGATCGCAGGAACACGGATCCGCGTCGGCCCCATGGAGGCCGTGGACGGCACCCCGGTGGTGGACATCAAGTCCGGGCTCAAGGGAGGAGGGGACGGGTAGCGGGAAGCACCGCCCCGGCCCGCCGCTCCCTCCGCACCACGCCCGCGTCCGCCTTGCAACGAAGAAGGTCCTGGTGGCGTCCAACGTAGTAGGAGATGGATGGACGCTCGCCGGAGGGTCCGGAAAGCGGGAGGCCAGTGGGGACGGGAGGTGGAGGATGATCGCGATGCGATGCAGGCCGCTGGGGCCCTTGGGCTGGCTGGCGTGGACCGTGCTGGAATGGCTGGCAGGCGACGAAGCGGCCGAGTCCGCCCGTCGGCCGGTAGGGGCTACAGCCAGCGGAAGAGCCTGAGCGCCACCGCGAACGACACCGCGCCCCACGCCGCGGTGATCCCCAACGGCACCGCCAGCGCCGCGAGCGGGGCGCCGTCGATCATGATGCCGCGGAGCATGTCGTTGAGGGCGGTGAGGGGGAGCGCGGCGATGAACGGCTGCATGGCCTCGGGGAAGTTGGCCGCGGAGAAGAAGACCCCCGACAGCACCCACATGGGCACCTGGACGAGGTTCATCAGACCCGACACCGTCTCCACGGTCTGGGCCCGGCACGCGGTGAGGAGCCCGATGCCCGCGAAGCACATGGCCCCCACCAGGCTGGCCAGCGCCAGGCTCGCCAGCGACCCGCGGACCGGGACGTCGAAGACCAGGGCGCCGAAGCCGACCAGGAGCGCCACCTCCGGGCCCAGGAGCACCAGCCTCGCCGCGACGAACGAGAGCAGGTACTGGCTCCGGCGCATGGGCGACGCCACCAGGCGCTTCATGAGCTTGCGCCGCCGCGCGTCCACCACGGCGTAGCCCATCCCCCACATCCCCGTGCCCATGAGGTTGAGCCCCAGGAGCCCGGGGATGAGGAAGTCGATGTACCGAGCGCCCCGCTCGGTGACGGCCCGGTCCGCCGACGGACGGACGTCGTGGCGCCCCAGGGCGCGCTGGAGCGCGTCGTCGGTGGCGAGGCGCGCCAGCCTGCTCTCGGACCGCCCCGGATCATAGCGGTACGTGAGGGAGTCCCCCGCCGCGAGCACGACCGCCACCCGCCCCGTGCGCAGCCGCTCGGAGGCCTCCCCGGCGGGGAGCACCGAGACCTCGAACCCCGGCGCCCCCTCCAGGCTGGCCGCCAGGGAGTCGGCGCCGGCGCCCGCCTCCACGGCCACGCGGATCACATCCGGCGGCCGGTTCCTGAACGCCAGCCCCAGCGCCATGGCCAGCAGGATGGGGAACGCGAACACCCAGAACACGACCTCCGGCTGGCGGAACTGCTCGCGGAGCCGGGCGAGGGTGAGCTGGAGGAGGGGACGGAGGTACGCGCTCACGAGTCCCTCAGGTGCCGGCCGGTGAGGCTCAGAAAGAGGTCCTCCAGCGTCGCGTGGTGCGTGAGCAGCTCCGTCATCTCGGCGCCCCTCCGCTCCAGCTCGGTCATGAGCGCCGGGAGCGAGCGGTGGGGCTCGGCCACCGTGAGGCTCCAGCGGGGGCCGTCGCGGCGCGCGGAGACCACGCCCGGGAGCGCTGCCAGGACCGCCTCGGCCGGGGGCTCCGCCCCGTCGGCCAGGGCGAACTCCACCACGTGGTCGGCGCCCAGCGACGCGATGAGCTCCCGGGGCGAGCCCAGGGCGATGACGCGCCCGTGGTCCATGACGGCGATGCGGTCGCAGAGACGCTCCGCCTCGTCCATGTAGTGGGTGGTGAGCACCACCGTCCCGCCCCGGGACCTGAACGCCTCGATGACATCCCAGAGCTGGCGGCGCGACTGGGGGTCGAGCCCGGTGGTGGGCTCGTCCAGGAAGAGGAGGTCGGGGTTCCCCACCAGCGCGCACGCGATGGCCAGGCGCTGGCGCTGCCCCCCGGAGAGCTTCTCCACCCACGCGTCCTTCTTCTCCCGGAGCGCGACCACGTCCAGGATCTCCTCCGGGTCGTGCCCCTCGGCGTGGAAGGAGCGGAAGAGGCGGATGACCTCCATCACCTTGAGCCGGTCGGCGAGGCGGGTCTCCTGGAGCGCCACGCCCATGCGCTGGCGGAGCGCCCGCTCGTCGCGGTCCCATCGGAGCCCCAGCACCTCGACCTCGCCGGCGTCGGGGCTCACCAGCCCCTCGATCATCTCCACCGTGGTGGTCTTGCCGGCACCGTTGGGCCCCAGGAGACCGAAGCACTCGCCGGCGCGCACGTCGAGGTCCAGGGCGTCCACGGCGAGGACGTCCTTGTAGCGCTTCGTGAGCGCGCGACAGCGGATGGCCGGAGGGCCCATCGCCTCTCGTGGAAGGGAAGGGAGTGGTGGGAGCGGAGCGCCATGGAGCATAGGGGCGCGCGCACGGTTCGGGAATCCGGACCGCGGAAGGTGGCTCGGAACGCCGCAGCGTGCCGTGGCGTGCCGTGCGGTGGAGCCTGGAGCGCCGGCCTTCCCGATGCCCCTCCGACGCACGATGCAACCCTCCGGCCGAGCCCGGCCACATATTGGGCGAGGGGAAGAAGAAGGAGATCCCCCATCGGCTCGGTCACCCCCGGCGCTCGGGAAGCCATGGAAGATCAGACCAGCGACAGGGAGCTGGCCCACCGCGTGGTGGCGCACGGCGACGAGGCGGCCTTCCGGGCCCTCTACCGCCGCCACGCCCCGGCGGTCTACCGGTTCCTCCTCCGGCTGGTGGGTGGAGACGCCACCGAGGCGGAGGACCTCATGCAGGAGACGTGGCTCCGGGCGGCCCACGGGCTGGCGGGCTTCCACTGGGGGTCGGCGTTCCGGACCTGGGTGACGGGGATCGCCCTCAACCGGTTCCGCGAACTGGCGCGGCGCAAGGGCCGGAGGATCACCGAAGTGGAGGGTGAGTGGGAGGCGACGGTGGCGGTGGAGGACGCGGCAGGGCGCATCGACCTGGAGCGCGCCCTGGAGCTTCTGCCTCCGGGCTTCAGGACGGTGTTGGTGCTCCACGACGTGGAGGGGCTCACCCACGAGGAGATCGGGGCGCGCCTCGGCATCGCCCACGGCACCTCCAAGAGCCAGCTCCACCGGGCCAGGAGGGCCATGCGCAAGCTGCTGGCCGTGAATCTGGAGATGGCATGACATGAGCGACACGAGCGACGGGACGAGAGAGGACGGTGCCATGGACGACGAGGTCGAGCTCACACCGGAGGAAAAGACGGCTTTCGCCCGTCTCCCCACCGAGGCAGTCCCCCCGGACCTCCTGGAGGAGCGCATCGTCCGGGCGCTGAGGCAGGACGGCACGCTGCGGAGCGGCGCCGGGCAGGCGGGGAAGGCCGGGCCGTGGCCGGCGCAGGAGGCGCCGCCCCGCTCGGGCCGGCTCCGCGCCTGGATGGTCCCGGTCTCCATCGCCGCCTCCCTCGTCCTCTTCGGCGCCGGCGTCGCGCTGGGGCACCACATGGGCACCCGGACCATGGCCGAGGCCTTCCTCGCCGTGCGGGAGCAGGACGCCGCCGGCCTGGCGCTCCGCATCCAGGAGGCCGGGTCGGCCTACGTGTCGGCCCTGGCGGCGCTGGGCGAGCTGAGGGGCGCCGCGACGCGCGAGCAGGCCGGGAAAGGGCTCGCCCCCTCCCATGCGGCCCACGGGATCGAGCAGGGCCGCGACGCGGCGCTGGGGGCGCTCTACGGCGCCGCCTTCGAGCTGGCGCGCATGGCGCCCGGCGACGCGGATGTGCTCAGGATCCTCCAGATCCTGGAGGAGCGCAGGACGCGGGAGCTGGGCGGCGAGCCGGCCAGGAACATGGTGTGGTTCTAGCAAAGGGGGAGGGGCGATGAGGACGACGACGAGGATGACGACCCGCTGGGCGAGGGTGGCCGCCATCGGCGCCGCGGCGCTGCTGGTTCCGGCCCGGGCGGCGTGTCAGAAGACACCCGCCGGTACCGCGACGGGCGAGCGCGTCCAGGCGTGCACGGGCAGGATGGTGGGGAGCCTTGGCCTCACCGGCTGGGACTGCCGTGGCGACTGCACGCTCACCCTGGACGAGAACCGGGAGGAGATGGCCTGGTCCTTCAGCGTGGAGCCCTGGATCACCGGGGTCCTGGCGGGCGGCCCCGCCGACGGGATCCTGCAGGAGGGGGACGTCATCGTGGCCCTGGACGGGCTCCTCATCACCACCGCCGAGGGAGGCGCGTACATCGCCAACCTTCCTCCCGATGCCGACGTGAAGGTCCGCTACCGCAGGGGGGGCCGCCTGGCCGACGCCGTCGTGCACACCATGGCGGCCTGCGGCAACGCCTGGGACGCGCCGGTGCCGCCTCCACCCCCCTCGGTGCCCGCGCCGCCCGCCGTCCCGTCCCGGGTCGTGACGCCCAGGATCCGCACCAGCGGGCTGTCTCCCGCGCCCGCGCCGGCGGAGGCGCCGCGTCGGGTCGGACCGGTCGCGAGGCCACCCTTGCCGCCGCAGGGGCTCGTCCGAGCCATGCCTCCCCGCCCCCGCCTGGGCATCGGGTTCACCTGCTCGGAGTGCGGCACGCGGGCCGACTCGATGTCAGGTGGGGAGGTGTGGTTCTTCTCCCGGCCCCCGGAGGTGACCGCGGTGGATGCGGGAGGAGCCGCCGACCGGGCCGGGGTCCAGATCGGGGACCGCATCCTGGCCATCGACGGCGCCGCCATCGCCACCGACGCGGGCGGGCGGGCGTTCACGGCCATCAAGCCCGGCGTGGGCGTGCAGGTCACGGTGGCCAAGCGCAACGGCACGGAGGAGACGGTAACCGTGGTGCCCGAGGAGCGGGAGCCGAGGGGCGCCACGCTCCTCGCGGCGCCCCCGGCGCCCCCGGCGCCCCCGGATCTACCTGAGCCGCCGGGCGATCTCCCCGTGCGCTACTCGGGAACCCTGGCCGGCGTGGAGGTGGAAGTGCGGGGCGAGCCGGTGATGGTGTCGTCGGATGCGCAAGGTACACGCACCATGGTCATCTGGGCCGACGGGCTCTGGATCCGCATCCGCGTGCCCTCCGGTGCAGGACGGTAGGAGCGGGAGCCGCGGGCTCTAGCCTCACAGCGCCGGCGGCGGGACCTCCATGGAGGGACGGCGCCCGTACTTCCGCGTCGCCTGCAGCGCGACGGCGATGGCCAGGATCTCGCGGTCCAGGGCAAGACGGCACGGCTCGACGCAGCGGCCGTGGTCGCTGAAGTCCTCGCAGTGCCCCGGGCACTGGTCGGTGCCGCGCAGGCATGGCCACTTCGCGCCGGGATGATGCGGGACCAGGTAGCGGAGCCGGCTCGTGAGGATGGATACCGAGCTGCCGCACCAGTGCTCGAAGATCAGCACGGTGGCCTCGGGGAGCGACGCCCGGGACTGCAGGCCGAGAAGGCGCACCTCCGGGTCCGTCACGAAGGACTCCCACGTGGGCCAGGCGCGCCTGCAGGAGCCGCACACCTTGAACATGGCGGAGGCCGTCACCGGATCTTCCATGCAGGAATGATAGCGTCGGGGGCAGCATTCCCAAGCTCGAGGTCACTCGTCCGAGGGAGGCCTGCTCACCGGGCCCCGACCTTCCACGATCCCCTTCAGGTCGGAGGCCATGGCCTTGGAGATCTCGCTCCGGATCCCGTCCCGGGTGGTGACGCCCCGCCCCACCACCACCCCGCGCCAGCGGAGCGCCAGGAGGCCGCCCAACCGCTCCTGCCGGGGCACCGGCCGCCCCTCGCACAGCTCGGCCAGCTCCGCGTCGGACAGGTCCACGCCGCCCTCGCCCACCGAGGGCCCGAGCCACTGCATCAGGTCGTTGGTGGGACGGGCACGCCCCTGCGTGTCGAATTCCATGGCGCGGAGCCCCAGGGACACCACGCGCCACGCCCCCGGACGCCACCCTGCCAGCGGCCACGCGGGGGCGCCGTGGAGCCAGAGGCGCCCACCCCGGGCCATCCAGCCCATCCCCTCCAGCCGAGCAGGGTCCACGCCGAAGCGCCCGAGCACCGACTCCAGGCCCAGCCCAACCAGGCGCTCCGCCTCGGCGGCGTCCATGGGATCGCCGGGGAACACCGTGGGCACCGGCCCCCAAGCGGCCTCGGAGGGCGACAGGCCGTCGTCCAGCTTCCGCAGGCGAGCCAGGAAAAGGCCACCGGAGTCGAGGTGGTGGGGGTAGATCCGGGCCGCGCCCTCCAGGCGCGGATCGAACGGCTTCCCCTCGAAGGATGTGAGTCCCGGCGCGTGCGGCACCGGAAGATCCAGCGGCTCCAGCTCCACCGGCGCGTCCGCGAGGACCCGGCTCACCACCGCCTCGTTCTCCTCGGGGGCGAAGGTGCACGTCACGTACAGGATCGTGCCCCCCGGCCGGCTGACCCGGATCGCCTTGCGCAGGAGCGCGTCCTGCATCTTGGCCACGTACCCGAGGAAGCGGCGCGACTGGTTGGGCGGGTGCCCCCTGCGGCGGCGGAGCGTCCCTTCCCCGGAGCAGGGCGCGTCCACCAGGACGCGGTCGAAGCACGCCTCCTCGGGGAGATCCCGGCCGTCGGCCTCGACGACGAGGACGTTGGTGTGGCCCAGGCGGTAGGTGTTGCCCAGGAGGCCCCGGATCCTGGCGCCGCTGACGTCCACGGCCACCAGGGAGCCCCGGTCGTGCATGAGGTCGGCGGCGTGGGTGGTCTTCCCTCCCGGCGCGGCGCACAGGTCCAGGATCTGCTCCCCCGGGCGGGGCGCCAGAGCGGGCGCGGCCACCCCGGTGGACGCCTGCTGGACGTAGAGGAGCCCCAGCCAGTGCTCCAGGCCGAACGAGACGGGGCGCGGGCCGTCCTCCACGAGGAAGAAGTCGGGCTGGCCCTCCATGTCCCGGAGCCTGTACCCCTGCGCCTCCAGCCGCTCGCGGAGCGCCTCGAGGGAGATGCGCCCCGTGCGCACGCGGAACACCTGGGGCTCGGGCCGTTCCGAGGCTGCGACGAAAGCCGGCCAGTCGGGGATGATGGACCGGTACCGGTCCAGGCTCACCGCCCGCTCACGGGGCGGCTTGGGGCGTCGGCGTGGGGTCACCCGAAGGGGAGGAGTCCGGGGTCGTTCTCGTCCTCCTCGCGCACCAGCGTGAGGATGGCCGCCTGGGGCACCACCAGGTACCTGCTTCCCTCGAACGTGATTTCCACCGCGGCCTTGCGGAAGAAGATGGCGTAGTCGCCCACCCGGGCCTGCACCGGGACGTAGGGCGGCTCCGAGTGGCCCGTCTTCCACGGCTCCTCGTCGATCTCGGTGGGCGCCGACACCGCGGTTCCCGGGCCCGTGGCCAAGACCTTCCCCCCCTGCACAGCCTGATTGTCCACCGCCGAGGCGGGAAGGTACAGGCCGACCTTGGTCCTGTCCTCGCCCTCCTCGGGCTGGATGAGCACGCGGTCGCCGACGACGATGAGGCGCTTCTTCGGATCGGGCATGGGGCACGGCCGGTTCGGGTGGTCCGGCCCAAGGATCGGCATTCGGGGCCTGGGCAACAAGGAGGGTGGGTCCGACAAACCTCCCCCGTTAACGGATTCCTCACGGGGCCCACCACGCCCTTTGTGCGTTCTTAGCGGTCCCCTGACGAGCGTTGATCGTTGGGAAGTACCCTCTCGCAGAAGCAGGAAGGGACATGGAGCCATTCAGGCCGGTAGTGCCCGCACGGGCCGGCCAGCCGGGCATGCGCGTCGTCATCATCGGATGCGGACGGGTCGGTTCCCTCGCCGGGAGCCTCCTCAGCGGCCGGGGCGCCGAGGTCGTAGTGGTGGATCGGGACGAGGAAGCCTTCGGCGCCCTCTCGAGCGAGTACAGCGGGTTCACGATCACCGGAGACGCAGCCGAGATGGGCGTCCTGCGACAAGCAGGGCTGTCCGAGACCGACGTCGTCTTCGCGGCCACGGATTCGGACACCCTCAACCTCATGGTGGCGCAGGTGGCGCGGGAGATCTTCGGGGTGAAGAGGGTGATGGCCCGGGTCTTCCTCCCCGAGTGGGAAGGGACGTACGGAGATCTGGGGATCGGCGCCATCTCCCCCGTGTCGCTCGCCGTCCAGGCCTTCCTGCACGGCATGGAGCCGGCCATGGAGGGCCGGCCGTGAGGATCCTGCTCGTGGGATCCGGGCGCCCCGCGTATTTCCTGGCGCGCCGGTTCGGGACGAACGGTACGCGCGTCACCCTCGTGGTGGACGCTCCCGACGAGGCGCGCCGGCTCTCCAGGGCGCTCGAGTCGGTGCCCGTCGTGGTCGGCGACGGTGCCCGCCCCGAGGTGCTCGACGACGCCGGCGCCCTCCAGGCCGACGCCCTGGTGGCCTTCACCGCCGACGACCACCGGAACCTCGTCGCCTGCCAGGTCGCGCGCAGGGTGTTCTCGGTGCGACGGACCATCGCGCTCGTGAACGACCCCGAGAACCGGGAGGCCTTCGTACGCCTCGGCGTCGATGTGGCCGTGTCGGTGCCCGAACTCCTCGCCGGCATCCTCGTCCGGGAGACGGTGTTCGACCAGCTCAGGGGCCACGAGGTCTTCGGGGACGGGCAGACCCTTGTGAGCGAGGTCGAGCTGGGGTCATCGTCGCCTGGGTGCGGCAGGTGCCTCGCGGACCTCGGGGCTTCCCAGGGCCTCGTCGCCGCCGTTCTGAGGAATGGACGGACCTTCGTGCCGAAGGGGGAGACCCGCCTGGAAGATGGGGACCGGCTCGTCGTCATCACGGCAGCGGAGGACCACGATGCGTTCCTCGAACTGCTGCTGGGCAGCGCGGCACGATGAACCCCCGCATTGCACGGGGGACGCTCGTGCGCTACGCCGAGATCCTCTCCCACACCGGAACCGTCGGCGTCATCACCGGGGCGGTCATCGCCTCCCCTGCCCTCGCCGCGCCGGCCTTTCCCAGGGAGTGGAGCGCCGTGCCGGCGTTCCTGCTCCCTGGCTTGGCGCTAGTCGGCCTGGGAGTCGGGCTGAGGCGGCTGACACCCGCCTCGGGCCGTGGCGCCCTCGGTCTGGCGGACGCTTCCGTGGTGGTGCTCCTGTCGTGGGTCCTCGCCGTGTCCTTCGCGTCGGTCCCGTTCATGTGGGTGGGGGGGCTCGACGTCACCGAGGCTGCCTTCGAGGCCACCAGCGGCTGGACGACCACGGGTCTCTCGGTGATTCAGGTGGAGTCCGCAAGGCCGACGATTCTCCTCCTTCGGAGCGCGCTCCAACTGGCCGGTGGCGCCGGGCTCGCCATCCTGATGCTGAGCGCGCTGCTCGGCCCGCCCGGCGTGGGGCTGAGCCGAGCGGAGGGCCGCGGCGAGCAGCTCGTTCCGCTGGTGAGCCGCTCGGCCAACCTTGTGGTCCGAATCTACGTCGCATACGCCGTCCTCGGGACGCTCCTCCTCAGGGCTGTGGGGATGGGGTGGTTCGACGCTGTCAACCACTCGTTCACGGCGGTTTCCACCGGCGGGTTCTCCACCCGCGACGCGTCCATCGGATATTGGAATTCGTTTGGTGTCGAGCTCGCGATCATCCCGCTGATGTTCCTCGGGAGCTTCAGCTTCGTCACGGCCTATCGGGTCCTGCGCGGCGAGTGGCGCGCGCTCACGAGGAGCGGAGAAGTGCGCCTGTTCGCGATGCTCGGGGGAACCGCGTTCGCGGTGCTCCTGCTCAGAGTCGGCGCGGGCTTGCCCTTCGAGGCGCCGAAGATGGCCCGGGTGGCCCTCTTCGAGACCGTGACGGCGCTCACGACGACGGGCTTCTCCACGGTGGGATACGGCCCATGGCCCGCCATCGGATGGTGGACGCTCATCCTGCTCATGATCGTGGGCGGGGGGACCAACTCCACCGCCGGCGGCCTCAAGCAGCACCGGGTGTACCTGCTGTACCGGTTCCTGGTGTTCGATCTCAAGCGCCGGCTCGGCCCGCGCCACGCCGCCAACGAGTTCTACCTACGCACCAGCGGGACGCCGCGCTTCCTCGGCGCCCAGGAGGTCGCGTCGGCCGCCGTGTTCGTATGCCTATATGTAGCGGCGCTGGCCATCGGGACCGGCGTGCTCGCATCCCACGGCTTCGGCCTGAAGGAGAGCCTCTTCGAGTTCGCCAGCGCGCTCGGAACGGTCGGGCTCTCCATCGGCGTCACCTCCGCCGACGCCCCAGGCGGCGTGCTCTGGGCGGAATCCCTCGGGATGCTCCTGGGGCGCCTGGAGTTCTACGCCATCTTCGTCGCCGTGGGTGCGATCCTCATGGATCTGAAGGAGAGCGTTGCCCGCGCGTCGCCCCCGTTCCCCGGGTCCGCGCCCGACCGGGCGTAGGCAGTTATGATGAGCGCCCCTAGCTTTGATCAGGTCCGTCCGCCCCCAGGAGGCAGCAACATGCTGGGCACGGTGCTGGTCGTGGACGACGAGCCGCACATCCGGCGAGCTCTGAAGAACGCCCTGGCGCGGGAGTTCGAGCGCGTCGTCGAGGCCGGCACGGCCGTGGAAGCCGTGGACCTGGCCGCCGCACACCGGCCGGACCTGGTGGTCCTCGACCTGGCTCTCCCCGACAAGCCCGGCCAGTGGGTGTGCGCCGAGCTCCGGAAGTGGACCACGGTGCCCATCATCGTGCTCTCCGCGATGCACTCGGAGGCCGAGAAGGTCCGGCTCCTGGACGAGGGCGCCGACGACTACGTGACCAAGCCCTTCAGCCCCGCCGAGCTCGTCGCGCGAGCGCGCGCGCAAGTGAGGCGCGCGGCCCTGTCGGAGGTGCCCGGCGACGACGGCGTGGTCAGGGTGGCGAACCTGATCATCGACCCGGGGGCGCGCACGGTGCGCCGCGAGGGACAAGGCGTTCACCTCACCCCCACGGAGTGGGCCCTCCTGCGCGCGTTCCTGAAGAACGCCGGCCGGACCCTCACCCACCGGCAACTCTTCACGGCCGCCTGGGCCGCCTCGGGGGGCGACCCACAGCAGTACCTGCGCGTGTACGTGGCGAGCCTGCGCCGCAAGCTGGAGCCCGACCCGGTGCGACCCCGGATCATCATCACCGAGCCCGGCGTCGGATACCGCCTGGAGGTGGGATGACGCCGTCGTCTCCGGGCCGCTATTACCGCCTGGCCGCGGGCCTGGCGGGGTGGATGCTCATCGGCGCGGTGATGACCGTCGCCCTCTGGACCTACCGCGAGCGGCTCGACCAGGCGCACATGGCTCTCGCGTACCTGCTCGTGGTTCTCGGCGCGAGCGCCCGGGAGGGACGGGTGGTCGGCCTGGTCGTGGCGGTGGCGTCCTTCCTGGCATTCGACTTCTTCCTCCTCCATCCGCTCTACCGGCTCGCCATCGCCGACCCCATGGAGTGGTGGATCCTCGTGGCCTTTCTGATCACCGCGGCGGTCGCCGCCGAGCTCCTGCACCGGGAGCAGAGGGCGGCCGCCCTCGCGGAGCGGCGCGCCACGGAGATCGAGCGGCTGTCACGGGAAGCCGGGCAGCTGGCTGCTCTGAGGGAGGCCACACGGCTCAAGGACGAGCTGCTGGCGACGGTCTCCCACGACCTGCGCACACCTCTGACCTCCATCCGGGCCACGGCGGCGGAGATCCGCGCCGAGGGCGTGGAGTCCGCCGCGGTGATCGAGGAGGAGGCCGAGCGCCTGAGCCGCTACGTCACCGACCTCCTGGACCTGTCACGCATCCGCGGAGGCCGGGCGCAGCTCGACCCCCAGCTCTTCGCGGCCGAGGACCTGGTGGGAGCCGCCCTTGAGAGGGTGCGCGGCCTCCCCGGCGGCTCCGACATCCGCGTCACCATGCCCAGCGGTGGGGAGATCCCGGTGGGACGTTTCGACTTCGTCCAGGCTCTCTGCTCCCTGGTGAACCTGGTCGAGAACGCGCTGCGCCATACCCCGGGCGGAATCGGGATCGACGTCGTGGTCTCACGCCGCGCCGACGACCTCGTCTTCGAGGTGATGGATCGGGGGCCGGGCATCGCCGGAGAAGACAGCGGCCGTGTCTTCGAGGCGTTCTATCGGGGCTCGGCCAGCAGGGGCGCGGGCACGGGCCTCGGGCTCACCATCGCCCGTGAGGCCGCCCGCCTCCAGGGAGGGAGCGTGGACTTCCGCCCGCGCCCCGGAGGCGGGAGCATCTTCTCCCTGCGCCTGCCGGCCGAGGACGTCGAGGGGCTCTCTTAGCGTCTCTCTAACGCGGCTCCGGGTCGTCTTTGTGCCTCCTTCGCGGCCCGAAATCCATCTTCCTTGCCGAAGCACCGAGCGTAGCAAGGAGGTGGACCCATGTCGGACACGCCGCGAGCCCTGGTCATCCGCGAGGGCGTCCAGCGAGCAGCACAGGGAGAACCGAAGCACGCGCTGGTCGTGGCCTCCCCCTCTCCCCGGCGGTCCGAGCTGGTCCAGGCTCTAAGGGCGACGGGGTTCTCCGTCGTCGTCGAGGGCCCGTGTGAGCCGGCCACGGACTGGGCGACCGATCCCTCTCTGGACCTGGTGGTGATGGATCTCTCGCCTGCCGGGCGTCGTTCATTGGGGGCCCTCGGCCCAGATGACGTCAGCGGCTCCGAGGGCCCGCGCGTCGTCCTGCTGACCGGTGAGCGCGGCGCGGACCCTGTCGTCGAACAGGCCCTGACGGCGGCGGCAGGCGGCAACGGTTCGAAGGTCCGCAGGAGCGGAGACCCGGCGCGGTACATTTCGCTGGTGGAGCAGGCGAAGCAGCACATCCGGGGCAGGGACTTTCCTTCGGCTCTCCTGCGCCTGGAGGAAGCCGTGGATGAGGACGACCGTCGCCCCGAGGCGCTCAACCTCTTCGGCGTGATCGCGGACATCCGCGGAGAGCGGTCGGAGGCGCAGCGGCACTGGCGGGTCGCGCTCCTATTGGCTCCCGACTACGAGCCGGCACGGGAGAACCTGCGGCGCCTGGCCCAGCTGCCGAGAATGCGTGGCGCGCCCGACCTGGGCTGAACGGCGCCGGGGTGGCGCACAGGCGCCGCTCCGGGGTAGAACGCACCGTTGGGAGGGAAATGGACCCCGCCTCCCGAGGACCACGACGTTGCGCACACTCCCGGCAGTCCTGATCCTGGCCGTCCTGGCCTCCTGCGCGCGAAACGGCCAGTCCGGCGATGCCTGGGGCGGGTCCCCCGGCGGAGCGTCGGGGGCCACACCCGACACGCTGATCTCCGCTGACTCTGCCCTGGCGGTACTCAGGCGGGAGATGGTCCGCACGCAGATCGAGGCCCGGGGCGTGCGGGACACCACCGTGCTGCGCGTGATGCGGGAGGTGCCGCGGCATCTGTTCGTGCCCGAGGTGTCGCCGACGTTGGCCTACGGTGATGGTGCGCTCCCCATCTCCCACGGGCAGACCATCTCGCAGCCGTACATCGTGGCGTTCATGGCCGAGGCCGCCGACATCCGGCCGTCGGAGCGCGTCCTGGAGGTCGGCGCCGGATCGGGCTACGGCGCGGCGGTGCTCTCGGGGCTGGCGGCCGAGGTCTACACCATCGAGATCATCCCCGAGCTGGCCGAGCGCGCCCGCGTCGCCCTGGAGCGCATCGGACGCGAGAACGTGCGGGTGCTGGCCGGGGACGGCTGGAAGGGGTGGCCCGAGCGCGCCCCCTTCGACGCCATCGTGGTGACAGCGGCGCCCCCCGAGATCCCCCCGGCGCTCGTCGCCCAGCTCGCCGTGGGCGGGGTGATGGTGGTGCCGGTGGGCACCTGGGAGCAGACGCTGCGGGTGCTGCGGAAGACGCCGGGAGGGCTGGTGGAGGAGGAGTCGCTCCCGGTCAGGTTCGTGCCCATGGTGCGGCCGCCGGGGGACACCGCGCACGGGTGACTCAAGACGACGACGGCGCGCCCTGAAACACGTTGCGTCGAAGACCGTACGTGATCCCGTAGCGACATGGGCACACCGGGGACGTCCGTCCCCGCACCCATCATCCCCGGAGTCGCGCATGAACCGGCGCACCTCGCTGGCGGTATGCCTCTCCGTGGCGGCGCTCGCCCTCGCCGCCGCCCTGCCGGGGGCCGCGCTCGCCCAGGCCGACGGCGATCCCATCACCCTGGGTAGCTACCGCGTCCTGCGCTCCTCGGTTCTGGGGGAGGATCGGTTGCTTCAGGTCCACCTCCCCAGGGACTACGCTTCCGGCAGCCTGGCCTTCCCGGTGGTCTACGTCTTCTACTCGGACTGGGTGGAGGGGTACTTCGCACAGCTCGTGAACGACCTGTACCACCTCACCATGGACCGCATGCCCCCGGCGATCCTGGTGGGCGTCCCCAACACGCAGAGGTACCGTGACCTCCTGCCCTGGCCCCGGGAGCGGGCGTTGGGCGAGGAGGGGCGGGCGGATCGCTTCCTCCGGTTCGTGCAGGAGGAGCTGATCCCCTTCGTGGACGCCGAATACCGGACCAAGCCCTTCCGCGTCTTCGTGGGCCCGCAGACGGCGGCGGTCTTCGGCCTCTACACCCTCCTGGAGGCGCCCGGGACGTTCCAGGCGTTCGCCCTGAACGACCCCTGCGTGGTCGACGGCCCCCAGCGATCGCTGTGCCGGGAGTTGCCTGCCTTCGCGAAGTCGGCGCAGGCCCGGGGGATCTACTTCGCCGTGAGTCACGACACCGGGGGTGGGCTCCGGGACCCGCAGCCCCTGGAGACCCTCAGAGCGGGGTTGGCGGCAGGGGTGGCGGAGGGGTTCCGCTGGCGCATCGACGTGGACCCGGCGTGGGACTTCTTCCTGTCTCCTCTGCAGACCCGCGAGGCCCTCCTCGACCTCTTCCGCGACTACCCGTTTCCCTCCCCCGGAGAAGCGGGGAGCCTGGCGGAGATCCGGGCCCACTACGACCGCATCTCGCGCGGGCTGGGCTTCACCCTCGACCCCCCGGACCTGGTCCTCACACTGGCGGCCAACGCCATGATGGAGCGCGGCGACCACGCGGCGGCCCTGGAGACGTTCCGTCACCTGGCGGCGCTCTACCCCTCCTCGCTGAACGCGCCCTGGGGCCTCGCCAACCTCCACCGGGTCATGGGCGATACCGCCGCCGCTGTCCGGTACTACCAGGAGTGCCTCCAGCGGGACCCGGACATGGGGCCCGCCCGGGAGTGGATCCGACGACTGACGGGAGGTTCGTGACGGGTGCGCTTCGGTCTGTGGTCATTCTGCTCCTCTCCCTGGCGGCAACGCCCGCCCTCGCCCAGGAGAAGTCATCCGGCCCCGGCCCCGACGACCGGGCCGCCGTCGAGGAGACCATCCGCGCCTCCATCGGCTGGGCCCTCACCAAGGACCGACCGCTCCTGGAGCGCATCATCGCCCACGACCCGGAGCTGTTCATGTTCAACCCCGACTCGACGTCGGTGGCGGGCTGGGACGCCTTCGCGCGGAACTTCGACTTCTGGATGGACCCGCGCTTCAAGGCGACCTACCTCGACGTGCGCGACCTGCGCGTGACGTTCTCCCGCTCCGGCGACGTGGCCTGGTGGTCGGCCATCCTGGATGACCTGGGCGAGTGGGACGGCCGGCCCATCGGATGGAAGGACACGCGCTGGACCGGCGTCGCCGAGCGGCGCGACGGCGCCTGGGTGATCACGCAGATGCACTTCTCGTTCGCGGCAGGAGGCTGACGCCGCGAAGGGTCGCCCCTCAGCCTCGCTCCCGCGTCACATCTCGATCCAGCCCACCTCCTGGAGGATGCGCAGGTAGCCCGTGACCTGATCGACCGTAGTGGGCTCCGCAGTCATCCCCCGCACCCACCCGAGAATCTCCGCCACCGAGCGCTTGCCGTTGACGAAGTTGAGGATCTGGGTGGCCTGGTTGCGACTCAGGGCGAGGGTCTCCACCGCCCCGGGGTGTGCCTCCACCCACCGCGTGTAGGGCGCGAACCTCGCCAGGGCGGTCTCCACCCCGCGGATGCCCGGGGCCAAGCGGGGGACCGCGCCCCTGCCGCGCGCTTCACGCCCCGAAGCGGAGGGGAGCCGCGCGCCGTTCAGGCCGCGGGCCTCGGCAGCCGCCACCAGCCAGCGCCCCAGGCCCTCGGCGTATACCTCCCACTCCGCCTCGCGAGCCTCCACCACCGCGCGGGCGCCGGCGCTCCCGGTGTGGATGGCGTCCACGGACCGCAGCGCGTCCATCTCCCGCTCCAGCGAGGCGGACAGGACCGACCACGCCCGGAGCATGGCCGCGTCCCGCTCCCTGCCGGAGACGCCGGATGCGGTGGCGGCCGGTCGGGTGGCGGCCTCGTCCAGGATCTCCAGGGCCCTGGGAATCCCCCGCTCCGACACGCGCCGGTGGCCGTAGTCCGACACGGCGTCCAGGAGGCGCGGGAGCATCTCGTCGGTGAGCGCCGCGCTCGCCCATGCGGTGGTGGCCCCGATGAACGCCACCCGCTTCATCTGCGTGGGATCGGTGTTCTCCGGGATGTCCTTGTCCGCGTGGTACCACTGGTCGGGCCAGGTGAAGAACTCGATCCCCGGCACGCCCACCGAGGCGTTGTTGAACACGATGTGGTCGCTCCCCCCCGTCGCCTCGTGGATGAAGAAGCGGAAGGCGTCGAGCGAGCCGTTCTTCTCCCACATGGGATCGGGAAAGTACTGGCCCCCGGGACGGCCGCGGGGGGAATCGGGGAGGTAGACGATGTCGTTGGTGCGCCAGACGTAGTCCAGCACCGAGGCTGCCAGCCCGTCGTAGAAGGAGGCCAGGTGGGCGGGGGTCTCGCTCATGGTGAAGACCGAGTTGTTCCGCCTGAGCCCCTCGGTCACCATGTCCATGTTGATGTTGATGGCCAGCTTCCCGAGGAGCGCGGGACCCCTCCGGACGAACTCGTAGGTGCCGCTGATCTCGTTGGGCCAGATGAAGTGGAGGGTGCGGCGGGGGCGGGGGAGCTGGCCGGTGGCGATGAGCTGGTGCAGCGCGCGCAGGATCTCGAGTTGCACCGCCGGGCCGCCCATGTTGTCGTTGGTCCCGCGCTTCGTGTATCCCTCGAAGAGGTGCGCGGTGAACACCACGCCGGGAAGCTCGGGCTCGGTCCCCGGGATCCACGCGTACACGGTCTCGAAGCGGTTGGGGTAGCTCTGGACCACGGCCCTGGCGCGGACCTGGAGCTCCTGTCCCCGCTGCACGTCCTCCAGGAGCTCGGACCACTGGCGCCACGAGACCGTGAGTCCCAGGCGCAGGCGCTCCCCCTGGGCGTACCCTCCGCCCGAGTACACCACCTGGTCCGGGTCCAGGTAGCGCTCCCGCGCGTTGAAGCTGAGGACGGCCTTCACCCCGGCGCCGTCCAGCGCCTCGAAGACGGCGCCCCGGGGGTGGGACCACATGAGGGCCACCGCCCCGCGGTAGCGCTCCGGCGACGCGGCGAGCTCGGAGCGCAGCCGCTCCACCTCCGCCTCCGGCGTCTCGGGCACGAACACCAGCTTCCCCGCCACCTCGCCGGTGCGCGATCCCGTGGCCACAAGCGCCGGGTCGGCCGGGATACGCGCCATGCGCCGCCCGTTCACCCACAGCTCCCCCTCCAAGGGGTAGTCGAAGGTCCCCGGAGCTGGATAGCGGTCCAGGCGCACGGTCTCGATGCCGTAGGCCCGGGCCATGCGAAGGATCTCCTCCGCCTCGTAGAAGCGGCTCTCCCCGGTGAGCTCCTGGGGGGTCCGGGCCCACGGCGCGCCCATGAGCTTCACCAGGTTGTCGAAGGCCATCTGCCCGCTCACCTCGTTGGCGAGGAGCCGCAGCGCCTCGGGCGGCAGGGGCGTCGCCAGGGGATCGGCGCGCTGGGCGAGTCCGGACTCCGGCGACAGGACGGAGCCGAGGAGGGCGGCGAGGACGAGGACGGAGGCGGAGGATGAGGTGCGGCGCATTCTGGGGCTCCCGTGCTGGCCGGGGTTCGAAGCAGCGACGGGGGCAATCTACGGGCGTCCGTCAGGCTCCGCCCGGCGCCTCCACCTCCGGGAGGTGCCCCGGCTTCTCCTTGCCCAGCTCCAGCGAACGCTGGTACGCGGCCCACACCGCCCGCGAGATGGCCGTGCGGAAGCCCGCCCTCTCCAGGTAGTAGATCGCCTCTGCGGACGTGCCTCCCGGGGACGTCACCTCGTTGCGGAGGGTGGCCGGGTGGTTCCCGGCCTGTTCGTAGAACGCCGCCGAGCCCTTGAGGGTCTGCAGAACGAGACGCTCCGCGATGCGCCGGGGGAACCCCATGTGCACCCCCGCGTCGATGAGCGCCTCGGTGAAGAGGAACACGTACGCGGGCCCCGTGCCCGAGAGCGCCGTGGCCATGTCCAGGTAGCCCTCGTCCTCCACGAACACCTCGTCGCCCAGCGCGCCCAGAATGGAGCGGGCCACGAGCCGCTGCTCCTCCGTGGTCTCCCTGGACGTGGCCCACACGGTGATCCCCTGGCCGATCCTTCCCGGCGTGTTGGGCATGGAGCGGATGACGGACTTGTGCTTGAGGCCCGCGCTCAACTTCCTGAGGCTCGCCCCGGCGACGATGGAGATCACCGGTGCGTCGGGGCGCATCCCCTTCAGGCCCTTCATCACCTCGGTCAGCCGCTGCGGCTTCACGGAGAGCACGACCACGTCCGCCTCGTGCGCCGCCGTCGCGTTGTCCGTGGTCGTGGCGATGCCGTACCTGCGCGTAAGCTCCTCGCCCCGCTCCGCGCGGGGGCCTGCGGCGGTGATGAACGAAGGCTTGGCCAGCTTCTGCTTCAGCAGGCCGGCGATCATGGCCTCGGCCATGGCTCCCGGCCCGATGAACGCGATCCTCTTCTTCAGCATGTCTCTCCTCGTGCGTGCTAGGCGGAGACCGTCGGTGTCCCCGCAGGCACGGAATCTATGCGAGCACGCCCCGCGCTGTCTTCACTCCAGGGACGGGTTGGCCTCCCGGCAGGGGACCCTCTATAGTCACCTCGTTGTGCATTTCCTTCCTGGCTGGAGCCGCTCCATGCTGACCTCACGTGACTCGCCCACACCGTGGCCGATCCTGGCCGCCGCCTTCCTGATTCCCTGGACCCCCGCGCCGGCCGCCGCCCAGGCGGACCCCTCAGGCAGCCTCTCCGGAAACGGCACTCTCACCATGGCGCTGGCCGGGGACGCCATCATCACGCGGGCCCTCTCCCCGTTCAAGGAGCCCGAGTTCCTGCGGCTCATGGAGCTGGTCCGGAGCGCCGACGTCTCCATCGCCAACCTGGAGATGCTCTTCCACGACTACGAACCCTCCCCCGCCTCGGAGAGCGGCGGCACGTACATGCGCGCCGACCCGAAGATGGCCCGGGAGCTGGCGTGGGCCGGCTTCGACATGGTCTCCATGGCGAACAACCACACGGGGGACTACGGTGCCGAAGGCATGCGCCTGACCCGCCGGCACGCCGAGGCCGCCGGCCTGGTCACCGCCGGGGCCGGCGAGAACCTGCACGAGGCGAGGGAGGCGCGCTTCCTGGAGACCCACGACGGCCGGGTGGCCCTCGTGTCCGCCTCCGCCACCTTCTCCGACGCCTCCAGAGCCGGCGCGCCCAAGGGCGCCGTGCGGGGACGCCCGGGGCTGAACCCCCTGCGCTTCACCAGCACGCGCACCGTCCTGCCGGAGCACCTGGAGGAGCTGCGCGCCGTGCTCTCCCGGATGGGCCAGCGGGTCTCCGCGCCTGGGCAGCCGCTCAGCGTGTTCGGGACCCGCGTCGAGGCCGGCGAGCGGGCCGGCACCCGCACCGAGCCACACGCGGGAGACGTGCAGGGCATGGCCGACGTCGTGCGCAACGCCAGGTCTCTGGCCGACCTCGTCGTGGTGGCGATCCACGCCCACACCCAGGGCGACTATCTCCAGGCATTCGCGCGGGCGATGATCGAAGCGGGGGCGGACGTGGTGGTGGGCCACGGGCCCCACTACCTCACCGGGATCGAGATCTACGAGGGCAGGCCGATCTTCTACTCCATCGGCGACTTCATCTTCCAGAACGAAACCCTGCTGCGCCTCCCGTACGACAACTACGAGCGCTACGGGATCGCCGACGACCCGGGCAAGTGGGTGGCCGACTTCAACGCCGCCCGCTATCGGAACGAGACCACCGGGTTCCCCGTGAACCGGGAGATCTGGGAGTCGGTGGTGGCCATGCCCACGTGGGACGGCGGGCGGCTGGTTTCCCTGGAGCTCCACCCCATCACCCTCGGCTTCGGCCTGCCCCCGGCGGTGCGGGGCCGCCCCATGCTCGCGGACCGGGAGCTGGGGCGGAAGATCATCCAGGACCTGATCGATCGTTCGCGCCCGCACGGCACCGCTATCGAGTGGGACGCGGCCCGGGGCATCGGCGTGGTCCGCGTGCCGGCGACGCCGTGAGCCCGGGCTGATCTCCGGCGCCGCTCCGTGCCCACTTCCCCCGTGGACATCCGAGACGCCACCGGCGCCGACCGCGACTGGGCGGCGGCGCTCATGGCCGGGTCGGACCCCTGGATGCGGCTGGGCGCCACCCTCGCCGCGTGCCTGGACATGTGCCGGGATCCCCGGTACGAGGTGTACGTGGCGTTGCGCGACGGCAAGCGGCTGGGCGTCGTCATCCTGCAGGACAAGGGGTTGGCCGGCTCGCCGTACCTCAAGTCCATCGCCGTAGCCGAGGGGGTGCGCAGCCGCGGCGTGGGGAGCGCGCTCCTGGACTTCGCCGAGGCCCGCTGGCGCGGAGAGGCGCGCTGGTTCTTCCTGTGCGTGTCGTCGTTCAACGAGCGCGCCCGGGCCCTCTACGAGCGACGCGGGTACACGGCGGTGGGCGAGCTCCCGGACCAGGTCGTGGACGGCGCGGGGGAGACCGTGATGCGCAAGCGGCTCTGAGTGGGAGCGGGCCGCGGGAGGACGGGGCCGTGGCCTAGCAGGCCGACTCGCTCCCGAGCCGCCGTCGGGGCGACCTGGACTTCCTGCGCGCACCCGGGCACTATGTTTTATCCCGGGCCCTACACGCGCCGCGGGATCCTCCTGCGCCCCGAGCCGGAGCCCACCATGAACCGACGCATCGCCTCCACCCTCGCTCCCTCCGCCCTGGCTGCGTGTGCCATCCTTGCGCTCGCGCCGGCGCCGTCCCCCCTCTCCGCCCAGACAGGCAAGGAGACGGTCGCTCGCTTCCTCGACACCAACGCCACGCGCTTCGGCCAGGTGGCCCAGACCATCTGGGACTATGCCGAGGTGGGGTACCAGGAGACCCGCAGCTCCGCACTGCTCCAGCAGACGCTCAAGGACGCGGGCTTCACCGTGGAGGCCGGGGTCGCCGACATCCCCACGGCGTTCGTGGCCAGTTGGAGCAGCGGCGCAGGCCCGGTCATCGGGATCCTGGCCGAGTTCGACGCGCTGCCCGGCATCACCCAGGACCGCACGGCCGAGCGCGCTCCCCTCAAGGAGAAGCCCTCCGCCCACGCCTGCGGCCACCACCTCTTCGGCGCCGGCTCCACCGCCGCGGCCATCGCGGTGAAGGAGTGGATGAGCGCTTCGGGCCAGAAGGGCACGATCCGCCTCTACGGCACGCCCGCCGAGGAGGGCGGCGCCGGCAAGGTCTACATGGTGCGCGCCGGGCTCTTCAATGACGTGGACGTGGTCCTCCACTGGCACCCTTCGGACCGCAACACCGCCGACGCCGCCAGCAGCCTCGCCAACAAGAGCGCCAAGTTCCGCTTCCGCGGCGTCAGCGCCCACGCCGCCTCGGCCCCGCACCGGGGCCGCTCGGCGCTGGACGCGGTGGAGGCCATGAACCACATGGTCAACATGATGCGCGAGCACGTCCCCCAGGAGACGCGCATCCACTACGTCATCACGTACGGCGGCGCCGCGCCCAACGTGATCCCCGACTTCGCCGAGGTGTTCTACTACACGCGCAACCCCGACCCCGCCAACGTGGCCTCGATCTTCGAGCGCGTGGTGAAGGCCGCCGAAGGCGCCGCCCTGGGCACCGGCACGCAGATGGATTACGAGGTCATCCACGGGATCTACAACCTGCTCCCCAACGTCGCTCTCCAGGAGGCGCTCTACGCGAACCTCCAGCAGGTGGGAGGCGTGAGCTACACCCCCGAGGAGCGGGCCTTCGCGGAGGCCATCCAGCGGACGCTGGAGGCGGGTGCGCCCCCGCTGGAGATCGCGACGCAGATCGCCCCCTTCCGGGTCGTGGAGCAGGGGAGCGGCGGCTCCACCGACGTGGCCGACGTCTCCTGGGTGGTGCCCACCGGGGGGATGCGGTCGGCCACCTGGGTACCCGGCACCGCCGCCCACTCCTGGCAGGCCGTCGCCGCCGGCGGCATGAGCATCGGGAACAAGGGGCTCATCGTCGCCGCCAAGACGCTGGCCATGACCGCGGTGGATCTCTTCACCACGCCGTCGCTGGTGGTGGCGGCCAAGGCCGAGCACCGGGAGCGGGTGGGCCCGGACTTCGTCTACAAGCCGTTGGTGGGTGACCGCGCACCGCCCCTGGACTACCGGAAGGCGGCAAGGCCGGGCGGGAGCTGAGGGAGGGCGGCCGGCCGCGCTACCCGGCACCGCCCGACGAGGGACCGCTCAGCGGGTGATCGCTCCGGCGGAATCCGTGGCGAGGAACAACTCCCTCGCCAGCCGCTGGTCGTGCCCGTACACGTCGTCGCGAAAGTTCAACTGCCCTTCCCCGTCCACCCAGGCGGTGAAGTAGCCGATCCTCACGGGCCGCTTCTTGTTGAGCAGTACGGTGGTCTCGCGCCCGCCGTACATGGCCTGGCGAATGCGCTCCGCGGTCCAGTCCGGGTCGTCGCGCAGCAGGTACTCCGCCAGCTCCCGGGGTTGGCTGAGACGGATGCAGCCGTGGCTGAACGCCCTCTTTTCGAGGGCGAACGCGCCCTGGGACGGGGTGTCGTGCATGTAGATGCTGTAGCTGTTGGGGAAGAGGAACTTCACGCGGCCCAACGCGTTGCTGGCCCCGGGCCTCTGGCGTATCACCGGGAGCGAAGCGGTGCCGCCGACGATCTCCATGTTGTTCTTGCGGAGGTAGCCCGGGTCTCTCGCCATCTTGGGCAGGATCTCTCGGCGCGTGATGCTGGTCGGCACCGTCCAGGTGGGGCTGAAGACGATGTTCGACAGCGTGTCGCTGAAGATCACCGTGCGCGTGGCGCTGGTTCCCACCACCACCACCATGCTCATCACCTCGCGGCCCTGCTCGTACACGTGCAGGCGGAATTCCGGGATGTTCACCACGAGCAGGTCGGGGGGCTGCTGCTCGGGTACCCAGCGCAGGCGCTCCATGTTGATGAGCATGGTGCGCAGCCGCTGCGCCAGCGGCACGTTGACGGCGCGCAGGGATCCCGCGCCGATGATGCCGTCGGGCTCCAGCCCGTGGCGTCTCTGGAAGCGTTGCACGGCCAGCACCAGCGTGCTGTCGTAGACGAGGCCCTCTCCGTCCCGCTCCAGATCTCCGAGCAGGCGCAGGCGGCGGCGGAGGGAGGCGATCGCCTCAGCGGTGTCTCCGGCTTCGAGCTTCTTCACCCCTTCAGGCAGCTCCAGCGCGGGCCAAGGTTCATCCGCCAGCTGGCGGTTGCGGCGGATGCTGGCCTTGAGCGCCTGGTACTGTGGATGGATGGGTTCGTAGGCCGAGAGATCCATCGCCCCCACGGCCAGCGAGTCCAGCAGCCGGGAGTAGTCTTTCTTCCCCCGGGGGATGAACCAGTTCAGCCCGCGCAGGTCGCGGCTCAGGTAGCCTCCGTATCTGCGGTCGGCGAAGCGGAAGAACTCGGCGGTGAGGCGCAGCTCCAGGTCCACCGCGCAGCTGTCGCACAGGGGCAGGCGCGTCTCCTCGGCGAAGCCCTCTTCATAGAGCTCGCCGAGGCTCGGGCTCCCTTCGGCATCCTGGGAATCGCCGGTGTCGGCGACTCCGGCCAGCGCCACGAAGGCCTCGGCGCTGGCGGAGAGCGAATCGCTGACGACCCAGGCGAACTGCATGCCTCGCCTGGCGTAGAAGTCCACCACGGACGCCGAGTCGGCGAGGTATCCGGGATACCTCACGAAGAACTTCGCGAGGTCCAGGGAGTCCACGGTCCGCTCGGTGTAGGGATGGGCCGTTTCGAAGAGCGCGGCGATCGCCAGCGCTTGCTCGGCCAGAGTGGGCTCCCGCGGTGGCGGGTTGCAGCCCGGGAGCAGGGGCAGCAGGAGAACCGGGAGCAGGCGGGCCGGCGGGGCGCGGCGGATCATGGCCGCACCGCCCGGAGCCGGCGACGTGCGGTCGGGCCGCTCAGGCGCCCGCTACGTACAGCAGGCCGTCGTCCGCCAGCAGCTCGATCACCCGCGCCATGTCGTGGCGCGGCACCGCAGGACATCCCCAGCTGCGCCCCAGGCGGCCGTGCGCGGCGATGAACTCCTCGCTCACGTAGTCGGCGCTGTGGATGATCACCTCGCGCCGAAGGGCTCCGTCGTTCACGCCCCGGTCCAACCCGTGCAGGAGCAGGGCGCGCCCGTGCTTCGGGCTGACGATCTCCGAACCCACCCGGTAGAGTCCCAGGCTGGTCTGGTGCGAGCCGTCCCGGTTGCTGAAGCGCTCGGCCATCAGCTCCCCGGAGTTCTGACCGTGGGCCACCCAGGTGCGGAGCACAACCTTCTTCTCCTCCAGGTCGATGACCACGAGCCGCCTGGAAGTGCTCGGCTGCGTCATGTCGGCGATGGCCAGCATCCGGGCGTGCAGCCCATGCTGTTCCATCCGGCCGTACCCGGCCTCGAACACCGCGCCCTCGAGAATGCCGGCGAGCCCGACCTCGCGGTACAGGGCTTCGGCCGCGGCCGCGGCCACCGCTGCGGGGCCCGGAGCCTCGGTCGCCACCTCCGGATCCGGGGCATCCGTCGCGCCGGTGGGTTCCGGCGCCAGCAAGCCGAACCCGAACACGGAGAGCAGCAGGGGGGCCACCACGGCCCGGTGGGCGACTCTGCCGACGACCGCCCGGCTCAGGGTTCCATCCCGGGTCGGGCGTTCCGCGCGGCGGCTGCAGGAGTTGGCATGTCGGGTTCCTACACCCGCCGCGGGGGTTTGGGTCCCTGGTCATGGCTGGGTGCCCACCCTACTCGCCGAGGGCCTTCTCGACCTTGCCGATCCCCTGCTGCACCTTGCCGGCCACCTTCTCGTCCTGGCCGTCGGCTTCCAGGCTGGGATTGCCGGTGAGCTTGCCGGCCTTCTCGGTGGCCTTCCCCTTCACCTCGTGGAACTTGCCCTTCGCGCGGTTCCTGGTGCTGTCCTTCATGGGGTCCCCCGGGGTTGTGGGCCTGCCTCACGGCAGGGTGATGAGGTTGGTGTTCAGGGTCACGGCTCCGTTTCGCGCCAACGCTCTGCCGATCAGCTTCGTGCCCGATCCCAGCGTGATGCTCTCGGCCGCGATGATCGTCCCCTGGAACGAGTCGTTGGTGGCGCCGAGCGTCGCGGAGCTGCCGATCTGCCAGTAGACGTTCCCGGCGCTGGCGCTGCCGGCCAGGGTGACCTTCGCGCCCGCAGCGGTCGTCAGCGTGGTACCGGTCCTGAAGACCCAGATCCCATCGGCAGGCCCGTCCAGGGTGAGCGTGCCCGTGAGCTGAGCCGACGACGTGAAGTCGTAGACGCCGGGCGGCAGGGTAATCCCGCCCAGGGGCAGACCGGTCATGTTGGTCGTCTGCGCCATGCCGGTGAGCGTCCCGTTCGCTGCGGTGACGGCGGCCTGGGCCGCGGCCGCGGCTGGATCGTTGAGGTGCACGATTCCGTCTCCCGGGGCCAGGATGACGCACGGGGGGAAGCCGGAGATCGCGCTGCTCGGAGACGTGCCCACATTTCCATGGACGGTGCTCGCGGTGGGGCAGGTTACCGCCGAGCCGCCCAGAACCGCGAAGCTCGCGGCGGCTCCCAGGTTCACCGTCACGGTCACGGTAGCGAACCCGGTGATGCCGCCGCTGGTGGCCTTCACCGTGTTCGTGTAGGTCCCGGGCATCGCCCCCGCGGTGAACATCCCCGAGCCGTCGATCGAGCCGCCACCGGCCTCGACCGACCAAGTGGGCGTGATCACCACGGCGTTCCCGTAGGCGTCCTTGCCGGTCGCGGCGAACTGCTGGGTGGCGCCGGTGCCGACGCTGACGGGGTTGGGCGTCACGGTGATGCTCGCCAGCGCGCCGGCGACCACGGTGACGGTGGCGCGCCCGGAGATGCTCCCGCTGGTCGCCTGTACCGTGTTGGCGAAGGTGCCGGGCACCGTGCCCGCCGTGAACAGGCCTGCGCCGCTGATCGTGCCGCCGCCGGCCACCACCGACCAGGTCGGCGTGATCGCCACCACGTTGCCGAAGGCGTCCGCGCCGGTGGCGGCGAACTGCTGGCCCGTGGCCACGGCGAGGCTGACCGGGTTCGGCGTGACCGTGATGGTCGCGAGCGGGCCCGCAGTGACGACGGCGGTGGCGGACCCGGAGATGGCGCCGCTGGTCGCCTGTACCGTGTTGGTGTAGGTCCCAGGCACCGTCCCCGCCGTGAACAAGCCCGAGCCGTTGACGGTGCCGCCGCCGGCGATGACCGACCAGGTGGGCGTGATCGGGACCACGTTGCCGCTGCCGTCCCTGCCCACCGCCGTGAACTGCTGGGTGCCGCCGACGGCGAGGCTGGCGGGGTCGGGGCTCACCGTGATCGTGGCCAGTGGCCCGGCGACGATAGCGACCGTCGCGAACCCGGAGACGCCCCCGCTCGTCGCCTGCACCGTGTTGGTGTAGGTCCCGGGCACCGTGCCCGCGGTGAACAGGCCCGAACCGCTGATGGTGCCGCCCCCGGCGACGACCGACCAGGTGGGCGTGATCGCCACCACGTTGCCGAAGGCGTCCTCGCCCGTCGCGGTGAACTGCTGGGCGGCGCCGATGCCGAGGTCGGCCGGGTCGGGTGTGACCGTGATGCTCGCCAGCGGCCCGGCGACCACGGTGACGGTCGCGAGCCCGGACACGCCGCCGCTGGTCGCCTGCACCGTGTTGGTGAACGTCCCGGGCACTGTGCCGGCCGTGAACAGGCCGGAGCCGCTATCGACCGTGCCGCCGCCGGCGACGACCGACCAGGTGGGCGTGATCGCGACCTCGTTCCCGAAGGCGTCCCTTCCGACGGCCGAGAACGTCTGGGTGCCGGCGACGGCCGTGCCGACCGGGTTGGGCGTAACCGTGATGCTCGCCAGCGCGCCGGCGACCACGGTGACCGTGGCCGACCCGGAGACGCCCCCGCTCGTCGCCTGGACCGTGTTGGCGTAGGTCCCGGGCGCCGTCCCCGCCGTGAACAGGCCGGAGCTGCCGTTGATCGTGCCGCCGCTCGCCACGACCGACCAGGTGGGCGTGACCGCGACCTCATTCCCGCTGGCGTCCCTACCTACCGCCGTGAACTGGCGGGTGCCGCCGACAACGAGGCTGCCGGGGTTCGGGCTCACGGTGATCGTCGCCAGCGGACCGGCGACCACGCTGACCGTCGCGAACCCGTCGATGCCGCCGCTGGTCGCCCTGACCGTGTTGGTGAACGTCCCGGGCACCGTCCCCGCCGTGAACAGGCCGGAGCTGCCGTCGATGGTGCCGCCGCCGGCCACGGTGGTCCAGGCGGGCGTGATCGGGATGACGTTACCGCTCGCGTCCCGGCCCACGGCCGTGAACGTCTGCGTGGCGCCGATGACGAGGCTGGAGGGGTCCGGGCTCACGGTGATCGTCGCCAGCGTGCCGGCGACCAGGTTGACCGTCGCAGCCCCGGTGATGCCGCCGCTCGTGGCCACCACCGTGTTGGTGTACGTCCCGGGCACCGTCCCCGCGGTGAACACGCCGGAAGTGCCGTCGATCGTCCCGCCACCGGAGACGACCGACCAGGTGGGCGCGACGGCGACCACGTTCCCGCTGGCATCCCTGCCGACGGCCGTGAACGTCCGCGTGGCGCCGATGCCGAGGTTGGCGGGATCGGGACTCACCGTGATCGTGGCCAGCGGCCCGGCGGCGACGGTGACGGTCGCGAACTCCGAGACGCCGCCGCTCGTGGCCACCACCGTGTTGGCGTACGTCCCGGGCACCGTCCCGGCCGTGAACAGCCCCGAGCCGCTGTCGATCGTGCCGCCACCGGCAGCCACCGACCAGGTGGGCGTGATCGGCACCACGTTGCCGCTGGCGTCCCGGCCCACGGCCGTGAACGTCTGCGTGGCGCCGATGACGAGGTTGGCCGGGTCGGGCGTGACCGTGACGCTCGCCAGCGGCCCGGCGACCACGGTGACCGTCGCGAACCCGGAGACGCCCCCGCTCGTCGCCTGCACCGTGTTGTTGAACGTCCCGGGCACCGTCCCCGCCGTGAACAGCCCCGAGCCGCCGTTGATCGTCCCGCCGCTCGCGACGACCGACCACGTGGGCGTGATCGCCACCACGTTGCCGAAGGCGTCCTTGCCGGTCGCCGTGAACTGCTGGGTGGCACCGACGCCGAGGCTGACGGGATCGGGCGTGACCGTGACGCTCGCCAGCGCGCCGGCGACCACGGTGACCGTCGCGAACCCGGAGATGCCGCCGCTGGTGGCCTTCACCGTGTTGGTGAACGTCCCGGGCACCGTCCCCGCCGTGAACATCCCCGAGCCGTTGACCGTGCCACCGCCGGCCACCACCGACCACGTCGGCGTGATCGCTACCACGTTGCCGAAAGCATCCGCGCCGGTGGCGGCGAACTGCTGGCCCGTGGCCACGGCGAGGCTGACCGGGTTCGGCGTGACCGTGATGCTCGCCAGAGCGCCCGCGGTCACGGTCACCGTCGCGAACCCGGACACGCCGCCGCTGGTCGCCTGTACCGTGTTGGCGTAGGTCCCGGGCACGGTGCCGGCCGTGAACAAGCCCGACCCGCTGATGGTGCCGCCGCCCGCGACGACCGACCAGGTGGGCGTGATCGCGACCACGTTGCCGCTACCGTCACGGCCCACGGCCGTGAACTGTCGGGTACCGCTGACGCCCAGGCTGGCGGGGTCGGGGCTCACGGTGATCGTGGCCAGTGGCCCGGCGACGATGGCGACCGTCGCGAACCCGGAGACGCCCCCGCTCGTGGCCTGCACCGTGTTGGTGTAGGTCCCGGGCACCGTGCCGGCCGTGAACAGGCCCGAACCGCTCACCGAGCCGCCGCCGGCGACGACCGACCAGGTGGGCGTGATCGCGACCACGTTGCCGAAGGCGTCCTCGCCCGTCGCCGTGAACTGCTGGGTCGCGCCGATCCCGAGGTCGGCCGGGTCGGGTGTGACCGTGATGCTCGCCAGCGGCCCGGCGACCACGGTGACGGTCGCGAGCCCGGACACGCCACCGCTCGTGGCCTGCACGGTGTTGGTGTAGGTCCCGGGCACCGTCCCGGCCGTGAACAGGCCCGAGCCGCTATCGACCGTGCCCCCACCGGCCACGACCGACCAGGTGGGCGTGATCGCGACCATGTTGCCGAAGGCGTCCCGGCCAGTCGCCGTGAACTGCTGGCTCGTGCCGGCGGCGAGGCCGACCGGGTTGGGCGTAACCGTGATGCTCGCCAGGGCGCCGGCGACCACGGTGACGGTGGCGCGTCCGGAGATGCTCCCGCTGGTCGCCTGGACCGTGTTGGCGTAGGTCCCGGGCGCCGTCCCCGCCGTGAACAGACCGGAGCTGCCGTTGATCGTGCCGCCACTCGCCACCACCGACCAGACGGGTGTGATCGCCACCACGTTCCCGCTCGCGTCCCTGCCCACGGCCGTGAACTGGCGGGTGCCGTTGACGCCGACACTGGCGGGGTTCGGACTCACTGTGATCGTCGCCAGCGGCCCGGCCGCCACGGTGACCGTCGCACATCCGGAGATGCCGCCGCTCGTCGCCCGGATCGTGTTGATGAACGTCCCGGGCTCCGTCCCCGCCGTGAACAGGCCCGAGCCGCTGTTGATCGTGCCGCCGCTCGCCACGACCGACCAGGTCGGCGTAATCGGCACCACATTGCCGCTGCCGTCCCGGCCCACGGCCGTGAACGTCTGCGTGGCGCCGATGATGAGGTTGGCGGGATCGGGCGTGATCGTGATGCTCGCCAGCGGCCCGGCGACCAGGTTGACGGTCGCAGCCCCGGTGATGCCGCCGCTCGTGGCCACCACTGTGTTGGCGTACGTCCCGGGCGTGGTCCCCGCCGTGAACAGGCCGGAGCTGCCGTCGATCATCCCGCCACCTGCCTCGACCGACCAGGTGGGCGCGACGGGGACCACGTTCCCGCTGGCATCCCTGCCCACGGCCGTGAACGCCTGCGTGGCGCCGATGCCGAGGTCGGCGGGGTCGGGGCTCACGGTGATCGTCGCCAGCGGCCCGGCGATGACGGTGACGGTCGCGGACCCGGAGACGCCGCCGCTCGTGGCCACCACCGTGTTGGTGTAGGTCCCGGGCACCGTCCCCGCCGTGAACAGTCCGGAGGCGTTGGTCGTGCCGCCGCCGTCGACGACCGACCATGTGGGCGTGATCGGCACCACGTTCCCGCTCGCGTCCCTGCCCACGGCCGTGAACTGCTGCGTCCCGCCGATGACGAGGCTCGCGGGGTCGGGCGTCACGGTGATCGTGGCCAGCGCCCCGGCGACCACGGTAACCGTGGCGCGTCCGGAGATGCCGCCGCTGGTCGCCTGTACCGTGTTGGTGTAGGTCCCGGGCACCGTCCCCGCCGTGAACAGGCCCGAGCCGCTGTCGATCGT
>CAZJFX010000028.1:0-42636 GCA_964545395.1 uncultured Gemmatimonadaceae bacterium | reverse complement strand
GGGCCGGATTGTGGATAAGCTGTCCCATCCAGCCATGGACGACTTTGGAGGGCGAGGGGTGAGGCGGTCCGAGGTCGCTCCGGATCGTGCCGCTCCAGGCGCTTGGCTTCCCTCAGAACTGGCGGCGTCGCATCGAGGGCCTCGCGGCGTCCTCCGAGGCCGTCCTCGCTGCTCCTCGAGGCGCCCACGAGGTTGCCGAACCCCCGCGTAGATTTCAGGCGGGGAATCGCGCACGCGGCCGGGAACGTGCCCGGTCACCGGAGACGAGGGGGGAGGCGGGGATGGGGACGATGATGGGGACGAGGGTAGAGGGGTCGGGACAGATCGACGGCCACGCTGATGAGAGAGCCGACACTGCGGACGACGCTCCGGACGACGCCGCGGCTGACGCCCTCGAGGAACTGGCCGACGAGATCGCCACGCTTTCGGCCCACATCCACGCGGCGACGCACCGGCTGCTCGTGCTGCTGGCGGAGTTCGACCGCCGCGGGGGGTGGAAGCAGGCGGGGCATCGCAGCTGCGCCCACTGGCTGGCGTGGCGCACGGGGATTGACTTGGGCGCCGCCCGCGAGAAGGTCCGCTCGGCCCGGGCGCTCCAAGCACTTCCCCTCACCAGCGCAGCCATGGCCCGGGGCGAGCTCTCCTTCGCCAAGGTGCGCGCGCTGACCCGGGTGGCGACGCCGGCTAACGAGGCCGACCTGCTGGAGATGGCCCGGGCCGGGACGGCGGCGAACCTGGAGCGGGTGGTACGGGCCTGGCGGTGGCTGGGTGCCGAGGCGGAAGCCGGCCGCGAGGAAGCGCGCCACCGCGCCCGCGCGTTCTCCGTGGTGGTGGACCCGGACGGCATGTACGTGGTGCGCGGGCGCCTGGAGCCGGAGGTGGGGGCGCTCCTCATGCGGGCCATCGAGGCCGCGGGCGACGCGCTCTACCGGCGGGCACCCGACGTGGAGCCCGCGCAGCGCAGGGCGGATGCGGTGGGGCTCCTGGCCGAGCGGGCCCTGGCGGCGGGGTTCGGGGCGGACGCGGCGCCGTTGAGCGGGAGCCGGGCGGAGAGGTACCAGGTGGTGCTGCACGTTTCCGCGGAAACGTGCGGCGAGGGTGAAGCGGGGGGTGCGCCGGCGGTGGCGGGTGGCTTTGCCCTTGGCGCCGAGCTGGACGACGGCACCCGCGTCTGTGCGGAAACGTCCCGGAGGCTGGCGTGCGACGCCGGCCTGGTGGCGATCGGCCACGCCCCGGACGGCGCCGTCCTGGACGTGGGGCGCCGGACGCGCACGGTCCCGCCGGCGATCCGGCGCGCGCTGGAGGCGAGAGACCGGGGGTGCCGATTCCCGGGATGTGGAAGCCGCTTCTGCGACGCGCACCACGTGAAGCACTGGTCGGAGGGCGGGGAGACGAAGCTGGACAACCTTGTGCTGCTGTGCCGGGCGCACCACCGGATGGTGCACGAAGGCGGGTACCGGGTGGAGCTGGTGGAGGTGGAGCAGGGGGCGCGGGTCAACTTCTACGATCCCCGAGGCGTGCCACTCCCGGACGCGCCGCCGCCTCTGAGGGCGGACATGAGCGTGGACAGCATGAACAGCGTGGACCCGACGGATGAGACAGACGAGATGTCGCCCGACCCCGTCGCCGCACTCCTCCGCGACCATCGCCTCCGCGGCATCCAACCCGACTGGCGCACCACCCGACCGCGCTGGCGCCACGACGACGACATCCCCACAGCCGTGCTGATCCGCGCGCTGCCGGCCGCCGACCCCGGCGACAGGGCGGCCTGAGGGCGAGGGAAGAGAGGGCGAGGCCAGCTCTGCCATCGGGGGCCACAGACCCGCCCCGCGCCGCTATCTTTCCGCCCATGTTTCTCCCTGTCCTCGCCATCCTGCAGCTCGCCGCGGCGGGCTCCGGCCCGGCTCTCCCGTCGCCCGACTCGGTCTACAACGCCCGGGAGGGCCGCACCTCCGTGCGCGTCCCCTTCCTCGACGCCGACGCCGCGTCGGAGGTCGTCGTAGACGGCGTCCTCGATGAGGGGGCGTGGGGACGTGCAGCCCTGCTCACCGGCTTCTCCCAGTACCAGCCCGTGGATGGGCGCTCGTCTCCCGACTCCACCGAGGTGCGGATATGGTACGGGCGCGACGCCATCTGGTTCGGGGTGCGCGCCTTCGAGCCCCACGGCGAGGTGCGGGCGACGCTGGCGGAGCGGGACAAGGTGGCCTCCGACGACAACGTGGAGATCCACCTGGACACGTACAACGAGCGCAACCGCGCCTTCGTGTTCATCGTGAACCCGCTGGGGGTGCAGGCCGACGGCACGAAGAGCGAGGGAGGCGGCTGGATCCCCGGCGCCAACGTCATGCCGGGGCAGAACGACCTGAGTGCCGACTTCCACTGGGATTCCCGGGGCCGCCTCACGGCCGACGGGTACGAGGTGGAGATCCGCATTCCCTTCAGCGCCCTGCGCTACCCGACGAAATCGGTGCAGAACTGGGGGATCCAGATCCAGCGCAACGTCCAGCACCGAGGCGCCCAGGACACCTGGACCCCGGCGGTGCGGGCCTCGGCGTCGTTCATCGACCAGCAGGGCACGCTGGTGGGCCTCACCGGGATGCACCACGGGCAGGTGGTCCAGCTGAACCCCGAGCTCACGAACACGGTGAAGGGCGCTCCCTCCTCGGCGGGCGGCGGCTGGAGCTACGACTCCGACCCCGAGCTGGGCGGGAACGTTCGCTGGGGCATGGGGAGCAACTGGGTGCTCAACGGGACGGTGAAGCCCGACTTCAGCCAGGTGGAGGCTGACGCCACCCAGATCGCCGCCGACGAGCGCTTCGCCCTCTTCTACGCCGAGCGGCGTCCCTTCTTCGTGGAGGGCGTGGACCAGTTCAACGCGCCCAACACGCTGGTGTATACCCGTACCATCGTGCATCCCGAAGCGGCGCTGAAGCTCACCGGGAAGGTGGGGCGCACCGACGTGGCCGTGCTCTCCGCGCTCGACGCGAAGGGGACCTCTCCCGACGGGGGGCGCCCCATTGTCAACGTCGCCCGCCTGCGCCGGGGCTTCGCCGGACAGTCCACCGCCGGCCTCCTCTACAGCGAGCGGGTGGGCGGGGGACGCTCCAACCGGATCGGGGGCGCCGACGTGCGCCACGTCTTCGGCGGGATGTACTTCGCCCAGGCCCAGGCGGTGCTCGGACGCACCACCCGGGGCGGCGCCACCGAGACGGCGCCGCTCTGGCAGATCCTGGTGGACCGCACGGGCCGGAGCTGGGGCTTCAACTACACCATCAACGGGATCGGCGAGGGCTTCGCCACCGACAACGGCTTCGTGTCGCGCACTGGCATCGTCCAGCCCAGCGCCGCCAACCGCTTCACCCTCTACGGCGCCCCCGGAGCGCTCGTGCAGGCCTGGAACGTCTTCGCCCGCTGGGACGGCATCTGGGACTACGAAGGGTTCTTCGACGGCGAGGGGATCCTGGAGAGCCAGCTCATGCTCAACAACATGCTCTCGCTGCGCGGCGGGTGGAGCGTGATGGTGAGCCCCAGGCTGGCGAGCTACGCCTTCGAAGGGTCCGACTACGCGCACCTCTCCACCGGGACGGCGGACGCGCCGCGGCCCTTCGTCCCCTCCGACCGCATCGGCTCGTTCACCACGCAGGTCATCGTGTCCACGCCCCAGTACTCGGCGTTCTCCGCCTCGGTGGGGATGACGGTGGGTGGCGACGTGGACTTCCTGGAGACGTCCCGGGTGCGCCGCCTGGACTACAACGCCAGCGTGGATGCGCGCCCCACGCAGCAGATCCGCATCGGCGCCACGTACCAGAGCACGTCGTTCCACCGCCGGCGCGACGACGAGCGCACCGCCTCGACGCGCATCCCTCGCCTCAAGGTGGAGTACCAGGCCACCCGCGCGATCTTCTTCAGGATGGTGGCCCAGTACACCGCCACCGAGCGTGCGCCCCTGCGGGATCCCCGCAGTGGCCAGATCCTCCTGGTGCGCGGCTTCGACGGGACGCCGGCGCCCTCGGAGCCCACCGCCTCCAACACGCTCCGGGCCGACTGGCTCTTCTCCTACCGCCCCTCGCCGGGCACGGTGTTCTTCGTCGGCTACGGCAACACGCTCACCGAGCGCGATCCGCTCTCGTTCCGGGGCCTGGACCGCACCGACGACGCCTTCTTCGTGAAGGTGAGCTATCTGTTCGACGCGCTGCGGGGCGGGTGAAAGGCGGCGCCGGAACGGCGGCGTGCGCGCTCGCGACGCTAACCGAACGCGGCGGCGAGTCCCCGGTCGAAGGTCCGCACCCCCGCGGCGCCCCGACGCATCATGCAGGCCAGGTGGAGCAGGTCGCGGGCGCCGAGGCCGGGGTGGCGCACGGAGAGGCTGCGCGCCATCTGCACGTCGTCGGCCTCCACGGTCCAGATGGCGGCACACCGGGCCCGGGCGAGCTCGAGCGCCGCGTCCAGGGTTTCCATCCTCCCCACGGGGAGGTAGGCATGCAGCAGCTCCTGGAGCACCTCCGCGGAGGTCACGAGGACGGGTGCGACGGCGGCGGGGTCGGTGAAGACGGCCCTGGCCTCTTCTCGCAGGGGATGCTCCCGCCCGACCGCGTACATGAAGACGTTCGTGTCCACGAAGATCACGAGTCGCCCTCCCCGCTTCGGAGGGAACGCTCGATCACCAGGCGATGCGCCTCCCAATCAGGCTCCTGCCCCACCTCTCGCTCGTCGCAGTGCCGGAAGAACGCTTCGAGGTCCTCCCGGGTCCGCAACCCGCGCTCACGCTCACGGGCGGCGACGCGCTCCTGGGCCGCATCACGCAGCCAGGCGCTCAACGTCTTCCCCTCCCGGGCAGCGGCCGCCCGGAAGCGCTCCTTTTCCGCGGAATCGAGGACGAGGTGGATCCGGTCGGCCATGGAACAGATACACACGAGTGATAGTGATGTGTATCTATAATACCCATGATTCCCTCAATCGTCCAGGCGCGGCCCAACGAGCCGTGCCCATCGTCGCCCCGGCCCGTCAGCGCGGCGTCAGGGCACACCCAGGCGTCGCGCGAACCCCTGGCGCTGTCCCCCCCACCGCCATTCCCCTAGAATGCGGAACCCCCGGCGCGACTCCCAGGACGACGCGCGCCCGGGGGCGCGCGTTCCACCCCTCAAGCCGACTCCGAGCTCCCATGCGCATATCGTTCCTCGGCGCCGCCGGCACCGTCACCGGATCCCGCCACCTCGTGGCGGCCGACTCCAAACAGATCCTCGTGGACTGCGGCCTCTTCCAGGGGCTCAAGACGCTCCGCCTGCGCAACCGCGAGGCGCTCCCCTTCGACCCGAAGGCGCTGGACGCGGTGGTGCTCACCCACGCGCACCTGGACCACACCGGGTTCCTTCCGGTGCTGGTGAAGAACGGCTACTCGGGGCCCATCTACTGCACGCCGCCAACCGCGGACCTGGTCCCCATCCTCCTGGCCGACTCGGGCCACCTGCAGGAGGAGGACGCACGCTGGGCGAAGAAGAAGGGATTCTCCCGCCACGAGAACCCCCAACCCCTTTACACCCAGGAGGACGCGCTGGCGGTGACGCCCCTCCTGAAGCAGTTGCCGGTGGGTCAGGACCTGGATCTGGGAGGCGTCAAGCTCCGCTATTCCCTGGCCGGGCACATCCTGGGCGCGGCGTCGGTGACGCTCGCGTCGAAGGAGGGAACGGTCCTCCTGTCCGGCGACCTGGGGCGCCCCTACGACCTGATGACGCCCACGCCGGAGCCGCCGCCCCCCGCCGACTGGGTGGTGATGGAGTCCACCTACGGCGGCCGGGAGCACCCCAGCATCCATCCTGTGGAGGCGCTGGCGCTGGTGCTGAAGCGCACGATCCGCCGGGGCGGGATCGTCATGATCCCGGCCTTCTCCCTGGGCCGCTCCCAGCTCGTGCTGTACGCCCTGTCCAAGGTGTTCGAATCGGGGATGGCGCCTCAGGTCCCGGTCTTTCTCAACAGCCCCATGGCCATCGACGTCTCGGAGCTGTACCTGCGCCACGCCGACTACCACCGCCTCACCGAGGCGGAGACCCACCAGGCCTTCTCCATCGCCAAGTACACCCGGTCCGTGGCGGAGTCCAAGCAGATCAACCAGCGCAACGGCCCCATGGTCCTCCTGGCCGGCGCCGGGATGCTCACGGGCGGGCGCATCCTCCACCACCTGGTGGCCTTCGCCCCGGACACGCGCAACACCCTACTGCTCACCGGCCATCAGGCCGAGGGGACGCGGGGCGCCGACCTCCTTTCGGGGAAGACCGGTGTGAAGATCCACGGGCGCACCGTGCCGGTGCGGTGCGAGCTGGCCACCCTGGACGGTCTTTCCGGGCACGCGGACCAGAGCGAGCTCCTGGACTGGCTGGCCGCCACCCCGGTGGTGCCCCGGACCACCTTTCTGGTCCATGGGGAGCCCCGGGAGTCGGACGCCTTCCGGCAGGCGGCGGAGAGCCGCCTGGGCCTCAAGGTCCAGGTCGCCGAGGACGGCCGGACGGTGGTCCTGGAATAGCCGCTCGGACCAACGGAATGCTCCGGACTTCCAATCCCAGGCCTCCGGCCCCATCGTTCTGGGTGCTCGGGCCCCGGCTGGGGATCCGGCGCGACGACCGACCCTCCCATGGCGCAGTTCTTTACGGAGAATCCCATGGAGAAGTACGTATATCTCTTTTCGGAACTCGATGAAGCGGAAGCCGCGGTAGGCGGCGATTGGGACGAGGTTCGCGGGCTGCTGGGCGGCAAGGGAGCGAACCTGGCGGACATGACGCGCCTCGGGATCCCGGTGCCTCCGGGCTTCACCGGTACCACCCGCGCTTGCAACGCGTATCTGGCCCGCGGGGGCGAGTTCCCCGAGGGGTTCTGGGAGCAGGAGCTGGCTGCCCTGGCCGCCCTGGAGAAAGCCACGGGGAAGAAGTTCGGCGACCCGAAGAACCCCCTCCTGCTCTCCTGCCGCTCCGGCGCCAAGCGGTCCATGCCGGGGATGATGGACACCGTCCTCAACCTGGGCCTCAACGACGAGATCACCGAGGGGGTCGCCAAGAGCACGGGTGACGCGCGCTTCGCGTACGATCTGTACCGGCGCCTCCTGCACATGTTCGGGACGGTGGTTCTCAACATCCCCGATCACCCCTTCGACGAGTTCCTGGACAAGCGCCGCGAGGTGGCGGGAGCGAAGCTCGACGCCGACCTGGGCGCCGAGGACTGGAAGGCCGTGGTCGAGGCGTACAAGGGCGTGGTGCGCACCTATTCGGGCGCCGAGTTCCCCTCCGATCCCCGCGAGCAGCTCCGGCGGGCCACCGAGGCGGTCTTCCGCTCCTGGAACGGCAAGCGCGCCATGGACTACCGCAACGCCTCGGGGATTCCCCACGACCTGGGCACCGCGGTGAACGTCCAGACCATGGTGTTCGGCAACATCGGCGAGGGCTCGGCCACCGGCGTGTGCATGAGCCGCGACGGCAACACCGGCCTGCCGCACCTGGAAGGGGACTACCTGGAGGACGCCCAGGGCGAGGACGTGGTCGCCGGCGTCCGCGCCACCGACCCCATCCACGTGCTCAAGGAGCGCAACAAGAAGGTCTACGCCGAACTCGACACGATCGCCAAGAAGCTCGAGAAGCACTATCGGAACATGCAGGACATGGAGTTCACCATCGAGCGTGGGAAGCTCTGGCTGCTCCAGACCCGCGACGGGAAGCGCACCGCCGAGGCCGAGGTCCGCATCGCCGTGGACCAGGCCAACGAGGGGCTCATCTCCCGCGAGGAGGCCCTGCGGCGCGTGACGCCCGAGCAGGTGGACATCTTCCTGCACCCGAAGCTCGACCCCAAGGCGGTGCAGGGCACGAAGCCGATGGCCACGGGGCTCGCCGTGTCGCCCGGCGCGGCGGTGGGTCAGGTGTACTTCGACGCCGACATCGCCGAGCGCATGGCGAAGGAAGGCAAGGCGGTCGTGCTGGTGCGTCCCGACACCAAGCCCGACGACGTGCACGGCATGCTGGCTGCGAAGGGGATCCTCACCAGCCGCGGCGGACGCACGAGCCACGCCGCCCTGGTGGCGCGCCAGTTCGGCAAGCCCGCCGTGGTGGGCGTCACCGACATGGAAATCGACCTGATCGAGCGCCAACTCCAGGTCGGCGACGTGGTCCTCCACGAGGGGGATTGGCTGAGCCTGGACGGCACGCGGGGCCTGGTCTACGAGGGCGAGATCCCCACGGTGATGGCGGATCTGGACAACCCGGCGCTCTCCACGCTGCTCTCCTGGGCCGACGACGTGCGCAGGCTGGGCGTGCGCGCGAACGCCGACTACCCCAGGGACGCGGAGCGGGCGCGCAAGTACGGCGCCGAGGGGATCGGCCTGTGCCGCACGGAGCACATGTTCTTCGAGACGGACCGGCTCCCGGTGGTCCAGAGGATGATCATGGCCAAGGAGGCCGGTGATCAGGAAGCCGCTCTGGCCGACCTGCTGCCCCTGCAGCGGGGCGACTTCGACGGGATCTTCCGGGCCATGGACGGGCTCCCGGTGATCATCCGTCTCATCGACCCGCCGCTCCACGAGTTCCTCCCCGCCCGCAACGAGCTCGTCCGTGACCTGGCGGACCTGAAGGTGCGCCTGCAGCACTTCCACACCCTGTCGGAGATCGATGGGGCGCTGGAGGAGGTCCGCACCAAGCAGCGCTTCCTGGACCGGGTGGACGCGCTCCACGAGGAGAACCCCATGCTGGGCACGCGCGGGGTTCGCCTGGGGATCAACATCCCCGGGCTGGTGAAGATGCAGGTGCGGGCGATCTTCGAGGCGGCCTGCCAGTGCAAGAAGGACGGCGTGGACGTGAAGCCCGAGGTCATGATCCCGCTCGTGTCCCACGTGAACGAGCTGAAGGTGATCCAGGCCATGCTGGTGGACGAGGCCAAGGCGGTCATGGCCGAGCAGGGCGTCGAGGTCCCCTACCTGTTCGGGACCATGATCGAGATCCCCCGCGCGGCGGTCACCGCCGCCGAGATCGCGAAGGTCACCGAGTTCTTCTCCTTCGGCACCAACGACCTCACCCAGACCACGTTCGGGATCTCCCGTGACGATGCCGAGCAGGGCTTCCTGGTGGAGTACCTGCGCCAGGGGATCCTGGCCCGGAACCCCTTCGAGACCATCGACGCCGAGGGCGTGGGCAAGCTGATGGAGTGGGCTGTGGAGCAGGGCCGCGCCGCACGGCCCGGGCTGGAGGTGGGGATCTGCGGTGAGCACGGCGGTGACCCGACCAGCGTCCACCTGTGCCACAAGCTCGGGCTCGACTACGTGTCGTGCTCGCCGTTCCGGGTGCCCATCGCCCGGCTGGCGGCGGCCCACGCGGCGCTGGACGAGAAGGGCGTGGCGTAGCGCGCGCTCCTTTCGGCGGAACACGAGGCCCCGCTTCTCCGTAGGGTAGGGGGAGCGGGGCTTCGTGCCCCGCACGGTCCACTTCCGAAGGGAGGCACCATGTTCGGCCTCATCGCCGCCGGCATCGCAGGCGTCGCCGCCGTCTACGGCCACATCGCCTCGCGGAAGTTCGTGGGGCGGAAGCTCCGCTACACCGACCTGGTGGAGAAGCCCATGCTGGGTGTGTGGGCCGGCGTGGTCACCACCGTGGTGGCCGCTCCCGTGGTGGCCATCCTCCCCATCGTGGGCGCCGGCACGGCCCTCGCCGCCGGCCTCGGGGTGGGGACGGGCGTGGCAGCGGGCGTGGGCGACGCGAAGAAGCCCGCGCTCCTCGAGGACTGACGCGCGCCCGCCGCAGGCGGGCGGCGCCGGTGCGCCCGGGAGGGAACCCGGCGCGGGGTGGGGGGTCCCTCGGTCGGCCCGTGTCCACCTCGTAGCCCCGACAACTCCCCATGCGTTTCCCCGTGGCTCCCGTCCTGGCCGCTCTGGCGACCCTCGTCCTCGCACAGCCGGCGGCCGCCCAGACGGCGACGCTCCGGGGCAGGGTGGTGGACGCGGTGACCCGCTCACCCGTGGCGGGCGCGGACGTGGTGGTCGGCGGAGCGCGCCGGGTGCTCACGGACGCCGAAGGCCGCTTCGCCGTGGGCGCTCTCTCCCCGGGGATGGCGGTGGTGGAGGTGGCTTTCCTCGGCTACCGCCCCGCCCTCGTCTCCGACGTCGTGGTCCAGACCAGCCGCCCGACCTACGTGGAGGTGCTCCTGGAGCGCCAGGCCATCGAGGTGGAGGGGCTGGTAGTGCGTGCCGGTGCGTTCCGCGTCCCCGACGCGGCGCCCACCTCCGTGCGGCTCCTCGCCGCCGAGGAGCTCCGGCGCACGCCGGGCGGGTTCCAGGACGTGTCCCGCACCCTCCTCTCGCTCCCCGGCGTGCTGGGCGGCGTGGACAACCGCAACGACCTCGTGGTGCGGGGTGGGGGCCCGGGAGAGAACGCCTACTATCTGGACGGGATCCGCATCCCCCAGATCAACCACTTCGCCACCCAGGGGGCCACGGGCGGGGCGCTGGGGCTCGTGAACGTGGACTTCATCCGGGAGACCGAGTTCTTCAGCGGCGCCTTCCCCGTGCAATACGGGGATGCTCTCTCCTCCGTCCTCCTGGTGGAGAACCGCCCCGGGAGTCCCGACGGCGTGAAGGGCGACGTGACGCTGGGCGCCTCCGAGGCGGCCCTTACCCTGGACGGGCCTCTGGGCCGCAAGGCCAACTGGCTCTTCTCGGCGCGGCGCTCGTACCTCCAGTTCCTCTTCCAGGCCCTGGGTCTCCCCATCCGCCCCGATTACTGGGACGCCCAGCTCCGCGTCGAGGCCGAGCCCACCTCCCGCGACCGCTTCCTCCTCGTGGGGCTGGGGGCGCTGGACAACTTCGACATCGTGACCCCGGACGCCGACGACTCCTTCAAGAACCGGGAGATCTTCGAGCGCGTTCTGGACAACGACCAGGAGAGCTACACGCTGGGCGTGTCCTGGCGGCGCCTGGTGGGCGACGGCTACCTGACCACCGCGTTGAGCCGCTCGGCGTCCGACTTCCGCTTCGCCGACCAGGGTACCGACGGGAGCACCGTCCTCTCCAACCGCTCGGTGGAGACCGACACCCGCTTCACCGTGGACGGCGAGGTTGCTCGGGGCACCACGTGGTCGTTCGGCTTCGGGGGTGGCATGGCCCGGGTGGGGCTGGACACGGACTTCTTCCAGCGCGCCACGCCGGGAGGCACCCTGCTGTCCGACCTGCGCTGGGACGACGTGCTGGGGCTGTGGAAGGGGTGGGGATATGCACAGGCCACACGTAAGGTGGCCGACGGGCGCCTGGCTCTCACCGCGGGGCTCCGCGCCGATGGCGTGAGCGCCCTGGACGAGCCGTTCGCGCTCTCGCCCAGGGCGTCGGCGCGCTTCGACCTGACCAGCACGGTGACGCTGAAGGCGTCCGGAGGGGTGTTCCACCAGACTCCCAACCTCATCTCGTTGGGCGTGCGGGAGAACGGCGAGCGGGTGAACCTGGATCTCCCCCAGCTCCGCAACCACCAGCTCGCCGCCGGCGCGGCCTGGCAGGCCACGACGGGGCTGCGCGTGTCCGCCGAGGCGTTCTGGAAATCCTACGACCAGGTGCCGGTGCTGGCGTCGGATCCGCGCATCGCGCTCCCCAACCTGGGGGGCGACTACGGGTTCGTGGGCGCCGAGCCGCTGCGCTCCACCGGCACGGGGCGCGCCCGGGGCGTGGAGCTCTTCGCCCAGCAGAAGCTCCTCGGCGCCACCTACCTCATCGGCGCGTACACGCTCTCGTGGAGCGAATACGCCGGCGAGGACGGTGTGCTCCGGCCCTCGTCGTGGGACCGGCGTCACGCCCTGAGCCTCACCTGGGGATACCGGCCCAACGCGAAGTGGGAGGTGGGGGCGAAGCTCCGGGCCCTCTCCGGGCTGGCCTACACTCCCTTCGACCTGGAGCGCTCGGCCCAGGAGTACGCCCTCACCGGGCGCGGCGTGCTGGACTGGTCGGAGGTGGGCGCGGCGCGCACGCCGGCGTACGCGCGCCTGGACGTGCGCGTGGAGCGCATGTTCTTCTTCGAGTCCTGGAATGGCGTGCTCTACCTGGACGTGCAGAACGTCACGGGCCGGGAGAACGTGGCCGGCTACGACTACACCGAGGACCCGGTGTACCCGGGGCGAGTCCGGCCCCAGACGAGCACGACGTTCCTCCCCACCTTCGGGTTCAGCATCGAGTTCTGATCACCTCGCCGTGTCCCGGGCCCTGGGAACGGAACCGGCGGCATCGTGCGGCGGTATGCTCCGCGCATGAGCCGATCTGCGTTCGCCGCCGCCCTGGCGGCTTGCCTCGTCCCGCTGGCTTCGACCCACTCCCTCGCCGCCCAGGACCCCTCCGCCCTGGGGGCCGCCATCGCCCGCGTGTGCGGGCAGGTGGTGGATCCCGCTTCCCAGGGCGTGCTGGCGGGGGTGATCACGGACTCGCTCTCCGGGATCCCGCTCCGCGGCGCCCGGGCGAAGATCGCATGGCAGGCCCCCGGGGATGCCATGGCCCGCACCACTGAGGTCTTGGCGGACAAGGACGGCCTCTTCGCGTTCTGCGCCGTGCCTGCGGATGTGGTCGTGCTCCTGTCCGCCACCCTGGGCAAGACGTCCCCGGCAGTGGCGGTCCCCATCGAGGCGGGTATGCTCCACATCGAGTCCATCCGCCTTCCCCTATCGAACCCGGGCAAGACGGGAACCTTGGTAGGGCGGGTGCTGGACGCCGAGTCCCGCTCGCCGGTGGACGGCGTCACCGTGCGCCTGCGGGAGGCGGGGGCTACCGTCGTCACCAACGAGCGGGGGTACTTTTCCCTGGGCGAGCGCACGGCAGGGGTGCACTACGTGGACCTGGAGCGGCTGGGGTACACCTCCCGCGAGGTTCCCATCCACGTTGCCGGCGACCTGACCCAGGCCGTGGAGATCGAACTCTCCCAGCAGGCCGTGGAGCTGGAGGGGATCAGCGTGAGCGTGGCTCCCCGGAGGGTCCGCCAGGACCTGGAAGGACTCATACGGCGCATGAATCTGGGCTTCGGGACCTTCCTCACCCGGGAGACGCTGGAGCGCCGCGGAGAGGTCCCTCTCGCCGAGCATCTGCGCGAGGTCCCGGGCGTGCTCATCTTCCGGGACGGCGTCCGCGCCTACATGGAGGTGCGGGGCCAAAGCTGCACGCCGGATGTCTATATGGACGGCCAGCTCTTCCCTCTGGATCCCGCCGTCGGGCTCAACGAGAACTTCGCCCGCCCGCTGGAGGCCATCGAGGTCTTCAAGGGCACCGAGACTCCTCCCGAGTTCATCCGTCCCGGGTTCCACTACCCGTGCGCGGTGATCCTGGTGTGGTCGCGTCCGGGGGGCTGAGGGGAACGACGCGCGACACCGTCGAGAGTGTTGCGGCGCGTGGCGTGCCGACATATCCATAGCGCCTCCCCCCCCAAGCGTGGTGCTCCGAGGAGAGCCGCACCGAACGGATGCTGTGGTTCCACACCTCCAGGCGGTGCCCCAAGTGTGGTGCCGCCACGCACCGCACACGCACCCGCTGGTACGCGCGCCCCATCCGTTGGGTCTTCCCGGAGCGCGCCTCCACGCGGTTCTGCCCGCAGTGCCTGTGGAGGGGGGTGGTGATCCTGCCGAGAGGGCGCTGAGGTGCTCGGCCCGGTGGGCGAGGTGCGAGCCCTGGGTCCCCGCAACTGCCAAAGGGTCCGCAGCGGCGCCGCTTCCGCCTCCGGCATGAGGCGGTCGAGTCGCGGGAGCTGCCCTTGAGCGGCGGAGGCGCAAGCGCCAGGTTGGCCTGGAGAAACCCTCTCCCGCGCACCCCGGGGCACCCATGACCACCACGCCGCCGTCTCCCCGCGACCTCCTCCACCGCCGCGACCTCCTGAAGCTCGGTGCCGCAGGGCTGGGGCTGGGGGCGGCCTCTGCGCTCACGCCGGGTCTACTCCAGGCCGGGGAGGGAGGTGAGCCGCAGGCGCGCCCAATTCCCGGTGCGGCTCCGGAGACGCTGCCGGCGGCGCCTCCCCTGGGGACGGTGCGCGTGGGTTTCGTGGGGGTGGGACTCCAAGGAGGTTCCCATGTGGAGAACTTCCTGAAGCTGGAGGGCGTGGACGTCGTCGCGCTGTGCGACATCAACCCCGCGCGCAACACCGAGGTGGCCGGCTGGGTAAAGGCCGCCGGACGCCCCGAGCCGAAGCTCTACGGGCGTACCCCCACCGACTTCGTGCGCATGTGCGAGACCGAGGACATGGACCTGGTGTTCACGGCCACCCCCTGGGAGTGGCACGTGCCGGTGTGCCTCGCCGCCATGGAGAACGGGAGCCACGCCGCCACCGAGGTCCCCGCGGCCTGCACGCTGGAGGACTGCTGGAAGCTGGTGGAGGTGGCGGAGGCGCGCGGTAAGCATTGCGTCATGATGGAGAACTGCAACTACGACCGTCCCGAGATGCTGGTCTTCCACATGGCGCGACTGGGGCTGTTCGGCGAGATCCTCCACGCCGAATGCGGCTACAACCACGACCTGCGGGCCATCAAGTTCGAGGACCAGGACGAGGGTCTGTGGCGCCGGTGGCACGCCACTCAGCGTGACGCGAACTTCTATCCCACCCACGGCCTCGGGCCCGTGGCCAACGTCATGGACATCAACCGGGGCGACCAGTTCGCCTACCTCGTGTCCATGAGCTCGCCCTCCCGGGGGCTCCAGGAGTGGCGTGAGGTCCACGTCCCCGCCGGGGATCCCAAGTGGCAGGAGCGCTACGTGCTGGGGGACGTGAACACGAGCCTCATCCGCACGGAGCGGGGAAGGACCATCTACGTCACCCACGACACCAACCTCCCCAGGCCGTATTCGCGCATCCATATGGTCCAGGGCACGCGGGGCCTCTTCCAGGGCTACCCGAACCGGGTGTACGTCGAGGGCCGCAGCCCGGCCCACCGCTGGGAGGAGATGAGCGCGTACCTGGAGGAGTTCGACCATCCCCTGTGGAAGGACCTGGAGCGGATCTCGCGGGGGGCGGGGCACGGAGGGATGGACTTCCTCGAGGACTACCGCCTGGTGAAGTGCCTCCGTGAGGGGCTCCCCACGGACATGAACGTCTACGACGCGGCGGCCATCTCCGCGGTCGGGCCCCTCTCCGAGTGGTCCGTGGCCAACGGGAGCCGGCCGGCGGCGTTCCCCGACTTCACCCGGGGGCGCTGGAAGACGTGGCCGCGCCTGGACGTGGTCCGGGCCTGACGCCCCATGGGTGATCCAATGAGCGATCCCCTGGTCGAGGCCTTCCGGTCACGGTTCGGCGTGGCGCCGACCCATGCGTCCCGCGCGCCGGGGCGCGTGAACCTCATCGGCGAGCATACCGACTACAACGGGCTCCCCGTGCTTCCCGTGGCGTTGCAGCGTGAGGCGCGCATCGTTCTCGTTCCCCGGGAGGACGACGTGGTGCGCCTGGCGAACACCGAGGCCGAGTTCGCCGAAGTGGAGTTCGAGGTGGGGGTGGCCATCGAGCCCGGACCTCCCGGGCACTGGGGGAACTACGTGAAGGCGCCAGCGCAGGAGCTGGCGCGCCGCTGCGCCGCCTGGCGCGGCTTCGACGGCGTCCTCTCCTCCGACGTCCCGGTGGCCTCCGGGCTGTCGTCCTCCTCGGCGCTCGTCAACGCCGTGGGGCTCGCCCTGGCCGAGATCAACCAGGTGGGCCTGAACGCCCTGGCCCTTGCAGATCTCATGGCCGACGCGGAGCGCTACACCGGCACCCGCGGCGGGGGGATGGACCAGGCCATCTCCATGGCGGCTTGGGCCGGGCATGCCGCCCGCATCGACTTCCACCCGCTCCGCGTCCGCCACGTCCCTGTACCCGCCGACTGGCGCTTCGTCGTGGCCGACACCGGCGTTCGGGCGGAGAAGTCGGGACCGGCCCAGGCCGCGTACAACCGCCGCCGCTCGGAGTGCGAGGAGGCGCTGGAGGCGGTGGTGGCGGAGCTGGTGCGCGTGAGGCGCCTGCGCCGGGCGGTCAAGGGGTATCCGGAGCTCCTCCGCTCTGTCCATGGCGCCGAGGCGCTCCAGGCCGCCGAGCAGACCCTGGACGCCACGCTGCTGAAGCGGTTCCGTCACGTTGTGACCGAGAACGCGCGGGTGGTGGAGGCGCAGGACCTCCTCTCCCAGGCGGACCACGCCGGGTTCGGCACGCTCATGGACGCGTCCCACGGGAGCCTGCGCACCGATTACAACGTGAGCTCGGCGGAGCTGGACGAGCTGGTGGCGCTGGCCAAGGAAGGCGGCGCCTCCGGCGCCCGGCTGACCGGGGCGGGCTTCGGCGGGTGCATCGTCGCTCTGGCGTCCATGGCGACGGTGGACGAGGTCCTGGAGACGCTGGTGGCCGGCTATTACGAACCCAGAGACATGACGGACCGTCTGAACCAGCGCCTTTTCCTCGCCGTCCCCTCGGGCGGCGCCTCGTTCGAGGCGCTCTGAGTCAGCGCAGCCCCACCCTGGGGAGCACCTTGAGGAGCCCCCACGCCGCCACCGCCGCCACCGCCAGGCAGGCGGCGCCGACCATCCACCTCCCGTAGAGCGCGTACCCCGTGCCGAAGAGGGCGGCGTAGATCACGGCGCACCCCAGGAACACGGACAGGAACCCGGCCGCGGCGCTCTCCGACGGGTCGGACGGGGCGAGGGTGATCCCCGCCCCGCGCCATCCCGGCCCCAAGGGACGGATGTGGTCGTAGAACGACTGGAGCGTTGTGCGATCCGCCGGAGGGGTGAGCAGCGTGACGGTGATCCAGCCCACGGTGGTGACGAGCACGCCCACGACGAGCTGGATGTGGGCGGGCATGGACTCGAAGCCCACTTGGGTGTGGCCGAACTGGAACCAGAGGGCCACGAGGAAGGACACGACCATGGCCGCCAGCTCGCTCCACGCGTTGATGCGCCACCAGAACCAGCGCATCAGGAACACGAGGCCGGTGCCCGCGCCGATCTGCAGGAGGATCTGGAACGCCTGGAGCGCGTTCTCGAGCCAGAGGGAAACCCCGCTGGCCAGCGCCACCAACCCCAGCGTGGCCACCCTCCCCACCCCCACGTAATGGCGCTCGCTCCGGTCGTGGGCGATGAAGCGGCGGTACACGTCGTCCACCATGTACGAGGCGCCCCAGTTCAGGTGCGTGGCGACCGTGGACATGTACGCCGCCGCCAGGGACGCCACCACCAGCCCCAGGATGCCGTGGGGGAGGAACACGAGCATGGCCGGGTAGGCCAGGTCGTTGCGCACGATGGAGGGGTCCAGGTGGGGGAAGGCGGTCTGGATGGATTCGAGGGAGGGGTAGATGACGAGTGAGGCCAGGGCCACCAGGATCCACGGCCAGGGCCGGAGCGCGTAGTGGGCCACGTTGAAGAAGAGGGTGGCCTTGAGCGCGTCCTTCTCCGTCTTCGCCGCCAGCATGCGCTGCGCCACGTAGCCTCCTCCGCCGGGCTCGGCGCCGGGGTACCAGGCACTCCACCACTGCACCGCCAGCGGCACGATGAGCACTGCTATGACCGTGCTCGTGTCGGAGAAGTCGGGGAGGAGGGACAGCTTCCCCTGGACCGCGGGGTTGGAGAAGAGGCCGGCCAGTCCACCCACGTCGGGGTGGGTGACGGCGAAGTAGGCGGCGGTGAACGAGCCCGCCATGGCCACGATGAAGAGGAGGAAGTCGGTGGCCACCGCGCCCCACAGCCCCGATGCCATGCAGTAGAGCGCCGTCAGGGCGCTCGCGCCCAGCGCCACCTCGTACTTCCCCCAGCCCAGGAGCACCCCGGCGATCTTGATGGCCGCCAGGGTGACGGTGGCCATGATCATGACGTTGAAGAAGATGCCCAGGTAGATGGCCCGGAAGCCCCGCAGGAAGGCCGCCGGCTTGCCCGAGTACCGGAGCTCGTAGAAGCCGATGTCCGTGAGCATCCCCGAGCGGCGCCAGAGCTTGGCGTAGAAGAACACCGTGGTCATCCCGGTGAGGACGAAGGCCCACCAAAGCCAGTTCTGGCTCACGCCCCCGGTGCGCACCATGTCGGTGACCAGGTTGGGGGTGTCGGTGGAGAACGTCGTGGCCACCAGGGACGTGCCCAGCATCCACCACGAGATCTGCCGGCCCCCGAGGAAGAACTCGGTGGTGCCGGCGCTGGCTCGGCGCGTGTACCAGAGCCCGACGGATAGGGTCACCAGGCCGTAGATGGCCACCACCACCCAGTCGAGTCTCGTGAGCGTCACGGGGCCACCCTCTCGCGGCGGAACGCGGCCGCCAGGTTGTCGGGATACACGCCTTCGGCGATGTGCGCGCGGAGCACGGCCACGGCCTCGCTCCGATCGGCGGCGTGGGTCACGCCGAACCAATCGCTCCCACCTGGGAGCACCGCCACGCGCACCGTGTCCATCTGCACCTGCTCGCCGAGAGCGGTGGAAAGGGGGAACTCGGAGGACGGGTCTCCTCCCCACCGCGCCAGAAAGCGCCGGAACTGGCGCCGCAGCAGCTCCACCACCGGGTTGGTGAAGCCCCAGAGGTTCATGGACACCACCTCGTTGCCCTCCAGCTCCACCCGTTCGCCACCGGGGTCCTCTCCCGTGACCCACCCCTCCACCCGGCGTAGCTCTCGTACCTCGGTGATCTGCTGCAGGAGGCGGTCCCGCCCCAGGATGCACACCCCCCGCGCCACCCCTCCCGACCCGGAGAGGGTGTCGGCCAGCGTGTACCCCACCATGGCCGCCTCCGTCCTGGGGGGGTGCGCCGACAGGTGGAGGAAGAGCTGCCGGAAGGCGTCGGCGCCGTAGAGATCGTCGGCGTTGCACACCGCGAAGGGGCCCTCCACGTGCGACGAGGCGCAGATCACGGCGTGCCCCGTCCCCCACGGCTTGCGCCGGTCCGGGGGTGTGGGGAGCTCTGGAGGCACCTGGTCCAGCGCCTGGTGCACGAACTCCGTGGGGACGGCACCGTCCACCACCGCCTCCACGTGCTCCCTCACCTCGTCCTCGATCTCCGGCCGGACCACGAAGACCACCTTCGAGAACCCCGCCCCCACGGCGTCGAAGACGTTGTAGTCCATGATGGACTCGCCGGCGGGCCCCATGGGGTCCACCTGCTTCAGGCGGCCGTAGCGCGTGGAGAGCCCGGCGGCCAGGACGACGAGGGCGGGGGCGCTCATGGTCGGCGGCCTTCAGGTTGGCGCCCTCTTGCCGACAGGCCGTAGATCTGGTGGATCACCAGCACCACCGGGGCGGCGGCGAGCACGGCGAGAGCAGAAGCCGAGAGCGCGGCGGGGACAGCAACCGTGCCGGAGGACAGGAAGGTTCGGATCGGGAGGGTCCGGGCCATCGAGGGTTCTCCTTCGGGAGGGGTTTTGGAAGCCCCGAAGATGGCGGGGACGCCTCGGGCGCGCGAGGTGGGGTCGTCGGTGGAGCGCTCTTCGCAGGGCGCGCGCCCCCGGGGGTCACGACCATGGGGGTGACCCGGCTACTCCTCCCCGTCGTCCTGGTGCGCGAAGTGGCGCCAGAGCGCCCACGTCCCCGCCGCGGTCACGAGGAAAAGGACGGCCGGGACCACCACCGTCCAGCCGGAGCCCCCGATGGGCGGCTCGGCGGGGAGCGGAGCGCGCGCCGCTTCCTGGGAGGCGAGGGCGAGCGCGGCGGCCACCCCCGCGGCGCTCATCGGTCCGCCTCCGCACCGTCACGGTGCCGCCTCTTCCAGCCGTACCACGCCAGCCCCAGCCCGATGAACGAGGCGACGTAGGCGATGCTCATCCCGATGAGCGTCACGAATCCCCGTTCCATCAGCCGAGCTCCTTCCCGCCGGGGCCGGCGGCACCGGCGTCGTCGTAGCCCTGCCACCGCATCTTGCGCTCCAGCTCCTCCAGGTGCCGGGCCTGCCGCTGCTCGTACTCCACGGACACGGCCCGGAGCTTGGGGTCGATGATCCAGAACATGAGCCACCCCAGCCCGGCGGCCAGCCCGAGCTGCGCCACCCCCGAGACACGCCCCAGGAAGAGGTTGGCCGCGCCCACCATCCCCAGGGCCATGACCAGGGGCGAGAGGACGATAGCCATCCAGTCCTCCCGGCTCCAGGCGTCGGCTTCCTCTGCCGTCCAGGTCCGGCGGACGAAGGGCCGGGGCGACGACGGGTCGGCGGCGACCTCCGGTGCCAGGAGCCCGCGTCGCCGCGCCTCATCGCGCACCGGCCCCCACCAGCCGAGGGGGCGCGTCTGCAGGTAGAAGCGGACCAGGTGGTCCATGGGCTCGGCCTTCGTGAGGAGCGTGAACGGGATGAAGACGACGGCTCCCAGCGCCATGAGGGACCAGAACTGGAGATGGTCGGGGAGCACCGGGATGACGCCAAAGGACGGGAGCACCCACACCACCAGCCAGGCGATCCCCAGGTTGGAGATCCACGACGCCAGGTACCCCCAGGCGTTGAAGCGCCACCACACGACCTGGAGGATGTTGGGGAGCCAGATGCCCGCCATCATGAGCCAGAGGGCGAAGATGAGCCACTGGGTGATCTCCTCCATCATGAGCCCGTAGAAGAACGAGCCCACCAGGAGGACGGCGGTGGCCAGGCGCCCCATCCACACCAGCGTCCGCTCCGACGCGTCGGGCTTCACGTAGCGCTGGTAGAGATCCCGGGTGAAGTAGAGCGCGCCCAGGTTCAGGTGGCTGGAGATGGTGGAGAGGTGGATGGCCAGGATGGCGGCGAAGAAGACGCCCACCAGCCCCGCCGGGAGGAGCTCGAAGCCCAGGCGGAACCACCCCAGCTCGTACTCGGCCCCGCTCTCGATCCCCGGGGCCAGCACGAAGAAAGCCAGGATGGTGGCGGCCCAGAAGCCGTTACGCACCAGCGTGACGGCGCCGCCCCACCAGATCCCGTAGGCGGCGTCGCGCACGGTCCTGGAGGACTGGATGCGCTGGGCCTCGACGTACCAGTCGATGCTGGTCCCCATGCCGAAGCCGCCCACCACGGCGATGACGAGCATGGTGAGCCACCACACGGCGGGGAAGTCGCCGGAGAGCCATCCGGTGAAGGCCAGGGAGTCCAGGCGCCACGACTCGCCCAGGGCGGTGACGCCCTCCACCACGCCCGAAGGGCCGCCCGCGGCCATGATCCCCACCAACGACACCATGAGGATGGCGAAGGAGGCCACGATTCCCTGGAGGAAGTCGCCCATGACCACCCCCCAGTACCCGGCGGCCAGGGTGTAGCCGGCGGTGATCACCGAGGGGACGACGAGCCCGACCCACACGGGCCACCCGAAGGCCAGGGCGCACACCTTCCCCATGGCGATCCCCACCCAGCCCAGGATGAACATGTTCATGAACACCTGCCACCCGGCCATCCAGCCGCGCAGCAGTTCGGCGCCCAGCCCGTGGAAGCGCACCACCTGCCACTCGGCCTGGGTGAAGGCCACCGAGCGGCGGTAGATGCGGGCGGACACGAAGGCGGCCACCGACGTCCAGGCGGCGAAGAAGGTGTACCAGAGGCCCCTCAATCCGTGTGCGTACACCGTGCCGGTGACCCACATGGGGGTGTCGGTGGCGGTGTGCGTGCTGAACACCGACGCCGCCGGGAGCCACCAGGGGAGGCGCCGCCCTGCCAGGAAGAAGTCCGACTCGGACCTGTGGGCGAGGCGGTAGAACAACGATGCGCCGCCCACCATGAGGAGGAGGAAGGCGAGCGTCCAGAACCAGTCGAGGAAGGAGAAGTGGCTCAGGGGACCGCTCCGGGCGCGGGGGAGGCGTGCGGGCGCGGCAACGCCGGGGGCGTGCGCGTTATGGTGCGGTCAGGCCATCTCGATGTCGTAACAGATGCGCCAGTCGGACATGTTCTCCGGGTCGCCCACGCCCTCGTCGCTGGGCTGGCGCCGACCGACCCAGGTGGACGGGTCGCCGATGAACTCCTTGCGGTAGTCCTCCAGGTGGTCGGACGCGGAGAAGTGGTCCAGCTCCTCGCCGAAGATCTCCACGACCAGCGTGTCGCCGGGCTCACCCTCGAACAGGACCTTGTCGATCTTGTCCACCTTGTTGCGGCGGGGGTGGTCGGAGATGGACCAGAATCCGTGCTCCGGGAAGCGGAACTCGGTGGTGTGGCCGCCGGTGGTCACCCGGGAGCGGAAGCGGAACTCGCCTTCGTCGTCCCATGCCGCTTCCTTGTTGTCCTTGATCTGGATCCAGCGGAGGATGATGCGGATGCGGTGGCCACTCTCTGCCATCAGGGCTCCTGGATTCGATGCCCTCGGGGTGGTTCTCTGGTCGCCAAGCCGATGAATAGGCACTCTACCGACTCCGGGTCAAGGGGATGTCGGCCATGAGGGCCAGCTGGTTCCCCTCGCTGTCCTTGAAGAAGGCCATCCAGAGCTGGTGGTCTCCCATGTCGGCAACCATCTGGGGCTCGGTGTCGAAGGCCACACCCCTCCCCGAGAGCGCCGCGTGGGCCTCACGGATGTCGGGAACGCTGAAGTAGAGGATGGATCCGGGGTGGTCGTACGCCGGGTTCTCCGGGGCGGCGAGCATGAGGCGGGTCCTGCCGAGGTCGAAGAACGCCATCTTCGGGACCTCGAAGAGGAAGGGGATGCCCAGGACGTCCCTGTAGAACGCCGTGGCCCGACCCAGGTCCTTGGCGTTCATGGAGAGCTGGCCCAGCGTGCGCAGGCCGGGGAAGTCGGACATGGGGACCTCGCAGGATTGTGGCGGGAGGGAGGGGAGAGGCAGGATTGCTCCCCGGCAGCCCGAGGCGCAATGCCCGCGGCGGTCCCGGGGCGCCCTACCGGATCGGGATCCGCACCGAGAGCTGGTGTGTCGCCACGGTGGCGTCCTGCAGCGTCAGCGGGCCCTCCGGCGCCACGATGAAGTCGGCCAGGGCCTCCCGGGCGGCGGCGGCCTGGGCCGTGGGCGCGATCCCCGGCCTCCCGGTGCCGGTGGTGAGGCGCGCGGTGTAGCGGAGCTCCACGTCGGAGAGGCGCAACGCGGCGCCCAGGGAGGGACTCCACTCCATCCAGGTCTCGTCCTGGTCCCGGAACGTCACCGCCACGTTGTCCCGTTGCTCGAGCGTGTAGTCGTAGGAGCGCACCTCCACGCCGGCCTGCACCGTGGCCGGGCCGGCGGCGTAGGCGAATCCGGTGCGCAGGATGACGTTGGTGAAGAAGAAATCGTTCTCGATGGTGCGCCCGCCCTTCGGGATGAGGGCGCCCGATGCCGTCTTCACCGCTGCGTCCGCCTCCTGCCACGTGTCGCTCCGGATGGGCTGGAGGACCACGTCGAGGCCGAAGGCGGTGAGCCCCCGCTCCCGGGACACGCCCACCCCCACCTCGTATGCCCACGTCGTGCCCGGGTCGCGGGGGATGTTCTGGATCTCGTAGTTCGGGATCTCGGGGTGGGACTTCCGGTTCACCGTGGCCAGGGTGCCCAGGCGCCATCCCGGGGCGGCCAGGCTCCGGTCGTACGTCACCTGCGCCCCCCACGTGCGCGTCCGGTCTTGGTTCACCTCCACGCGCTCCCGGGCCCGGGGCGTGAGCGTGGGCGAGTCCCAGACGATGTCGACGTACGTCACGTCATGGGTCATGGACACACGGTCGTGGAGCACCACCAGCCCGAGCCGGTCACGCGCGGCGTTGCGGTACAGCCCCAGCCGCACGTCGCCGGTGGTGCCGGATTGGCGGATAGCCTGTGCATTGGCGTACAGCAGGTCCACCCCGTCTACGGCGTCCAGGGAAGCTGCCGACAGGCCGAGCCCCAGCGACCAGGGTCCGTCGCCGAGCCTCGCTCCCACCAGCCCGTGGACGTAGAGGTTGCGGTTCGAGGCGTCGGAGAGGCGCGGGGTGTCGTCGAACCAGACGACGGGGCGCGTCCAGATCCACTCGTCCCGGGCCGTCGTGTTGTCGATCTGCTGGAGCGCCAGCGCGGCGCCGCCGAACCAGCGCCCCCCGCGGAAGAGGCCGGCCACGGGGAGCGTGCGCCCGCTGCCGCCGCCTTCGGAGATGCCGTAGAGGGTGGGCGCGCCGAGGAGCGCCGCCTCGGCCACGAACACGCCCTGGGCGGGGTTGCTCCACGGGTCGGCGAGGGAGTCGTCCACGGCCAGCGTCACGCCGCCCATCCCCAGGGTGGACGACGGGAGCACGAGGAACTGGTCCCCGGAGGCCACGGGGACGCTCCTCACCTGGATGACCTGGGAGGACGCAGGAAGGGCCAGGGAGGCCAGCGCGGCGACGCAGGCCGTGGCGGAGCGGACGGAGGAAGAAGCCATGGTCGTCTCCTGCCGTGGGGGGCTGAATCCGCCCGGCTCGCGCTGGGCGGTCACCACGGGAACGAGCCGCGGCCCGCCTACGTGACGACCGGGAGGCGGCTCAGAACGTCCAGGAAAGACCCACCACGGGCACCAGCGGGCGCCGGGCCAACGGGGTGAGGGCGTCACTGCGCCAGGGCTGGAAGGCGTAGAACAGGGCGTCGCGCCGGTCCAGCGCGTTCAGGATCCGCACGTAGGGCCGCAGAGAGCCGTCCCGCCCGAGCCACGAGGTGCGGAACGCGGCGTGGACCTCCAGGTCCACCCGGAGGAAGTCCTCGTCCAGCCCCCCGGTGAGGGGAGGCGACTGGTCGAGCTGGCCCTGGGCGGCGTCCAGGCTCTGCTCCGCCTCCGCCGGGTCCCCGCTGCGGAAGGGCACGCTGGTGTAGGGAAGCCCGGCGCCGTAAACAACCTGGACCTCGGCGCCGAATCGGGAACCCAGCTTCCCCGACAGGCCCGAGGTGAGGAGCTGGCGTCCGGTGAAGTCGGAGGACGACCCGGACAGGTCGCTTCCCGACCAGTACCACGAGAGCCCGTAGCCCAGCCAGGCGGTGGAGCGCTCCCCCCGACGCTGGATCCTCAGGTCGACCCCGGAGCTCAGGATCCTCTCGTCGGGATCGGCGCGGAGCCCCCGGTACCCCTTCCAGAACCCGGCCAACCCCAGCCGCACCGTCTGGCCCAGCGTCTGGTCCAGCGAGACCACCACGTGGTCCGCCGTGGCCACGGGGAGGAGCGTGCGCGCCATGGCCCGGTCCTGCAGCACCTCGGTGAGGGACTGCTCCACGGTGACGTCGTTGGCCCGGGCGGTCTGGTGGTAGCGTCCGGTGGCCACCGTGACCAGCGCTTGGGGGCCCACCCGCCAGACCGCGGACGCCCGGGGGGCGAAGCGTGGCGCGCCATCCCCGGAGAAGTGGTCGGCCCGCAGCCCTGCGCGGAGGGTGACCTCGGGGCCGAGCTGGCGGGATACGTCCACGTAGGCGCCCACGGCGGTGGACGCGGAGGCTGCGTCGGAGGCACGCGAGCCCGCGCCCAGGGGATCGGCGGCGTAGCTGGCGTCCAGCGATTCCACGGAGAGTCCGGCACGGATCATCCCCCGCTCCACCGGGCGTGCGCCCTCCACTCCGGCGCGCATACGCTGCGTGCTCGCAGAGGCCAGAAGCGCGGCGGGCGTCGCCGTCCCGGGCTCGGCGGAGGGTTGGAGCGGGAGGGTGGCGTCGTAGGCGCTGGCAGCCACCGTGGCCTCCAGGAAGAACGGGCCCACATCTCCGGACCAGCCCGCCGAGGCGGCGCGGTTGGACCACCACGCCTGGTCGGGGGCGCCCGCTGCGGCCGCAGCGGCGAAGCCCACCGCCGACGGCAGGTCGAGGACCACCGACTCCCGGTTCCAGAACCCGGTGGCGCGCACGAGATGCCCTCGGGCGGGCTCCGCCTCCACCCCCACCAGAACGTCCCTGTACCCATAGGGAGAGGCGCCCAGGGGAGCCTCGGCGAAGGAGTGGAGGCTGCGCGCCGAGGCCACGATCCCGGCCCGTGCCCCCAGGGGGGCGTCCAACGCCGTGGACGCGGAGATGAGGTCCATGGACGCCGACAGGTGGAGCCCATCACGCCTGGGTCGGCGCGTGCGCAGGTCCAGGATGTAGGTGAGGCCTCCGTCGTAGCGAGCAGGGGCGCCCCCCACGTGGAGGTCGGCGCGCCCCAGGACGCTGGGCTCGAAGCTCTTCAGAAGCCCGGCCACGTGGAACGGCGTGTACACCGGGGCCCCGTCCAGGAGCACGAGCTTCAGGTCGGTGGTGGAGCCCCGCATGAAGAGGACGTCACGGGGGTCCGCCGGGTCGTTCCCTGCGAAGGCCCGCACCGCGTCCACCAGGCCGGCGTCCACCGCGCCCGATCCGATCTCGAGGGCCGCCGCGGACAGCCGGGCCTCCATTTCCGCCTCGATCTCGCGCCGGTCCGGGTCGGAGATGCGCACGTCGGTGGTCACGTCCAGGGGATGGAGCTCCACCGGGCGGACGCGGAGCTCCAGGTCCACCACGAACCGGGCGCCGGCGGGGACGATGACATCCAGGGTGACGGGCTCGTGGCCGGGGTGGCTGGCCCGCACCCGGAGCGCTCCCCCTGGGACGCCCCGGAGCCGGTACGCCCCCGCGCTGTCCGCGAGCACGGCGGCCCGGAACCCGGGCCCCCACGCCTCCACCATGGCGAAGGGGAGGGCTCGCGCCTGGCTCTCGAAACGCCCCAGCACGATGCCGGACACGGTGCCGGGCTCCTGGGCTCCCACCGCCGCGGGGCCGGCGGTGCCGGTGAGGGCGCCGGCGAAGACGAGGAGCGGAAGGATCCGGTGCATGGCGACGGGCGGCGCTCAGCGCTGCGGGACCACGAAGGTGATCCCGGTGTCTCCGCGCTCCACCACGTCGCCCTTCACCTCCAGCCCCTGGGAGGTGCTCCTGAGGAGGACGCTGCCGTCCACCTCCAGCGAGAGCGGAGAGAAACCCCGGGGGAGCTCCACTCGGACGCGTCCCGGGGCGAGGGCGGCCTCCAGGCGTCCCTCCCCCGACGTGAACCGGCTGCCCACCGGGGCGAAGAGAGCGGCCTCGCTTCCGGGGATCCAGGTAACGAGGATCTCCGTTCCCGGCGACGCCCCGCGCAGGACGACGGCGACGGGGCCGCCGGCGACGGAGATGCGGAGGCCGGCTTCCGCGGGAGGGACTTCCGCGGCGGTCACCTTGGCGGTGGGCCGCGGCTCAGGCGCCGCGGCCTCCTCCGTCCCGGGGCTCACCAGTTTCTCCACCCAGGCTCGCACCGGCGAGCCCGGGAGCGCCGACAGGCCTGCGGCGGTCACGAGGAGGATCCCGGCGGCCCGGGAGATGCTCCAGAAGGCGCGGCGGGACGCGCGGGCGGGGAGCGAGCTTCCCCCGGCCGCCTGGGCCGAGTGCTCGGCAACGCGCAGGCGCACCGCCCGGCGGGCCCGCTCCAGGTCTCCGATGTCGGCCTCCAGGGCGTCCAGGGCCGAGGCTATGGCGCTCGCCTGGCGGCGTGCGGCCTCCAGCGCCCGGCTGCACGCCGCGCACCCCTCGACGTGGCGGGCGTGCTCGTCCGCGGCGGCGTCCGGATCGTCGCGGAGGGCCAGGAGGTCTCCTGCCTCGAGATGGGTCATGCCGGTTCCCTCCCCCCCTCCAGGACGTCCAGGAAGCGCCGCTCCGCCCGGGCCAGGAGCGTGCCCACGGACGTGGAGGCGACGTTCACCATTTCGGCGATCTCCTTGTAGCTGAATCCCTCGTGGCGCATGAGGAGCATCTCCCGGTCCCGGTCGGCGAGCTGGTCCAGCGCCCTGCGGGCGCGCTCGCGGTCGCTCCGGCGCTCCAGGGCGCGCTCCGGGTCCTCGGTGGCACCCGGCGTCACCGGGTTCGCCTCGAGGAGGCGGCGGCGGTTCTCGTCCACGCGGTACCGGTCCCTCACGAGGTGCGTTGCGGTCTTGAAGAGCCACACGCGCAGCGCCGGGATGGGGCCCTCCACTTTGTGGGTGAAGAGTCGCACCAGGGCCTCCTGCGCCGTGTCCTCGGCGGCGTCACGGTCACCCGTGAGCCGCTGGCAGTACCTCACCAGGGGCGGGTAGAGCTCGTCGAAGGTCTGGTCGAAGTCCACGCCGTCAGGGGCTCGGGTCTCGAAGGACGGGGCGAGCTGATCGTACCCGCGACCCCCTGGGGAGGTCGCCGTTCGCAGAGGGGAACGAGCGGGGGCGGCGGGATGTGACGCCGTGCCTCCGGGGTCAGAGCACCCGGGCGGCCTCGGGCGCGTCGGCCCAGGCTCGGTAGAGCATGCTCTCCACGGGCTCCCGGATGCGGACGTACAGGAGTCCCATGGCCACGAAGGAGATGAGCGTGCCGAACCCCCGGGGGAGGGAGACCGGGGACGCCACCACGCCGGTGAGAAGGCTCTCGAGCCCTGCGGCCAGGAAGAGGGCCACGGTGACCGTGGACGCCAGGAGGGAGGCACGCCGGGCCAGGGGTCCGGGCTTCAACGCCCCCCGGTAGGAGATCCCCATGCACGCCCCCCAGATCAGCCCCAGGACGCCCAGGTCCAGGACCACGGGGCGCCAGTTGAAGCCGGGGATGGCCCACTTGGTCACGGCCGTGAGGACGTTCCCGCCCAGGAGGAGCCCGACGGCTCCGAGGAGGAGGGTGAAGCCCACCACGAACCAGAACCCGGCGCGTCGCCCCTCGGTGTTGGTGGCCACGAAGGCGGCCCTCAGGTTGAGCACCACCACAGCCAGGGCGGTGAGGCGGAAGACGTCGGCGAGCACGATGAGCGGCGCGTCCTGGATGGGACGCCCTTGGGCGGTGTTGGCGGCCTGGGTGAGGACGCAGGCCCCTGCGCCGGCGACCCAGGGTCCGGCGGGCGACAGGAGCCAGGCCCGGATGTGCTGAGCGGGCTGGAGGAGAGGGTTGAGGGTGGCCGGGTCCTGGATGGCCTCGCGCTTCAGCGGCACCGGGAAGAGAGCGGTGAATCGCAGGAGGGCCGTCAGCGCCAGCGCCTCCACCAAGAGGAAGTGGGCGTCGAAGAGGGCCCGGGCCGGCGTTTCCGGCTCGGGAGCGAGGAGGATGGTGAGCCCCGAATAGGCCAGGAGGTAGCCCCACGCCGCCAGCGCCAGGCCGAAGGGGCGCGCGCCCCGTTCCCCGTCGGAGCGGAAACCCAGGGTGAGCGCCGCCACCGACACCACCACGGTCACCACTGCGCCGGTGACGACGGTGGAGCGGAGCGCCGGGTGGAGCTCGTTCTCGCCGAGGGCGCCGAGCCCCGACACATTCCAGAAGATGACGTCGAGGTAGACCAACTGGCCGGTGAGGGCCAACGCCGCCAGCACCAGGGTCAGCCCTCGGTACGCGAGGTGCGCCAGGGTATGCCTCGAATCCGTGGGGGAAGGACGAGAGGAACCTCTTATAGTGGGTGGAGCCGGGGGGCGCCCACAAGCGGTCCGGGGCCATGCCAGCGCACGTCGGCGCCCCCCCGCAGGGTACCGGAGTGGTCAGGAGCCGGGGGAAATCGCACATTGCCGGGCACAGGGGAACCAGCCGAACCGGAGAGCACCATGGTCCGAAGAGCCGTCCGCGCCACAGCCCTCCTCGTGGCCCTCGCCTCGCCCTCGTTCCTCGCGGGCCAGGGCGCGAGCCTGGTGGGGCCTGACGGCAGCGTGGACTGGAACCGCTTCTACACCGCCGCCGAGACGAACCAGATCCTCGCCGAGCTCCACGCCCTCTACCCGGAGCTCACCGAGCTCTATGCGGTGGGCACCAGCCGGGGCGGCCAGCCGCTCATGGTGATGGAGATCACCGACGAGAGCACCGGGCCGGCGTCGGAGAAGCCCGCGCTCTACGTGGACGGGGGGATCCACTCCGGTGAGCTCACCGCCTCTTCGGTGGCTACGCATTTCGTCGGCTACCTGCTCCAGGGATACGGGAAGGACCCCCGCGTCACCGCGCTCCTGGACCGGCGGGCCGTCTACGTGCGGCCCAAGTTCAACCCCGACGGCTCGGATCTGGCGCTCCTCCACGATCAGTTCCTGCGCAGCACCCCACACCCCATGGACGAGGACGAGGACGGCGTGGCCGACGAGGACCCGCCCCAGGACCTGGACGGGGACGGGTGGATCACCCAGATGCGCGTTTCGAACCCCCAGGGGGCTTGGGTGCTGGACCCGGCGGACGCGCGAATCCTGGTCCGCGACCCGGACCGGGAGCGCCCCGGGCCCCGCTTCGACGTCGTGCGGGAGGGTGTGGACGACGACGGCGACGGCGCCCTGAACGAGGACGGCATCGGTGGCATCGACATGAACCGCAACTTCCCCCGCAACTGGGAGCGGGAGCACCTCCAGGGGGGAGCGGGCGACTTCCCCCTCTCCGAGCCGGAGACCCGGGCGGCGGTGGAGTTCATCAACGCCCACCGCAACATCGCGGGGATCATCCACGGGCACACGTCCGGGGGCTTCGTCTACCGGCTCCCGTCCGCCGTGACTCCCTCCACGTTCCCGGAGATCGACCTGCAGCTCATCGTGCACATGGGCGAGGAGTATACGCGCACCACGGGCCGGCCCGTACGCCCGAGCTCCACCCATCCCACCGACCACCGCTACGGGACCCTCCTGTCCTGGGCATACTGGGACCAGGGGATCATCGGGTGGGTGCCCGAGTTCGTCCCCGGGCCGGAGGAATGGGTCACCGACTATGACGGCGACGGCGACATCAGCGAGGCCGAGAGCCATCGCTTCAACGACGAAGAGCTCGGCGGGCGGTACTTCTCGCCCTGGAGGGCCTACGACCATCCCCAGCTCGGGAGGGTGGAGATCGGCGGCTGGCACACCAAGTTCTGGGGGCAGAACCCGCCCCCCGAGTACCTGGAGGCGGAGACCGCCAAGCAGATGCCCTGGTACCTCTACATCGCGGAACAGTCACCGCTCCTGGAGGTCACCGAGCCGCACGTCACCGCCCTGGGCGACGGCACCTGGCGGGTGGAGGTGACGCTCTCCAACGCCGGATACCTCCCCACCACCCTCACCGATCGGGGCGCGGTGGGTGAGCCGAGGGAGGACGGTGGAGTGCGGGCGCCGGTGGTGCGCCCGCCCTGGGCGCTCCTCGAAACCAGGGGGGCCGAGATCACCGACGGGACGCCTCGGAGGACGCTGGGGCACCTGGCCGGGTCCAACCCGTACCTGCAGGCGGTGAAGGAGCGCTCCAGGACCGTCTCCTGGATCGTGCGCCCCACGGCCCCGGGCGCCTCGGTGCGGGTGGTGGCGGGCTCGGACAAGGGCGGCGTGCGCCGCACCATGGAGGTGCCCGTCGGATGAGCGCCGAGAGGGGGGAGCCGGCCGAGCGCCGGCAGAGGCTGATGGAGCAGGTGGCGGACCGCGCGGCTAGGGAGCACGCGGCGGACGAGGTCTTCGAACGCGCCGAGCCCAAGCGCTCGCGCTGGGGTGTGTTGCTCCTCCTGGCCATGGCCGCCGGCGGGGTGGCGGCATGGAACGTGCGGGAAGCGGGCTCGGGCCCACCTCCGCTCCCGCTCCAACAGCAGGAGGGGTCGTTGGTGGGCGTGGTGACGGTCCTCGCGCACCAGATCGAAGGCGTCCGGCGCGCCACCGGCGCGTACCCGGTGAGCTTGGATGCCGTCGCGCCCCCCCTGGAGGGTGTCACGTACCGGCGCACCGAGGGTGGCTACGCTCTGGAGGCCCTGGCCGGGGACGTCGTGGTCACGTTCGTCAGTGACCGGGATCCTCCGCTTCTCACGGGGCGGGTGGCCGACGCCGCGGGGGCCCCGCGATGAGCCCGCGGGGCAGGGGCCGGAGCGTGGGGCGTCGGGGGTTCACGCTCTTCGAGCTTCTCACGGTCATGACGCTCATCGCCATCCTGTCGGGGATCGCGGTCCCCATGCTCCAGCGGGCGGTGGCACGTGCGGATGCGGCGCGGGTGGTCTCGGATGTGCACACCGTGCGGCTGGCGGCCTTCCAGTACCTCTCGGATCACGGGGCGCTTCCTCCGGCCGGCGCCTGGGGCGAGCTTCCCGCCGAGCTGATCGGATACCTGCCCGAGGGATTCGACTTCTCCTACAAGGGCGTGGAGTACGCCTGGTCCCTCCTGGACGCGGGGGCCCCCTCGGGTGCGGCCCTGGCCTTCCCCTCGCTGCGGGTGTGGGCCTACACGGCCATCGTGCCGCCGGCGGCGCGCGGCTCGTTCCAGGGGCAAGGCCAGGGGCAGGGGCAGGGAAAAGGCCACGGGCAGGGCCAAGGCCAGGGGCAGGGCCAAGGCCAGGGCGGCGGCGCCCCCCCGCCGTCGCTGGAAGGCGCGGTGGGCGTCCTCTGGGTGCGCTACGCCGCCGACGATCCTATCGCCCGCGCACTGCAGGCGCTCGCCGGGGTGTCCGCGTTCTGGACGCCTACCCAGATGATGTTCGTGCTGGGCGGATGATCGGTGGGGAGGAGCAGGACGGGGACGGACCTATCTTTGTGACGGACCTCGGATCCGACATCGAGGTTATGGGACCGGGCGCCGGCGGCTACATGCGTAAGCCTGTCGACCCGCGCCGTTTCCTGACCCGGGCGAAGGCCGGGCTGCGGAGAGCACGAGGATGACCGAGGAGTCGACCCAGGAGCTTTGCGCCCGCTGCCGCGAGCACCCCGCCAAGGAGGTGCTCGACGGGATTCCCACGTGCGAGCGCTGCGGCGCGCTCATCCGGCTCAAGGCCGAGAGCCAACGCCTGTGCCCGGTGGACGGGACGCCCATGCGCAAGGAGGTGGTGCGCAACCTCCTCATCGACCGGTGCGATCGCTGCGGCGGGATCTGGCTGGACCACGACGAGCTCGAGGCGCTCCTGCGCCTGGCCTCGGAGCGCGAGGACGGCGGCTTCATGAATGGGGTCATCCTCGACCTGGCGTGGTAGCACCCTGCCGCTGGCCCGCTTCGCCGGGCGAGGGTATTGTCCCTCGCCTCCCGCCGTAGCCGGACCGGCGTCCCCCGGGCGCCGCAGGACGTCTCGCATCCCAACCTAGGGGAGGTTCTCCCATGCCCTCACGGCTCCGGACCGCCCGCGTCGCCGCGGCTCTCTCGGCGCTCCTGGCGGCCCTTCCGCAGACAGGCCAGGCCCAGCCCCGCCCCACCCGGCCCGACGTGCCGCGGCACTACGCCATCACCGGGGCTCGAATCGTCACGGTCTCGGGACAGACCCTGGACCGGGGAACCGTCGTGGTGCAGGACGGCGTCATCACCGCCGTGGGTGCCGGCGTCGCTGCGCCCGAGGGGATCTGGGTCATCGACGGGACCGGGAAGACGGTCTACCCCGGTTTCGTGGATGCTCTCACGAACCTGGGCCATCCGACGGCCCGTGGGAGCCGCGCGGGGGCGGGTGGGGAGGAGAGTCCCTTCGGGCCCGCGGGTCCCATCGACGAGTCGAAGCACTCGTGGGGGCCGGAGGACCGGCCGGGCACCCACAGCGGGCTGAGCGCCGGCGAGGAGTTGAACGGCGGCGACGAGCGCATCGCCAGGTGGAGGAGCGCCGGCTTCACCACCGTGGTGACCACGCGCGACGAGGGCCTCGTCACCGGGCAGGCGGCGGTCCTGGACCTGGGCGGGTTCGTGCGGCCCCGGGAGATGGTGGTAGCCACGCCGGTGGCCATGCACCTGAAGCTGGAGGATCGCTCGTACACCGGGTTTCCCAACTCGCTGTTCGGGAGCTTCGCCTACCTGAAGCAGCTCTACCTGGACGCCCAGTACTACGACCGGGTCTGGGACGCCTACAAGGCCGCCCCGCGCGGGAAGCCACGGCCGGAGTGGGACGCGGCGCTGGAGCCCATCCGGCACCAGCTCCAAGTGGGGTACCCGGTGCTCTTCCCCGCCGCCGACCGCAAGGAGATCCTCCGGGCCATCACCACGTCCCGGGAGATGGGCACGAGGCCCATCGTCTACGGGGCGCAGGGCGCCTACGGCGCCGCGGACATCCTGGCGGGGGTGCCCGTGGTGGTGGACCTGAACTGGCCCGAGGCGCCCAAGGACGACGACCCGGAGGCGGAGCCCACCCTGGCGACACTGCGCTTCTGGGACCGGGCCCCCACCACGCCTGCCGAGCTGCAGAAGGCCGGCGTGCCCTTCGCGTTCAGCTCGGGAGGGCTCGGCGATCCCACCGACATCTGGGCCAACGCGCGCAAGGCGGTGGCCATGGGCCTCCCCAAGGACGCAGCGCTGCGGGCGCTGACCCTGTCGGCGGCGGAGATCTTCGGAGTCGCCGACCGGCTCGGCTCCATCGAGGTGGGCAAGCTGGGCAACCTGGTGGTGGCGACCGGCGACATCCTCGAGGAGGGCACCCGGGTCGAGACGGTGCTGGTGGACGGCGAGCGCTTCGACGTCCCGGCACCCCAGGCGCCCCGTGAGGCATCCGCTCCCGCGGCTGGCCGCGGACGCCGTATCCAGTCGGCTCCGGCGACGGCACCGATCACCATGGCGAAGGACAAGGGACCCTTCCGGGACGACCCGGTGACGCTCATCCGCAACGCCACCGTCATGACCGCGTCGCGGGGCACCATTGCCCACGGCGACGTGCTGCTGCGCGACGGGAAGATCGCCGAGGTGGACACGGGCCTGCAGGCTCCTCCCGGCGCCCGGGTGGTGGACGGCACCGGGAAGTGGGTCACGCCGGGGATTATCGACGCCCACTCCCACATCGCCACCGACGCGGTGAACGAGGGCTCGGTGAACGTGTCGTCCATGGTCACCATCCGCGACGTCATCAACCCCGGTGATCCCGCCGTCTTCTACGCTCTCGCCGGCGGGGTGACCATCGCCAACATCTACCACGGTTCGGCCAACCCCATCGGGGGCGGCAACGCCGTGCTCAAGCTCAGGTGGGGGAGCGACGGCCACGACATGCTCATGAGCGGGGTCCAGGAGGATGTGAAGTTCGCCCTGGGCGAGAACGTGAAGCGCGACCGCAACCCCGACCGCTACCCGGCCAGCCGCATGGGCGTGCAGGACGTGCTCCGCCAGGCCTTCCTGGAGGCCGGCGCGTACCGGAAGGTGTGGGACGCGTGGGAGGCGGGAGGCCGGCAGGGCGTGGAGCCGCGGCGTGACCTCAAACTGGAGCGTCTGGCAGGTATCCTGCGTGGGGAGAGGTGGATCCACGCCCATGCGTATCGGGCCGACGAGATGCTCCAGATCATGCGCGTGGCCGAGGAGTTCGGCATCACGGTGCGGTCGTTCGAGCACGGCCTGGAGGCCTACAAGATCGCGGACGAGGTCGCGGCCCACGGCGCGGGCGTGTCCACGTTCTCCGATTGGTGGGCCTACAAGATGGAGGTCTACGACGCCATCCCTTACAACGCGGCGCTCTCCGAGGAGCGCGGCATCCTGGTCTCCATCAACTCCGACTCGGAGGAGGAGATGCGGCACCTGAACCAGGAGGCGGCCAAGACCATGAAATGGGGGGGCATGACGGAGGAGAACGCGCTCCGGCTCGTGACGCTGAACCCGGCCAAGCAGCTCGGCATCGACGGTCGCACCGGGTCCCTGGACCCGGGCAAGGACGCCGACGTGGTGGTCTGGGACGGTCCGCCGCTCTCCATGTTCGCCAAGCCGCTGCAGACGTACGTGGACGGGAAGCTCTACTTCGACCGGGAGTTGGACATGGAGCGCCAGAAAGCCATCGCCGCGGAGAAAGCGGCGCTCCTGGAGCGTCACCGGCGCGCGCCGGAGGAGGTGTCCCGATGAACGCCGTGAACAAGATCCACCGCAGCGGCGTCGGGGCGCTCACCGCCCTGGCTGCCGTCCTCACCTTCGCCGCCGCGGCCCAGGCGCAGACCTACGCCATCCGTGGCGGCACCGTCCACACCCTCACGGGGCAGACCTTCGTGGGCACCGTGGTGGTGCGTGACGGCCGCATCGTGGACGTGGGCCCCGACGTGCAGCCCCCCGAGGACGCCCTGGTCGTGGAGGCCGCCGGCAAGCACGTCTATCCGGGGATGTTCGACGCGGTGACCGGCCTCGGCCTCACCGAGGTGGGAGCAGTGGAGGTGACCAACGATAGCCAGGAGCAGGGCGACTTCAAGCCCCACCTCCAGACGGCGTCGGCCATCCACCCGGCCACCGAGCACATCCCGGTAACCCGCGCCAACGGGGTCACGCACACCATGGCGGCGCCGGGGGGCGGGATCATCGCCGGGCAGGCGTCGCTGGTGGGCCTCGACGGCTGGACGGTGGAGGAGATGACCATCGACCCCGGCGCGGCCATGGTCGTCAACTTCCCCAGCCTCACCCCCCGGCGCGGGTACGGCGCCTCCGGGGCGAGCCGCCCGTGGAGCGAGGTGGAGAAAGCGTGGCGTGAGCAGGTGGCCCGCCTCGACGCCTGGATGGACGCGGGCCGCCAGTACCGCGCCGCCTTGGCGGCGGGCGCCGAGCGTAGCCTCGAGCTCGAGGCCATGGCCGAGGTGGTGAACCGTGAGATGCCGGTCCTGCTGGAGGCCAATGGCGAGCGCGACATCAGGAACGCGGTGGAGTGGGCCGAGCGCCAGAACATCCGCTACGTCATCACCGGCGGCAGCCAGGGCTGGAAGATCGCCGGCTGGCTTGCCGGCAAGGGGGTCCCGATGATCCTCGGGCCCAGCCAGGTCATGCCCGCCGGCTCGGACCCGAGCTACGACGAGGCGTACGCCAACGCCGGCAAGCTGCACGCCGCGGGGGTGAAGATCGCCTTCGCCACCTTCAACTCCTCCGACTCCCGGACGCTTCCCTACGAGGCGGCCATGGCCGTGCCCTTCGGACTCCCCCGGGACGCGGCGCTGGAGGCAGTGATGAAGAACGGCGCCGAGATGCTGGGACTCGGGGACCGCATGGGGACCATCGAGCGCGGCAAGATCGCCAACCTCATCGTCACCGACGGGGATCCCCTGGAGATCCAGACCCAGGTCCTGGAGCTCTTCATCCTCGGCCGGCAGGTGAGCACCGACAACAAGCACAAGGCGCTCTACGAGAAGCACCGGGCACGCCCGAAGGAGCGGGTGATCTCGTAGGCGGGGTGGGTACCGTGCTAACGCCGGGAGGGGGGCGCACGTCCATGGAACGGAGCGCCCCCCTTCTCCGTTGGAGACCGTCATGCCCGCCCGAGCCGTTCCCGCACCCTCCCTCCTCTTCGGTTCGGCCCTTGCCTTCGCGGTCCTGGTCTCCGCCTCCTGCGCCGGGGGCACGAGGCACATCGGCGAGATCACGCCTGCCGTGTCCGGGACCGTGTCCGGGATCTGGGTCCTGAACGAGGCGGAGAGCGACGACCCCGAGGAGGCCATGCGCTCGGCACGCCCGGCCCGGGACGGGGCGGCGCCCCAAGGTGGCCGGCGCCCGCCCTCGGGTGGCGGCATGCCTGGAGGAGGGCGGGGAGGGATGGCTCCGGGTGGGGGGATGCGGTCGGGGGGACAGGTGTCCGGCAGGGGCGGGGACCCCGAGGCGGCCCAGGCCCTCGGGCGCATGGCGACGGTGGTCCCGCGCCGCCTGGGGCTCACCCTCTCCGACTCGGCGGTTGTGCTCACCTATCCCCGGGAGGAGCCGTGGATCCTCCCCTTCGGCCAGGGCGTGAAGCGCGAGGCGGCGGCAGACGTGGAGGTGGAGGCGAAGGCGGAATGGAAGGGCGGCCTCCTGTCGGTGACGCGGCAGGTGTCGGGGGCGGGCTCGGTGAAGGAGACGTTCCACGCCACGCCGGACCGGCACCGCCTCACCGTGGCCGTGGAATTCACCATGGGCCGAATGGGGAAGGTGGAGTTCCGGAGGGTCTACCAGCCGGAGGGGACGATGTCGGGCGAGCCGCCTCGCTGAGCCGGGGCGGGTGACGGTCTTTCGGGCCTTCCTCGCCGCGCGCCGCATCGCCATCGCCGGCGTGTCTCGGGATTCTGCGAGTGCGCCGCCCTTCCGCTGTGGCCCGTCGGCGGCCTACCCTGTAGACTACCGCTGTCACGACCGAGCACCGCCCAGACGACGGCACTCTCATGCGCTTTGCCTATATCGACTCCCAGGGGAACGAGGTTTCCATTCCCAGCGTGGATGCGCTGGCCCTGCGCATCGAGCTGGGGGCCATCGGCCCGGACACCGACCTGTACGATGCCCAGGCGGACCGGTGGGGGCCGGCCCAGACCCACGAGATCTTCCACACGCTGTCCCGGGACCTGGGCGGCGAAGGGGGGTTCGTGGCTCCGCCGCCCCCGGTGGCGCCGCCGCCCGACGAGCCTCCTCCGGCTCCGCCTGCTCCTCGCCCGGCCGGAGGCCCACCGCCTCACCTCCGGGACGAGTTCATGTCTCTGGAGGAGCCGGCTCCCGAGCGTGAGACCTCCGAGGAGCCCGAGAGCCCGGCCTTCGGCTTCGACCTGGACCTGACCCTCGCCGCTCCGTCCTCTGCCACGACCGGCCCGGCGGCCCCGCCGAACGAGCCGGAGGCCGAGGGAGGCATGCTGGACTTCTCCATGCCCGCTGAGCCGGCGCCGGCAAAGCAGTCCGGAAAGAAAGAGGAAAAAGAGGAAGAAGAGACGCCGGCGTCCTTCGACTTCGGCGGGGGCCTGGAGCTCGCACCCGATCCCTTTTCCGCGCCCGAGCCGTCTGCGGCGCCACCCGGCATGGACTTCTCCCCAGGGAGTGCCGTGGGCGGCAGCACGATGGATCTCGAGCCGTCCATGTCCGAACTCACGCCGGAGTCTTCACCGGCCTGGATGAGGGAGGAAGAGTCCCCGGCCGAGGCAGAGCCTGTTCCCGGCGATGGTGCCCTGGACATGGCCAGGCGCCCCGTGGCCGACGAGGACGCGCCCCCGAAGCGGCGGCGCTCCGCCGGCGCGGCAGCCGCGGCGGAGGGAGCCGCGGGGGAGCAGAAGGAGGCCGGTGAGCGCCCCCAGCCCCGCAACCGTCCCTCCCCTCCGCGGCGCCCGCGGAGCCGGTCGCTGGCGCCCCTCATCCTGGGCGTCGTGGGATTGGCTGTGGTGGGTGCCGGCGGGTTCTTCGGATGGAAGGCCCTCCGGGGGAGGCAGGCGGCCCACCCCGCGGAGGAAGCGGCGCCGGCGCTTCCTGCGGTGGTCATCCCGTCCATCCCCGCCGAGCTCCTTCCCAGGATGCGCGACCTCGGGGAGCTCGCCCTGGGCGACATGCTCGACGAGCTGGGGGCCTCGCAGGCTGCGCTCGCCATCCCCGCCGAGCCGAACCGCGACTGGCTGGCTGGCGTCTACCTGGCCGGCGCCAGTCAGTTCCGCGATGTGCAAGCGTTCTGGGAGGGGATCGGCGCCTTCGTGGATCAAGTCCGGACCTCCGACACGCGGGTGTTCCACGAACGGTATCAGGCCCGCCTCGCCGAGGCCGGGATCGCCGCCGACACGGCGGCCATCCTCCTGGAGAGGGCGGACTCGGGCTTCCTCTCCACCCGCGAGGACCGCTTCGAAGCCTACGCGCTCATGGAAGACCTGGTGAACGCAGCCCTCGATCTCCACGAGTTCCTCCTCGTCAACGAGGCGAGGATCGAGCACGCTCCCGCTGCCGGCGGGGTGTCCCGGGACCCGGTCCTGGAGGCCGTGCCGGAGTCGAAGGAGCTGGGCGAGGAGATGTGGGACCGGGTGGACCGGATCACCGCGGCTCTGGACGCAATGGGGACGCTGGACAAGGTGACCACCGAGCGCCTGACGGCGGTGCTCTTCGACCGGATCCGGCGGGCCGGCTTCCGGTAGCCCGACCCCGAGGCGGCGCCCCGCCGCCTCAGTGGGCGGAGAAAGGGTTCATCCCGGAGTCGTGGTCGGTGACGTCGTGGACCGCCGTCAACTCCGGGACCGCCTGGCGGAGCATGCGCTCCACACCCTGGCGGAGCGTGATGCGGGAGAGCGCGCACCCCTGGCATCCGCCGCTCATCCGGACGAAGATCTCGGTGTCCTGGACGTCCACCAGCGAGATCATGCCGCCGTGGCCGGCGATGGCCGGATTCACCTGGGCGTCCAGGACGGCCCGCACCCGGTCGGCTAGGTCCCCCTGGGGCTCGCCGTCGGTGCGGGGCCGCGGTGCCGTCGGGGCGGAGCCGGCCAGTTGGACCTCGAAGCCGCTCTCGTTCACCCGCTCCACGAAGTCCACCATCGCTCCCTCGAGGCGATCCGAGTCCCCCATCGTCACCAGCACCGGGAAGCCGGGTCCGTCCACCTGGATCTCCCCGGACTCCTTCTCGGACAGCGATACCAGGCTGAGCTCGAATCGCGGGGCCGCGGGGCTCCCGGCCTGGCGGGCGATGCGGAGAGCCTGCAGGTCGCCTCCGCTCTGGTTCATGTAGGAGCGCACGACGTCTCGGGCGCGGTCGGTGAACGTCAGCATCGGTTTGTGCACTCGAGTTCGGTGAGGCCGGAGCATCGTGCCGCTAGCGGGTTCCTCCCGGCTACCCCGGGAGCCGGCAGGGGTTCTCCGGCCGGGCGTTGATCGGCCCTGGGGGGCCCGATAGCTTTGGCGACCCAACAGAAAACGTCGAAACCCCCGGACATGCAAGGGGATAGGGAGCTTCATGCCCAGCCCGGACCTGATGGACAAGCTCGTTTCGCTCACCAAGCGGCGCGGCTTCATCTTCCAGTCCTCGGAGATCTACGGCGGCACCGGCTCGGTGTGGGACTACGGCCCCCTGGGCGTGGAGCTGAAGCGCAACATCAAGGATCTCTGGTGGAGCGCCATGGTCCACCAGAGGGACGACGTCGAGGGGCTGGACGCGGCCATCCTCATGCATCCGAAGGTGTGGGAGGCATCCGGGCACGTGGAGGGCTTCACCGACCCGCTGGTGGAGTGCTCCAACTGCCACCGCCGCTTCCGGGCCGACCTCCCCGAAGTGGCCGGCGGCCAGTGCCCCACGTGCGGCACGAAGGGCGCCTTCGGCGAGCCCCGCCTCTTCAACCTCATGTTCAAGACGTTCATGGGACCGGTGGAGGACGCCGTCGCCACCGTGTACCTGCGGCCGGAGACGGCCCAGGGCGAGTATGTCAACTTCCTCAACGTCCAGACCGCGGCGCGCCAGAAGATCCCTTTCGGCATCGCCCAGATCGGCAAGGCGTTCCGCAACGAGATCACCCCGGGGAACTTCGTCTTCCGCACCCGGGAGTTCGAGCAGGCGGAGATGCAGTTCTTCGTGAAGCCCGGCACGGACGACGAGTGGTTCGAGCGCTGGAAGGCCGAGCGTATGGCGTGGCACGAGTCGCTGGGGGTCCGCACGGAGAACCTCCGCTTCCACGAGCACACCAAGGAAGAGCTGGCCCATTACGCCAAGAACGCCTTCGACATCGAGTACCTGTTCCCCTTCGGGTGGAAGGAGTTCGAGGGGATCCACAACCGCACCGACTTCGACCTCAAGCGCCACCAGGAGTACTCGGGGAAGCGGTTGGAGTACATCGACGCCGCCACCAACGAGCGCTACATCCCCTTCGTCATCGAGACTTCCATGGGGGTGGACCGCACCGCCCTGGTGGTGCTGGCCGACGCCTACCGGGAGGAGCAGGTGGAGGGCGAGGAGCGGGTGGTGCTATCTCTGCATCCGAGGCTGGCGCCCCTGAAGGCTGCGGTCTTCCCGCTGGTGAAGAAGGACGGACTCCCCGAGATTGCGCGCAGGCTCCACGAGGGGCTGCGCAGGGCCGCGCTCCCCTCGTTCTACGACGAGGCGGGCTCCATCGGGCGCCGCTACCGCCGCCAGGACGAGGCGGGCACCCCCTGGTGCCTCACCGTGGACGGCCAAACGAACGAGGACGGCACGGTCACCATCCGCGACCGGGACACCCTGGAGCAGATCCGCGTGAGCGCGGACAAGGTGGTGGCCTGGGTCCGGGAGAAGCTCGGCAGCTGAACAAGCTCACCCTACGAGGGAGGTACGCATGGGCTTCGTGAAGGAATTCCGCGAGTTCGCCGTGAAGGGCAACGTCGTGGACATGGCGGTGGGGATCATCATCGGGGTTGCCTTCGGGACCGTGGTGAAGAGCTTCGTGGACGACGTGATGATGCCGCCATCCCGCTGAAGGCGACGCGGTGCCCCCACTGCACGTCGGAGCTCGCCTCGGTGTGACGCTGCGCGGGACGCGCCGCTCATGAAATTCAAGGACTTCGAGCGCGCGGCACGGGACGCCTACGAGGAGATCCCCGAATCGTACAAGGAAGGCATCGACGACCTGGTGGTGAGCCGGGAGGCGCTCCCCCATCCCACCCTTCCCGACATCTATACCCTGGGAGAGTGTGTCACCGAGGACTACGCATCGGACTTCGGGGGTCCCGAGACCACCCGCTCCCGGGTCGTGCTCTACTGGGGCTCTTTCAAGAGTCTGGCGGCGCTGAGCCCGGACTTCGATTGGGGGGAGGAACTCTGGGAGACCCTCACCCACGAGTTGCGCCACCACCTGGAGTCGCTCGCGCGGGAGGACGCCCTGGAGGGCGTGGACTACGCCCTGGACGAGACGTTCAAGCGCGACGAGGGGGAGGACTTCGACCCTTGGTACTATCAGCGCGGCGACACCCTGGGTGACGGCGTCTTCCGCGTGGAGAAGAGCTGGTACGTGGAGCTGCTCTGGACGGAGCGGGACTTCGCCGCCGCGGGGTGGGTGGAGTTCGCGTGGAGGAGATCCCGGTACCGCATCTCCCGCCCGGAGGAGTTGGGCGACGTCCACTTCGTCTGGATCGGGGGAGTGGACATGGGTGACGACGAGACCCTCGAGCTCGTCCTGGTGCGCCGGCGGTCCTGGTGGGGCGACGTCCGCCGGCTCTTCGGCACCTCCCGGCCGGTGGTGCTCGAGTCCGAGGCCGAGGCGGAACCGTGTCCGGACGGGGGGTAGCCCACCTGGCATGAGACACCCTGTGTCAACCTCCCCCCGTTCAGGCGGCTGCGGAGGTGGGT
>CAZJFX010000027.1:24666-44805 GCA_964545395.1 uncultured Gemmatimonadaceae bacterium | reverse complement strand
GGGGCACGGACGCGTTCCGGCTGGCTCCTACGTATATAGATGTCCGGGCGGCGTCCTCCAAGACCCGTTCTTCCGGAATACCTCACTCAACGCCGGCGCCCCGGCGGCTGATGCCGCCGGGGCGCCTGCTTCCACAGCGCACGTTCTGCCTGGAGCCCGGCCTCTATCTGCGCGCCGGATGCTCCCTGAACACGTCCGCCTTGCGCACGTCGATAACAACCACGCCCCCCGCGGAGGTCGTCCCGAACAGCTTCATCACAACGCAGCGGTCCTCCGTGATGCTCTCATCGTCAATCAGCGGAGTGCCGAAGTCCGTCGGGTCCCCGTAAAGTCGGACCGCCTCGCCGATATCGGTCCCGGCTCGATTCTTCGGGTAGACCTTTCCGCAGGTATATCCGGCGTTGTCCTCGGGGAACGGGAGTACTGCCCTCAACGGGCCCGTGATGATGTCGCGGATGTACACTCGCCCGATTCGCGTGAAGCGCCATGTGTCGATGATGTCGATCGTGCGTGCTCCACTCCCCACGAAGGCGAGATGAGTGTCTGGGCTATATGCCCCACGGTTCTGCAGTGTACGTGCGTTAGCGTGAAGAGGGTGCAACGCTGCACCGGCAGCCTCAGTGGCGGAAGGCACCGCCACCACCCCTTGGAGGCGCAGGTCCTCAGGACTGATGAAGTACGCAGCCACCTTTCCCCGGACCACTCCAGACGTCCCATCGTTGTTCAGACCCACACCGCGGACCTCCTCCGCTGCGTTGGTGAGCAGGTCGACAACTCGGGCTCGCGCGCTGAGTGCCACCGTGGGTCCGGGGTTAGCGCTGTATGTTACCACCCTCCCGATCGGTGCAGCGGCACCTTCACCCACCAGCACAAAACGTCCATCCCCGGACGCAGCGACGAACGTGGTGTCCTTCAGGAGGAACTCCTCGGCATTGATGTCGCCCAGCCACATCTCAATGTCCGAGCCGGCTGCCTTCATGGACTCAATCGCCCCGTCCAGACCGGCGGCGTCAGTGTTTGACGCACTGATCACCGTATTGGGCCGGCCAGTCGGGTGATCATAGATCGTCAACTCACCGGAGGGCGAACCCTTGACCGAATCCACATGGAAGACAACCCAGATGTCCTCGCCGGGCGTCGGCTCCTGGAAACCGTTGAAGATCTTCACCTCGGCTGTGTCACTCGGAGGCTCGTAGTATCCCTTTCGAACCGTGCCTCCCAGCCCGGCCACTGTAGTCTTCGTCGAGTAGACAACGTTCCCATAAGCATCGACCGCCACGAATTGGGGTCGGTCCGAGAACGACACTCCTTCGGTAAACGGTAGAGTCTGGATCTTCCAGCCGATGGATGTCTCTCCCTCCTCCAACACAATCCGGAAGATGTTCACATCCGGAGTCAACAGTCTGACCGAATCGGTTTCCGTCAGCTTGACGAGATCCACAGAGGAGAGATTCGTGCCGCCGGAGTTCGCCACCCAGAGCGAATCTCCTGCGCGATTGAACGCGAGCCCCCAGGGCTCTGAGCCCACGCCGATGGACCTGAGGAACCGATCATCCCTCAAGTCGAACACATCCAGGCGGTTTGTGACGATGTTGGACAGGAACATCCTGCGCCTCACCGTGTCAACCGCAGCGTCCATGATCCTCCCCCCAAAGGGCAGAAGGACCGTCTTTCCCGCCACCACGCTCCGCGTAAGTCGTAGTCCCACGCGGTTCTGCGCCACTGTCTCGCCAGTCGCCAGCGTGTCGCACGGCAGCGAAACCAGTGAGTCCAGTCCGACGCTGGCCGCGCAGTTCCCCTGCGCGTCCCTCATCCACGAGGTGATCTCGTAGATCAGCGTGTCCGGGAGATTCAGAGAATCCACGTTGAAGGTCCCGAACCTGAAGAACCTCGTGACCGTCCCGGTTCTGGCCGGGTCGAACACGGCCGAATCGGTCCGGATCAGCGTGTCTCCCCTCGTCGGGGAGATAGCCCTCACGGTATACCCCACCTTCGCGACGCCACCACCGGCGTCCGAGCCGCTGATCTGGACGGTGACCGAGTCCTGGAGCTCCATGCGCTCCGGAGCCGACGACGTGTGCCTCAGCACCGGACGGATCGTGTCCCCCGCGCCGGCGGGAACCACGACCATGCTCAGCGGGCCATCCTGACCGGCGACCTCTAGGGCGTTGCGCACGATGGCCGTGATCTCCATCGGGCCGAGAGTGTTCTCGGGAATCGCGATGGTGGTGTCCACGACGACCGAGTCGGCCGGAGGCGTGATGGCCTTCACGATGGTGGTGTCCAGGGCGCCCCGGATCTCGATGCGGACCTGGGTGATGCCAAGCGGATCCTGCGCTCGCACCCGGGCCGTGAGGCCGAGCCCGGCCTGGATGGTCTGGCCGTCGACGATGTCGAGGATCTCGACGTCGGGTCCGCCCAGGACCAGGTTCACGGTGTCCGACGACTGGTTGCCGGCGCTGTCGGCGGCGATGACGATGATCTGGGCCGTCTCCTTCGTGGAGTCGGCCGTGGCCCGCAGGTAGCGGGAGATGGTCGTGTCCTTCACGCCCGCCGCGAACGTGACGGCGCGCTCGATGAAGCGGGGCACCACCGTGTCGGTCCCGAGGTCGGGGTTGCCCCGCTTCGCGATGCCGCGCATGCGCACCGAGCGCACGCCGAAGTTGTCGGTGAGGCGGGCGGTGACGAGCACCGAGTCGCCCAGGGGCTTGGCGGAGAGCGAGTCTCCCCTGGGGATGAGGATCGTCGTGGTCGGCGACTTCCGGTCCGCGATGAACAGGAGCACGCCGCTCGTCCGCTCGATCACGCCGAGGGTGTTGCGCGCCGCAGCCTGCACCATGATGGGGCCGGCAGCGGTGTCAGGGATGGACGTCGCCGTGTCGAGCTGCACCGAATCCTGGCTCGTGCCGAGCGTCTTCACCAACGCACGCTCCAGGGAGCCGGTGATGTCCAGGCGGAGCCGGTTGACCCCCTTGGGGTCGGTGGCCGTGATGGTGGCCTCCAGGTCGGCGCCGGAGGAGACGACGTCGCCGTCCTCGAACCCGCTCAGAAGGACCATGGGCCCGCCCACCGAGAGGCTGACCGTGTCCGCGGCCACGTTCCCGGCGCTGTCCTTGGCCTCCACCACCACGTACGCCTTCTCCCGCGTGGTGTCCTCCGCGGCCGGCAGGTACCGGCTGACCGTGGTGTCCTTGGCCGCGACCGCGAAGTCCACGGTCTTCTCCGCAAAGCGCTCCACGACCTGGAGAGTACCCAGGGCGGCGTCGCCGCGCAGCGCGAAGCCGGTGATCGTCAACGAGGTCACGCCCACCTTGTCGGTGACGTGCACGGAGACGAAGACCGAGTCACCGATGGCCGTGCCCGAGAGCGAGTCGCCACGGGGGACGCTGATGTCCACCGTGGGCGCCTTGGCGTCGGCGCCCGCGGGACCGCCCTGTCCCGGGATGGAGAAGAGGTTGTCCCCCTCGCACGCCGCCACCGCGAGGACGCCCGCCATCGCGGCTCCGGTGAGGAGGGTTCGGATTCCCATGATTGGCTTCCGGCGCATGTCGGTTTCGCTCCCGATCGACCCGATCAGTTGGAGCCACGCACGATGTGCGGGGTCACGAGGATGATCAGATCACGCTGGACCATCTGCTCCCGCTTGACGCGGAAGAGCCGGCCGATGACCGGGAGGTCCATGAGGAGGGGGATGCCGGAGCGGAACTCGGTTCGCTCGCTCTGGGTGAGCCCGGCGATGACCACCGTCTCACCGTCCTCGACGAGCACCCGTGTCGCCGCCTCCTGAGTCTGCTTGATGAAGCCTGCGTCCGACGCCGTGAACTCGGCCGAGGAGCGCTCGGCGATGAGGTCCAGCAAGATGTTCCCGTCGGCGGTGACGTGGGGCGTGGCCTGGAGGATGATGCCCGTCTCCTCTGTGGTCACCTGCGCGGTCGGGTAGGCGCCTGTCTGGCCGCTGGCGCCGGCGCCGGCGTCCACGATGCGCACCGGCACGTCGGCGCCCACCTTCAGGCGGGCCTGGACGTTGTCCAGCGTCGTCACCTGGGGAATGGCCTGCACGTCCGAGAGCTGCACCGAGTGGAGGGCGTCCAGGAAGCTGATGAGCTGGTGCCGCCCGATGACCAGAGAGCTGAGAAGGGTGAGACTCGGGGACGTGAGCCGCTCTTTGGCGTTCCCCAGGGCCGCGATGGAGTTTCCGCCCAGGAGCACCACGGCCTCGCCTTGCTGGACGGCCTCGTCGGGCAGGTCCAGGACACCGTCGCCGTTCAGGTCGGCGGCGCCGTCGGAGAGCTGGTTGATCTGGTTCCCGCGGGAGTCTTTGAGCTCGTACGTCACGCCCATCTCGTCCAGGTCCGTGCGGTTCACGAAGATGATCTTGGCCTGGATGGAGACCTGCGGCGTGCGGATGTCCAGATCGCCGAGAAGGCCCCGGACCGCGTTCTGTACCCGGGCGATGTCGCTCACCACCAGCGTGTTGGTGCCCGTTCCCACCGTGACCTTGCCCCGCGCCGACAGCAGGGGCGTCAGCGCCATCTGCAGCTCGGTGGCGGTGGCGTAATTGATGCGGTAGGGCCGGGTCTCGATGGGCTCGATGGCCTCGCGCTCGTTCAGCTTGGTGATGTTGTCCACCCGGATGATGCCGTACTCGTCCTCCTCGGCCACCAGGCCCTGTCCGGACAGGATCGTCCTGAGGGCGATGTCCCACGGCTGATCGAGGATGGTGGCGGTCACCAGCCCGGTGATGTCCGAGCCGGGCACGATGGACTTGCCGGAGAAGGACGCGAAGGACAGCAGCACGTCCTGGATGGGCGAGTTCGAGAAGGTGATGGAGATGCGCCGGGCTGTGCTGAGCTGCTGCGGAGCCGCCTCGGCCGAGGGCTGCGTCGGGCCGGCGCGGCCGTCCATGCCCGCTTGCTGCGGGAACACCGACGGCGACGACGCGCCGGCGCCCGAGCTCCAGGGGGCGAAGTCGCCCTCGGAGTTGTCGAGTGTGATGCGGATGCCGTGGGGGTCGGGAGCGATGCTGTACGCGGGCTTTCCGCCCAGCACGAGCACCACCCGCACCACGTCTTCCGAGTACTGGCTGGTGCGGACGGAGCGGATTCCCCCGCGGTTGATGTCGGCGAATTCGCCGTCGGGGAGGGCGTGGCGGGCTCCCATGACGTCCACCACCAGGCGGTGGGGACCCTCCATGGTGAAGTCCCGGAAATCCACGTCTCCGTCCACCGCGATGAGGACGTTGGTGTGCTGGTCCGCGGAGGTGATGGCCACTTCGGTGACCGGCCCCCCCAGGGCCAGGAGCACACCCGTCCAGAGGGCGTACATGGCGGTCATGGAGTGCCTCCCAGGCGCCGGGTCTGCAGCTGCATGATCTTCTGCTCCGTGAGCCCGAATTGCGCGACCTCCACCACGACCTGATCGCGGTGGATCTCGACGACTCGGATGTTGCCGACCGATTGGCCGACCTTGAGGTACCAGGACGGTCCGGGCTGGACCGTCACCGTGGCACCGTCCTCGGACATCTCCACGGTGCTCGTGCCCAGAACGGCCACGCTCTCCGACGGGTTGCCGGAGTAAAGGATCCCCACCACCCGCAGTTGCTCGAAGCGGGGGGCGCCCTGGTCCACTCCTGTGAGGGGGCGGAACGGGTTGCGACGCTGCAAGGTCGGGTAGGAGAACACCTCCCGCTCGAACACGAGCTCCGTGGGCGGCTGCTGTGCGGGCGGGTTGGCGGGGGGCTCCTGAGCCGCGGCTCCCTGCGGGAGCAGGAGCGCCCCCACGAGCAGGCCCAGCGAGAGATGCGAGAGCGTCGTCATGGGTCAGTCTCCCGCCGGGGCCGCAGCCGGCGCGGGCCCCGGAGTGGCCTCCGGCAGCACATAGGTCTCGATGCGGAAGCCCGCCTGGACCGGGGACTCGTATTCCGGGAAGTAGTCGGCTTGATCGTACAACTCGACATCCACCCCCACCGGCGTGATCACACGTGACAGGCTGGCAATGGCGGTGAGGAAGCGGGCGACGTCATGGTACTCGCCGACGGCCACCATCTCGTAGGAGGTCTTCGTGTAGAAGGCACCCGTTTCCGGAGGCTCGGGGATGATGCGGCTCACCTCCACTCCGGCCCGCCGGGCCCGGTCGGAGATGTCGTCGAGCAGTCCCGCCACCTCCTCGGCCGCGGGGATGAGCTCCTCGAGCTTTCCCACCTGGCGCTCGTAGAGGGCCAGGCGCTCCTCGAGATCGCCACCGCCCCGGGCCGCCAGCACCTGGGCGCGGCGATTCTGGTCCTCCAGCGTCTCCAGGCGGGTCTGCATGGCCGTCACCTCTTCCCGCCTACCCTTGTACCAGAACGAGTAGAAGGGATAGATGAGGGCGAGGAGGATGACGCCGACGATGAGCGCGTTGCGCTGCTTCGGGTCCGCGGGGTTGTACCATGCCATGGCTCACCTCCCCCCTGCGGTGCCGGAGGTGGTGGCCTGCGCGCCGGAGAGATCGCTCTCGAAGAGCGGTACGGTCTCCAACTCCTCCAGGGGCGGCGGCTCGAACGTCACGAGGAGCTCGAACACGTAGACGATGTCGTCCGGGTTCTCCACGGACGGCGCCTGCTCGGTGCGCTCGATGACCACGCCCCGGAGGAAGGGTGACGCCTCGAGGTTCCGCATCAGGCTCGTGATCGCGAAGTTGCTCCCCGCCGTGCCGGCGATGCGGATCTGGAGGGGCTCCTCCTGGACCTGCATGACCTCGCGCAGCCAAGTGTAATCGGGAAGGGCCCGGGCGACCTCGTCCAGGATGTGCGGCCACACGTAGCGGCCCGCGTCGATCTGCTGGATGATGGCCACGCGCTGCCCGATGGAGTCCCGCCGGGCCGTGAGCTCGTTCGTGCGCTGGATCAGGTCCGCGAAGCGCACCGAGTCCTGCACGGCGGAATCCAAGGCGACCTGGGCCTCCTCCCGGTCGGAGCGCAGGCCGAGGAAGAGCCACCCGACGACCACCAGCGTGACCAGGCCGGCGGCGCCGGCCCCGATCTGGTAGGGATCGCCGGGCATGGAGAAGCCCCCGCCGCCCGTGCCGAAGCTGGGGAGCGAGATGCCCTTGAGGGAGATGCCGCGGCCCTTGGAGGACCGCTTCTTCCCACCCGGAAGGAGGTTGACTTCAATCAAGGGTCAGCCCTTGTCCATGGCGCCTCACAGGCGCAGTGCCAGCCCGAGGGGAAGCAGGAGCATGGGCCCCGCTTCCTCGATGGACACCTCACCCGCCGCGCCGGGGCGCACCGGGACCCGCTCGAAGGGGTTCACCAGCCGCGTCTCGACGTTCATGCGCCTCCCCAGCGACTCCACCATGCCCGGCACCCGGGCACCGCCGCCGCAGAGGTAGATCTTGCCCAGGGTCTCGCCGTCCTCCCGGGTCATGAGGAAGGCGCTGGCCCGCTCGATGCCCACCGCGATCTCGTCGGCGGAGGCGTCCACGAACCGCTCCAGGTCGTCCACGGTCTCCCGCGCCTGGACCACGTCTTCCGCCTGCTCGGCGGTGAGCCCCCGCTCCCGCTGGAGGTCCTCGCGGATGCGCCGCGAGCCGAAGGGGATGTCCCGGGTGAGGATGGGGATCCCGCTCTCCAGGATGTTCACGTTGGTGGTCTCGTGCCCCACGTTCACCAGCGCGATGATCCCCTCCTGGGCCTCCGGGTAGTTGTGCAGGAACGCGTTGTGGAGCGCGAAGGCGTCCACGTCGATGATGACCGGGTTGATCCCGGCGTCCTGGAGGAGGCCGACCTTGTTGTCCACCAGCTCGCGCTTGGCGGCCACCAGGAGGACCTCCATCTGCATGCCGTCGTCGTGGGGGTTCAGGATCTGGAAGTCCAGCTCCACGCTCTTGATGTCGAAGGGGACGTGCTGCTCCGCTTCCCACCGGATGACCTCGCGGGCGTCGGACTCCTTCATCCGATCCATCTGGATCTTCTTGATGATGACGTCGTGCCCACCGATGGCGGTGACCACCTCCGCGTTCTTGCTGCCCAGCTGCTCGAAGAGGCCGCGCACCGTCTCGGAGACCAGACCGTAGTCCATGATCTCCCCTTCGACGATGGCGTCGGGGAGGAGGGCCCGCATGGCGACGCGGGTCACTTCCGGCTGCGCGCCGGAGTGGTCCACCTCCACGACCTTCACGAAGCCGGAGCCGATGTCCAGGCCGATGGAGGTCCTTTTCCGCCCGAAGAGACCCATGCGCTCGCTCGCCGCCGTGGGACAGGAACAGAAATTCCCAGATTTGTCGGGTTCAGCTTACCACCGAAAATCCAGACTTGTCAAGAATAATGTGCTTCCTGCCGGATATGCAAGAATTGGTAAACATTTGGCGCATGCCAAGGCGAGAAAGACGGCCGGCAGGCTCCCAGGTCGCCCGCCGCCCCCGCCGCGAGGAGCCGGCGCTCAGCCGCCGGTGATCCCCGACAGGTCCACCCAGCTCCGCATGGCGATGGGGCGGATCCTGGTGAGGGACGAGTTGTTCAGGAGGGCGCGGTTGACCGCGCAGCTCGAGTAGGTGATCACCGCGTCGCCCAGGACCGTGATGTCCTCGATGTTCACGTTGGCGGCGGTGACGCCGCCCCAGAAGTGGCCTCCGCTACCCATGGTGGTGAGCGTCCCCTTCACGTACACCGGGCCGTAGAACTCGAATCCGCCCGTGACCTTCAGGTCCCCCTCCACCAGGAGGATCCCCTGCCCCACGCCCTGGGTGAGCTGGAGGTCGCTGCCCCCGTAGTAGATGATGGGGAAGTAGTTGAAGCAGGGGGACGTGGGGTTGATGGGGTCCCCCCAGTTGTCCTTGACCGACGTGTTGCAGACACCACTCGCCACGATGGGCCCGATGGACGACGGGGTGCCGGTGTACACCTTGTCGGCCAGCGCCACCATCCCCTCCCACCCCAGGTCCCCGAACTCCAGCATGGATTCCGCCGTGACGGTGGAGTCCTGGGTGTAGAGGGGGACACCGGTCATGTTCGCCTGGATTTTGTCCTCGTTCCCGGTCCAGTCGATGTTCAGCGTGTCGTCGATGAGGATCCCCGGCTTGTCGGTCAAGCCGGTGGTGGGGCAGATGCCCGTCCAGTCCGCCAGGCCACCGTCGTCTCCGCTGGGCGCGCCGTCGAGACCGTGGATCTGCGCGCTTCCACCGTAGTTCAGCGTCCCCTGGGTCGTGAGCGCGGCCGGCGGGTCGATGGTGGCCGTGATCAATCGGGCCACCAGGCCGACCCGGCGGGAGCCTCCGGACCAGAGGGCGCCGCCCTCGGTGACGGTGGACGTGGCGTCCAGGAAGTACAGGAAGGTGGAGAGCCTGGTCACCTCGACCGACGAGATCCCCTCGTCCGCCGTGTCCGAGAGGGTCGTGACACCCCATATGGGCATGGCCGACAGCGTCTGGCTGTTGCTGACGAGGATCCGGTTGGTGCTGCTCTGGGCGAGGTTCACCGCCAGCGCGGCGTTCCGGTTGGCCACGCCGATGCGCAGCTCCTGGCTGGCCATGTAGAAGCCGGCGGTGACCAGCACACCGATGATGACGAGCGTGCCGACGGCCACCGGCATGGCGAACCCGTTCTTCTCCTGCGTTGACATGTCGCTCTCCTGGAGCCGGGAAGGTCGAAGAGGCTGCTCAGTTCCGTGTGTAGATGCGGCCCGTGAGGGAATCCGACACGGGCTGGCCCAGCGAGTTCATCACCCCCGAGGCCGTGCGGATCTTCACCGTGATCTGGCGCACGTCGGTCGTGACGCCCGTGACGGAGCCCAGGGAATCGAGGTACGTGAACTCGATGCCCGTGGAGGGTTTCAGGGGCCCCACCATGGGCGCGGCGGTGCCGCCCGCGGGCGTGCGCCCCAGGTACGTCTCGCCGCTCTCGGTGACGAGGCTGTAGGTGTAGCGGACGTAGCTGCGGACCGGTGCCCCCACCCGGACGGAGTCGGCGGCGAACTCGGCCGCCTGGCCCCCGAAGGTGAGGCGGGACGCGGGAGACGATCCGCAGGCGGCGGTGGTGTCCACGGCCGTGACACTCGCCGCGATCCAGGCATCGTCGCTGCTGACGTTCTCCCGGTTGTCGGCGAACACGAACACCGAGTCGCCGACGGAGAACCAGTTTCCGACCTTCAGCACCGTGACGGACGGGGTCGCGGGGGAAACGGCACACGCCACGCCGAAATTCCGCATGGAGCGCACCGTGATGGAGCTCGAGCTCATGGAGATGATGTCGCCCCCCTGGGCGCTGACCTCCCGGAGCTCGGAGAAGAGCACGTCCATGGCGGCGCGGAGGGCCTGCTGGCCCTGGATCTGGACGTTCTGCGCCGTATAGGTCCGCTGGTTCGTGATCAACACCTGGAGCGTCACCATGATCAGGAGCGACCCCAGGACGGCGACGATGATGAGCTCGGTGAGGGTGAACCCCCTGCGGTCGCGGTTCATCGCCTGATGATCCGGTATTGGAACGTGTCGGCGACCCCGGTGGTCAAAATGGGAAATCCAGCCCCTGTCGCCGTCTTCACGCCCGGGCCGACCGTGATGATCCGCACGAGCTTGGACTGGGACGTCTCGCTGGTCGCACTCCAGGTCATGCGGAAGACGCCCAGGCTGTCCGACCCGCTCCCCACGTTGTCGAAGTTGGTGGCCTGCACGCGCTCGACGACGCTCTGGAGGGCCACGGAGCGCTCGGTCATGACCCTGGCCAGGGTGGTCTGGCGGACGACGAGCATGGTGGTTCCCGCCATGCCCAGCACGCCGATGGCCAGGATGATGATGGAGATGATGACCTCCACCATGGTGAAGCCGCCTCTGCCGGAATCACGCGGGGAGTCCATGTCAGTAGATCAACTGCCCGAGGGGGAGGATGCGCACGGAGGCGGAGTCGGCGTTCTGCCAGAACCCGAGGTTCACGGCCGCGGAGAAGTTGGTGCACCCGGTGTCGGCGTAGCCCCGGGCGTTCATGCACAGCAGGAGATTGCCCGAAGTGGATTGGAGGTCGACGTGGAACTCCTCTTCGAAGCGGACCTTCTCGATCAGGGTGGTGCCGCTGGTGATGGTGACGCTGTCGCCCGCGACGTCCACCAGGAGCTGGACGGTGGTGCCCCTCTCGATGGCGGTGGCCCGGGCCCGGGCGTGGAGCGCGCTGAACGTGTTCCGCGCCCCCCTGACGGCGAACCGCCCCTGGGCGTTCCCGTAGCTCGTCAGCGCGATGCCCGTCAGGATGCTCCCGAGAAGCAGCGCGATGACTACCTCGATGAGGGTGAAGCCGCGTAGGGCTCGCATGGACGCTCCGAAGGGGTACTCGAACTCACTGACAGACCATCCCAAGTTGCGTGCCAGGCCGTAGCTCCAATATTCGTGCGGCCCCCGACCCCCGTAAAGGATGACCTGAAGGACCTTTGTGCGCCTGACCGGCAACTGTTGCACCCCCGGCGAGCGCCCCGGGACCCGGGCGGGCCCACCGCAGGGAGCCTCACGCCCCCGCGTCGCATGCGCCGGTTCGGGGTCGGCGGGAGTCCATCCGCCGGATCCCGAGCCTAACGGGCCCCCGGGGGGAGGAGAACCAATCCGGCCAGGGGAACGGGACGGGCGAGCACATCCGCGACCGACTCCAGGGCGCGCAGCGTGCGGCAGGGAGAGCCGTCCAGGGCCGACGCCGGATCCACCAGGATGTCGCCGCCGGCCCGTGCCGCCCCCAGGAGCCGGGCCCCGTCGCGGAGGGTGAGGGAGCCCCCGGCGAGGAGGAGCCCGTCGAAGCGGGTCCCGGAGAGGACCACGTCCCCCGTCACCACCAGGAGCCCCTGCCCCCGCCCACCCACCATGGCCACGCCGCCCTCGTGGAAGCGGGCCGGCACGTAGGCGCCGCAGGGCGCGCCGGCGCTCCCCGGATCTCCCAGGTTCGTGGGGTCGGAGCCATCGCACGCCCCGTCCAGCACCACCGGCCGGGGGCTCCCTTCGCCCCAGCCCAGGGGAGGGAGCGCCCGAGCCAGGTCCCCGGGGCCGAGGGGGCCCAGGGACGGCTCCCCTTGAGGGTGGGGCTCGACGCGGGCCGTGACGGGGAGGGTGTGGAGAGCCCGAAGGGTGTCCAGGACGGCCTCCCAGGGGCTGCAAGCGCCGTCGGGAAGGGGGATCTCTTCGGGAACGGAGAAGCCGCTCGAGTGGCCGAGGAGCAGGGCGGCACCCCCGGCCGCGAGCTCTGCCACACCTGCGCGCGCCTCGAGGCGCCCTGCGCCGTCCAAGAGCCATGCCGGGGCGCCGACGCCCACGCTCCACACGGCCCCGCGAACGTGCCCTTCGCCGGAGATCCGCCAGACCTCCCGCGAGAGCCGGAGGGCCCGCCCGGCGAAGGCGTGCCCACCCAGGGTGCCCTCGACGAGGAGGGTCTCCCCTCCCCTGGCAAGGTGCGCCAGCGCCTCCCGGCTGGCCGCCGCCATCCCTTCGCGGTATCCGGCCTCGGCACCGGCGCGCGCCTGAAGGAGTCGGGCGCCGGCGACGGAGGCGGCCAGCTCGCGGCGCGCCAGCAGGAGCGCACCGTGGGCCAGGAGCCCCAGCGCCACGACGGCGAGCGCCGCCATGGCGAGCACCGTCCCCCGGCGGTCGGAGCTACTCATCCCGGGTGCCCCGCATGCGCACCGCCCAGGCAGGCGAGGAGCTCGCCTCGCCGTCGAGGACGACGTCCACGACCACGTCGGGAGACACCGCGCGGAAGCCGCTCCCCGGGGTCTTCAGAACCTCGGGAGTGAGCGGCTGCCGCCCCCCCAGACCGCGCCGGTACCGCAGCGCCCCGGCGGAGAGGTGATACGCGCCGCGCTCGAACCATCCGGCCGCAACCGCGTCGCGAGGCACGGTGCCGGAGAGGACCCACCGCTCCGGGGACGACTCACCGAACGGGCACGGCACGGAGCTGGGACCCCGCTCGACGAGGGCCAGCGCCACCGTGCGGCCCGAGGCCAGCACCAGGAGGACCGAGTCCTTGGCAGGATCCGGCGCACGGGTACCCGCAGCGGAAACATGGATCTCGGTGCCGCCCGCCCCGCCTGCACAGACCAGAGCCTGCCCTCGGAACGCGCGGAGCGCCAGGGAGTCGGGGCCGACGCTCCAGTCCCCCTCGCCCGCCGCCGCACGGGCCTCCTGCCCCAGGAGGTGGCGCGCCGTGCGCACTGCGGCGAGGCGCTCCGCCCGCCCGGCCAGGAGGCCCAGGACCTGGCGCTGGCGCGCCACCATGCCGAGGGCCAGCGCCATGATCAGGTACGAGAGGAGCAGCGCGACGAGGGTCTCCGCCAGCGTGAAACCGGACCCCCGCAGCGTGGCGCTGCCGGCGCTCACGGGCCCCCGGCTTCCCCCACGCGCGCGTGGAGGCTCGTGAGAGCGGAGTCCGGCCCGGAGGACCATTCGAGGAGGAGGCCTCCCCCGGACAGCCACCAGTTGGCCGTTCCCGAGGGTGTGACGAGTGCGCCGGACGCAGGCGCCTCCACCGCCGCCAGCGAATCGTAGAGGCGCTCCAGTTGCGCCACGCCGCGCTCGGTGCGCTCCGCCCGGGCCAGGGTGGCAGCGGCGAGCCAGAGCGTGCCCACGACGCCCAGGATCCCCACCTCCAACACCACCAAGGCGACGAGAACCTCCACGAGCGTGAATCCCGCTCTCCTCATTGACGGCGCACCCTCCCGTACGCCGACACCACCAGGGACGAGGCTGCCTGGCCACGCAGGAAGCGGAGGGTCTCGCTGGCCACCTGGCCCAGCCCCAGGGCGTCGTAGCGCAGCTCGGTGGCGGTCCGGTCCCGGGAGAGCTCGACGGTCACGGCGAGTTCCTCCTCGAGCCCCACCCTCCCGAACACGCTGTCCCCCACCTGCGCCCACGCCCTCCAGGGCCCGGAGGCTAGGTGGACCCTGGCACCGCCGTGGGTAAGCGCCGCCACCCGGGCCTCGGCCACCAATCCCGCCACGGCCTCCCTGGCGGCGACCACGGCCATGCGGTCCAGGAGGCTCCGGCCGGCCGGGAGGAATGCCGAGGCCGCCAGGGTGACCAGGAGGAGGCCTGCGCAGATCTCGAAAAGGGTGTAGCCGCGTCGCATGGCGACACGATGGCGCTCCCGCCGGAGCGGCCGAATGGCGCGATGGGCCTCCGTGCCGGACGACCGCCGGCCGAGGCGGTCTACTCGATCCCGAAGTATCGAGGGGGGCGTCCAGCCGCATAGAACCACACCTCCACAAGTCCCAGGCGCCCCCATTTCCGCCTGGAACTGGCACCAGAAGTGGCACCGTGCCCCACGGGACCCCGCCCGTTCCCCATGTGCTCGCCGGGGGAATCCTCCCCGACAGCCTCCCACAGAGTTGGTCGAAGGCGATGCACCTCCTGGAGGCCGTCGCCCACGGTCGCAGGCCGATCCCGGGCTTGAGTCCGCGCAGCCCATCACCGACCGATCAGAGGCTCCCGGCAGGCCCAGGACCACGGTTGGCGCGATGGAGGCCCCATGAGCGCCGGGTCGAGACGCCGGACAGCGGGCGCGGGACGGGCGGTGCGCCGCCGGAATCCCGAAGGAAGAGCCTGGGTACGCGGGAGGAATCCGCAGGGTACGTACCCGCGACGTTCTGAGAAGCCCGGCGCTCCGTCGTCGGGCTCCTTGGCAACTCACGAGAATACGGTCCAGAGGCAGAGGAACCCCGCTGAGGATGATGCTCGGCGGCGTGATAGCCGTCGCCAGCGGTACCAACTCCGGGAAGTCCTGTGGCAGGAATCCTCGATACGCCGGGTCCGGCTATGTGGCCGGGTCCCAGCTCGTGGAGCAAAGGACCGACCCCAGGTACCGGAGGTCCGACTGGCTGACGGCGTAGCTCATATCGCCGGAGTAGGTAGATGCGGGTCCGTCTGGGCATGTCCCGCATGCGCTCCACGGATCCGCCACGAGCGAGCCATGGAAGCCGACCAGATGATGCGGGCATGGCTCGGACATCATTGGGGGGACGGGTCAGCATGTGAACTCGCAGACAGGGGCCAAACTGGACAGATCCTCTTCCTCACCCTGACGCTTCCCCATGACGTCGGTGAGTCATGCGCCGATCTCATGGAGACGATGCGAGCAGCGTGGCGACTTGTCTTCAGCGGAAGCCGTTGGCAAAGAGACAAGGAGCGGTTCCGGACGGTGCACTACATCCGGGCACATGACGTGACTCACGGAAGGAACGGCTGGCATCCCCACTTCCATGCGGTGCTCTTCGTCCGGTCTCCCCTCGGCTTGGATGAGGTCACCGCCTTGGAGGATCGTCTCTACGCACGTTTTGCCCAAGCCGTCGAGAAGAGAGGGCACAGGAAGCCATCACGAGAACACGGAATCCACCTCGAACCCGCCAAGTGTCCGGACGATCTCTCCGTCTACCTTGCCAAGGTGGAGGGCGTGAGAAGTGGGGCCCGCGTCGCCCTGGAACTAGCTCGCGGTGACCTGAAGGAGGGGCGCGAGGGCGGCAGAACCCCGTTCGAGATTCTGTCGTCGTTTGCGGCGACTGGAGACGCCGAGGATCTCCGTCTCTTCCACGAATGGGAAAAGGCGACTAAGGGCGTCCACTTCATGCAGTGCAGCAGGGGGCTCCGCCGGTTGCTTAACGTGGCCGAGAGAACGGACGAAGAAATCGTCGAGGAGGAGATCGGCGGAGAGACCGTGTATGTGTTCGGACCACTTGAGTGGGCGGCGGCGACACGCAGACGGGGAGGGTTGGCAACGGTACTGGACAGGGCAGAGGCGGAAGGGGGAGTCGGAGTGATGCGCCTCATTCACACGTGGATGGAGCAAGCGCCCGCCCGTGCTGCGCCCGACTCACGCTCTCAGGGTAGGTCCGAATGAGACGCGGGGCAGATCGCGTAACCGTCACCCTTCGAGTGGAACGGGAGCCCGGGGCCGGACCGGTCGGGCACCTTCGCCTTTGGGCGACCTTCTCTCGGTCGGACTTCTCGAGCGTACTGGAAGGGCCGGGAGGTTGTGTTCCGGGAATCGCTCGGGACGGGGCCGAAGCAATCCTCATAGTGCACGCACGGCCTGGTACGCTGCCGTGACGTGACGCAGGCTGGTCTGCGACCTAACTGTACGACCACCCCTGCGTGCCGAGTGCGTCGCGGAACTCCGGAGCGGTCAACGGACTCTCAGGCCTCTTCCGCCCTGTCCTCCGGCGGCTACACCTTGACCGCCTTTCGCATGACCTCGTCGAAGTGCATCGAAATCCGTAGCGGACCGTGCTGCCTTCCATCGGGGCCGACATGCAGCTCCTTCTCTAGCTCTGCTTCGAGCTTGGCGACCGCGCCGTTCTCTTCCTTGTCTGCTTCCATGCGTAACTGGCTTGCTCTCTCGACCGCGTCGGCGATGTCATCCTCTGCACGGCTAGCCAGTCGAGGTATGGGTATTCGCTCAATGTCCTCGGGGGCCAACTCTGGAATCGACGTTCCAAACGCCTGACTCAAGACCAAGGGTTGGCCAAGTGAGCGATGCGAGAGAAACGCTTGGAGGTATCCGGGGCGCACCCCGTCGCGAAGAGGGATGATTCGGATGACGTGTTCACTAACTACCGCTCTCTCATGTCCCTCGTTGGCCAGCACGACGCTCCCGTTGAGTCCGTATATCTGCCCAGACCTAGCCATTAGAAGCCATCCCGCCTCGACCGCGTACTCCGTCATGTCTAGGTCCATGGCTCGTGCCAGGAACTTGGTGATCTCCGGGTTGACCTTGAAAATGTCCTCGCTGCCCAACAAAGGGGTCCCCGAAGCAGCGTAAGTACGAGCGAAACGCCCCGGAAGGACCAGTTGCGCTAAGTCACCGAGGCGGGCGACGGGGTCCCCGTAGCGCTCGACCGTCTCTGAGACTGCTAGTGCTCGCGGGTTGTGGGCATAGCCGTCAAGGCGACGCCGTCCGCCGAAGATGGTCCTCGCGGACAAGGCAAACCCTGCCTCAGATTGCCGTCCCGGCTGGCTCGGCATGGCTTTCGACAGCGCCTCTCGCGAAGCCAGGTCGAGCCGGTAGGCTTCGTCGCGCTTCGCGAACACTCGCCCTATTACGGTCGAGAGGTCGTCGGTCAGTCGAGACACGATAGGCACTGGAAGTTCGGTAAGGTGCTCGACCTCAAGGTGCTTGATGATGTTGCCGTAGTGGCTGCCCCGCATCATCGCCCGACCGTGCCACGTTCGCAGGAACGTGTAGATGTAGTGGCGAAGGGCAACGTCAGTGACCTGGACGCGCAAGAGATCGTCAGAGATCACGAGCCCGTCGTGGGCGGAGTACGTGATTATCACGTTCCCCACGGTCCCGGAGCGGGTAACGAGCATCCAACCGGGCTCTACATAGCGATCAGGAACGTCCGGTGTCCGGGAGCGTGCGAGCCACTTCCGGGGGGTCGGCCACACGTCAAACACCTGTGTCGCCGCCAGGAATGGGGCCCCATCTTGTTCCTCGACTAGGATGCCCTTGAGTCGGTTGGGCTGCCAGATGTCCGCAAGTTCACCCAGCGTCGCCACGGAAGTGTTAGAGCGTCGGATTGCGCGACGGACGGTGTAGCCGTCGGACAGGTAGACCTCCGCGTCGAGCCGTCGTGGCCCAGCACCGATCTCCGACAGAGCCATGGTGGTGCATTCAGGTGCCAGCATCGGCGGTGCTTCCCTCGGCTTCTCAGCCCGCACCATCATGCGTCTATCCAGGCTCGGAAGGCAGTCGCGATGTCCTCAGTGTTGTCGTCAAGAACCTTCTGCTTGACCTCCACCGTGCGATAGACCTTGGTGCCGTCGTGGACCTCTTGCACGCGCTCTTTCTTGGGGACAACGACGTCGTTGCCTTCCGCGTCCCTGACGAACGTCGTGTTCCCGCGCTTGTCGTGACCGACGTGGTTCGCGAGCGCCATGAAGACTTGATAGTCGTTCTTCTGTTTCGCCGCCCGCTCTAGCTCAATCTCGTCGAACCGCTTGCGCTCCAAGACAAGCACGCTCGTCTGTGTGGCGTTCTTCGGCTGGAACGTGTCCGGGTGCATGTCAATGCTCGCGAGCACCCTAGTCTGCTCGAAGACCCAGTCGCGAACGTAGGCGAGCCCGGGCGCCCCCAGGATGCCGTCCGGCAGGACGATCGCCATGCGGCCTCCTGGCTTCAGCAGTTGGACGCAGCGTTCCACGAACAGGATCTCAGGCGGCTGTGACTTCTGAAGCTGGCGGGGCTCGCGGATGTAGTAGCGGTCCTCGTCTTCGTCGTAGTCCCACACATGGGCGAGGTCGTACTGCTCAAGGATCGTCGGGTCGTCCACGGGGATCTTCGATCCGAACGGTGGGTTGGTGAAGAGAAGATCCACAGTGCCCAGCAGTTCACGGTCCCTAAGAGCGTCCCCCCATGTGACGGGGCGGGCGAGCGAGTTCGCCTGGTAAAGCCCGCCCGAACCGTCATTGTTCATGACCATGTTCATCTTGGAAGCCTTCACCAGGTTGGGATTGATGTCGATCCCCACGATACCCTGGTCGGCGTAGTCGCCGATCTTCCTGTGCAGCTCGCGCCACTCCCGTTCTGTTGGGTCGTCCGGGTTGCGCCACTTAGCCGCTTCGGCAGCGCGCAGCTTGTCGATAACGTGGTTCATCGCGATGGTCAGGAAGCCCCCGGTCCCGCATGCCGGATCGACGACGAGGTCGCCCGGGCCAGGGTCGAGCATCTGGACGGCCATGCGGCACACGTTTCGCGGCGTGAAGAACTCCCCGCGATCGCCCCGAAGATTCGATCCGACGATTTCCTCGTAGGCCTTGCCCTTCACGTCGACGTCACTGTCAAGGAGCGACCACGGCTGAAGCTGCGAGACAATGTAGGCAAGGACGCGCGGCTCAAGCTCGACGATTTCGTTCTCCTTGAAGATCGTCGCGTATTTCCGCCGCACCTCGGCAAAAAGCTTCTCGGTGCGTGCCTTCACCTTCAGATGGCCGTTGAGTCCTTGCCGCTCCTGGGACGTTGCGTAGAAGTTGATCTCACTGGACCGTTCGTCCTCGATCTTGCAGAAGATGAGCTTCAGTAGCTCCCAGAACGCCTCAGGCTTCTGGAGCCCCTGGTTTCCTGCGATGTAGTTGTGGCACCGCTGGAACGTGAACAGGAGCACGTCGCTCGTTGCTGGCCTGAGATCCCCGAACTTCGGGCGCTCCGCATCCTCCAACGCCTTGCCCTTCTCGGGGATGTCGGCGATCTCAGAGAACGTGACTTTCCCGGCCTCGACGACCCGGCGATAGCAGAATCGCTCCTGACCGTTTGTCCACATGCCGAACTGTGCGTTCACGCACGCCGCCATGTAGCTGTGCAGTTGATCGACGCCCTGCTTTTTATGCTTGGGAGACACGTCGGGCGACTTACACTCGATAATCGCCCAGGCATGTTCCTGCTCGTGTGGCGCGTCCTCCGGGAAGATGGCCAGGTCCGCGCGCTTGGACGCCCGGCCTAGCTTCACCCGGAACTCGACGCCGACCTCCTCCCTCGAATAGCGATACTCGCGTACAAGCGACTTCTCGATTTCCTGGCGGACGTACTCCTCTGGCGTCTCATTGCGGAGCTTGCCGTCGATGAAGTCGAGGATCTTCCCTTGCGGGACGATGAGGGCGGTTACCGGCTTGATGGCCATAGGTTATGCCGGGACTGTCGAGCCGCACCGGAGCATCAGGCGTGTGCGCCGGGCGTCGGTCAGGTGGCGGGCGTTGTACCGGAAGTCGGGTTCCCCGAGATACTGTGCCAAGTAGTGGCTTCCGAAGTGGTGGTAGATCCCGCCGGTCCCTCGCTTGAGGTTGGCGAAGAACCCCTCCACGGTGTTCGTGTGGACAGTGCCGCGAACGCACTCGCGGCGCGAGTGGTCCATGGTCTCGTGAGACATGGATTAGCGGCCAGACTTGATATAGCCAGCGTGGTCGTCGGTGACTAGGGTGGCCGGCGGGTGCACCTTCCCTGGCCAGTCAAGTTCACCCTTGCCTGTCTCATTCTTTGTTACTATATCTCGTAACAATGACACCCAAGAAGAAGAAGAAACGGAACCGACTCTACCTGGAGAACCCGCCGGGCCCCGACTCGGGCTTCGAGATCGAGATGCCGGAAAGGGGAGGGCGCCGGGTTCGGATCTACTACGAGGGGCGGGGCCTAGCTTCCGTCGAGGAGGTCGCCGACGC
>CAZJFX010000027.1:0-24656 GCA_964545395.1 uncultured Gemmatimonadaceae bacterium | reverse complement strand
TGTCCAAGGTCACGCTGTATCGGTGGATCAATGAAGGGAAGGTGCAGGCCGTGGTTCGCCATGACGTCACCCGGATCCCCCACCGCGAGTTCAAGCGATTGATGAGAGAACGCTAGCAAAGGCAGGCAGGGACATGGCGACAAAGCAGGAGCTGGAGGAAATGCTGGAGGACCTCGAAGCACTCCACAACGGCGTCGTGGACATCCTCTCGGACACGGACCTGACCTTCAAGGACCGCGTGGACAAGGCCCTGGAACGGCTCAGCGCCGAGGTCATCGGAGACGAGGACGACGATGAGGATGAGGATGACTGGGACGACGAGGACGACGACGACGAGGACGAGGACGAGGACGAGGACGAGGAGGAGGAGGAGGAGGACGACGACGACGAGCGGGAGGACGGCAGGGACTAGATAAATGCAAAGGCGCCCCGACCGAAGCCGAGGCGCCAATTCACCCGGGAGGCGGCAACCCCCCGAAGCCTGCAAGTGTGTTCACATGGAACCTACCTTCAGCAATACTGGCCGACAACTCCGGGACAAGACCCGGACAACATACCGGGAAGATCCAGAGAAGATGCCCGGCCCCGGCCGCGTGTCTCTGGACCTACCCGGAAACGCGATGGTCTCCGTTTCGGCTGCTGAGTTGGCGGCGTTGCGTGAGCGCGCTGACGGCCCTCCCCAGATTCTCTCCACAACACAGGCAGCGGACCATTTCGGCTTCACCCCCAAGCGGTGGCGTCAATGGTGCGAGGACGGAACGCTCCCCGGAGCGTTCAAGGACGAGCGCGCCCGGTGGAGAATCCACCGTGACGAGGCCGCTCGGTGTATCGATGAATACCGGCGGAAGAGGTCGAACCGCGAAGGAGGGCCCCGTGGGCCGCGAAACAAGAAGGCGACGCCAACGTCAGCACAAACCCCATGAGCTGGGCCCCAACCTCTTCCATAAGAAAGGCGGGCGTTGGTGGTACGCTGACCTCCGCCCCTGGCAGGGAGGCCGTCAGGTCTTGCGGGACCCGGAGGCGGCTGGCTGGCCTCGCCGTGGCCGGGGGACCGAGGAGCGTCCCGAGGCCGACCGCTGGCGGTGGGCCTACGTGGAGCACTTGGAGAACCAGGCGCGAAGGGGTCGTGCAGGGCTTCCTCCGTCGCCTAGGGCGCTCGGTGACGCCGTGGACGCCTATCTCGTCCACCGGAGTACGACGGTCGAGTCAGGGACCCTCAAGGCGAACAGGACGGCCCTCAACAGCCTTCGCCACTACCTATCGCCCTCCGCGCCTCTCGACTTGCTCTCGTCGGAGGTCGTACAGGCGTTCGTGGAGCAGCGACTTGGTGAAGGATACGAACCCACGACCCTGGAAACGTACGTCGCGGGGATTTCCGGCTTCGCCACCTGGGTTGGAATCCCGGATCTCCGGCGAGGCGTGCACCTACCGAACCGGGGCCGCACCGACGTGCGCACCTGGGAACCCGAGGAGATCGAGCGACTTCGGACAGCAGCGTCGAAATTGGACGCGGAAGGGCTCCGGTCCGATTCCCCCTCCTACAGGCTCGCCCTCGAAACGGCTTTGGCAACGGGCGCCCGGCGAAACGAACTCTTCGCGCTCCGATGGCGGCATTTCGATCCCCTCACGTACACGGTCAGGATTCAACAGCAATTGGTGGAGGACCGGAAGCGCTTCAAGCCCCTCAAGGGGAAGCGGGGTCGGACGGCGGTGGTCATGCCGGAGCTTTGGCCCCTCTACCCCGGAGACAGCGCCCAGCTCGTGCTGCCGGGTCGGGCTCACGGCCCGTTCACGGCGCCGCTGCGCCTGCTCAACAGGCTCTTGGACGCGGCGGGACTCAACGAATGCGGCGTGGGGTGGCACTCCTTTCGGCACACCTACTCGCGTCGTTTCCTCGAAGAGGGCGGGAGTCTCGAACAACTCCAGAAGAGCCTGGGACACGCCAAGATCCGCACGACGGAGGATGTGTACGGACATCTCCGGGAGGATGTGGCCGCACGGATGGCCGTGGAGCACATCTACCGGAACCAGCCACTCCGAGTCATCTCCGGCGAGGGATAGGACCGTGCATATGGCACCGGAAGTGGCACCACTCCCCGGAAAAACGTTGAGCCAGGCGGCTCTCTCTAGTCGATCCCGTACTCCTGGATCTTGTAGCGGAGCGCCCGGGGAGAGAGATCCAGGAGCTCGGCGGCCTGGGTGCGGTTCCCCCCGGTGCGGTCCAGGGCGAGCTGGATGAGGTGCTTCTCCATGCGGGCGCCGTGACGCTTCACCGAGAGCTCCTCCGTGTCGGTGAGGATCCCCGGGGAGTCGGGGGCCGGCCGCCGGACCGACTCGGGAAGGTCGTCGAGGCCGATCTGCGGCCCGTCGCTGAGGACCAGGGCACGTTCCAGGACGTTCTCCAATTCCCGGATGTTCCCCGGCCACGGGTAGGCGAGGAGAACCTCCATGGCCTGGGGGTGGATCCCCTCCACCGGCACTCCGAGGCGGCTCGCGTGCCGCCTGAGCAGGTGCACGGCCAACTCGGGGATCTCCTCGCGCCGGGTGCGCAGCTGGGGCAGGTGGATGGGCACCACCGCGAGCCGGTAGAAGAGGTCCTCGCGGAACTCCCCGGCCTCCACCGCCGCCTCCAGGTCCTTGTTGGTCGCCGATATGATGCGCACGCTGGCACGGCGGACCTCGGTGGCGCCCAGGCGGCGAAACTCGCCCTCCTGGAGAACGCGGAGGAGCTTCACCTGGAGGGCCCCGGAGAGCTCGGCCACCTCGTCCAGGAAGAGCGTTCCCCCGTCGGCGGTCTCGAAGAGCCCGGGCTTGTCCCGGTCGGCGCCGGTGAAGGCGCCCCTCACGTACCCGAAGAACTCCGACTCCAGGAGCTGCTCCGGGATCCCCCCGCAGTTCACGGCAACGAAGGGTCCGGAGCCACGCGGGCTCTCCCGGTGGATGAGCCGGGCCACCAGCTCCTTGCCCGTGCCGCTGGCCCCGGTGAGGAGCACCGCCGAGTCGTGCCGGGCCACCTTACCCACCAGGTCCAACGCCTTCCGCATGGCGGCGGAACCGGCCACGATCTCGCCGAAGCGCCGGTCGGCCTGGACCTCCGTGCGCAGCCGCCCCACCTCGCGGCGGAGCTGCTCCCGCTCTTCGGCCTTCCGGACGGTGAGGAGCACCTCGTCGGCGCCGAAGGGCTTGGCGATGTAGTCGTAGGCCCCGCGCTTCATGGCCTCCACGGCCAGATCCAGGCTCCCGTAGGCCGTCATCACGAGGACGAGGGCGCCGCCGCCCGTGCCTCCGTACCGTTCCAGGAAGCCCAGCCCGTCCAGCTTGGGCATGCGCACGTCGCACAGGACGAGGTCCGGGCCCTGCTCGGCGGCGGCGGCGAGCCCGGCCTCGCCGTCCTCGGCCACGAGCACGTCGTAGCCCGCATCCGACAGGATCAGGCTCAGCGACTTCCTCAGGCCGGCGTCGTCGTCGATGACGAGGATCTTCACGCTGGCTCCCCTCCCCCTCGGACACGTTCCTCGGCGGCGTCCTCGGCGTCCACGACGCCGGGGAGCCGGATGGTGAAGCACGCGCCCCCGTCCGGCACGTTGGATGCCTGGATCCGACCTCCCATCCCCTCCACCAGCCGGGCACAGATGGAGAGGCCGAGCCCCGTCCCCTTGCCAGGCTCCTTGGTGGTGAAGAACGGGTCGAAGATGGTCTCCAGGTGCTCTTCCGGAATGCCGGGCCCACTGTCCCGCACCTCGATGACCACCACGCGGGGGGCGGTGAACAGGGGATCGATCCCCTTGCCTCCGTCGTCCTTCGACACCCGGCGCCGGTGCATGTAGTTGATCCCGGGCGGATCGTCGGCCCTGCGCTTGGGGAGCCGGGTGACCTCGCCGAACTCCACCGAAAGGGCGACGCGGATGCGGGGATCCGCACACGGGGCGACAGCATCCAGCGCGTTCAGAAGGAGGTTGACGAGCACCTGCTCCAGGCGGTGGGACTCCATGACCACGTCGGGCACGTCGTCGGCGACGGACCATTCGTGGGCGACCTCGTCCAGCTTTCCCTGGTTCTGGAGGAGCTCGCGGACCTTGGTCACCACCTGAGCCGGCGACACGGGTCCCACTCCGGTCTCCCGGGGACGGGCGTAGTCCAGAAGGCCGCGGACGATGCGGTCGATGCGGCGAGCCTCGTCCCGGATGGAGTCGAGGATCTCCGGGTCGTTGCCATCCTTGAGGGCGCGGGCCCGCGCCACGTCCACGTAGGCCATGATCGCACCCAGGGGATTGCCCACCTCGTGAGCGATCCCCGCCGCCAGGGTGCCCACCGAAGCGAGGCGGGCGGCATGGACCACCTGGTCCCGGGCCACCACGAGCTCCTCGTTGGTCCGGTCCAGCGAAGCGACGTTGTCCGCCAGGAGCTCCTGGTCGGCGATGAGCCGGTCTGCCATGGCGTTGATGCTCCCGGAAAGCTGGTCGAGCTCCAGGCTCTCCGAGGGTCTGACGCGGTGGTGGTAGTCCCCCTGGGCGATCCGCCTGGCGTCGCCGGCCAGCGTCTCCATGGGCGCCACGAGCGTCTTCTGGATCAGCGCCCCGCCGAAGAGGAAGAGGACCAGCAGGTCCGCCATCACGAGCACGGCGAGGAAGAGAACGCCCTGGGCCAGGGAGTCGAGGACGGGATAGAGAAGGGCGAAGCCGACCCCGGCGATGAGGACCGCGCCCGCGAAGAGGGCGCCGAAAGCGAACAGGAGCTCACGCCGCAGCGGCGTGGGAGGAGACACGGGAAGCCGGGTCGGAGGATCGGTGGCGTCGTCCAGCGGAAAGTGCGCCGGAGAGCCGCCTGGAGGCAACCCGCGGGGGTGCCTCAGGTCAGCGGCTGCACTGCACCGTGCTCAGGGTGGTCGCCGGCGCCACCGCCGCCGCGTTCCCGTGGTAGATGGCGCAGCTCTCCGAGGGGAGGCCGGCGTGGCTGGCCGTGGCGGACCACCCCACGTTCGTCGCTTCCCCGATGGTGATGAACACACCCTCGGTGTTGTCGAAGCCCAGGTCCGTGGTGCTGGTCGTGTACGTGTAGTTGTCGTTGTAGTACACGTCCTGGAGGTTCGCCAGGTTCCTCAGGTCCGCCCGGGCGGCGGCGAGGTATGCCTTCTCACGCACGGCGCCGAACTTGGGGATGGCGATGGACGCCAGGATGCCGATGATCACCACGACGATGAGGAGCTCGATGAGCGTGAACCCCCGGGTATGCTTATCCATCGATGTCCCTCGGGTGACGGCGTCGGGAAAGCGGTGAGAGCGGACGCGCGGGGCGCCTGCTCGGGCGGCCCGAGGACGGAGTCCTCGGGCCGCCCCGTGACACGAACGTTATGTCACGCCCGCGCCAGGCGGCGCGGGCACTGCTGCACCATCAGCCGGTGCAGGCGACCTCGCCCGGAGCGCTCGGCGTGGCCGTGCCCACGGTGGGAGCGGTGGCCGTGCCGTAGTAGATCGCGCAGCCCTCGGCGGCGCCCAGCGCGGAGTGCGTGGCGGACGCGGACCAACCGGAGGTCGAGGCCGCGATCACCACGTTCACGCCCTCGGAGTTGGTGAACGCCAAGTCGGCCGTCGCGGTGGTGTAGGTGTAGTTGTCGGCGTAGTAGATCTCCTGCTGCGAAGCCAGGTTCTTCACGTCCGACTTCATGGCGGCGAAGTACGCCTTCTCACGCGTCGCGGAGAACTTCGGGATGGCGATGGCCGCCAGGATCCCGATGATCACCACCACGATGAGCAGCTCGATGAGGGTGAAACCCTTGTTGTCCCGCATGTTGAACGCTCCAGCTGAAGGTAGAGAGGGCCCTGCAACGGGGACCTGCTTATGCAAGGTCGGGTCCAAAGCGGGCACCGGAACCACAAGTGTTTGAATGGTAACCGCTTATGGCAAGAACGCGACCCGATGGCAGCACCCCGGGGGCGCAGGTTGGCGTGGGATTCTGCAAGGCGGGCCTCGGAATGCAAGACCCCGGAGGCGGCGCGCCCGGCCCGGCGCCAGATGTTTCCCCGGGGTTTCTTCGGTGGTCACGGTGCGGGTGGGAGCGAGTCCCCGGCCGGGGCGCCCCCGCCCAGGAGCGCCGCCCCCAGCGAGTCGACCTGCCGCCGCCCGCTCCGGGTCACGGCCTTGACCCGGGCCGAGTCCAACGCCGCCTCGGCGGCCAGCGTGTCCCCGGCGTACGCCTGGAGGTAGGCAAGCGAGACCCACTGCTGCCAGTAGTCCCCCTCCCCCTGGGCGATGGCGCCCTTGCGGGCGTCGGCGGCTTCGTCCCAGCGCTCCTGCTTCGCCAGCGCCCACGCCAGCAGGTGGTGGCGCACCGCGTCGTCCGCGTCGAGGGCCAGGGCTGCGCGGCAGTAGCCCTCCGTGGCCGCGGCATCACCCCGCTCCGAGGCGATGACCGCCAGAAGGCCAGGAGCGACGGAGAACTCGGGGTACTCCCGCCACGAATACAGGAGGAGCCGCTCGGCGGCTTCGTAGTACTCGGCGGCGATGAGCTTCTTGGAGATCTCGGTGATGAGCTGGTAGTGGGGGCCGAGGATATTGATGGCAGCGCGGTACGACACCAGCCCCTGCTCCGGATTCCCCTTCTGGAAGAAGAGATCCCCGAGCACCCACTGGGAGCGCCCGGAGTGGGGGTAGTCCTCGATCATCGTGCCGAAGACGGTGATGTTGTCCTTCCAGGTCGGGTTCCTCTCCCAGCTCCACCACCCCATGAGGGCCACGACCAGGGCCATCCCGCCCCACGCGAGGCGTCGGCGCTCCCGGGCCACGCGCACCACGAGCCACCCGGCTGCCGCGACGAACCCCACCGAGGGGAGGTAGAGCGTCCTCTCGGCCAGGAGCACGCCCGTGAGAAAGAGGACGTTGGACACGGGCGAAATGGTCACGAGGAACCAGACCACGCCGAAGGCCGCGGCGCGGGGGGACTCGCTCCCGCGCGAGAGCTCCGCACGGCGCCAGGCCACCAGCGCCCCGGAGAGGATCCCCAGAGCCAGGACCAGCCCCACCAGGTTGGCGGCGTTCCACCCCAGGGAGATGGGGATGACGTTGGGCGAGTAGTCCGAGGAAAGATCCAGAGGGAAGACGAGGAGCCGCACGTAGTGGCTCCATACCTCGGCCAGCGTCCAGACGCGGGGGACCTCCTCGAGGATGTCGGCGCCCAGAGGGCCGAAGGGGTGGGCGATGCTCCCCAGGACGTGGAAGCGGGTCCACAGGAGGGCCGCCGCCACCCCGGCCAGAACGGCGTACGTCCGCCAGCGCGCCTTCAGGTACGTCGGGAGGTCGGCAAACCCCAGGCGGCTCCGGGCCGCGTCCAGGAGGAAGAGGGCCCCGGGCAGCGTGACGGCGCTCTCCTTGCCGCCGAAGGCCAGAGCGTACAGGACGCCGATCCCCAGCGCCCGGGGCCACGCCGTCTCCCTCGGCCCTCTGAGGTGGACCAGGCAGGCCAGGAGGTAGAGGGCTGCGGGGAGGACCTCGGCGATGCCGATGACGTTGGCCACCGCCTCCACGTGCACCGGGTGCACCGCGAAAAGGAGGCCCCCGGCGAAGGCCGCCGGCAGGGAGAGGATCTCGGCGAGGAGCAGGACCACGAGGACGGTGGCCAGCGCGTGGATGGCGACGTTCACCGCGTGGTAGAGCGTCGGGTTCTCGCCGGCCACCGCGTACTGGAGGCCGAGCACCAGGGTGGTGGTGGGGCGCCAGAGCCCCAGCTGCTCGCCGTAGCGCCCCGGCCAGTACGGCGCCACGAGGGCGCCGGGAATCGAGTCCAGGGACTGGATCCCGGTGTTCTCCGTGATGATGTGGAAGTCGTCGTAGGCGAACTCGTTGGTCAGCGAGTTGGCGTACACGAGCGCGGCCAGCGCGCCGGCCAGGACCGCCGCGGCGCGCACGGAGCGGAGGGGGGACTCGAGGAGCTTCACGAAGGGCTCCCTGCGGATCCGACCCGAGCAGGAGCCTCCGGCTCCTCGGCCCGCCGCCGCGCCGCCGACGCCTCGTGGCCACGCCCGAGGGCGTCGAGGAGTTCGGCGAGGCGGTCCCAGGAGCGCGCCGAGGCCGGGTCCCGGCCCAGCGCCGCGCGGCGGGCGCGCCCCGCCGCCGCCAGGTCCCCCGTGGCCACGTACGCCTCGGAGACGAGCGCCCAGAGCTCGGCGTCCGAGCCGGCCCGAGCCAGCCCCTCCAGCGCCGCCCGGTGCGCCTCCCTGCCCTCCCCCCGGCGCAGGCGGAGCTCGGCCAGCGCCCGGTATGCGCTGGCGTCCTCGGGGCGTATCGCCACCGCGCGGCCCAGGAGCTCCGCCGCCGTCGCGCCTTCGCCGATGCGCCCGAAGAAGCGCGCGCCCTCCACGAGGAATCCGTAGTGGGTAGGCTGGAGGGCCAGGACTGAGCGCCAGAGCTCGGCGGCGGCCTGCTTCTCGCCCACGCGCTCGAGCCCCAGGGCCCGGGTGCGCATGGCCACTGCGGACTCGGGGTGTTCCTGGGCCAGCGTGTTCATCACCGTCCAGGTGCTGAACCAGGTGGGGTTGCGCGTCACGGTGCGGACCAGGAGGGCCGAGAGCACGACGGCCGCCGCGGCGAGCCCCCAGTGCCGCGCGGCCCCGGAGAGGCGCGGCGCCGCCGCCGCCCAGCCACCGGCCACCACGCACGACGCCCCCACGGAGGGGAGATACAGGGTGCGCTCCCCCAGGAGGAGTCCCGCCGGGAAGAGGAGGTTCGACACCGGGAGCACGGTGACGAAGAACCAGGCGATTCCCGCGGTGGCCAGGGGCATCCTGCGGCGGAGGACCCCGGCGAGGATCGCCAACCCCGCCAGCACGGCGAGCCCCGCCATCACCGCCGGCGTCACTCCGCGAGCCACCAGGAGGACCGCGGGAGCGTAGTCGGCGGAGAGGGAGAGGGGGAAGACGAGGAGGCGCACGTACTCGGGCCACAGGGACACGGCGGTGAGGATCCTGTGGACGGCGGTGAGCCCCAGGAGCTCGGGCGCCGCGGCACCGCCGGTGATGGCCCCCAGCACCGCCGAGCGCAATAGCAGGTAACCCGCCAGTATGCCCGCCAGGCCAGCCAGGAGAGCGCCTCCCCTGCGCAGCCGGGTCCCCAGGCGCTCGTCCGAAGGGCGGGCGAGCTCCAGCGCCAGGAGCGCCAACGGGAGCATCACCGCACTCTCCTTCCCCGCCAGTCCCGCGAGGTAGAGGAGGCAGAGGAGCGCCAGGCGCACCCCTCTCAGGCGCTCGGCACGCAGGCCGGGATGCAGGTAGACGAGGCACGCGGTCAGCACGGCCAGGGCCGCGTAGATCTCACTCCGCCCCACCACGTTGGCCACCGCCTCCACGTGCACCGGATGCACCGCGAAGAAGAGGGAACCGGCCAGGGCCGCCCCGAGGCTCACCAGCCTGGCCAACACGAAGAGCACGAGGAGCGAGGCCACCGCGTGCCCCAGGATGCTCACGGCGTGGAAGCCGAGGGCGCTCCCTCCCCAGAGCTTCCACTCCAGGGTGAAGCTGCCCAGGGTGAGGGGGCGCCACAGCCCCGCTCCTCCCTGCGCCCCGTACCACCAGGGTCCGAGGAGGGCCTCACCGAAGCGGCCGCCGGTCACGACCGGGTTCGCCGTCAGGATGAGGTTGTCGTCGTATGCGAACCCATTGCCCACGGCGTTGGCGTAGGCGGCGACGGCCACACCCAGGGTCCAGACCGCAGCCCGCGCGGGGGTGAGCACCGGCTACGCTTCCGGCTTCCCGGAGTCCGGGCCCGCGAGGCGCTCAGGAGCATCCCAGGCAGGCACCGCAGGCGGCGTCCACCGGGGGGCCCGGGGCGGGAGCGCGTTGTACTTCACGATGGCCCAGAGCGCCGAAACGCCGTCCTTCCAGCCGATCTTCTTCCCCTCGGCGTAGGAGCGCCCGTTGTAGCTGATGGGAAGCTCGTAGATGCGCGCCTCGGCCTGGGCGAGGCGTGCCGTCAACTCGGGCTCGATGCCGAAGCGGTCGGCGGCGAGCGGGAGCGACTGGAGGAGCTCCCGACGCACCATCTTGTAGCACGTCTCCATGTCCGTGAGGTTCAGGTCGGTGAACATGTTGGACAGGAGCGTGAGGAGGCGGTTCCCCACCGAGTGCCAGAAGTAGAGCACCCGGTGCGGACCGCCCAGGAAGCGCGAGCCGTACACGGCGTCGGCCTTCCCCGAGAGGATGGGCTCGAGAAGGAGGGGGAACTCGGCGGGGTCGTACTCCAGGTCCGCGTCCTGCACCACCACCACGTCGCCGGTGGCCCGGGCGAACCCGGTGCGCAGCGCCGCGCCCTTGCCGGCATTCCGCTCGTGGAAGACGATCTGGTCCACGAGGGCGCCGCCCTCCAGGCGTGTGAGCAGGTCCCGGGTCCCGTCGGTGGAGCCGTCGTCCACGACGATGACCTCCGTCCTCAAGGGCACCTCCCGCACCTTGCTGAGGAGGTTCTCCACGGTGGTCACCTCGTTGTAGCAGGGGATCACAACCGAGAGAATCACCCGGTCCCAGGGAAGATCCCGATCGATTCCCGCGGGCTTGAAGCGCCTCATCTCGTAGCCGTGCATGCGGTTCCTTCTCCGTTACTCCGCCAGCCCGTAGCGGTTGAGTTTCCGATAGAGGGTGGAGGGATCGATCCCCAGCACCTCGGCGGCCCGTGTCTTGTTCCCGCCCTCCGCCTGCAGAACCCACTGGATGTAGGCCCGCTCCACGACCTCCATGGTGGGGTTGGACGCAGGAGCCTCTCCCACCAGACGGACCTCCGGGCGCTCGCGCACGCGCTCGGGGAGGTGGCCCGCCTCGATGCCGGCACCCTGCGCCACCACGGCGGCACGCTCCAGCGCGTTCTCCAGCTCGCGGACGTTCCCCGGCCAGTCGTAGTCGCGCAGGAACTCCAGGGCCTCGGGGCAGAGAGAGCGCGGCTCGCCTCCCTCCCGCTCCGCCAGGCGCTCCAGGAAGTGGCGGGCCAGGAGTTCCACGTCTTCGCGCCGCTCCCTCAGGGGAGGAAGCCGGAGCTGGATGACGTTGAGGCGGTAGTACAGGTCGCTGCGGAAGGTTCCCCTGCGGATCTCCTCCTCCAGGTCCCGGTTGGTGGCGGCGATGATGCGCACGTCCACGGACCGCGCCTCGGTGGATCCCACGGGGATCACTTCCCGCTCCTGGATGGCTCGCAGGAGCTTCACCTGCGTGGCCGCGCTCGTGTCACCGATCTCATCGAGGAAGAGCGTCCCCCCGCTGGCCGCCACCAGGAGCCCTTCCCTGTCCTTCACCGCCCCGGTGAAGGAGCCCTTCAGGTGTCCGAAGAGCTCGCTCTCGAGGAGGCTCTCCGGGAGAGCGCCGCAATTGATGGAGAAGAAGGGCTTCTCTCCACGTTCGGAGAGGCGGTGGATGTAGCGCGCCACAACCTCCTTGCCCGTGCCGCTCTCGCCGGAGAGGAGCACGGTGGAGTCGGTGGGCGCCACTGTCTCCGCCAGCTCCAGAGCCTCCATGAAGGGTGGGCTCGTCCCCACCGGACGTGCGCCGACGGACCGTTCCCTGCGCCGGATCTCCGTCTTCAGGCGCCGGTTCTCCGCCTTCAGCTCGCGCGTCTCCGCGGCCCGGCGGCAGATGGTGAGCAAAGCTTCGTTGGAGAACGGCTTCTGGATGTAGTGGTACGCTCCCTCGTTGACCGCGCGCACGGCGGAGTCGAGGGACGCCTGGGCGGTCATGAGGATGACGGGGAGTTCCTCGTCCACCTCCTTGGCCTTCTTCAGGACCTCCAGGCCGCCGAAGCCGGGCATCTTGATGTCGCTGAGCACCAGGTCGGGCTTCTCCCGCTCCAGCGCCTCCATGGCGTCCCGCCCGGAATCGGCCACAGCGACGTCGAAACCCTCCGCGCGGAAGAGGATCCCGAGCGTGTCCAGGATCCCCCGCTCGTCGTCCACGATGAGGATCTTGACCCTGTCCTTCATGCGGTCTCCTCCCCGGAAGACGCCTCCGCAGCCGGGAGGTAGAGAGTGAACGTTGCGCCGCCCTCCCGCCCACGGTCCACGAAGACGCTCCCGTCGTGGGCCTCCAGGGCCCGGTACACGACCGCCAGGCCGAGGCCGGAGCCGCCCGTCCGGGTGGTGAAGAAGGGCTCGAAGATCCGGTCCTGGACGGCAGGATCCACGCCCGGCCCCGAGTCGGACACGGTCACCGCCACCGGAGACCGGATGGCCGTCCCGCGCGGGTAGGGCCGGCCCCCGACCTCCACGGACACGTGGACCCGACCGCCGCCGCCGGAAAACTGCACGGCGTTGAGGAGGAGGTTGAAGAGCGCCCGGTGCAGGAGGTCCGGATCCCCCGATACCTCCACCGGACCCTCCAGCCCGGAACAGGTGAGGGACACGTCCTTCGCCTCCGGATGCTGGGCGACGAGATCCACCGCCCCCCGGATCACCTCCCCCACCCTGACGCGCTTGCGGGTAGCCAGGTGGAGGCCGGAGTAATCCAGGAAGTCGGACAGGAGCCGGCTGAGCCGGTCAGACTCGGCGAGGACCAGGCGCTGGAGCGTCTCCCGGTCGGCATCGGACAGCGACGGGCGCGTGAGCTGCTCCACCGCGCTCCGGATGGAGGCGAGGGGGTTCTTGATCTCGTGGGCCAGCGAAGCCGACAGCGCCGCCACCGCCTCCAGACGGTCGGTGCGCCGGTTGAGCGCCTCCAGGAGATCGAGGTCGGTGATGTCCTGGAAGACGGCCGTGGCCGAGGGGGGGCTCTTGGGACCGCGGTCCAGCACGGTCGTGGAGACGCCAAGGCGCACGGCGCGACCCTCCCCCGTGCGCGTGGCCCGGTAACGTTCCACCGGCTCCCGCTCCCGGAGCGCCTTCTGGAGGACGCGCCCCATCCCCGGCGCCCTCCGCTCGACCTCACTCAGCACTTCCCGCCCCATCCACTCGGAGGCGGCCAGGCCCAGGAGCGATTCGGCCGCGGGATTGACGTAGGCCATGCGCCCACGGGAGTCCACGGTCAGGACACCGGTAGCCACGGTGGCCAGGATGTCCCCCGTGTCCAGCCGAAGCTGCCGCAGCTCCGACTCCACGGCCCCCAGCGCCTGGCCCGCCCTGCGGAGCCGGTCCCCCACCAGCCCGGTGAGGATGGCCACGAGGGTGAAGAGGGCGATCTGGAGCCCCACGCCCAGGTTGAACCCGCCCTGATATCCCCAGACCAGGTCGGCGAAGTAGACCATGCTGGCCAGCACGCCGATGAGCACCCCCCCGGGGAGGGGGAGGAGGAGAGCGCCGGCGCTCACCACCAGGATGTAGAGGGGGGCGAAGCCCGACTCCGGGCCCCCGGTGACGTGGACCACCCCGGTGACGAGAAGGACGTCGAGGACGACCTGGGCGTAGAGGAAGTCCTCCCGGGGCTCCCGGGCCAGGATGTGCGTGAACCAGAAGGAGCCGGCGGTGATGGCGTAGGCCGAGAGGAACATGACCAGGACGACGAGCGTGTCCTGGGGTCGGGCTGCGAACCAGGCGAGGAGCGCGCCCACGAGGATCCCCGTAACGAGGGTGAGCCGGGCCAGGTAGAGCCACCGCAGCAGGTCGCTCCGGCTGAAGAGCTGGCCGGAGCCGGAGGGCCCCTGCTTCTCGGGTGTGGTTCCCACGCTGAGCCTGTGTCGAGGAGTCCTGGAGGCGGGAGGGCGGTCGCCCACGCCTCACATCATGCGCCGGGAACCAAGCTACCACAGGGATATTGCAAACTGCAATAACCGGGTGCTTGCAGATTGCCAGATCGCGGAGGGCGGGCGGAGCCTGTCCGGCGCGCGGCGAGCCGTGACACCGGGACCCCGGGGGCCCCACTTTCACCGCATGTCCGCACCCTCGCCCTCCCAGCGCTCCCTCCCCACCCCCGTGGACGCCATGCGCGGACTGGCGGGCGCCGCGCTCCTCGTGGCAGCCTATGCGCCGCTGCACCGCCTCCTCGACCCGGCCCGCACCGGGTTGGCAGGTTCGGCGACCCGTGCCTCGGCGGAAGCCGCGTGGACCCTCGGGGCATGGGGCACGGTGGTGGTGGCGGGCCTCGCCGTGGCGGCGGCGGTGCTCGTGCGCTCCGATCCCGCCTCCTGGGGCGCGCGGGCGGCCCGGCGTCTCGCCCTCGTTCCTGCCGGGCTTTTTGCAGCCGGCGCGGCGGGGACGGCCTTCGTGCTCTCGGCGGGAGTGGCCCGGGGCGTCTTCCTCGGAGAGCCCACCTCGGTGGACGAGATGGTCCAACTCCTCCACGCGCGCGTGCTCCTCTCGGGGAACTGCGCCCTTCCCCTCCCCGGGGACGCCGCAGCCTGGATGGTCCAGAATTCGCTGCTCACGCCGCGGGGGTGGGCCTCCGTCTACCCGCCCCTGCACACCCTCCTCCTCGCCGGCGGGATGGCGCTGGGCGGATCCTGGCTCGTGGGGCCCATGGCGGCAGGGACGGGGGCGGGGCTGGCGTCCCTTGCCTTCGTCCGCCTCCTGCCCGAGCGCCCGGTGCTGGCCCGAGCCGCCGGGGCCCTGGCGGCGGTGGCGCCCTTCGGCGTCCTCCTCGCCGGCACGCACCTGAGTCACGCCACGGCGGCGGCCTTCGCGGCTCTGGTCCTCTGGGCGGCGCTGAAGGCCCGGGACGAGGGTGCCGGATGGGGTGCCGCGGCAGGCGCCGCGACGGGGGCCTTCGTCTGCACCCGCCCCTGGACCGGGATGGTCCTCTCCACGGTTCTCCTCGCTTCGGTGTGGGGGCCCCCGGCCCTCCGCCGGGGCATCGCATGGACCGCCCGGCGCGGGGCCGCGCTGGCGGCGGGAGGAGCTCCCTTCGCCCTCCTCCTCCTGGGGTGGAACCACCTCCTCTTCGGGAGCCCCCTCAGGCTGGGATACGAGGCCGCCTTCGGACCGGCCCACGGCCTGGGCTTCCACCGCGACCCGTGGGGGAACGCCTACGGCGTGAGGGAAGCCCTGGCCTACACGGGCTCGGACCTGACCCACCTTGGAGTCACCCTCCTCGAGTCCCCCCTCCCCGCCCTGGCCCTGGTGGGCCTTGCCCTGGTGGCGGCTGTGCGCCTCCCCGCCGGCTGGGGTCCCCTCCTGGCGTGGGCGCTGGCCGGGGTAGGGGCGAACGCCGCGTACTGGCACCACGGGATCCACCTGGGTCCGCGCATGCTGTACGAGACGATCCCGGCGTGGGCCGCGCTCTGGGTCGTGTCCGCCGCGGCCCTGGGGGAGCCCTCGTCCCGGCTCCCTCCCCTCCTGCGACGCGGTGCCGCGTGGGCGGCCCTCCTCTCCCTGGCGGGCGCCGCGGTCCTGGCGCCGGCGCGGGCGCTGGAGTACCGGAGCGGGGCGCCCCCGGCCCCGGCTGTCCAGGCCGCCGGGTCGCCGGCGGTCGTGTTCGCCCACGGGAGCTGGGCGTCGCGGGTGTCGGCACGCCTGGCGGCGGCGGGAATGCGCCGGGACTCGGTGGAGACAGCGCTTCGCCGCAACGATCTCTGCACCGCCGACGCCTACGCCCGCTGGCGCGAGGCGGGCGCCGCGGGAGAAGCGCCGCCCCTCGACCTCCGCCCCGCCCCCGGCCCCGCGCCGCACCTGCGCCCGGAGCTCCTCTCGCAGGGAAACGCAGCGCTCCTCCGCCCGGGCATGCCACTCGGGGACGCCTGTCTCCGCGAGGCCCGTTCGGACCGCCTGGGCACGGTGGAGTTGGAGCCTCTCCTCTGGAGGCGCCCGCCGGTGCCCGGAGCGCCGGTTGTCGTGGCGCGAGATCTGGGGCCCGCAGCCAACGCGAAGATCCTCCTGGGCTTTCCCGGCGCCACGCCCTGGGTCCTGGTGGACGGTGGCCCGGGAGCGCCCTGGCGCGTCGTACCCTACGCCGAGGGGATGGAGATGCTCTGGGGCGGAGCTGCCGGCGTCAGCGGGGGCGGGGGATGACGCGCGCCGCCGCGGACACGGCACACTCCAGAGTGGCCAGGACGGACTCGTCCACTCCCCCTCCCTGCCGAGCCGTCAGCGACCGCGGGGCACGTCGAGCACCTGGCCTGCGAAGATCCGCGAGTTCCGGAGATTGTTGCGGCTGCGCAACTCGTCCACGGTGGTGCCGTGAGCCCGGGCGATGGTCCAGAGCGAGTCGCCACGGCGCACCTTGTAGGGGGTCACCGGAGGTGCGGGTGACTCGGCGGAAGCACGGGCCGCGGATGCTACGCGCGTCGCGCTTCTCCGCTCCAGGGCGTCCACGTAGGCCACGTATTGCCGGGGGAAGACGGCGACGTGGTAGTGGGGAGGGAAGCGCTCCCGGGTGGCCTCGATGACGCCGCTCTTCTCCAGACTGAGGAGCACGCTCTCGAGCCACTTCCGGCACGAGGCGGAGCGGGTGTAGCGGATGTCCAGGGCCATCCCGGTGGGATGGACCGAGCGCTCCGACGCATTCCTCGGCTGGCGGGACGTGGGGCGGGTCAGGCTCGTGACCACGAGGCGCTCCCCGCACGCCGAATGGTACTGGGACGCCAGCCGCTCGACGAAGAGCGCCACCTCGGGCCGGGCGTACGGATAAGAGACGCCGTGGAGCTCGACGTGGGTGCCGGGACGCACCCGCACCAGGAGCCCCAGGTCCACGAACGCCAGCACGCGCTTGCCGGTGGTGAGGAAGCTGAAGTCGTGCTCCTGCGCGGCGCGGACCTGACGGTCCACGGAAGCCCGGGAGCCCTTCAGGCTCTGCGCCACGGCGAGCTCGGGATGGGCGAGGCCGGCCAGGGCCAGGAGGAGCAGCGCGCCGGCGATCCGGCCGAAGCCGGTGGGAGAACCGTTCCGCGTCGTCGGGGGGGTGGTCATCCGGTGGGCGTGGCTGGAGGTGGAACTCCGTGGCCGGCTGGCGTCCGGCCAGGCACAAGAATTAATAAACATTTGATTCCACAAGCGCAACCACACTCTCACAAGTGACACTGCTGCAAGCATTTCAGCGTGTAACCTCCATGCCAACCACGCTCCCAATCCGATAGATTAGGTCGCCGGCTACCATGTCCGCTTCATCCCACGACCGGACAGGAAGGGGGCCGGGCGGCGGTCCCACCGCCGCCCGGCCCGGACACGTCGCTACGGCCGACGCGACCGCCCCGGGAACTCAACCGCGAAGGGCCGCCTCGTAACGCGCCGCCACCCGGTCCCAGTTCACCACGTTCCAGATCGCGGCCAGGTAGTCGGGCCGCCGGTTCTGGTACTGGAGGTAGTACGCATGCTCCCATACGTCCACGCCCAGGATGGGAGTGTGCCCCTGCATGAGCGGGCTGTCCTGATTCGGAAGCGCGTAGCAGGCCAGGGTCCCGGCACCGTCCACGGACAGCCATCCCCAACCCGAGCCGAACTGCCCCGCCGCAGCGCCCTGGAACTTGGCCCTGAACTCGTCGAAGGACCCGAAGGTCTTGTCCATGGCCGCGCCGAGCGCTCCGGAGGGGAGCTTCGCTCCACCCGGAGCGAGGATGTCCCAGAAGAGGGCGTGGTTGTGGAAGCCGCCGCCGTTGTTGCGGACCGCGGTGCGGATCTCCGCCGGGAGCGCGTCGATGCCACGGAGCAGCTGCTCGTCGGTGTGCCCGTGGAGAGCGGGATGGCCCTCCAGGGCCTTGTTCAGGTTGGCGGTGTAGCCCGCGTGGTGCTTCCCGTGATGGATCTCCATCGTGCGGGCGTCGATGTGCGGCTCGAGGGCGTCGTGGGCGAATCCCAGCGCGGGAAGCTGGAAGGGGTAGGCCATGCCGGACTCCTTGGAGGGTGCGTGCGGAAGGGTCGGTTCCTGGGCCGGCCGCCGCTCCCTTACCTTGGGGTGCTGGCAACCAGCGCACTCATGATACCCCGCAGGAGCGGGAAGTTGCAGACCCCGGACACGCCATCGGCACGCCCGCCCCGGGCGCCCCGCCGCATCCTCCTCGTGGACTGCGACGCCTTCTACGTCCAGGTAGCCAGGCTTCTGGACCCGGAGGGCGCCGGACAGGCCAGGCTGCTCATCGTGGGAGGGTCCCCCTCCGGGCGCGGCGTCGTGACCTCCGCGTCGTACGAGGCCCGCTCGTTCGGCGTGCACTCGGCCATGCCCACCGCCCAGGCGCTCCGCCTGTGCCCCGACGCGCTGGTCGTCCCGGTGCCCCGGAGTGCCTGCGTGGAGAAGAGCCGGGAGGTGCGCGCGGTGTTGCACGAGCTGTCCCCGGTGGTCCAGGCCGCGTCCATCGACGAGTTCTACCTCGACCTGAGCGGGACGGAGCGGCTCTTCCGCGGCGAAGCGCTGCAGACGACGGCACAGCGTATCCGCCAGGAGGTACTCGCCAGGACGCGGATCCACGTCTCGGTGGGAGGGGGGACGCGGCGCGTCATCGCCAAGCTGGCCACGACCCTGGCCAAGCCGGCGGGGGTGCACGTGGTCCCGCCCGGCGGGGAGGAGACCTTCCTCCGGGGCCTTGAGCTGGCCGCCCTCCCCGGCGTCGGGCCCGCGCTGGTGGAGGCCCTGGCCAAGCGGGGACTGGTGCGGGTGGCCGACGCCATGGACGTGCAGATGGAGTGGCTCCAGGCGTGGCTCGGCGAGCAGCGAGGGGCCTGGCTCCACCGGCGCATCCGGGGAATGGACGACAGCGAGGTGGATCCGTGCGAGGCGAGGAAGAGCATCTCGTCGGAGCGGACCTTCTTCCGGGACCTGGACGACGACGATGAGCTGGAGGCCCGTCTCCTCGACATCTCCGGCTCGGTAGCGGCCACGCTGCGGGAGCAGGAGCTGCGCGCGCGCACCGTGACGGTGAAGCTCCGGGACGCCGACTTCACCACGCGCCAGCACGGACGCAGCTTGCCCGAGCCCGTGGAGTCGGACGCCGCCGTCTACGACGTCGCCCGGGCGCTGCTCCGGGAGCTCAGGGGCCAGCGTCGGGCCCCCGCCCGCCTCCTGGGCGTAGGCCTGTCGGGGCTGTTGGAGATAGGCGAGCCCCGCCAGCTTGGCCTCTTCGAGGAAGACGCCGCCGTCACCGAGCGACCGCGGGACCGGGCCGTGTCCCAAGCCGTGGACGAGCTCCGCCAACGCTTCGGGCAGGGCGCGGTGAAGCCCGGCCGCCTCCTGGGCGGAACGAAGACGCGCGGCGAGCGCCTGGACGAACCGGAGTGATGATGAGCGACGAAAGCCCGCGGCACGCGCCGGCCGGAGGGCCCGTTCCCCAGGGGATCGCTCACCTCTGGCCGGACCGGAAGCCCCTCATCGGGATGGTCCACCTCCTTCCCCTCCCCGGGTCGCCGAGGTGGGGAGGATCCATGGACGAAGTCCTGGAGCGCGCGCGCTCCGACGCCGGAGCTCTGGCCGGGGAGGGCCTGGACGGGATCCTGGTGGAGAACTTCCTCGACGCGCCCTTCTTCGGGGCGCGGGTGCCCGCCGAGACCGTGGCCGCCATGACCCGGGCCGCCGCCGAGGTGGTAGCCGAGGTGGCGGCACGCTCTCCCGTACCTGTGGGCGTCAACGTGCTGCGCAACGACGCACGCGCGGCGCTGGCCGTGGCGGTGGCGTCGGGCGCCGCTTTCATCCGGGTGAACGTGCACGTGGGAACCATGTGGACGGACCAGGGAATCCTGGAGGGGCGGGCCGCCCGGACGCTGCGCGCCCGGGCGGTGTTGAGCGCGCAGGTGGCCATCCTCGCCGACGTCATGGTGAAGCACGCCACCCCACCGCCGGGGCTGACCGTGGAGGCCGCAGCGGCGGATACATGGTCCCGGGGTTTGGCCGACGCGCTGGTGGTGACGGGCGCGGGCACCGGCAAGGAGACGGACCTGGGCCGCGTGGCGCAGGCGCGCGCGGGAGCGCCGGACGCAACCGTGCTCGTGGGGAGCGGTGTCACGCCTGCCACGGTGGCCGGAGTGCTCCAGATGGCCGACGGCGCCATCGTGGGGAGCTCCCTCGCCCGCGACGGCCGGGCGGGCTCGGGGGTGGAGCCAGAGCGGGTCAGGGCGTTGGTGCGAGCCCGCGGCGGGTGATGCGCGCCAGGTAGCGGCCGTCCGCCTCCTCGGCGACCACGGCGACGTCGAGGCGTTGGGTCGCGGCGATAGTCCGCAGCGTATCCGCATCCACGAACAGGAAGGGGAACGGCGCCCCCCACACCCCGCCGTACCCGAGCTGCATGTGCACCTCCCCGGGGTAGCGGCCGTCTCGGGGGTCGTCCCAGCCCGTGGGATCGGTGGAGTCGGCCAGGATCTGGCCTCCCTCCGCCAGCACGCCTGCCAGGCGGGCGAGGAAGGGCCCCATCCCGTCCAGGGACTTGCACAGGCCCAGGCCGTTCATCAGGACCAGCACGGTGTCGAAGCGCTCTTCCGGCGCGAGGGCCACGGCGTCGGAACGGACGTCGGTGACCCCTGCCGCGCGGAGCGCGGCCCGCGCCTCGGGAAGGATCTCCACGGCGGTGACGGACAGCCCGCGCCGGACCAGGGGCGCGGCGTGGGCTCCGGGCCCCGAGCCCACGTCCAGCACCCGTCCCCGCGCCAGGCGCAGGGCGGCAGCCTCCACCGCGCCCATGTCCTCGGGAGCGCGGAAGAAGAGGGAGACGGGGACGGCATCCGTGCCGTCCACGTCGGTGCGCATGAGCACAACGGCGCTCTCGTCACCCCTGCGGAAGGCCCGCAGGGCGTCCTCCAGCGGGCCCCAGGAGGAAGCCATCCCTTACCCTACGCCCCCGCCTCCGCCGGGCACCAGTGGTGGCGGGGGGAGTGCACGTCCTCGGGCGTGTCGGAGTGGAGGTGGTGATGCCGGTGGATGGCCGCCCACCAGAGCGCCCCCCGCTGGGCCGAGCTCTGCGCCAGGAACGCGAGCACGAACTGCCCCACCCGGCTCGTCCTGCAGGAGCGGTGGGAGAAGCAGCGGTGGCACCCCGCCGTCACCCCCCACATGCGGAGCAGGTAGAGGGCCACGGCCATCGCGACGGCCCGGGCCGGGAAGCCCGTCCACAGGGCGCCCAGCGCGGCCACGTGCACGAGGGCGATGGGAATGGCCGCTGGGTAGACCATGTCGTCGTGGGGGCGGGGTGCGGAGGGACTGGACGAGGCTGGCTTCATGGGCAGAGCGACCGCCGTGGGCAGGGGTCCCAACGATGGCAAGCTAACCGGGGCTCCTTCGGGGTCCAAGCGCGGCGCGCTAGCGTTTCTTGTTTCCGCTCGCGCCGGGCGGTACTGTCCGGCGACTTCTCACCCGGACCACAGGCCGGCCCATGACCAGCACCGGAAACACCGCCGTGCGCCGCGCGGGGCTCGAGATCCTCGCCGTGTCGTTCGTCGTGCTCTTCCAGGAGCTCGTGCTCATCCGCTGGATTCCCATCCAGATCCGCGTCATCGCCTATTTTCCGAACCTGATCCTCATCGGAGCGTTCCTGGGCCTCGGGATCGGAGCCCTGCGCGCCCGCCACCGGTCCCTGCTATGGGCATGGCCCGTGCTGCTGCTCGTCCTGGTCGGGGTAGCCCGCGCGCTGAGCGGCGTGGCGTTCACGGCCAACCAGGTCTCGGAGCACTTCTGGCTCCTCTACCACGACCTCGGACCCGACGCTCCGGTGGTGGAGGGCATCCAACTGCCGATCGTCCTGTTCTTCATCCTCACCGCGGCGACCTTCGTCCCGCTCGGCCAGTTCCTCGGCACCCGCCTCGAGCTCTTCAGGACCCGGTCCAGCACCCTGTGGGGATACGCCTTCGACCTCGGGGGCTCGCTACTCGGCACGATCGCGTTCGCGGCGATCTCGTGGACCGGCGTGAAGCCCGTCCTCTGGTTCGCCCCGTTCCTCGCGGTGGGCCTGGTCCTGCTCGGAAGATCGTGGCGGCTGTGGACGGTCTACCTGGTGTCGGCGCTGGCGGCGGTGACGCTCGTTCAGATGGGGACGGGGAACCAGCGCTTCAGCCCCTACTACGCGCTGGAGGCGATCCCGGTGCAGCCGGGGGAGATCCTCATCCGAACGAACGGCTCGCTCCACCAGGTCGCCCTGGACATGCAGTCGGAGCGGGGTTCCCGACCGAGGCTGACCGCGCTCCTGGGCTACCGATACCCGTACGAGCAGCTCGGGAGGCCCATCCGCAAGGCGCTGGTCGTGGGCGCCGGAAGCGGCAACGACGTGGCCGTCCTCCTCCAGCAGGGTGCCCGGGAGGTCCACGCGGTGGAGATCGACCCGGTGATCATCGAGATGGGGCGGGCGCTCCACCCGAACGACCCCTACTCCGACCCGAGGGTCACCGTCCACAACACCGACGCGCGCTCGTTCCTGAACGAGTCGGAGGAGAGCTTCGACGTCATCGTCTTCGGAACCCTGGACTCGATGACCAAGCTCTCCGCGCTCTCCAACGTCCGCCTGGACAATTTCATGTACACGCGCGAGGCGCTGCAGGCGGCGAAGGAGCGGCTGACGCCCGACGGGGGCCTGGTGCTCTACTTCATGGTCGGGGAGAACTACATCGGCCAGCACCTGGTGGCGATGCTGGGCCACACCTTCGACGCACCGCCTGCCATCCACTACGGTGACTTCTTCCTCTTCAACACCGTGTTCATGGCCGGCCCCGCGTTCGCGAACGCGCCGGAGACCGTGGGCGAAGCGTCGTGGAACGTCCCGGCCGATGTCATCGAAGCCGTCTCGCCCAGCGACGACTGGCCGTACCTCTACCTTCCGAAGCGCGGGGTCAACGCCTTCTACCTCTCGATGATGGCCATCCTGGCCTCCCTGGGGACCCTGGCCATCCTGCTCGTGTCCCCGGAGATGCGGCAATCGCTCCGGGAGGGGAAGGGCGTGGACGTCGAGATGTTCCTCTACGGATTCGCGTTCCTCCTGATCGAGACGAAGTTCGTCACCGCCATGAACCTGCTCTGGGGGACGACGTGGATCACCTCGGCCGTGGTATTCGGGTCGATCCTCGCGATGATCCTGGTGGGCACCGTCGTGACCGAGCGTCGGGCCATCCGGTGGCAGGTCGCCGGCGCGGGGCTGGTCGCGGCTCTCGTCGCGGTGTACGCGCTGCCCCTCCACGTCCTACTCAGCACGTCGCCGGTCGTGCGCCTGGGGCTCTCGGTCCTCTTCGTGGGCACGCCGGTCTTCTTCGCATCCCTCTGCTTCGCGGCTCGCTTCAAGGCCCGTCCCGCTGCCGACCTGGCGTTCGGGTGGAACCTCCTGGGGGCGGTGCTGGGAGGCCTCGCGGAATTCCTCTCCATGGCCGTCGGCTTCCGCGCGCTCACCGGGCTGGCCATCGCGGCCTATCTGGGAGCCTTCCTCCTGGCTCGCCGCGACCGACCCGAGCTCGCCCCTTCCGAACCACTCCCTACGGAGCCCCTATGATCCGCCGACACGCACAGGCTGCGCTCGCCTTCTCCCTCGCCATGGTGGCGCTCGCGTCGCCCCTCACCGCGCAGGACCGACCCGGCGATCTGGCCGGGGAGATCGAGCGCCTCACCGCCCAGGTGAACCCCAAGGTCGTGGAGTGGCGCCGTGACCTGCATCAGAACCCCGAGCTGAGCAACCGGGAGTTCCGCACTTCCGCCAAGATAGCGGAGCACCTGAAGAGCCTGGGGATGGAGGTGCGCACGGGGATCGCCCATACCGGCGTCGTGGGGCTGCTCCGGGGCGGGCGCCCCGGCCCCACGGTGGCGTTGCGCTCGGACATGGACGCCCTCCCGGTGACGGAGATGGTGGACCTCCCCTTCGCGTCCAAGGTCCGCACCGAGTACAACGGGCAGGAGGTGGGCGTCATGCACGCCTGCGGCCACGACAACCACATGGCCATCCTCATGGGCGCCGCGGAGGTGCTCGCCTCGGTGCGGGACAAGCTCCCGGGCAACGTCCTGTTCGTCTTCCAGCCCGCGGAGGAAGGGGCCCCCGAGGGCGAGGAAGGAGGCGCCGGCCTCATGATCCGGGAGGGCGTGTTCGCCGATCCCAGGCCCGACGCCATTTTCGGCCTGCATGTGTGGCCGAATCCCGTGGGTACGGTGGCCTACCGGCCCCAGGGCGCCATGGCCGCCTCCGACGGCCTCTACATCAAGATCATCGGCGCCCAGACCCACGGCGCCATCCCCTGGGGGGGGCGTGGACCCGGTGGTGGTGGCGTCGCAGGTGGTGCTCGGCCTGCAGAGCATCGTCTCGCGCCAGATCGACATCACCCGGGCGCCGGCGGTGGTGACCGTGGCCATGATCCATGGCGGCGTGCGGAGCAACATCATCCCCGACTCGGTGGTGATGGTGGGCACGGTGCGCACCTTCGACGAGGCGGTCCAGGACGACGTGCACGCGCGCATCAAGCGCACCGCCGAGCAGATCGCGGCGGCCGCGGGCGCGCAGGCGGTGGTGAGGATCGACAAGGGGAACCCGGTGACGTACAACGACCCGGACCTCACACGGTGGGCAGTCCCCACGCTCCAGCGGGCGGCGGGAGCCGCCGCCGTCTACGAGGGCCCGCCCATCACCGGGGCCGAGGACTTCTCCCACTACCAGAAGGAGGTCCCCGGGCTCTTCTTCTTCCTGGGCATCACCCCGGAGGGGACCCAGCCCGTCGCGAACCACTCGCCTCTCTTCATCGCCGACGAGCGGGCGCTCCCGATAGGCGTGCGGGCGCTGGCGGGACTGGCGGCGGATTACCTGCTCGAGCACGCCCGGGGCGTGAGCCAGGACCCCTAGGCCGAAGTTCCCGACGCGAGAAGGCGAGAAACGGCGTAGAACAAGGGGTA
>CAZJFX010000026.1:22584-45012 GCA_964545395.1 uncultured Gemmatimonadaceae bacterium | reverse complement strand
AGGAGTCTCAGGCCCCGCCTCAGCCGCGGTAACCTGGGATGACCGGACGCTTACAGCTCTTCGGCACCAGGACGGGCGCCGTGGTGGCCGGCGTGCTGGGCGGGCTTATCTCCAGCACGGCGACTTCGGTGAGCTACGCGCGCCGCAGCGCCCAGGAACCGGAGCGCAGCGCCGCAGCCGCGGTGGGGTGACGCTGGCCTCCATGGTCGTGTTCGCCCGCGTGCTCGTGGAGATCCTCGTGGTGGCCCCCGGCATCTTCGCCCGCACCGCGCCGCCCCTGGCGGCGCTGGGTACCATCATGCTCGCCCTCGCCCTCCTGCTCCTGGTGCGGGCGCCGGGCGATCACGAGGCTGAGCTACGCGACGCCGAGCCGCCGTCGGACCTCAGGTCCGCCGTGGTGTTCGGCCTGCTCTACGCCGCCGTCCTCTTCGCCGTCTCCTTCGCCCGCGAGTATCTGGGCTCCAAAGGGCTCTACGCCGTGGCGGCGCTCTCGGGGCTCACGGACATGGACGCCATCACCCTCTCCACCGCACAGCTCGTGAAGAGCGGCGCGCTGTCCGCCGACACCGGCTGGCGCCTCATCCTGGTGGGCTCCATGAGCAACCTGGTGTTCAAGGCCGGCGTGGTGGCGACGTTGGGCCATGCCCGGCTCCGGAAGCGCATCTTCGCGGTCTTCGGCGCAGCCGTCGCAGGGGGCGTGGCGATCCTGCTGTTCTGGCCCGCCTGAGCCGGCGCCGCTCCTCGCCTCAGTCGCGCAGCGCCGCCACCGGCTGCACGCCGCTGGCGCGCCGGGCGGGAAGCCAGGTGGCCAAGAACGCCATCCCGCCCAGCGCCGCAGCGACGCCCGCGGTGTAGCCCACTCCGAGGCTCGTCACGAAGAGGTCCAAGGCGCTGGCCACGACGCGGTGCATGAGATAGGCGAGGGGCACGCCGAGGAGCATTCCCACCCCGGCCAGGGACATCCCATCCCGCGTCACCATGCCCACCACCGTGCCCCGCCCCGCCCCCAGCGCCATGCGGATCCCGATCTCCCGTTGCTGCTGCGCCACGGCGTGGGCCATCACCCCGTAGATCCCCATGGCCGCCAGTGCCAACGCGATGATACCCATCCCGGTCAGGAACAGGGAGATGGCGCGCGGCCCGGCCAGAGACTCGGCGACGTGCGCGTCGAGGGTTCTGAGCTGGGCCACGGGCTGGTCGGGATTCACCGCCCAGACCGCCTGGCGCACCTCCGCCGCCAGGGCCTCCGGGTCGCCGGCCGCGCGGAGCGCGAACGGGGGGTTGGTGAGGGGGGACTGGGCAACGGGAACGTAGAAGGCCTCTCCCCGGTTCCCGACCTGCGGGATCCGGTCCTGCAGGACGTTCGCGACGACGCCGACCACGGTCCACGTGCGGTCCCGGAACGTCACCGCGCGCCCCAGAGGGTCCCCGTTCGCCCGCGTGGGAGGTTCGACATCACCGCGACGCTCTGCACCCCCGGCACGCCGGCCAGACGGTCCAGAAGCTCGTCCGTGTACACCACGAGGTCGGAGGAGTCGGGGTAGCGGCTCTCGGGCGCCGTGAGCGTGAACGTCAGGAGCCCGTCCTGACGGAAGCCCGGGTTGGATTCGATGAGCCTGTTGAAGGCGTCGTACAGCAGGCCCGCGCCGGTCAGCAGCGCCAGAGCCACCGCGAACTCGCCCACGACGAAGGCACTGCGCATGCGCCGGCGGCTGCGGCTCGCCGTCCCGCCGCGGCTCCCCTCGCCCAGCGCCTCCCGCAGATCCCCCCGGCCCGCATGGAGTGCCGGGGCGAGGCCGAAGACGACGCCGGCCAGCACGGCCAACATCATGGTCACCGCCACCACCGCAGGATCCAGGGCGGGCATCATGGACCTGGGCAACTCCGCGGGCATGGCCGCGCGCAGCCGCCGCACCACCACGATGGCCAGCCCGATCCCCAACACGCCCGCCATCACCCCCAGGGACACGCTCTCGGTGAGCATCTGCCGGAGGACCCTCTGCCGGCCGGCACCCAGCGCGGTCCGCACCGCCACCTCCTTCTGCCGCTCCTCGGCGCGCGACAGGAGCAGGTTGGCCACGTTGGCGCACGCGATGAGCAGCCCGAACAGAGCGACGACCGCGAGGATCATGGTGAGCTTGGTGTCCGTCGGGCCGGGGAAGAAGTCCCGGGCTTTCATGACGCGGACCTCGAGGCTCCGGTTGCTCTCCGGGTACTCGGCGGCGAGTCGCTCGGCGACTGGGCTGACGGCCCGCTGGACCTGCTCCGCGCTCCCTCCTGGAGCGAGACGGGCGAACGCGAGATAGTCCCGGTTCGCACGGTCCTCCCGCTGCGCGGCGAAATCGGTGGGCCGGAACGCCTGCACGTTCGCCGGGAGCATGTCGAAGGACTCGGGCATGACCCCTACAATGGTGTAGGTCGTGCCGTCCAGCGTCAGCGTCCGTCCCAGTGCCTGCGGGTCACCGAAGAAGCGTCGCTGCCAGAAGTCGTGCTGGAGCACGACCACGCTCCCCACGCCCTCGGCACCCTCCTCGGCCCGGAATCCGCGCCCCAGGGAAGGCTGCACGCCGAGCACGTCGAGGAGGTTCGGGGTACCCACGACGACCTGGAGTTGCTCCGGGACGTCCATCCCGGTGAGGTTCGCCGGCTCGACGGTGTAGGCCATGACCCCCGTGAGGCCCTGGGCCGCCGCCTCGAAGTCGCGGAGGTCACCGATGGATACACCGTCGAAGCTCTCGATGGGCTCTCCCTGCCGCCCTTCCCGGAGCAGCACGAGTGCATCCTGATCGTGGAAGGGGAGCGGCTTGAACAGGAACGCGTTCGTGACGGCGAAGATGCTGGCGTTGGCCGCGATCCCGAGCGCCAGTGACAGTGCCGCCACAGCGGACACCACCGGGGCCTTGGCCAGCATGCGGAGCCCATAACGGAGATCCTGGAACAGCGTCGTCATCCCTGCCTCCCTGTCCTGACGCGACACCCTATCCTACGAGTCGGCCCGGGGCCGGTTTCGGCCCGTCCTGGGGGTGATGTAGCTTCTCCGCACCGTCACACCGCCGAGCGGCGGGCGGCAACCGTCACCCGCACCTGCACGGAGCACCACCATGGAGTGGCTCTTCAGCCCGGAGGCGTGGATCAGCCTGGCCACGCTGACGATCCTGGAGATCGTCCTGGGGATCGACAACATCGTCTTCATCTCCATCCTGGCCGACAGGGTGGAGCCTGCGCGGCGCGCCCGCGCCCACCAGGTGGGGCTGCTGCTGGCCATGGGCACGCGCATCGCGCTCCTGGTGTCCATCGTCTGGATCATGAAGCTCACCGCGCCCCTGTTCGCCCTCTTCGGGCACGAGATCGCCGGGCGTGACCTCATCCTCCTGGTGGGCGGGCTGTTCCTGCTCACCAAATCCACCCGGGAGATCCACCACAAGCTGGAGGGGGAGGAGGAGCACCGGCGCACCGGCGCTTCGGCGAGCTTCCTCGGCGTCATCGTCCAGATCGGGCTCCTGGACATCGTGTTCTCGCTGGACTCGGTGATCACCGCCGTGGGCGTGGCGGACCACCTGTCGGTGATGATCATCGCCGTCGTCATCGCCGTGGGCTTCATGATGCTCTCGGCGAGCGCGGTGAGCCACTTCGTGAACGAGCACCCGACGGTGAAGATGCTCGCCCTCTCGTTCCTCCTCCTCATCGGCATGGCGCTCGTCGCCGAGAGCTTCCACCACGGGATCCCGAAGGGGTACATCTACTTCGCCATGGGCTTCTCGCTCTTCGTGGAGATGCTCAACCAAAGAGCAAGCACGGCGGCCAGAGCCCCGGTGGTGCTGCGGGGCCCGAAGCTGGCGGGGGACGAGCGCGGGCGGCGGCGTCAGCTCGAGTAGTAGGCCGCGTTCTCGTCCACGTACCCGTGGGTGAGGTCGCACCCCCAGGCGCGTGCCTGCGCGTCGCCGAGCCCCATCCGGACCTCCAGGTCCACGGGATCGGTGCGCAGGAGGCTCCGCAGCCCCGCCTCGTCGAAGGCCGTGCGGCGGCCGTCGGCCAGAACGTCCACGCCGCAGATGGTGGCCCCGATGCGCTCCGGGTCCACCCGGCAGCCGAAGCACTTGCCCACCGCCATGAGGATGCGTCCCACGTTGGGGTCGCCGCCGAAGACCATGGTCTTCACGAGGGGTGAATTCACAAGCGACTTGGCGATGGTGCGCGCTTCCGCCGCGTCGGCGGCCTCGGTCACGGTCACGCGGAGCATGACCGTGGCCCCCTCTCCGTCCCGGGCCAGCATCTCGGTCATGCGCGTGAACGATTCCAGGAGCGCGTCCTGGAAGGTGGCCTCGCCCACCGGGCCGACGAGGCCGTTGGCCATGACGACGCACGTGTCCGAGGTGCTGGTGTCGGTGTCCACGGAGAGCATGTTGAACGTCCGGTCCACGGTCTTGCGCAGCGCCCGGTCCAGCGCGGCGGCGTCCAGCGCCGCGTCGGTGAAGGCGTAGACCAGCATGGTGGCCATGTTGGGCTCGATCATCCCCGAGCCCTTCCCCACCACCGTCAGCGTGGCGCTCCCCACGGATGACGAGATGGCCTTGGGGTAGGTGTCCGTGGTCATGATCCCCTCCGCCCCCACCATGGGATCGGGCTGGAGCTGGCCGGCCAGCGCGGGAAGGGCGGCCTCGATCTTCTCCACCGGGAGCGGCACTCCGATCACGCCCGTCGAGCTCATGAGCGCCAGCTCGGCGGGGATCCCCAGCGCAGCGGCGGCGGCAGCCCCCATGCGCCGGGCGTTGGCCACACCCTCGTCGCCGGTGCCTACGTTGGACACCTTGCTGTTCACCACGATGGCCTGGAGTCGACCACCGCGGACGAGCTCCCGACCGACGATCACGGGTGCGCCCGCCACGTGGTTGCGGGTGAACACGGCCGCCGCCGCCGCGGGGACTTCCGAGGCGAAGAGGGAGAGGTCCTTCCCCTCCGGCTTGATGCCGCAGTTCGTGGAGGCGCAGCGGAAGCCGCGGGGGAAGCGCGGCACGTCGTGGAAGGGCATGGACGAGGCTCCGGGTGACACGGGGCGACGGGCTCCTAAGATCGTCCCGCCGCCCCGCGCGCGGAAGCGCGGCGTGAGCCCGGCTACTCGCTCCGCAGCGCGGTGAGCGGGTCCACCTGGGTGGCGCGGCGCGCGGGTACGAGCGACGCCGCCAGCCCGGTGACCATCAGCACCGCCGACACCAAGGCGAACACGGCGGGATCCGTGGCGCTGACCTCGAACAACATCTCGCCGAGGGCGCGCGACAGGAGCAGGGCGAGCCCCAGGCCCAGGACGAGGCCGACGAGGACCTGCAGCATCCCCTGGCGAAGCACCAGACCCAGCACCTGGCGCGCCTCCGCGCCCAACGCCATGCGGATCCCCACCTCCGGCGTGCGCCGGCTCACGGTGAAGGCCATCACGCCGTAGAGGCCCACCGATGCCAGGAAGAGCGCCACGCCTCCGAAGACCATGAACAGCGTGCCGAAGACGTTGAAGGCCCAGGTGTTCTCCGCGATGCGGCCCCGGAGCGTGTTCACGAAGTAGCTGGGCGTGTCGGGGCTCACCGAGGCGACGGCGCCGCGCACCGCGGCGGTCAGCGACATGGGATCCCCGGGCCCGCGGGCCAGTATGCTCATGAAGCGCGCGTCGCTCTGCTGCACCGGCACGTAGAACCCGGCCGGGTCGTCCTCGGTGTTGCCCACGCCCTGCATGTAGGCGTCGGGGACCACCCCCACGACCGTGAGCCAGGGCTCGGAGCTCGACGAGTCGCCCACGCGGACCCGCCGGCCGAGGGGGGAGCCGCCAGCCAGGTACTTCCGGGCGAAGCTCTCGTTGACGATAGCCACGGGATCGGCGGCGCCGTCGTCGCCGTGGAGGAACTCCCGGCCCTGGGTCGTCGTGAGCCCTACGGCGTCGAAGAATCCGGCGTCCACCTGACCGTAGCGGCCGCGAGGGTAGTCACGGTCCTGCGCGTATGCCTGGCCCTCCACGGCGAACTGGACCTGGCCGGACCCGAGCCCCGGGAGCACCGTGCCAAGACTCGCCGCCCGGACGCCGGGGAGGTCCTGGAGACGTCTGTGCAACTCCTCGTAGAAGCGCCTGCGTGCCACCGTGTCCGGGTACTCGGACTCGAAGAGACCCACCCGGGCGGTGAACACCGCGTCTGCGTCGAAGCCCATGTCCAGGTGCCTGAGCCCGGTGATGCTCTTGGTCATCAGCCCCGCGGCCACCAGGAGCCCCATGGACATGGCGATCTCGCCCACCACGAGCACATTGCTCAACCGGCCGATGCGCAGGCTCGACGAGCCCCGCGACTCGTCCTTCAGGATCCCACTCACGTCCATCCCCGAGGCCTTCCATGCCGGGATGCCGCCTGCCACGATGGCGGACAGGACGGAAATACCCAGGATGAAGACGAGGATGGGTGCGTCGAGCTGCCAAAGCATGAAGAAGGGTGGGTCGGTCCCCTCCACCGCCTTGTCGAAAATCTCGATCCCCACCCAGGCCAGTGCCGCGCCCACGGCGCCGCCCACGAGCGAAAGCGCCAGCGCCTCGGTCACCATCTGGGACACCACACGCCATCGACTGGCCCCCATCGCCGTGCGGATGCCGACCTCCTTCGCGCGCACCGCGGCACGGGCGAGGAGGAGGTTGGCCACGTTGGCGCAGGCAATGAGGAGGACCAGCGACACGATCCCGAGCATGGTATACAGGAGCGCGGCGGTCTCGTCGCCCAAAAACATCTCCACGAAGGGCAGGACCGTGACGCCCACGCCCTCGTTCGTGTCCGGGTACTCGGCCGCGAGCCGGGCGGCGATCCCGTTGAATTCGGTGGAGGCCTGCTCCACCGAAACGCCCGGCTTGAGCTTCCCCATGACGGACAGGAACGTCCCCTGCCCCCGGGGCGTGGCCAATGCGTCCATGCGCAGTGGAACCCACACGTCGTTGCGGTTGGGGAAGAGGAACCCCTCGGGCATCACGCCAATGATGTCCGCCGTCTCCCCGTTCACCTTCACCACCCGGCCCAGCACTCCCGGGTCTCCGGCGAAGTGGTTCTGCCAGACGTGGTAGGAGAGGATGAGGCGCATGGGCGCCCCCGGAACGTCCTCACCCGGCTCGAACACGCGGCCCAGGAGCGCCCGGGCCCCCACCACCGAGAACGTGTTGGACGTGACGAACCCGCCGTCGAAGCGCTCGGGAGCGTCGGCCCAGCGGACGTTGACCGTCCCCTCGTAGCACCCGGCCAGCGACTCCAGGGAGGTCTGCTGGTCGCGGAAGTCCAGGTAGTCGTGGACGGGGAGCGCCTGGCGCTCGATGTCCCGCGACGGGTTGTTCAGCGCCAGCGCGACAATCCGGTCGCCGTCCTCGAAGGGGAGGCCCCGCATCATGGCGCCGTACACGATGCTGAACATGGTCGCCGTGACGCCGATCCCGAGCCCCAGGGCGCCCACGGCGACCGCCGATACCCAGGGGTTCTTGAAGAGCATGCGCGCCGCGTACCGGAGGTCCATCCCGAACCCGCCCATCCACACCCCCATGAAGGAGCCTCTCAGGGCGCACCATGCCCTTTGCCCTGCCCCCTACGCCGGCGGGCAGGTCGCGGTTTCGCGCCCGGCCCCAGGGGACTCCCACCCCCAGGCCATCAGACATGCTGGGCACACACGAAGAAGGGCCCGGCCACCGAAGCGGCCGGGCCCTGACCGACACCTCCAACCTCTCCACATCATCCACGCGCGTGGACGTCTACGCGCCCGGCCCGAGGGCCGGCCCAACCGCCTCCTTCGTCACCCCCCGTCCCGTGCCCCCCGGCACCGAGGCGTCGATCTCGTCTTCCAACTGATGTACGGAATGGCCTGCGCTTCCGTTTCAGCTTGGACGCCGGGAAGGCCGGAAGGGTTGCACACGAAGCTGAACGGCGTGGGAGGATCCCCTCCGCGCCGGGCGGATCAGCCCGGGTGCTCCCACGCCCCTGCCAGGTGCTCGCGAAGCCGGTCCAGTGCGTGCACCAGCGCCTCCACGTCGGCCTCGTCCATGCCCGCGAACACGGCGGCGGCGGCGGCGTCCACCGGCGCGTCCAGGCGAGCAAGGAGCTCGAGTCCCTGTCGGGTGATGTGGCACCAGACCCGGCGGCGGTCCTCGGCGTGGCGCTCCCGCCTCACCCACCCCTTCCTCTCCAGTCGGTCCACCATGCGCGTCACGCCGGGGGTGCGCTCGATCATGCGCGCACCGATCTCCAAGGTGGGAAGACCCGCCTCCCCGGCCCCCCTGAGGATGCGCAGCACGTTGTACTGCTGGGACGTCACCCCCTCGCCCTCGAACACGTCGGCGAACCGGCTCTTCGCCATGTCCGCCGTGCGCAGGAGGGAGAGGTAGGCCTCGTGGGTACGGGAGCGGAAGGGGCGGGTCTGGCGGATCTCCTGCTGGAGCCGGGACCCGGGGAGGGCGTTGGGTTCTTCGGGGGCCATGGGATCGCGTCCGGGATCGGGAGCCCGCCGGTGTCAGCGGCCCGGCCCGTAGTGGGCCGTCCCTTCCACGACGGTGAGGCCGGAGGCGGCGTGGAGGGTGAGCTTCGGAGGATTGCTGGTACCCATGTGCGCGCACCCCACCTCACCCGCTTTGTTGATGGCTACGAACTTCTCCCCAGGCACGTAGTCGAGGCCCACGGCGCGGTACCGGTCCACGATCATGCCTATGGCGTCCTCGCACGCTTCCTGGGGAGAGCGCCCCTCCTTCATGCGCAGGACGATGTAGTAGGACGCGCACGACTTGATGACGTCCTCGCCACGGCCGGTGGCGCCGGCGGCGCCCACCGCGTTGTCCACGTAGAGTCCCGCCCCGATGATGGGCGAGTCCCCGATGCGTCCCGGGATCTTCCACGACAGCCCGCTCGTGGTGGTGATCCCCGCCACGTCCCCGGTGGCGTCAACGGCCAGGACGTTGGTGGTGCCGTGCTCGTACTCCGTGGGAGCCTGCATGCGGGCGTCGGAGCGGTTCGTCCCTGGACGCTCCCTGAGGTGCTCCGGCGGTCCGTACTTGTCGGTGGGGGAGAGCTGCTCCCGCCACCGGAGCCAGATCTCGCGGGTTTCCGGGGTGAGGAGCTCCACCTCCTCCAAGCCGAAGGACCGGGCGAAGGCCAGCGCCCCCTCCCCTACCAGCAGGACGTGATCCGTGCGCTCCATGACCAGCCGCGCCACCGACGAGGGGTGGAGGATGTTCTCCAGCCCCGCCACCGCGCCGGCGCTGTAGGTCCGCCCGTCCATGATGGAGGCGTCGAGCTGGACCACTCCATCCAGGTTCGGGAGGCCTCCCAGCCCCACGCTGTGGTCCTCCGGGTCCGCCTCGATGACGTTGGCCCCCCGCTCCACCGCGTCCAGAGCGCTCCCACCGCCGGACAGGATCTGCCACGCCTGGCGCATGGCCTCGGCCCCGGTGGCGTTGGAGTGGCTGGTGATCACCAGCGGTGCGCCGGCGCCCTCCCGGCGCCTCCCCACCGCCTCGGCAATCCCGGGGAAACCGCCCAGCGCGGCGGCGCCGGCGCCGAGAGCCAGCCCGCTCTTCAGGAAGTCGCGGCGGAGGAGAGAGGAGCGGTCGGACATGGTGCCTCCAGGTCAGGGGACTCTGGGGGGATCCTAGGGGCCCCCCGGGGCCCGGGGCAAATCCCCGGGCTTCCTCCGCCTTGCGGCCCCCGGAGCGCCGGGGCACCATCCTAGGACCGTCCGCGCCGGCCGACGCCAAAAAGGGGACCGCCATGCTGCCCTTCCGGGAAGTCTTCTTCAACATCGACCAGCACGTCCTGTTCTACTCCACGGCGGCCCTGGCCACCGCGGTCTTCGTGTACGGGACGGTGTTGCGCTGGCGCTTCTGGAGTTCGGGGTGGCGGGAAGCCCGGGACGGCGGGTTCGACCTCGGGCCCGTGCTCGGCCGCGTCCTGCTGAACACGTCGTTCTTCCGGCGCGACCCCCTGGGCGGCCTCACCCACATGCTCCTCATGTGGGGCTTCGTCCTTCTCTTCATCGGCACCGTCCTCTCCACCCTGGACCACTGGCTCGTCCCGTTCCTGAGGGGAGATGTCTACCTGGTCTACGCCTGCGTCCTGGACCTGGCGGGGATCGCACTCATGGCCGGCGTGGTCCTGGCCTACCTCCGGCGATACGTCCTCAAACGCGGGGTCATGCAGACGGTGGAGCGGGACCACGTGGTCCTGGCGCTCCTCTTCTTCCTGGCTCTGACCGGCTTCCTGGTGGAGGGGGCCCGCCTGGACGCGGTGACGCTGCCCTGGGCCGAGCCGTCGCCGGTGGGGATGTGGATCGCCGCCGTCTCCGACCGCTCCGTGAGCGAGGCGCTGAACGCCCATCAGGCGTGGTGGTGGATCCACGCCACGGCGAGCCTCTTCCTGGTGGCGTACTTCCCCTTCTCCAAGTTCGCCCACGTCTTCGCCGCCGGCGTCAATCTCACCCTGGAGGGGATGGGCTCCACCTCGTTCCTGACCCTCGAGGAACGGGAGGGGCTGAAGAGCGACTTCAGCTTCCGGCACCTGGTGATGATGGATGCGTGCACCCAGTGCGACCGGTGCACCGCCGTCTGCCCGAGCCACGCCGCGGGCGAAATTCTCTCCCCCCGGGGCGTCGTGGACGAGACCGGGCACTTCGCCCGCGCCAAGGCCGGCTTCGGTTTCCTCCCCCAGCCCGACCCCGACGCGCCCCTGTCCAAGGCCCAGGCCGCCGGGGACCAGATCTGGAATTGCACCACCTGCGGCCATTGCCAGGTGGCGTGCCCCTCCGCCATCAGTCCCATGGACCTGATCCGGGAGGTCCGGACGGCACGCATCGAGGCGGGCGAGGGCGTGCCGGACAACATCCAGGGGATGCTGGAGTCGGTCTACAAGTTCAAGAACCCCTGGGAGGGGGCGAGGAGCAAGCGCCTGGAGTGGGCCGCCGGGCTCGATCTCCCCGTGCTTTCCGAGGGTGCGGACGGGAAGCGCTGCTTCTACGTGGGGTGCACCATCGCCTACGATCCTAGGCTCCACGGGATCGGCCGGTCGTCGGTGGCCGCGTTCCGGGCGGCGGGCCTGGGGTTCGCCGTGCTGGGGAAGGAGGAGACGTGCTGCGCCGAGGTGGTCCGGGGTGTGGGCGAGGACGGGCTCTTCACCGAGATGGCCGCGGGAAGCATGGACACCTTCGACCGCTACGGGATCAGCGAGATCGTCACCCCATGCCCCCACGGCCTGCACACGTTCACGGACCACTACGCCCGCCTCGACCAGGCCATGAAGGAGCGCAAGGCCCTGCACGTGTCCCAGGTCCTGGAGGCGGCCATCGCCTCGGGCGCCCTGACCCTGGAGGGCCGGGGCAAGCGCAGGGTCACCTACCACGACCCGTGCTTCCTGGGGCGGAGGGGGGGCGTCTACGACGCGCCCAGGAACGTGCTCAGGGCCATCCCGGGCATCGAGCTCGTGGAGATGGGACGCTCCCGGGAGAACAGCTTCTGCTGCGGTGGGGGAGGCGGGCGGATGTGGGTGGAGGGGGGAGGCGAGGAGAAGATGTCCGAGATCCGTCTGAGGGAGGCGGTGGAAACCGGCGCCGACATCCTGGTCACCGCGTGCCCCTTCTGTTTCACTAACTTTGACGACGCCGTGAAGACCGCTGGATTGGAGGGCCGCATCGCCGTGAAGGACCTCACGGAGCTCGTGGCCGAGGCGCTCCCGGGCAGCGACGTCACCTGAGACGGGGATTGCCGGATGCAGATCCTGGTTTGCGTGAAGAGGGTTCCGGACACCGCCGACGCCGAGGTGGTCCTCCAGCCCGGCGGGTCGGGCATCGAGGAGGAGGACCTGGCCTTCGGCATCAACGAGTGGGACAACTACGCCGTGGAGGAGGCCATCCGGCTCAAGGAGGCCCACGGCGGCACCGTGACCGTCGCGACCATCGGCCCCTCCGAGAGTGAGGACGTGCTGCGCCGGTGCCTGGCCATGGGGGCGGACGAGGCCGTCCTCGTGGACGGCGCGCCGTTCAGGGACGCCGACCCGTACGTGGTCGCGCGGGGCCTGAGCGCCGTCGCCGCGAGAGGGGCCTACGACCTGATCCTCACCGGCGCTCTCTCCGGGGACCATGGCTTCGGCATAGTGGGCCCCATCCTGGCCGGGTACCTGGACCGGCCCCACGCCACCCTGGTCACCTCGGTGGTCCCGGACGGGAAGCACGTCCGCGTCACCCGGGAGCTGGAGGGAGGCCTGGAGGAAACGCTCCGGCTGGAGCTTCCCGCGGTTCTCACCATCCAGACGGGGATCAACGAGCCCCGCTACGTCTCCATCATGGGGATCCGCAAGGTGCGCGCGAAGGAGATCCCCGTCCTGGACACGGCCGCCCTGGGGCTCGCGCCGGAAGACGTCGGCGCGCAGGCCAACCGCATCGTGCACACGGGGCTGGCGGCGCCACCGGCGGGGAAGTCCGCGGAGATGCTCAGGGGCACGCCTGCCGAGATCGCGCGGAAGATCCTCGACATCGTCAAGGAGAGGGGAGGGATGGCCTGATGCCCAAGGTCCTCATCGTCGTCGAGCACCGGTGCGGTACCGTGAAGGACGCGACCTTCGAGCTCGTCACCCTGGCCCGGAAGCTCGCGGACGCGTCGGGGTTGGAACCCGCCGCCGTCGTGATCGGCCACCAGGTCGCCGCCCTCGCCGACACCCTGGCCCGGTACCTGCCCCGGGTCGTCGCGGTGGACGCCGAGCCGCTGGCCGATTTCCGCTACGAGACCCACGCCGCCGTCCTCGGGGACATCCTGGAAACGGAGGCGCCCCTCCTCACCCTCGCCCCCCACACCGCGTTCGGGATGGAGCTCTTCCCCAGGCTCTCGGTGGAGAGCGGCTTCCCCTGCGCCACCGACTGCATGGAGGTGGACACGGAGGGCTCGGGGATCTCGGTGACGCGGAGCGTCTACAGCGGGAAGGTCCTCTCCCGCGCCACCCTCGCCTCCGCCGCCGGGTACCTGGCCACGGTGCGCTCCGGGAGCTATCCGGCCGCCGTGGAGGCCGGGAGCCCCGGCGCCGTCGAGCAGCGGCCCTGCCCCGCGTTTCCCACTCCGCTCCGCACCGAGCACCTGGGCTACCGGGAGGCGGCGGCCGCCGCCGTGGACATCTCCCAGGCGCCCCTCATCGTCGCCGTGGGCCGGGGGATCAAGGACGCGGACAACATCCCCCAGGCGCAGGAGCTGGCCGACCGGCTGGGCGCCGTCCTCGCGTGCTCGCGCCCCGTGGTGGACAAGAAGTGGCTGGACAAGGAACGCCAGGTGGGCACCTCCGGGCGGACCGTGAAGCCGAAGGCGTACCTCGCCTTCGGCATCAGTGGCGCCTTCCAGCACATGGCGGGCATCAAGGGTCCGGGAGTCCTCATCGCGGTGAACAAGGACCCGAAGGCCCCCATCTTCGCCGCCGCCGACTACGGCGTGGTCGAGGACATGTTCAAGATCATCGACGCGCTGAAGGCGGAAGCCGGCGCCTAGCAGTCCGGAGGAGACCCGACCATGGATTTCGAGCTGACCAGGGAGCAGAAGGAGATCCAGCAGGCCGCCCGGGAGTTCGCCGAGGGCGAGTTCGACAGGGATCTGGCCATCAAGCACGAACGGGAGCACTCCTTCCCCCGCTCCGTATGGAAGAAGGCGTGCCAGCTGGGCTTCCTCGGGATCCACTTCCCCGAGGAGTTGGGCGGCCAGGGGCTGGGCGTGCTCGAGAACGCCCTGATCGTCGAGGAGTTCTGCCGCCGGGACTCGGGGATGGGAGTGGCCCTGTCCCTCGCCGACTTCGCCTCCGACCTCGTCCTGCACCACGGCACGCAGGAGCAGAAGAAGTCCATCCTCCCCGCCATCGCGGCGGGGAAGATGATCTCGGCGGGGTGCTTCACCGAGCCCAACCACGGAAGCGACATCACCGCCATGGATACGTCGGCGGTCAAGGACGGCGACACCTGGGTCATCAACGGCACCAAGACCTTCATCAGCAACGGTGGGATCGCCGACGTCTGCATCGTGCTCTGCCAGACCGACCCGGCGGCGGAGCCCCCCTACCGCGGGCAGTCGCTCTTCCTGGTTCCCCGGAGCACGCCCGGAATCGACACCGCCGAGGTGGGCGAGAAGATGGGGATCCGGATGACCTCCACCGCCGAGGTCTCGTTCAGCGGCGTCCGGGTCCCGCTGGAGAGCCTGCTGGGACAGGAGAACCGGGGCTTCTACCACGTCCTGCAGTACTTCGACGTGAGCCGCATCGAGGTGGCCGCCAGCGCCGTGGGGATGGCCCAGGGCGCCTTCGACCGGGCCCTGGAGTACGCGAAGCAGCGCAAACAGTTCGGGAAGCGTCTGGCCGACTTCCAGGTGACCCAGCACAAGCTGGCCGACATGGCCACCCAGATCGAAGCGGCCCGGCTCCTCACCTACAAGGCGGCCTGGCATGTCGACCGGGGCACGCCCGACGCCAAGCTCACCGCGATGGCCAAGCTCTGCGCCGGCCGGACCGCGGTGCAGGTGACCGACGAGGCCGTGCAGATCCACGGCGGCTACGGCTACATCCTGGAGAACGAGGTGGAGCGCTACTACCGCGACGCCAAGGTCACCGAGCTCTACGAAGGCACCAAGGAAATCCAGAAGAACACCATCGCCGGGATCCTCATCAAGAAGAAGTAGAGGGCCCCCGACTCCGGGGCGAAGGGCGGCGACTCGACCGGCGCTCCGGCTGGGCCTGGTGCCAGGCCCGCGCCGTCCTCGTATAGTACGGGCTGATTTTTCCCCTTACCGGACCTACGCTCTTCATGACCGATTACTTCAAGTCCCAGCCCACCCCAGAGGGTTTTTTCGGCGAATACGGCGGGCGCTATCTGCCCGAGGATCTCCAGCAGGAGATGGAGCGCATCACCGATGCCTACTTCGCCATCAGCAAGTCCCACGAGTTCATCTCCGAGCTGAGGAGCATCCGCACCCACTTCCAGGGTCGCCCCACTCCCGTCTACTTCGCCAAGAGACTGTCCAACGATTATGGGGGCCGCATCTATCTGAAGCGGGAAGACCTCAACCACACCGGAGCGCACAAGCTGAACCACTGCATGGGGGAGGCCCTGCTCGCCAAGCACATGGGCAAGACCAAGCTCATCGCGGAAACCGGAGCCGGTCAGCACGGCGTGGCCCTGGCCACGGCCGCGGCATACTTCGGGCTCGAGTGCGAGATCCACATGGGTGAGGTGGACATGGTCAAGGAGCACCCCAACGTGGTGCGCATGAAGATCCTGGGCGCCACGGTCGTCCCGGTCTCCCATGGCCTCAAGACGCTCAAGGAGGCGGTGGACTCCGCCTTTCAGAGCTACCTCAAGGACCCGATCAACACCATCTACTGCATCGGCTCCGTGGTCGGGCCCCACCCCTTCCCCATGATGGTGCGTGATTTCCAGCGCGTCGTCGGCATCGAGGCCCGCGAGCAGTTCCTGGACATGACCGGCGAGCTCCCGGACAACGTCGTCGCCTGCGTCGGGGGCGGCAGCAACGCCATGGGGATCTTCTCGGGCTTCCTCGGCGACTCCGAGTGCCGGCTCTACGGGGTGGAGCCGGCGGGGCGCTCCCTCAAGCCGGGTGACCATGCCGCCACCATCACGTACGGCAAGCCCGGCGTCATCCACGGGTTCAGGTGCTATCTCCTGCAAGACGAGCGAGGAGAGCCGGCGCCCGTCTACTCCATCGCCAGCGGCCTCGACTACCCCGGCGTGGGCCCGGAGCATTGCATGCTCAAGGACCAGGAACGCGTGAACTACGTGGCCGCATCCGACGACGAGTGTGTCGATGCGTTCTTCGAGCTGAGCCGCAAGGAGGGCATCATCCCCGCGCTGGAAAGCGCCCACGCGGTCGCGTTCGCCCTGAAGCTGGCCAAGGACAACCCCCGACAGTCGATCCTGGTCAATCTCAGCGGTCGTGGCGACAAGGATATCGACTTCGTCGAGGAGCATTACGGAACGGGGGGGTGAGGCACGGCTTGCCCCGCCCCCCCACTCCGCCGAACTTGAGCCGATTCCTTCCCTTAGACCGGGGAACCCCCAGTGTTCACGACCCTCCACTTCGACATGATGCAGACCGTCGCGCTGGCTGCGGTGGTCCTCTTCATCGGATATGCGGTCCGCCGGTGGATCGGCATCCTCGACAGATTCAACATCCCTGCCCCGGTGGTGGGCGGGTTCCTCTTCGCCGCCGTCGCACTCGCGCTCCGGCAGAGCGGTGTCCTCGCCTTCGAGTTCGACAGCACGCTCCAGGCGCCCTTCATGATCGCCTTCTTCACCACCATCGGCCTGGGCGCGAGCCTGGGCCTGCTGAAGAAGGGCGGCCCTCAGGTGATCCTGTTCTGGATCCTGGCCTCCGTGCTCGCAGTCCTGCAGAATGGCGTGGGAATCGGCGTGGCGGCGGCCCTGGGGCAGGATCCCCTGCTGGGGGTTCTCTCCGGGTCCATGACCATGACCGGCGGCCACGGCACCGGCGCCGCCTTCGGCCAGCTCCTGGAAGACGAATACGGGATGAGCGGTGCCGTCACCATCGCCATGGCAGCCGCGACGTTCGGGCTGGTGAGCGGCGGGCTCATCGGCGGTCCCGTGGGAACCACGCTCATCAACAAGTTCAAGCTCCGCCCGTCGGACGAGGCACCCTCCCCCCTCGCCGAGGTCGCGAGGTCTTCCTCCCTCAACGAGGAGATCGACACCGAGCCCGCCGGCGCGCCGGCCACGGCCTACCTCCTCCTCCAGATCCTGACGGTGGTGCTGGCCTGCATGGCCCTGGGCGGCTTGCTCTCCACATGGATCGGCCAGTTCGTGACGCTTCCCGGCTACATCGGCGCCATGCTGATCGCAGCGGTGTTCCGCAACATCGCCGACGCGACGAAGATCATGAAGATCGAGCAGCGCGTGGTGGACGACCTGGGCACCATCGCCCTGGCCCTCTTCCTCACCATGGCGCTCATGAGCCTCCGGCTCTGGGAGCTCCTCGATCTGGCGGGCCCCATGGTGGCGATCCTGGTGGTCCAGGTCGCCATGATGGCCGCCTTCGCGTACTGGATCACCTACCGGGTCATGGGGCGGGACTTCGACGCGGCGGTGATGGCGGGAGGCCACTGCGGCTTCGGCATGGGCGCGACGCCCAACGCGGTGGCGAACATGGAGGCCCTCGTGGAGCGCTTCGGCGCGGCCCCCCGGGCCTTCCTGGTGCTCCCCATGGTGGGGGCGTTCTTCATCGACTTCACCAACGCGGTGATCCTCACGGCGTTCATCAACTTCGTGAGGTAGGCGGGAGGCAGGGATACGCGGGACGGCGGCGGCCTGGAGGCCGGTCGCCGTCCCGTTCCCCGCTCCACCCCCCGGGCGGGGACGGCCCCGGCCGTGTATTCTTCCTGTGTGCGTGAGCCCCCGCAGCTCGAAGGCCGCGACATGGGCAGCCCCTGTCTCTCCCCCTATGAGGATCCCGAGGCGCACGCGAGGATCTCGGCGCTGATCCGGAGGCACTCCACGAATGATCGGGACGTGCGCGTGGAGCTCCTCCGATCGCTGGACCTCGCCGGTGTGGAGGATGTCCTCGACCTCGGCTGCGGCTTCGGCTTCTGGGCCGAGGATCTGGCGGGCCGGGTGGCGCCCGGGGCCACCCTCACCGGCGTGGATGCGTGCGACAGAAACGCCGCCGCCTACGTGCGCTGCGTGGAGTCCCGGGGGCGCCAGGCACGCTTCGTGCCCGCCCATCTCGTGTCCCGGCTGCCGTTCGACGACGACTCCTTCGACCTCGTCATCGCCGCGTACAGCCTGTACTTCTTCGCCGCCGTCGTCCCCGAGGTCGGACGCGTGCTCAGGCCGGGCGCATCGTTCCTGGCGGTCACCCACAGCGAGCGGAGCTTCACCGGGCTCCTGGACGCCATCGGCCGCGAGTGCAACGAGTGCCCCCTCCTCCGCCACCTGCGCGAGTTCTCCTCCGAGGGCGGGGAGGGGCTGCTGGCGAAGACGTTCTCCAGGGTGGAGCGGAGGGAATACACGAACACGCTCACGTTCGAGGAGAAGGACCTGGGCGACCTGCTCGCGTACCTCGCCTTCAAGCTGCCCCTGGTGAAGCCCGGGGCCCGCTACGGCGTGGAGCTTCCCGACGCCTTCGTCCAGGCCGCCTCGGCGGCGCTCCGGGACAAAGGACGGCTGACCGTGGAGAAGGACGACACCCTCTTCGTGTGCGGAGGCGCACATGGCCGGTGAACCAAGGTATTGCGCCACCTGCGGGGGCCCGCTGGAACGCCGCGTCACCGAAGGCGTACAGCGGTATGTGTGCCCCGCCTGTGGCGCCGTGCACTACCGGAACCCCCTCCCGGTGGCCGCCTCCGTGGTGCTGAACCCGGCCCGAGAGGTGCTGCTGGTGAAGCGCCGCCGGGCCCCGCACCGGGGCCGGTGGTGCCTGCCCACGGGCTTCGCGGAGATGTCCGAGAGCATCGGAGCCGCCGCCCTGCGCGAGCTCGCGGAGGAGACGGGCGTCGTGGGGCGCGTGGTCCGCCTCCTCAGCGCCGCGTCCGCTCCCAGCGACTTCTACGACGATCTTCTCTTCGTCTGCTTCGAGGTGGAGCGCACCGGCGGGGAGGAGCGGCCCGGCGACGACGCGGAGGATCTGGCCTGGTTCCCCGCGGATCGGGTGCCGCGGCTGGCCTTCCCGGCCCACGAGGAGGCCATCGCACGCTGTTACGCTCAGCACCGGGCCGAATGGGCCATCCAGGACTCCTTCGCTCACCTGGAGGGGGGTGGCGAGGCGCTCATCTCCGACGCGCTGGTGAGCCTGGTGGAGGAGCACGCCGAGGAGATCTCGCGGCGCTGGCTCGCCGTGGTGGGGCGGAGTCCGAGCACGCCCACGTACGCGCTCCTGCCCCCCGGCGTGGTCCAGGAGAAAGCCATGGCTGCCCTCTCCAAGTTCTGCTCCTGGCTCTCCGGGAAGGAGCACGAGAGTGAGTTGGCCTCGTTCTACCGAACCCTGGGTCGCCAGCGCCGGGAGCAGGGGTTCGCGCTGCACGAGGTGCTCCGCGCGCTCACCCTGCTCAAGCATGAGATCTGGTCGTTCATCGGCGAACGGGGCGGCCTCGTGGACCTCATGGAGGTCTACCGGACCATGGAGCTGAGCCGGCGCGTCGGACTCTTCTTCGACAACGCCCTCTACCACACGGCTCGGGGGTTCGACGAGGACTGAGAAGGGGGAGGGGATGCGCCGGGTGCTCCGGCAGCGACCGATACGACCCAACATCCCCCCCGGCTGAACGCCGCGACGGGGCGGATCGGCGAGTCGGAAGAGCCCCGCGGACGCGGAGCCCTGCGTCAGAAGCCGGATACGTACTTCAGCCAGATCTGGTCCCCCACCTCCCACATCCGAGCGACCACCGAACGGGCAAAGCCGTTCGAGTAGGCGTTGACGAACTCGATCGCCTGCTGCGGATCCCGCTGATAGAGCGCCAGCGCCTGCTGCTCGATGGCCGGGAGCTCGTTGAACGCCTGGTCGAGCAGCTCCTTGCGGACGTCCAGCAGGATGTTCTTGTCGCGCTGGTAGGTGATCTGCCCCAGCCGGACGGCGCGGTGGAAGGCCCAGGCAGCGGCGTCGCGGCGGAAGCGGTGCTTCGAGCTGACCGCGAAATCAGGGGGCAGCTCGTAGGCCCCGGCGAAGACCGGGATCCGCGGGATCAGGGCGGGGCAGTCGAAGCCCAGCCACAGGATTCCCCCGATGGGGTCGGGGAGCCAGCTCCGGGCCTGGATCACCGTCGAGTAGGAAGCGTTGTTGACGGCGATGGTGCGTTGCCGCTCCACGGTCCCCGGCTTGAGCGCGTTGAAGAGGTCCATGGTAGCCCGGCTCATCCAGGGATTGGCCACCGGGCTGAGCTGAGGCCGGCCCCCCTGGGGGTCGGGCACCATCAGGTTGCGCAGCATGTCGAACTCGCTCCCCTCGTACGTGGAGCCCAGCAGGTCCATGACGTCGCGGGCCGATACCTGGTGGTCGGGCTTGACGGAGAGGGGCAGCTCGTCGGCGTCGTAGCGCAATCCGAGGGAGGGGGCGAGACGGCTGAGGGCCCAGTACTCCCGGATCGAGAAGGGACGCCGGCCGGAGTAAGCCTCCCAGAGCTTGAAGGGCTCACCGCTCTTCGGATCCCACCAGCCCATCTCGGTGGCCAGGGAGAAGACGTTGTCCGAGGCCAGGCAGTTCTCGGTATCCGAGGGATCGATCTCCGCGATGCGGGGAATGTTGGCCGAGACCGCCACGTGGTCGTCGGGAATCTTCACCGCGGCCCAGACCGCGCCTTTCCGGCCCTTTCCCGGACCGAAGATCTCGAAGAACCAGGCCTCCTGCGGGTCGATGACGGTCAAGCACTCCCCGGTGTCCACGTAGCCGTGCTCCTCGGCCAGCGCGCCCATCATGAGGATGGCCTCGCGGGCGGTGCGGGAGCGGGCCATGACGACCTTCTGCAGCTCCTCGATGGAGAAGATGCCCTCGTCCGAGCGCAGCTCCTGGCGGCCGCCGGTGGTGGTCTCACCCATCGCCAGCTGGTGCTCGTTCATGCAGGGATAGATCGGGTGGACGAACTGGTAGGTCTCGGGAGCTTGGGGAATCTCACCGAGCGCTTCGAGTCCCCGCAGGTCACCGACGAACTCGGTCCGCTTGATCTCCTTGTTCCAGATGGGGACCATCTCGCCCGCAGGGTGGGTGGCGTGGCGAACGATCTCGATCCACGTACGGCTCACTCCGTCGCAGGTGTGCGACGTGATCGTGGAGCCGTCCGTGGTGGCCAGGCGCCCGGCCATGACGCTGGTGCACCCGTCCGGAGCGGTGGCCGCGTCTTCCTGAACACTCGGGAGGACGAGCGGTCCCGGTGAGGTGACGAAGCCGAGCGTCGCGAGGACTGCGAACAAGGCCACGGCGCGGGATGAGCGGAACAGGCGGGAACACGACATGATGGGCTCCTCCGGGGGGAATCCCTGGCGAACTGAGCCGGCGCATAATCCGAAAGGACAGTTTACCTCCTTGTGCGTGCGGGAGCGAACCCCGGCGTGGGCACCTCTCGAATCCACCACGCTTGCCGCCCACCTCTCCGCCGTCTACCGTCGTTCCCATCGCCAGAGGGCGGTTGAGCACTCTGTCCGTCGTCCGAGCGGTCCGAGAGCGGTTGAACGCCTTGTTCGTGCGCGCGCGGACGCCGGGCCAGCGTCACGGGAGACGAGACGATGCTGGAGCTGTCAGGACATCCGCGACCTGCCTGGTCACCGGACGGGAGCGTGACGTGACGACACGTCGGACATGGCTGCGCGTCGTCACCCCCGTCCTCGTGGCCGTCCTCCTCTGGCCGGTACCGCCCCCGTCGGGCGTCGAGCCCGAGGCCATGCGTCTGCTGGCCCTCCTCCTGGCCACCATCGTGGGGATCATCCTCAAGCCTCTCCCCATGGGGGCGGTCGCCTTGGTGGGGATCGCCGCCACGGCGGCCACCGGCACGCTGAGCGTGACACAGGCGTTGTCCGGGTTCGGGAACCCGACCATCTGGCTCATCGTCCTGGCGTTCTTCATCTCCCGGGGCTTCGTGAAGACGGGGCTGGGGGCGAGGGTGGCGTTCCACTTCATGGCGTGGCTGGGCCGCAGGACCCTGGGGCTGGGGTACGGGCTCGTGGCCACGGACCTGGTGCTGGCGCCCGCCATCCCCTCCAACACGGCCAGGGCCGGGGGCGTCATCTTCCCCATCCTCCGCTCGGTGGCGGAAGCCTACGGGAGCCGTCCAGGTGACGGCACCGCCCGGCGCGTGGGCGCGTTCCTCACGGTGGTGGCATTCCAGGGGACGGTGATCACCTCGGCCATGTTCCTCACGGCCATGGCCGCCAACCCCCTGGCGGCAGAGCTGGCGGGAACCCAGGGGATCACCATCACCTGGGTGGGGTGGGCGGTGGCGGCCGTGGTCCCGGGAGCGTGCAGCCTGGTGCTGGTGCCCTGGATCCTCTACCGGATCTTCCCCCCGGAGGTGAAAGAGACCCCCGAGGCGGTGGCTGTCGCCCGGGAGCGCCTCGGCGAACTGGGTCCGGTAAAGCGGCAGGAGATGGTGATGGCGGCCTGCTTCGTCCTCCTCCTGGGCCTCTGGATCCTGGCAGAGCCCCTGGGGATCCACACCACGACCACGGCGCTCCTCGGCCTCGTTCTCCTGCTGGTCACGCAGGTCCTCACCTGGGACGACATCCTGGCCGAGAAGGGAGCCTGGGACACCCTGGTCTGGTTCTCCGCCCTGGTGATGATGGCCAGCCACCTGACCGGGCTGGGGTTCATCCCCTGGTTCAGCGAGGCCGCGGGGGACGTCTTCCAGGGCGGTGGATGGGTGGGAGGCTTCCTGGCGCTCAGCCTCGTCTATTTCTACTCCCACTACCTCTTCG
>CAZJFX010000026.1:0-22574 GCA_964545395.1 uncultured Gemmatimonadaceae bacterium | reverse complement strand
TGTACGCGCCCTTCCTGGGCGTGGCGTTGGTCCTGGGAACCCCACCCCTGCTGGCGGCGCTGGTGCTCGCGTTCTTCAGCAACCTCTTCAGCAGCATGACCCACTACGGCACCGGCCCCGCGCCTGTCTTCTTCGGAGCCGGCTATGTGGAGGTGACGCAGTGGTGGAAGCTGGGACTGGTGGTGAGCTTCGTGAACCTCGCCATCTGGCTGGGCGTGGGCAGCGTGTGGTGGCGGGCGGTGGGAGTGTGGTGAGCACGGGACGCAGGGGGTCATGGAGTAGGGAATCGGGCCCCGCCGGCCATTTGTCCGGGTACTCGCCGACTGGTATAGTCACCACGGGCGCAGACTGGCTTCAAGGACAATCCGGAGGATCGCCGTGAGCGTCTTGCTCATTGTCGCCGTCGCCATTGTGTGGCTCTTTCTGGGTGGGCGCTTCTATGCGCCGGTGATCGCACGGGTGCTCGGTGAACGGACCGACCGACCGACGCCGGCGGTGCGCATCAACGATGGCCGCGACTACGTGCCGACGCAGACGCCGGTGGTCTTCGCGCACCACTTCGCGTCCATTGCCGGCGCCGGGCCGATCATCGGGCCTGTTCTGGCGATCTACTTCGGGTGGGGACCGGCGCTGCTCTGGATCCTGCTCGGCGGCGTCTTCCTCGGCGGGGTGCACGATTTCGCGTCCACGCACATCGCCGTCCGCGAGGGCGGGAAGAACCTGGCGGTGATCGCCCGGCGCTATATCGGAGCCAGCGCGTTCGTGATGATGCTGGTCATGCTGATCGCGCTGTTGGTGCTCGTGTGCGCGGCGTTCCTGGACCTGTCGGCCACGGCGCTGACGTCGCGTGTCTCCGTGGAGACGCTACAGCTTTCGGCGGGACAGTCCCTGTTCCGCGTGGAGGATGGCCAGGCGATCATCGGGGGCATCGCCTCCACGTCCGTGATCGTCATCACCGCGTTCTCCCCGCTCCTCGGGTTCCTGTACCTGAAGCGCCGCTGGCCGGTGTGGGTCTGCTCGTTGTTGGCGATCTTGATCTGCGCGGTCTCCATCGCCATCGGTCTCCGCTTCCCCGTCTCGGTCCAGCCGGAGACGTGGAAGGGCATGATCAGCGTGTATGTGCTCATCTCCGCGGGGCTGCCGGTCTGGCTCTTCCTTCAGAGTCGTGACTTCATCAACGTTCACATTCTCTACGTCGGCATGGCGTTCCTGGTTGTTGCGCTGATTGGCGCGGGCGTGCGTGGCGGTGGTCAGTTCACCACGGAAGCCGCGGGCATTCCGCTCACGAACTGGACGCAGGCGAGCGCCCTGCTGGGACCCGGCTGGCCGGTGCTGTTCGTCATGATCGCCTGCGGCGCCGTGAGCGGGTTTCACAGCCTGTGCGCCGGCGGCACGACGTGCAAGCAACTCCAGACAGAGGTCGCCGCGCGGCACGTCGGGTACTACGCCATGCTGCTCGAGAGCTTCCTGGCGCTGTGTGTGGTCTTGTGCCTGATCGTCGGACTGTCACTGGCGGATTACAAGCTCTACTGCTATCCGGACGCAGCACAGGGCAACGCCGTGCTCACGTTCGCCATGGCGGTGGGGCACACCGCGAACGTGGGGCTGGGGTTGCCGATCGCAGCCGGCGCGCTCGGCGCCATGCTCTTGCTCGAGGGGTTCCTCGTGACGACGCTGGACACGGCGATCCGCCTGACGCGTTACATGATCGAGGAAGGCTGGGCGACGTTCTTCGGCCGATACGACGTCTTCGCCGACGAGGCCGCGCGACAGCAGCGAGAGGCGGCCGCCACTGTAACGGGTAGTCGCGGCGCCTTGGAATTGGCCGGGGCCGGCGGCCTTTCGATCGAGCGTCCCGATCTCGACGTCGGCGTGCCCGGCCGCGTGGGGCAGACCCGGGGTCTGGGCCGGGCGGGACTCAAGCTGCTCAAGCACTACTGGGTGAACTCGGGGATCGCTGTCGGCCTGATGTTGCTGCTGGGCTGGGGCAACGGCTATGTCGTGGTCTGGCAGATCTTCGGCTCGGCCAACCAGCTTCTGGGAGCGCTGGCCCTCGTCGTGGCGACGTCCTGGCTGTTCAGCAAGCAGCGGCCGGTGTGGTACACGCTGCTGCCGGCGGTGTTCATGCTGGTGACCTCGGTGTGGATGCTGATTCGGCTGTTGATCTGGGACTACCTGCAGGATTGGGCCAACAAGGCACCGCTTGCCATCACCGCGATCATCGTGCTCGCGATGACCGCCGGCGTCGTCGGCTTGGCCGTGCAGCGGTGGGTGCGCCGCGGAGTGGCAGGCGTGACGGCCGCGGGTGGTGCCCTCCCCTAGCGTCCCGTGGCCTCGGGCGGTCCTGCCAAGCGACGATAGGCCGTGGCCAGCGCCTGGTCGTCCCCGACATTGCCGGGAAAGATCACAAGCGGCAGCCGCGGGTATCGCGGATGGTCGTCGGGGCAACGCACCACCGAGCAGCCAGGCACGATCTGGCCGAGTACCCGCGCGGTGCGCAGGCCCAGCCCGTGCGACAGCACCTCGTTGGAGGTGATGCCGCCCTTGCTGATCAGGAAGCCGATGCCGGCGGGCAGGCCGCGCACCACATCCATCAGGAACGCGGACACGATGTCGCCAAAGGCCAGACGGGTCCGTTCGTCAGCGAACGTCACCTCCTCGCGGCTGGTGAAGATCACCGGGCTCAGACGCTGGGCGTAGGCCGTCTCGATGCGCGCGAGCACATCCGCGAGCAGAGCCTTCGCCTCTTCTGGAAGGCGGGTGACACCCACCTCGACCGGCGCGACGTCAGGCTCCGCCAGGAGCCGCTGCAGTTGGCGGGTGGTCTTGCCGACATGGGAACCCACCAGCACGGCGCCGGGCCCGTCGCCCCGCACATAGCGGTGCATGTCCTCCGCGGCGACCGGCTGCGGCCGCAGGGCGGCGAGGGCGCTGACGATGCCCGCGGCACCGCGATACAGGAATCGCTTGCCTCGGCGGGCCGCGGCGTTCAGGTCGGCGGCGAAAGCAGTCAGGTCCTCGTGGCTCTCGCCATCAACGGTGCAGGCCACGTTACCGCCCAGCGCAAGCAGGCGCTCGAGGCTGCCGCCACGCACATCGGAGAGGCTGAAGCGCTCGACCTGATCGGCGCGGATGCGGCCATGGGTTCTCTCCTCCACGTGGTCGGGCAGGAAGGCATGCCGGTAGCCGAACACCGCATCCCGCGCGAACTCGGTCTCGTTCACCGGGACCGGCACACCCTCGACCAGCAGGTATTGCACGCCGTCACGGGTGATGCGGCCACCCTCGATGAAGGCGGGGATGAGAAAGTGCGCATCGAAGGGCCCGAGCTCTTCGGCGATGATGTCGGTCTCGACCGGGTAGTGGCCGCGCAGTGTGGAATCCGAGCGGCTGATCATGACCGGCTCGATCACCGTCCCGTTCCGCTTCAGCTTCTCCAGCGCGGCCTTCAGATTCCGGCACACCTCGCGAGTGATTGCGGCGGCACGTCGCGCGTCCATGGCACGGGTGTTGGTGAGCACGAAGAACAAGGGCGCCTCGTCCAGCAGCGCCTGGCGCAGGGTGGCCTCGTCCCAGCGCGTGAGCAGCAGGCAGCCGTGCACCGTCTGCGAGCCGCTGGGATCGTCATCGAGCACCACGATCTTGGTTTGCGCCATGGTCTCACACCCCCGACGACACCCAGGCCCGCTCCTCGATGGGCGTCCACGTCCTTGTGGTTCATCAGCTTGCCCTCGGCGCGACACGCGGGTACACTCGCGACGAGGATTCACGTGCGTCACTCCCGTAAGATGTTGCGGCGCGCCACGCGCCCCATTACGCGCATGGTCCGCCGCCGTGACGCTCACTTGGAGATTATGGATTCGACTTTCGGGAGATAGCAATGAAGCCACTGCGAGCCAACGGCCGTCTGTGGTCTATTACGCTGTTCATCATCGCTGCCGTCGTGGGAGCGACGCCGGCGGCCACACAGGGAAGGGATCCGGTTCCTCCCGGCACGACCTGGACCCTGGCCGCCGCCGGGGACGCCCTCATCACGCGCCAGGTCGGGATGTTCGGGGCCGATCCCGCGTTCATGGCGCTGGTCGAGCCGATCCGGGCGGCCGACGCCGCCGTCATCAACCTCGAGGTCAGCTTCTTCCGGCTGTGGGAGTTCAAGGGGTACCCCCAAGCGGAGAACGGCGGCAACTACGAGCTCGGCCCGCCGGAAGCCGCAGCCGACATGAAGTGGATGGGCTTCGACATGTTCAACATGGCGACGAACCACACCACCGATTACGGCGTCGAGGGGATGTTCGAGACCATGCGGCTCCTCGACCAGCTCAACCTGGTCTGGGCGGGCGTCGGCATGACGGCGGGGGAGGCGGCCCAGGCGAGGTACTTCGAGACGCCGAAGGGGAGGATGGCGCTCATCGGCCTGGCCACGTCGTTCACGCCCATGTCGCGGGCCGCCGACCCTCGGCCGGAGATCAGGGGAAGGCCCGGCCTCAACGCCCTGCGGACGACTTCGGTCAACCAGCTCGCGCCCGCCCAGATGGCGGAGCTGCGCAAGCTGGTGCAGGCGACCGGAGGGAGGGTTCCAGAGTCGGAGACGTCATCGGTCCGGTTCGGGGGTGCCACCTTCGTCCAGGGGCCCGAGAACGGGACGCGGACCACCGTGAACCCCGTGGACGAGGAGCGCATCCTGCGCTCGGTCCGCAACGGCGCGCGGCAGGCCGACCACGTAATCGTGTACTCCCACTCCCACTCCATGGGACCGGAGATGGGCCCGGCGCCCGCCCACCTGAGGGAGTTCATCAAGAAGTGCCTGGACGCGGGAGCGGACGCGTTCATCATCTCGGGGCCGCACACGCTGAGGGGGCTCGAGATCTACAACGGCAAGCCCATCTTCTATAGCCTCGGCGACTTTTTCATGCAGAACGAGACCATCGAGCCGGTGCCGACCGACATGATCGAGGTCGAGGGGCTCGGGATCGAGGCGCTCGTGGCCGACTACTACGACGCGCGGTCCAAGCCCGACCCGGTGACGGGGTTCCCGACGGCCTATCACCCCGCCAATCCGGCCGTCTGGGAGAGCGTCGTTCCCGTGGCCACCTTCGAGGGACACAGGGTGACCCGTATCGTGTTCTACCCGGTGGACATCGGGTTCAGGGTGCCGAGGCCCCACCAGGGTACGCCGCGTCTGGCCGACCCGGTGCTCGGGAAGAAGATCCTGGAGCGCTTCGCCAAGATGTCGGAGATCTACGGCACGAACATCGTGATCAGGAACGGCGTCGGCGTCTGGGAGGCGCCGTAAGGGCCAGGGCAGCCGGCCCGAAGGAGGCGGACCGGGGTCACGCGGCACAGGAGCGTGATCTTGGCGAGGCCTGTCGTCGCAGCCTGAATCGACCCGGAGGATGAACCGATGACACCGAGAACAGCGAGCCGCAGAGTCCCCCTGTCCGTGCTGGCGGTCCTGTCCGTCTTCTTCCTTGGCCCGCTGACGAGTTGCCAGAATGCCCAACCGACGCCAGCCGTCATCGGGAGCGGTCAACCAACCGTTCAGGAGTCAGACTTCAGGTTCGAGATCTCCGTTCCGGCATCGGTGCTCGATGAGACGCTAACAGGACGGATGTTCGTGGTCATCTCGCGCAACAACGACGTGATCCCGCGCTATGGGGAGCGCGCCGTTCGCTTCCAAGCCGGCCGGACCGGTGTCCCGTTCTTCGGCGTCGACGTGGAGGACCTCCGTCCGGGCGAACCTGCCGTGATCGATGCGAACACGTTCGGATCGCCCCTCGAGAGCCTCCTGGAACTGCCCGCGGGCGACTACTACGTCCAGGCGGTCTTCCACAAGTACACCCAGTTCAACCGCTCCGACGGACACACGGTCTGGATGCACGACGACCAGTGGGAAGGCCAGAACTGGAAGACATCCCCCGGCAACATCTACAGCGACGTGCAGCAGGTGCACATCGACCCGACGGCGGCGGACACAATCCGGGTCGAGGTCACGAACGTCATTCCCCCCATCGACGTGCCCCCCGACTCCAAGTACGTGAAGCGCTTCAAGATCCAGAGCGAGATCCTCTCCGCATTCTGGGGACGGCCCATCGATCTCGGCATGGTGGTCCTGCTCCCGGAGGGGTACGACGAGCATCCCGACGTGCGCTATCCGGTGGTGTACAGCCAGGGCCACTTCTCCCTGGCCGCGCCGTTCGGGTTCGAGAGCGAGACGAGCACGTTCCGTGAGGAGTGGCTGGGGCCCGACTTCCCCAGGTTCATCGCCGTCACGCTGCAGCACCCCTGCCCGTACTTCGATGACTCGTACGGAGTGGACTCACCGAGCGTGGGGCCCTACGGGACGGCGATCCACGAGGAGCTCATCCCCGAGTTCGAGCGCCGCTTCAGGGCCATCCCCGAGCCGTACGCGCGGGTCCTCACCGGCGGATCCACCGGCGGCTGGATCTCGTTCGCGCTCCAGGTCTACTACCCCGACTTCTACGGCGGCACCTGGTCCTTCGCGCCCGATCCCCTCGACTTCAGGAACGTCGAAGGCATCAACATCTACGAGGACGTGAATGCGTTCCACAAGGTGCACGAGTGGCGCACGGTCCCCACACCCAACAGCCGCGTCCCCGCGACGGGTGAGATCAACCTGACGTCGGAGCAGCGGAACCACTTCGAGCTCGCGAGCGGCACGAAGGGCCGGTCGGGAGAGCAGATCGACATCTGGTCGGCGGTGTTCGGCCCGCTCGGCGATGACGGTTACTTCGCGCCGCTGTTCGACAAGCTCACCGGAGAGATCTACCCCGAGGTGGCCCAGGCCTGGAAGGAGAACTATGACATCCGGCACTACCTGGAGACGAACTGGCCCACCATCGGTCCCAAGCTGGTCGGGAAGCTCAACCTCTTCGTCGGCACGATGGACAACTACTACCTCGATATCGGGGTGAAGCACACCGAGGCTTTCCTGGAGTCCACGACCAACCCCTACTACGCGGGAACGGTCACCTACGGCGCACACGGCGGCCACGGCTGGCGGCCCATGACCAGCGCCCAGCTTCTGCGTCTCATGGCCCAGCGGATCATGGAGAACCGCCCCGCCGGCACGGGAGTGGACTGGATGTACTGAGCTGGACGCATGGGGGGCACCGTGCGAGCCGTGACGAGCGCTTGGGAGCCCTCGGCGGGAGCCCGACAGGCCGAGTCACGACCCGACAGGCACACCCCCCACAGAAGACCTAACACCCCCTCAAGCACGCCCCCACCCATCCTCCGCCCCGTCATCTCGAGCGGACCACCTTGCCCCAACCCTGGCCGCATCCTACCGTGCCTTCCGGCCCCTCCGTGCGGTTCAACTTCCTTCCGTTGGTGGTCCCCATGTCCGGCTGGCGCCGTGACACGTGGTGGGAGGACACCGGGCTCCTTTGGGTGAAGCCGTCGCCCAACCTGCCCTCGCTCGAGAGCATCTCCCTCTTTACCGCCACCGTGCACTACGAGGCTCTGAACATCTCGGTGGGGCGGAGGACTCCGGAAGCATTCCAGCGCATCGGCGCTCCCTGGATGGACAACGTGGCCGTGGCCGAGCTCCTCAACGGCCGAGGGCTGCCCGGGGTGAAGATCGTGGTCACCGACCGGAACGCCGCCGAGCCGAGCCGCGTGGCGGCGGCGCTCCTGTGGGCGCTGGTCAAGACGATGCCCGACTCGCTCGTGTTCCGGCTCCCGCGCTTCGACGAGCACTTCGGGGCCGCCCGGCTTCGTGAGGCGCTGGTGGCCGGAGCCGATCCCGACTCGGTGCTGGCCGGGGAAAAGGCGTCCGTGGACGCGTGGAGGGCGAGCGTCGAGCAGTACCTGAACTACCGGTAGGGCGAACCAGGCCCCCCTCTGGGGCTGAAGCTCCGCACCTCACCATCAGGCTTTGGGGTGAGCGGGGCGAGTCGTTTCTACCGCGTTCGGGTGTCATCCGCCGTTCCTCCCTTTGTGGGATACCTGTCCCCACCCGCCCGGACTAACCTTCCATGCAAGACAGGAGGCTCGGCCGGTTGCAGGCGTCGCCCACCTGCACGCCCCCCACCCACGCCACCCTGGCCATCGACGATGGGCGGCCGCACGGGCCCGTGGGCACGGGCGCTGGCGGCAACGCCGACGCGATCACAGCGACCCGGTTCATGGTGACGCGTGCGGCGACACAAACAACTGGAGGGCCAACATGCACACGTTCGATCGTTCCATCCACGCCGCGGGGACCCCAGCTCCGCCCCGACTGGCCGGGGTAGTCGTCTTCACGCTCATGCTGTTCGTCTCCGCGTGCAGCGACGCCACGGCACCCACCGCACCTGCCGACTCGCCTTCGCTCCTCGCCAGCGCGAAGAGCCATTCGTGGTTCGCGACATCGAGCCTCGAGGCCTCGGGCTTCGCGGTGCTGGCCAACGCAGCGGTGACGTGCACCAACGGCGACATCACCGGCGACGTGGGCACGTACCTTGCCAAACCCACCGCTAAGTTCACCAAGACCAAATGCCCCGTGGTGGGTGCGGTTCACCTGGGTGACTCGGAGGCCCAAGCGGCATACGATGCTTTCGTCGACCAGTATGAGGCGCTCGCGCCCGCACCGGGCGAATGCACCATCGACAATACGTTGACGGGTACGCTCGCGAACGACACGCTCGCGGCTGGGACCTATTGTGTCAGCGCGGTAGCGAAGACGGGCGTGTTGACGCTCACCGGGAGCGGGTCGTGGACATTCAAGGTCCTTGGCGCGCTCACGGGCACCAACTTCACCGTGGTCATGGCTGATGGCGCTGTCGCGTGCGACGTGACCTGGTGGGTGGAAGGCGCCGCGACCATGACGACATCTGACTTCAAGGGGAACATCCTGGCGGGGGAGGCCATCACCCTGACGGGCGGGACCTTCTACGGAAACGCCTGGGCGGGAGCCTCTGGAGTTGGAGACGTGACGATCACCGGTACCGAGACCATCGGCTGCGAGGGCAGCAACGGTGGCGACAACGGTAACGGCAACGACAAGGGGAAGTGCAACCAGGGTGTGGGCAACGGTGCCGAGGGTTGCGACCCTGGCAACTCGAACCACATGCGCCCGTCGAATGACGAGAACGGCGGGACGCCCGGCAACCCGGGACGCAAAGGCAAGCCCTGACGCCGACCCTTCGGCCAATGGGTGAATTTCGACGCGGAGGGACCCAGGTGGGTCCCTCCGCTGTCGTCTTCGGGACCGGCGCCGCCCCGGGCGTCGTTCCGGCACAGTAGGATCCGGGGGCCTCAGACGCATATAGGGTGGCCCCGGGTCCGTCCCGGGGACGGGAAGGCAGCATGAGACGAAGCACCCTGGCCTGCGCCTGCGCCGCGCTGCTCGTGGCGTGGCCCCCCACGGCGTGCGGTTCCCCCACCGATCCGGACCTCCGGTACCGGGTGCCCGAACAGACCTCGGACGGATGGCAGACCGCATCGGTCGAGAGCGTGGGGATGGACCCGCGCCCGCTGGAGGAGCTCCTGGCTCTCGTCCACGGAACGCCGGGGCACCTGCTCCACGCCCTGCTGATCGTGAAGGACGGGCAGCTGGTGTTCGAGGAGTACTGGCCGGGAGTCGATCTGGATCCGGCGACGCTCGATGCTGTTGAGAGGGACTACGATCGGGAGACGCTGCACTACGTGGCCTCGGTGTCGAAGACTCTGACCTCGGCCCTGGCGGGGATCGCCGTGGACCGCGGCATCACAGGGAGCGTGCACGACCCCGTGTTCGCTTGCTTCCCGGAGCATGCGGATCTCCGCACCGGCGCCCGCGCACAGGTCACCCTCGAGCACCTGCTCTCGTTCAGCTCGGGATGGGACTGGAACGAGCACGTGTACGGCTTCGATGACCCCCGCCACTCCGACCATCAGATGTCTCACGCGGCCGACCCGGTCTCTCAGCTTCTGAGCCGCCTCTTCGTGTCCGCGCCCGAGGCCGTGTTCTCTTACAACAGCGGGGACGCCAACCTCCTGGGCGAGGTCGTCCGCCGCGCCTCCTCGTCGGCGACGCTGGTCCGCTTCGCCGAAGAGAATCTCTCACCGACCCCCACCCGTCGCTCCCGCGCGCGGTCCGCCGCAGGGAGACTTCCTGATCGACCAGACGGCTGTCTTCGACCCCTCCGCCCCATCATCTCGAGCGGACCACCTTGCCCAAAGCCTAGCCGCTTCCTGCCGTGCCTTTCGGTCCCCCGGTGCGGTTGAACTTCCTCCCGTCACGAAGCTACGGTTGCTGTTCAGCTAGGGGTTCCCGGCACTCACGGTCCCCCGAGGATTTCCACCTCCAAGTCACTTCCCGGCTCGCTTTCGCTCCCCGGTTCCTTCGCCCGCCTCCCGGCGGGCCGCGCCATGCCTGGCGCACCAAAGCAAAACCCCACCACGGACTTCCGTGGTGGGGCTAGCCTTTCTTCATGCGCCCGACAGGACTTGAACCTGTGACCTCATGCTCCGGAGGGCTGTGCCGCGCACCGACCTGCACCGAAACACGCCGATCTGCAACGGTTCAGGCCGATCTCCGCCGGACCGGTGGGGGTCTGCACCGGTTCGGTTTGTAACCGGGTTTGTCACCGCGCGCCCAAAACGCCTCACGAGAACGCCGGGAGGCTCGCCGCCGATGAGGTTGTCGCCACCCGCAGAGGCCTACCCAGGCGTCGCGGATCGGAGGATGAATCTCGCGAAGGGAGCGAAGTCCTCGTTGAGCTGGGCCAACCGGAGGGTCGCGAAGTACTCATCCCGCTGCTCCACCCGGATGGTGAGCCACGGGAGCCCTCCTCCGAAGAACGCCGTGTTCATGAGAAACCGAGCGGTCCTTCCGTTCCCGTCGGGCACCGGATGCACCCAGACGAACCAGAGGTGCACCAGGATACCGCGCAGCATTCCCTGCCCGTACCCGATCTCCCCGAGCTCCTCGAACATCAGGTCGAGCATCGCGGGGACCTTTGCTGCCCCCGGGGGGACGCAAAGGGTGTCCCGGATGAACACGGGTCCTGTTCGCCACCCGCGGAGGTCGTTTGCCGGAATGAGCCCGGCCTCAATGGAGGGCGCGAAGAGATCCGTGTAGAGATCGAGGGCGAGTTCACTCGTGAGGGGTACCTCGCCGCCTGCATCCCCGATTCTGCGGAGCAACCGGTCGAACGCGATCCCGTAGCCCATCACCGCGAGCTTCGAGCGGACATCCTCGATGTCGCGACCGCCGCCTGCGCCGCCCCCCAGCAGGACCGACACGTCATCCAGGCTCAACCGGTACCCCTCGATGGACGAGGAGTGATAGGCGTCGTAGGCCTTCGCCTGGGCGGCGCGGTGCAGCAATCCCGCCAGGTCGGCGTCCGGTGCAGGACGACCCATCTCCTCGATGACCTTTGCAGTCGCGTCACGGGACCGTCGGATCGCGACCCGGAGTCGGTCCAGCCAAGGCCGGTGGCTCGTGCCAGCAGAGACCACCACCCGGGGGATCACAAGGCCCCTCCCGACATCTGTCCGATCTCTTCCGATTCGGACCGATTGTTCTTCCGCCAATACGCCTTCGATCATGTTGGCCAGGCGCTCGTTGCCCACATCGCGAGCGATATGCTCGAGTCGCTTGAGAACCACGGGCCGTGGCCTGCGCTGATAGGCCGCGACCAAGGCCGGCCGCGCGAGCGTCAGGGATCTCATCCAGATCGCCACGTCTTCGATTCCGCCGTCCCTGAGGAACTGCACCGGGAGTGTGAGCAGCACCCCCTCGGGCGAGTCCACCGGAATGCTCGCCTCCCCCACGTCGACCCGCTGGACCGCAGACACGTCGCCGCTCTCGACTCTGACGGCCACGCCGGGGAGAATCTCCTCGCGCCAACGCGTCTTGCCCGTCTGTCGGATACGGATCTCAGGCCCTGGGTCGGTTCTCCCAAGAAGCAGGCGGACAGCGGAATCGCGCTCAACAACGGCAGGCGCATACCGGGACGTGATGCGTTCCACGATGGGCCAGAGTAGCGAGCGGACGACCATGTCGCGGTCGTCTCCCGGCGAGCGTACCACGATCACTCCGCCGGGGACGTAGATCGTCAGACCGAGCCGACGAAGCGTTTGCAGGACGTCCGGAGGGATCTCGTTCTCGAGGAATACCGGCACCGAGTGAGCGTGCGCCTCCAGCCACGTGAGCGCCCCCTGTCGATCCATCAAAGCCAGCACCTCCTACGCATACCTGACCGAGAAACGTCTGCATACCTACGTGTGATGCGCGTGCATACATTAGGGCGATCATAGCGCATACACAAGTGCGGATCACGTTCGTGTGTGTGGCGAAGACCTCGTGTCCTTCTGGGGAGTGGAGTGCTACCAGCAGCCGGACCCGGACACGATGCGCGTCGCCCTGGAGAACCGGGGCACGCTGCGCTCCGTCCGCGCGAGCTGAATGAAACGGCACCAGGAACTGGCACCGGCGGTGCGAGGCCGCGAAACGAGAAGCGCCGCAGGGCCCGTATGAGCCTTGCGGCGCTTCGCGCTTCTCAAGTGCGCCCGACAGGACTTGAACCTGTGACCTCATGCTCCGGAGGCATGCGCTCTATCCAGGCTGAGCTACGGGCGCGCAGACTGCCACCGGCGAGTTGCCCGGCGGGCAGACTGTTAAGATCGCCGAACACCGTCGGGGGTCAAGGATACGCCCGGGGTATGTGGCACCCGTGCCCCAGCCATGCCCCTGAAGCGGGTCCGCGCCCGCCGCTGGATCGCGGCGGGCGCGGATGAAGCGAGCGCGCGAAATAAGCCGAGTTCTGTCCCCCTTCGGGGGAGGATCATTCATCTGGGACTGCCGTTGCCGGCAGCCTCGAGCGGCCTACCCGGGACTCGGGCGGAGCGGGCAGCTCCTCGTCCCATACTTGGCCTTGCTCCGGGTGGGGTTTACCGTGCGACCCCTGTCACCAGAGGCCCGGTGCGCTCTTACCGCACCCTTTCACCCTTGCCTGATCCGCCTCGCGGCGGCCATCGGCGGTTTGCTTTCTGTGGCACTTTCCGTCGCCTCACGGCGCCCGGGCGTTACCCGGCACCCTGCCCTGCGGAGCTCGGACTTTCCTCCGGCGGGGCGAGCCCCTCCGGCGATCCTCACTTGCGCGCTCGCCGGAAAGGTACCCTCGACACGCACCCGTGTTCAACGGCGCCCGGCTTCAACCGCCTCCGGGCGCCAAGCCATACCTCACCACCCTCTCGCCCCCCTCGGTTCTCTCGACGCCGAGGACATGGCCCCTGCCGATCTCGAGCGGTTCGAACCCGGCCGGCATGGTCACCGCTCCGAGGGCGGCGCCCTCCGGGGAGAACACCAGCCAGGTGATGGGCGGCTGGGTGCCGGCCACGTGCTCCGCCACCCAGAGGTTGCCGGCGGCGTCCAGAAGGAGGCGCGTGTAGGCCGGGCGCGTGGCTGGGACTCCCCTCCAGAGGCGGTCCACGAGAGCGGTGTCGCCTTCGCTGCGGGGTGGCCGCACCGACTCCTTGAGCGCCTCGCTGAGCGTGAGATCCACCCCTTCCAGGCGTAGGATCGCCACCGGCCGCCCGTCGGGCCGATACCGCCGGATCTCGAACGTCACCTGGTCGCCGGCCCAGAACCCGTCGGCGCCTACTACCCGGCTGGTGCGGCGGCCAAAGGGGGGCACCCCCGCCATCGGTCCCTCCGCTCCCTTCAGCACCATCAGTTCGTCGTGGGGGAAGTCCGGCAGCTGGACGGCGGCTACGCCCCGTGGCCACCACACGCCCCACGACGCCGAGTCCCGGCGCACGCCTTCTACCCAGTCCGCTTCCAGGAGCGAAGGGGACCACCGGGGCACCATCACATAGCCGTCGTCGTCGTACCGGCCCGCCACCGTGAGGCCCGCGGGGAAGGCGAAGCGGACGGCCTCGCCCGCCGGGGTCACGAGCGCCAGCTGGCCCGCCCGGTGGTCGGCGACCCAGACCGTATCGGCGGCGACGTGCCCGAGGCGCGACACGCTCTGGAAGCGGCCCGGACCCTCGCCTTCCCCTCCCACGGAGGCGATGAGGCTGCCGGCTGCGTCGTGGAACCGGATCTCCCGGGAGCCCGCGTCGGCCACGGCGATCCGCCCGTCGGGGAGGGTCACGGCGCCGCTGACCTCGCTACCCGACCCCGACTCCCCCACGACAAGGTCGGGGGACGGCGTGAGGGCGGCGTAGGCGCCGAATCCCGCCGGCGGCACACGGTTCAGTACGATGCGCACTCCCGCCGAGTCCACCACGTCGGGCGCGGGAACGGCGGGGACGTCCCGGGTCTCATCGGTCCCGCACGCCGCGGCAGGAACGACTGCGGCGGTCAGAACCAGGAGGGCTCGGAGTGCGGAGGTGCGACGGAGGACGGCGTTCATGGGGAATCGGAGGTGGAGGGTGCAGGTCGGTGACAGGCCGGTACGATGTCCACTCCATCGACGGGAGGGAAGTGCTGCATCCCTCTCCCACACCCTCCCGGCGTGTAGCGGCGCCCCTCGCCCCGGCCTAGCTTCCTCGCCACTCCCTCCGCCCGAACGAGGACCCATGCCGTCCCGCTCCCCCACCCCCGTCGCCCTGGCCCGCCTGGCCTCGTTGGCCCTGCTGGCCTTCGGAGCCACGACCTCCCCTACCCTCCTTTCCGCTCAGCAGGAGACGGTGGTGGTCTACCTCGTCCGCCACGCCGAGCGCGCCGAGGACGGCACAAGCGACCCGCCCATCTCCGAGGCTGGAAGGGAGCGCGCCAGCGTCCTGGCGCTCACGCTACGGGATGCCGGCGTGACCCGCGTCCACACCACGGACCTGAAGCGGACCCGCCAGACCGGCGCCCCGCTGGCGGAGCGGCTCGGTCTCGGCGTCGAGGCGTACGACCCGAAGGACCTCCCCGCCCTCGCCGCCCGCCTGCGCGCCACCCCCGGCCGGCATCTGGTCCTCGGCCACTCCAACACCACCCCCGCGCTTGCGGCGGCGCTGGGCGGTGAGCCCGGCGAGCCCATCGCCGAGAACGAGTACGACCGCCTGTACGTGATGGTGATCACGCCTCAAGGTGCCGTCACCACCACCCTGCTACGCTACGGAGCCCCCTCGCGCCCCTGACCGCGTGCGAGCGAAGCGACGCACGCACACCCAACCGGAAGCGAGGCTCGCACGCGAAGTGTGCCGAGCCGAGCGGTTCACAAGGCCCCTCCACTGCGCAACGGCGCGGGATCCCGGGCCACCGCGCCGTGAGGAAGGCCGGGCGGGCCGGGGCCCGAGCAGCGAGGATCGCACGCAAAGCGTGCGAGCGAAGCGCCCGAGTCGCGAGGGCCCCGGCTTGCCCGGCCTATCCCCTAGCGCGCAGCAGCCCGGTCGTCCCGCGCCTTAGCGAAGTGCTCCTCCATCCAATCCAGGAGCCGCTTCCAGTGGTCGTGGAAATCGTCCACTCCGCTGGCCCGCCCCGCTCCGTGCCCGCCCTTCATGTAGTTCACCCACACCACCGGCTTCCCCAACCGGCGCAGCGCGTAGTACATCTCGCGCTGGTTCGTGGCGGGCACGTTCCAGTCCCCTTCCCCGGAGAGGAGGAGAAGGGGCGTCTTGATGCGGTCGGCGAACATCACCGCCGAGTGGGCGACGTACTTGTGCGGCTGCTCCCAGAGCGTGGCGCCGATGCGGTCCTGCCCCTCCTCGGCGGCGTTGTAGTTGCGCGTGGTGATCTTCTCGCTGTCCCCGAGGAAGGAGATGATGTTCACCTTCCCGGACACGTTCACGGCGGCGGCGAAGCGGTCGGTCTGCGTCACCAGGAGGTTCACGGCGTACCCGCCGTAGCTCTGCCCGTACACCCCGATCTGCTTCTCGTCCACCAGGCCCCGATCGATGAGCACGTTCAGCGCCGGGGTCACGCCCTTCAGCCAGGCCTCGCCGGGGTAGCCGATCTCCAGATCCACGGACGGCCGGAACCCGAACCACCCCCGCGCCGTGACCAGCTGCATGTTCTCGTTGTAGCCGTTGTCGAAGAACGTCTCGTAGATCTCGGCCACCAGGGGGTACTTCTTCCCGGGCTCGTACCCGGGCGGGTAGTAGACGATGCCGTAGAGACGGCTCCCGTCCACGTCCAGGTACTCCACCAGCTCGCTCCTCCCCAGCGCCACTCCGTCGAGCTGGGGGTTGAGGGTGGTGAGCCTGCGGACCTGCGTGAAGCTCGCGTCGGCGGTGTAGAGCTCGTCGGGGCGGTCGCCGTCGGAGCGGCGGAACACGACCCGGCTCCCGTCGTCGGCGAAGTTCCAGTCCCCGTAGACGTTGGCATCCTTGACGAGGTTCTCCAGCCGGCGCGCCTGCACGTCCAGACGGGCCAGACCCCGCTCCCAGCGATCGCGCTCGGAGATGCTCAGGAACACGTACCGGCTATCCTCGCTCCACCCCTGCACCGCCATTCTCGGGCGCGTTTTCTCGTCGCCCTGGTGCTCCAGCACGAGCTGGATCTCACCGGTGCGGGCGTCCAGGAGGTGGTACCCCTTCTGGGAGCTCACCAGGAGCGCCCCGCCGTCGGGACGCCAGCGCTCGACCGAGTACGAGAGCTTCGTGGTGTCCTTCTCCGACACCGGCCCCTGGTGTGCCTCGGTGAGGTTCCGTGCCGAGTCGGCATCCAGGAAGCGGACGGACACGTTTCCGCGGTCGGTCCAGGCGAACGCGGTCACCGCCTCGTTCCACTGGGGCGTGATGCGCCGCTCCTGGGGGCCCAGCAGGGTCACGGGATCGCCGCCGTCCAGGGGAAGGCGGACCACCGAGTACTCGGTCCCGTCGGCCCGCTTGTACGACGTGCGCTTCGGCTCGGCCTTCACGTACGCCACGTACGACCCGTCCTCGGCGACGCGGGGACCGTCCAGGGCCAGGTCCCCGGGGAGCTCGCGCACGGTCCCATCGGAGAGGGTAACGAGAGCAGGAATCTGGTTTCGGTCCAGGTTCCGCACCCGGTCCCAATCCAGGAACGGATCCCGGGAGTCCTGCACCACCACCGGTCCCTCGGTCATCTCCAGGAAGGCCGCCCGGGCCTCCTGAGCCCATCCCTCGGGGCGGAGCGTCACCAGCACGCGTGTGCCGTCGGGGTGCCAGACCAGCGGGGATGCGGACGCCAGAGCCTTGGGCGTCTTCAGCCGAACCTCCCGCGTCCTCCCCGATGCCGGCTCGTGGATCACGAGGCGCCACGCGTCGCCCTGGAGGAGGAAGAACGCCAAGCGGGTCCCGTCGGGAGACCAGACCGGCGAGCGGAGCTGCTCCTTGCCAGGGTAGACGGCGCGAACCTGGCCGTCCTGGGCATCCACCACGAGCAACTCGCCCAGGGAGGGTGCCACGTACGTGGGATCGCCGTGACGGAAGTGGTCCACGCCCGCCCGGTCCCGGCGTGTCTGGACGGTGCCGGCCACCCAGCGCCCATCGGCGGTGACGTCGGCCACGCGCAAGGTGCGCACGTCCAGGGCGTCCTCGGTGGTGAACGCCCGGCCGCTCTGGCCGGAAAGGGGAAAGGTGAGCGCCAGGCCGGCCACCAGGGTGAGCACCGTCGAACGTCCGAGCATGGAAGCGCCTCGCTTGGAAGATGTGGATCGAGCGCCGGGAGACGGCACGGCGCCGCGGCCAGGAATATGTGGAGGCTACGGGCGGCGGGACAGCGATCCGCGGAGGGGCGCCGGGGGGAGGGGCCCGGCCGCCGGAGACGCCCCGGTACGGCTGGTTGCGGCGCACCGCCAGATGGGGGAGCGCCCTGGCCGGCTCGTCCGCCCAGGCAGCGCACAGGGAGCGCTCCAGGGGCCGCCACGGATCGTACAGGAGGGCCAGGTCGGCACGGCGCACGACCCCGTCGAGAACCGGGGTGAACGAGTGCACGCCCAGATGGAGCACCCGGCGGCCCTGCCGCATGAGCTCCGCCACGTCGCGCTCCACGGCGTCCCGGTGGGGTGCGTGGTACCGGGCCAGGAGCTCGGCCCGCTCCGCCCGGGAGAGAATGCGCGTCCACTCGGAGAACACGCGCGGATGGTGAGGCGAGCGGTTCAGGTCCACCAGGAGGCGGGTCACGGTGGCCGAGCGCAGGGGCGCGCGCAGGCTGCGCGCCAGATCCCTGGCCAGGAGGAGCGCTCCCGGGTCCCACCCCCGGTGCGTGGACAGCACCCCGGCCGCGCCGGCGAAAAGGGGAGCCCAGGGCGCCGGCACCAGGTTCCCCCCATGCTCGCAGGTGACGAGGACCGCCATCCCGCCGGTGATCCGCACGGCGCTCACCGGACGCCGAACGGGTGGTTCTCCTCGAGGCAGGCGCAGAGCCGGCCGTATGCTTCAGCCAGCGCCTCCCGGCGGGGCGCGTCGCCCAGCGCCGCCACCAAACGCCGGGCCAGCGGGCCCTCCGAGAGGATGGTCTCCAGCGCTCCTTCCCACTCGTCCTCGGGGTCGTGGGGCGGGAAGCGGTCCAGGAGGCTCCGCCAGACCTCCTCCGCCGTGCGCGGCGAAGCACCGAGCCCCAGCACCGCCAGGAGGCCGGGAACGTCCACCAGGGCCCGCTCCCCGTCGGTGATGGTGGCTTCCAGGAGCCCGGCCAGCGCCTCCGTGGAGGGGTCCTGCCCGAAGTGCCGCTCGGACAGGGAACCGACGGCCAGGGCGCGCACCACTTCGGTCACGGCTGCCACCACCGCCAGGTCCGCCGACGGGCACTCCTGGGCGTCGATGACGCGCACCTCCACGGTGCCCCGGTCGAACCGGGCGATGGCGCCCCGGGCGTTGGCCCACTCGTGGCGAAGAACCCCCTCCGGGTCGAGGCCCGCCATGTCGGCGTAGATGCGACCCAGGATCTCCCGCTCGTACTGCTCCCGGGTGAAGGCCGGCTCGGGCACCACCCGCCCCGTCACCGACGGGACGCGCCGGGCGTTGCCCCGGTACGCCAGCAGGCGCGCGTCCAGCGCCGGCGAGCGGACGCCGTCCAGATAGGGCGAGGCCGCGGAGATGGCGGGAAGGAGGGGGAGGACGAGGCGGATCGCCGCGTGCAGGCGCGCGAACTCCTCGTCGCCCTGGAACGGGAGGTTGAGGTGGGTGCTCTGCAGGTTGGCCCAGCCGTGGCCGGAACAGCCGAAGATGCGATCGAAGGTGTGATAAACCTCGGTGTACTCGTGAGGCCAGAGCACCGTCTCCTCGTGCGGGTCCATCCACGGGTGGACGCCGCCGGGCATGAGGCGGACGCCCATGGCGTCCAGCTCCTGGATCGCTCTCCGCCAACCTTCGTGGAACTTGGACGCCAGTCCTGAGAGGGTTGGCGCCGGACCGTTGGTCTTCTGCTCCAGCACGTGGAGGGTGAGCTCGTTCGACCAGGCGATGTCGCCCAGCTCCACGTCGGCGCCGGCAGATCCCCCCACCCGGGCAATGAGCACGTCGCACTCGGGCCGCACCGAAAGGGTAACGGCGTCCACCAGCATGGCCTCGATCTCGACGCCGAAGGCCTCGAAGAGCCCCGGCCTAGCGGTGTCGTCCTCCCGCCCTCCGCTCACGCCTGCCGTCCCTCCAGACCCCGGCGGTCCAGGCGCACCCGGAACCAGCGGATGATCTCGTCCCAGAGGGCATCCTTCAGGATCCCGTCCTCGAAGCCGCCGTCCAGGTTCGGGTTGTCGTTGACCTCCATGATCACCACCCGGCCATCCACCTCCTTGAGGTCCACGCCGTAGAGGCCGTCGCCGATGAGGCGCGCCGCCTTGACCGCCACCTCCACCACCGCCTTGGGCGTATCCTCGATGGCCACCGCCTCCACGTCACCGTAGATGGTGTGGCTCCCCCGGGCATGCACGATCTGCCAATGGCCCTTGGCCATGAGGTAGCGCGCCGCATACAGCGGCTGGCCGTCCAGCACACCCACCCGCCAGTCGAAGGCGGAGGGCATGAACTCCTGGGCCACCACCAGTTCCGACTCCTCGAAAAGCCCGTCCAACGCCTCGTAGAGCTCCGGCGGCGTGGACACCTTGACCACACCCCGGGAGAACGACCCGTCGGGCCGCTTCAGGACGCAGGGGATTCCCACCTTCGCCATGACCTCGCCGATGTTCCCCTCGTGGACCACCAGGGTCCTGGGCGCCGGGATCTTGTGGCGCTCGAAGAGCTCGGCCTGGTACACCTTGTTCCCGCACCGGATGATGGACTCGGGGTCATCCAGCACCACGAGCCCCTCCTGCTGGGCCCGGCGGGCGAAGCGGAAGGTGTGGTGGTTCACCGCGGTGTTCTCGCGGATGAAGAGAGCGTCGAACTCCGCCAGGCGGCCGTAGTCGTCGGGCTCGATGATCTCCACGCCGATCCCCTGCCGCGCCGCGGCCCGCGTGAGCCGGCGGATCCCCCTCTCGTTGGAGGGAGGCATGGGGTCGGCCGGGGACCACAGGATGGCCATGTCGTAGCGGGTTTCCGGCGTGCGCGGGGCCACCCGGGTGGGGCGCTGGAAGTAGTCCCGGGCGCGCGCGAGCACGAAGTCCCGGTGCGCCTCGGGGATTTCCGCGCCGGCGATGGCGCGTACGCTGGAGAGCGTCCAGCGCCCTTCTTCCCACGCGAACCGAGCCCGCAGGAAAGGCGCCGGAAACTGGTTGAAGAGCGCCCTGCTCAGGCGGTCGTAACGCTGGGCCACGTTGCGCCCGAAGTAGATGCTCAGGGCGAACTCCTCCGAGCGGAGAGGCGAGAGGGCGCGCTGGATGGTGCCGTCCAGGTCCTCGGACACCAGGCGCACCACGGGCGACATGGAGAGCGCCTGCAGCGTGGCCACGCTGGGGAGCGGCTTGTGCCCCCGGGCGGCGGCCAGGAGCGACACGTAGTAGCCCAGGCTCTGGTACCCGTAGCGCCGGCACACGTTGAAGACGGCGACCCGGCGCATCTCCGCATACTTGGGGTCGGTGAGGTAGGTCCGGGCGGGCACGACCTCCACGCCTTCCATGTCGAAGGGGAAGCTCTTCGGGTTCTCCACCACGATCAGGGGGATCATCCTGCGGCTCTGGCCCCCGGCTCGAGCACCAGGAGGTTCCCGTCGTAGGTGAGAACGCCGAGCATGATGGCGCCGATGAGGCGCACCACGTCCACCCGGTAGTTGTGGGAGCCGAAGGCGTTCTCGAACAGGGGGTCGGCGACGAGGACGGAGTCGGTCTCGGCGTCGTATCCGTGGACCACCACGAAATGCCCGGTGGGCTCACCGCGCACCGAGTCGAACCGGAGCACCCCGCCCTCGTCCACCTCCCGGGTGCACCCGTAGAGGTAGGTGGCGGAGAGCCCGGTGAGGATGGGCCGACCCCGGGCCACGCTCCGGCGGATGAGCCCGGGAGACAGCTCCTCGAAACGGATCCGCCCTCCCAGGGCCAGGAACTCCTGGTACGCGGGCGTGGCCTGGCGGAGCCTTGTGCCCGACTTCACCGCCGCCTGTCCGGCGAGGAGCGCGGTGAGGTCCGCCGCCTCGATCTCGAACCAGGTCGGGTCGAAGACCTCCAGGTTGTAGGTGTTCAGCGTGGCCGCATATCCTCGCCGGAGGGCGTGGATCCCCAGGTAGACCCCCAGCGTGCCGCCGGAGGCGAGGGGCGTCACCTCGGAGATGACCTCGTGCAGGTCCAGCGTCTCGCCGTAGAAGCCGTACACCGCGTGGAGGCACGTGGGCCCGCACGTGGCGTCGTCAGGCTGGGGCAGGATGTCCAGGGTGAGCTCGGCCATGTCGCCGACAAACATAACGTCCCGACGCGGGGCGACACCCGGGGGGCCTTTGGCTGCGCTATGTTCGCATCCGCCCGGGGGCCCGTGGGTCACCCTGGGCGTTCACCGTTCCTGCCGCCTGCGCGGACGGCTACCAGTACGAGAGGTCGTTGAAGATGAAGTAGTAGACCAGCGCCGCGTCCTCCAGGAGCGTCGCGGTCCGGTCGGACCCTTGCCCATTGTCCAGCTCCACGCGGAGGCGCACCGTCGCCGTGTCGGCCTCCTGGGTGCGCACCTCCACGTAGATGCCCCCGGTGCTGGAGATGTCCACCGTCTGGTCGTACGGCAGCGTGATCAGCACCGTGTCGGCCGAGACGGTGACGGCGTACCTCTCGTTGGTGTCCAGGTTGTACTGCTCGTACAAGTCCTTGGCGGTGACGAGGATCAGCGGGTGAGGGGACGTCCCCTGCACCTGCACCCGCACCGACGTGGCCCTGTCCACGGTATCGGTCCCCAGCGAACATGCGGACACGATCCATAGCGCCAGAGCGCCTACGGTGGACCGAGCCGCGCACCTCCTCTTTCTCATCATGTCTCCGGTTCCTCTGCCGGAAGATGCCACCCCCACCACCCCCTCACCATCCCCTTCATCCTCGGGCCGGGAGGCAGGAGCAGAACTAACGAGGGGGTGCCGGCGAAAGGCCGACACCCCCCTCGTTCCGAGTGCCCCGCCAGGGACTCGAACCCCGAACCTACTGATTAAGAGTCAGTTGCTCGGCTGTCGCCTTACTGGCCCACACTCCTTGTGCCACCATGGTTGTCGTCGTTCGCGGGTCCACCAACTGAGTCAGTTGTCACCGTTACCGTCACAGTTGGGCCCCGGAAAATCAGTTTGCTTCTCTAGGATCAAGTTTGAAGTGCAACAGCAGCTAAGTGGCTGAATCATTGTCATA
>CAZJFX010000025.1:0-47106 GCA_964545395.1 uncultured Gemmatimonadaceae bacterium | reverse complement strand
TCCAGGGCTCTTGACTGGAATCAGGGCTCCAAATACGGTGGGAACTTCAGGCTAACGCGACGCCGCCAGCGCCTGCTCTACATCCTCGACGATGTCCTCCACGGCCTCCAGCCCCACCGAGACCCGCACCAGCCCGGGCCCGATCCCCACCGCCGCGCGCTCGCCGTCGGTGAGCTTGGAGTGGGTGGTGGATGCAGGGTGGGTCACGATGGTGCGCGTGTCGCCCAGGTTCGGAGTGAGCGTGCACATCTGGAGCGCGTCCAGGAAGCGGCGTCCCCGGTCCAGCCCGCCCTTCACCGCGAACGCCACCATGGCGCCGCCGGCCTTCATCTGCTTCCTGGCCAGGGCGTGGGCGGGGTGGGAAGGGAGGAAGGGATAGCGGACGCTCTCCACGTCCGCGCTGCCCTCCAGGCGATGGGCCAGCGCCAGCGCGTTGGCCGAGTGGCGCTCCATCCGCAGGAAGAGCGTCTCCATCCCCTTGGAGATGACCCAGGCGTCGAAGGCCCCGAGGGCGGGACCGGTGGTGCGGCAGAAGAGGCGGATGTCCTTGATGAGCTCCTCGGGGCCCACCATCACGCCGCCCAGGACCCGCCCCTGGCCGTCCAGGAACTTGGTGGCCGACTGGAAGACCAGGTCGGCGCCGTGGCGGATGGGCTTCTGGAGCACCGGCGTGGCAAAGGTGTTGTCCACGACCATGATGAGCCCCCGCTCATGGGCCAGGCCGGCCAGGGCCTCCAGGTCCACGATCTCCACGCCCGGGTTCGTGGGCGTTTCCACGAGCAGGATCTTCGTGGCGGCGGTGATGGCGTCGGCGAAGGCGTCCACGCCTCCCGACAGGTCCACCAGGGTATGGGCGATGCCGAAGCGCGGGAGCCACTTGGTGAGGAGCGTGTGGGTGGTGCCGAAGATGGCGCGCCCCGCCACGATCTGGTCCCCTACCTGGAGGAGGCCGCCGAAGGTGCCGAAGAGCGCCGCCATCCCCGTGGCCGCGGCGTGCCCCGACTCAGCGCCCTCCAGCCGGCAGACCTTCTCCACCAGCTCGTCCACGTTGGGGTTGGTGTAGCGGCCGTAGATGTGGTGGCGCACCTCGTCGGCGAAGGCCGCCCGCATCGTCTCGGCGTTGTCGAAGGTGTAGCTCGAGGTGAGGTAGACGGGCACCGAGTGCTCCGCCTGCTGGGTCGGCTTCATCTGGGTCCGGATGGCCCAGGTCTCCTCACGCCACTCGCTCATGGTCTCGCTCCGGGATGGGGTCCCCGGAAAATGGGGACCCCGGAGCGAGCCTGCCAACGGCGCGGGTGCGCGAGCCGCCCGGAGCGGGGCGTCCTCCTACTCCGCCCGCAGCGCCGTCGTCGGGTCGATGCGCGCGGCCCTCCGGGCGGGGAGCCAGCTCGCCGCCAACGCCACCACGACGAGGATGAGCGCCACCCCGCCGAAGGTCACCGGGTCGACCGGGCTCACGCCGAACAGGAGCCCCTCCATGAGCCGCGCGAGCCCCGCGGAGAGCGCCAGACCGATCGCGACCCCCACGAGCGCGAGCGCCATCCCCTCCCGGATCACCATCCCCATCACCCGGCGCACGGGCGCTCCCAGGGCGATGCGCATCCCCAACTCGGGCACCCGCTGGCTCACGGCGTAGGAGAGCACCCCGTACACGCCGATGACGCCCAGCAGGAGCGCCATCCCGGCGGCCATGGCCAGGAGCTTCAGCGAGAACGACGTGGTCGCCACCGCCTGCGCCTGCAGGTCGTTCAGGGCGCGCATGTTCCGCACCGGGAGCTTGGGGTTCACCGACCAGATGGCCTCGCGCACGTCGGTGAGGAAGTCGACCGTGCCGACGCGGTGGCTCCGGAGCGCGATCCCCATGGCGCGCCAGGTGTTCGGCTCCTCGGCGCCGCTGTTCGCCCAGAACGCCAGCGTCACCAGGGGCCAGTACACCACGGTGGGCGACTCCTGGTTGGGCCCGTGCTCGTGCACGTCGGCGGCTACGCCGACGACCTCGTACCACCGGGGCGGGTCCGGCCGCGCCGCGATCTTCTTTCCGATGGCCGCCTGGGCCGAGCCCCAGTACTCCCGCGCCAGGCGCTCGGACACCACGGCCACCGGGAGCCGTTGGTGGACGTCGTCCCAGGTGAGCCCACGCCCGGCCAGGAGGGAGATGCGCAGGGTCTCGAAATAGCCCTCGCCGATCCACTTGTGCTGCCGCGTCGAGCCCAGCTCGGGCCGGTCGGTCACGTCCTGGGCGTACAGCGGGTTCACGTTCCAGTAGCCATCCAGGGGGATGGAGTTGGACAGCGCGACCCCGGTCACCCCGCTCACCTGCTCGAGGCGGCGCACGATGGCCTCGTACGCGGCGGCGATGTCGTTGGCGCCGGGGGCGTCGGAGGCCGGGATGTTGAGGCGGAGCGCGAGGACGGCCTCGGGATCGCGGAACCCCGGGTCCACGTCGGAGAGCGCCAGGGCGGTGCGCAGCATGAGGCCCGAGGCCACCAGCACCACCAGCGCCAGCGCCATCTGCGCCACCACCAGCACGCTGCGCGTCGCGCCGCGCCGCCGCATGCTCGACGTCCGCCCGACCTTCAGTGCGTCGGCCGGGGCGGCACGCAGATGCCGGAGCGCCGCCAGCACCCCCACGACCAGCCCCGAGCCCACGGCAAGCACCGAGGCGAACGCGACGATCCCGGGGCTCATTGAGAGATCCGGAAGCCTCGGCAGGAGGCTCGCCCCGCTGGGGACCACCGCGCGGAGCGCCAGCTCCGCCAGGCCCAGCCCCACCACGCCGCCCGCCACGCCCAGGATCAAGCTCTCCTTCAGGTGCTCCCATCCGATGCGCGCGGTGCCGGCGCCCATGGCCGTGCGCACCGCCATCTCCGCCGTCTTCCCTTCGGCGCGCACCAGGAAGAGGTTGGCGACGTTGGCGCACGCGATGAGAAGCACTGCGGCCACCCCCGCCATGAGGATCCAGAGCAGGTTCGCCGCTCCACCCACGATGGCGCTCTTCAGCGGCTGGATCACGGGCTCGAAGCGAGCCTTGCTCATGGACTCGAACACCGGGCCGCCCGGGAACTTCTCGAACGCCATGGGGATCATGCGCGCGACGTCCGCGCCCGCCTGCTGCAGCGTCACGCCGTCCTTGAGCCGCGCCACGGCGCTGGCACCGATGTTGCCGACGAAGAGCGTGGCCTTGTTCACGCGCAACGCGGTGATGACGCCGGGATCCACCCCGACTCCCCGCAGTTCCGCGGGGAGCACCCCCACGATCTCCATGGGGGTCCCGTTCACCTCCAGCGTCCTGGACACCACCCCCGGGTCGGCGCCGAAGCGGCTCTGCCAGTAGCCGTGGCCCAGGAGCACCACGCGGGGCGACTCGGGATCCTCGTCCTCGGGGGTCAGCGCCCGCCCGGCTACCGGGTTCAGGCGGAGCGTCCGGAACACGCCGGCGGTGGCGGACATCGAGGGGACCGCCTCGGGCTCGCCCTGCCCCGTGATGGCCGCCGTCCCCATGAACCACATCCCCAGGTCGTCGAAGACGCGGTTCTCCGCCTCGTAGGTGTAGTGCCAGGCCGCGCACTGGCCCACGTCTCCACCCCCCTCGCCCTGCTGCCGTTGGGCTACGCGGACAAGGCGGTCCGCGCCGTCGAAGGGGAGCGGCGAGAGCACCACCGCATCGAGGAGCGTGAAGATGGCCGTGGTGGCGCCGATCCCCAGGGCGAGGATGACGATCACCAAGGCGCTGAACGCCGGCCGGCGCGCCAGGGCCCGGACGGCCAGGCGCAGGTCCCTCGCCCCGTCCGCCAGGGCGGCCCAGGCGCCACCCCGAGCGCGCACGCGCTCCTCGGCGCCCTCGGCGCGCCGGTGCGCCTCCGCCCTCAGGTGGGCGCCCTCGGTGCGGATCAGCTCCCGGGCCGCGTCGGCGCCCGGGAGCTCCGCCTCGGCCAGGGCCTCGGCCTCCTCAGGAGTGGCCCCCCGGGTTAGGGCGTCCCCGTACACGCCCTCCAGGTGGTCGGCCAGTTCCGCGATGATGCGCTCCTCCCTGTGGCCCTCCATCTCGGGAAGGGAGAGCCGCCTCCGCACCCATCCGTTCCAGTCACGCATGTCCCCGCCTCCCATGCTCACCATCCCACACGTAGACCGTCCGCGCGCTCCTCAGTGGCCGTGGCCCGCGACTCCTCCTACGCCGGGCTGGGCTCGATGAGGTCCTCCACCATGGCCGTGAAGCTCCTCCACTCCCTCCGCTGCGCGGCCAGGACCTTCCGGCCCTCCGGCGTCAGCGCGTAGTAGCAGCGCCGGCGCTCCCCCTCCTTCTCCACCCACCGTCCCTTCACCCAACCGCGCTCCTCCATCCGATACAGCACCGAGTAGAGGGTGGAGACGCGGAACTCGAGGCGACCTCCGGAGCGGTGCTCCAGGTGCTTGCCGATCTGGTAGCCGTGGCGCGAGCGGCCCTCCAGCACCGACAGGATGAGAAGCTCCAGGCTCCCCTTCTTGAGCTCGGGACTGAACATGGTCGTTCGCTCCTCGTGCCTGGGCCTGGTGTCGGGTGCCTCGCTTCTTCGACTCCGGCAGGCCGCCCCTGGGATACTTCGCGTCGCCATCCTACGCGACGCGATACTACGCGTCATGTAATATACGAGCGGCTCGCCAAGGCGCAATCCGCGCCGCGATCCCGGCGTGCTCATCTCGTCGACGAATCCCGGGCCTTGTCAGGGACCTCAGGCGGATCAGCCACCGCCTCCAGCAGCCGTGCGCAGCCTCCCGATGGCGAACGTCGCCTCCAGCGAGTCCGTCGAGCACTTGCTCCAGCGATAGTAGGGGTTGGTCCCCGTGTTGAACCACATCTTCCCCAACCCCACGCCGGAGTGCTTGCCCGAGCTCCCCAGAAGGGCAACGTAGTCGTAGTCGTCGGCGTACTTGCCCTCTCCGTTGCGGGTGTCGTCGCCGTGTCCGCTCCGGGCGGCATCGGACACCCAGACCCAATGCTGGAGGGTGTCCGAGCAGGTGGACCAATGGGGGGTGGAGAAGATGATCATCACATGGCCGGTGGTGCTGGCACCCTCATCGGGGTCGTGCGCATAAGCGATGACGTCTCCGGCCCGGGCCCGCGAGATGTTGGGGACCCGCTCCCAGTAGGGATCGTTCGCGGACAGGGAGCTGAAGTAATCGAAGTAGTCTGCGGCCACGGCCGTGTTCCCGCTCGTGCTGTTCTTGGGGAGCCGGTCGTAGTGGTCCGGGGACACCCGGGTGAGCACCTGCTTCACCCAGTAGGAGCAGTCCAGGTCGAAGCGCCCTCTCACCGTGTCCGCCACATAGCCCTTGTTGGTGTACCGGGTCGTATCCAGCTTCCCCAGGAGGTGCCTGACCACGCGGACCACCGAGTCGCCCATGGTGGGCACCCCGGCGTCGGACACCACCTCTATGCCCTCGGACTCCTCGTCGCAGGTTCCCGCGTAGAAATCGTCGAGATCGCAGGCCCAGCGGTCCAGCACCGAGCCCTCGTCGTACTCGATGATGGAGTAGAAGGCACACACGGTGCGATTCTCCCCCGCCGGACCGATCTGCACCTCCACCTTCCCCCCCTGCTCGCTGCAGTAGTCCATCGCTTTGGGGTCGGGGTCTGCGAGGTCGCTGCAGCCGAGAAGGGAAAGGGCGCAGAGCAGGCCGGGGAGCGTAGGACGTCCCATCACGGTCTCCCGAAAGGGGCGAGAGGGTGCAGGATGGTCGAAGCGAGTTCCAAGGTAGGCCAGCCCCACAGCAACGGCCACCTGTTGCTCCACAGCGCGTTCCGGCTACTCCGCCGCCCCGAACAGGTGCACCGTCCGCGTCGGGAATGCGAACTCTATCCCTTCCTCGGCGAAGCGGCGATAGAGCTCCAGGTTGATGGCCTGCTGGACGTCCATGTAGGCCGTGTAATCCGCCACGAGCACGTAGTACACGGTCTCGAAGTCGAGCGAGGAGTCCCCGAAGCTCTTGAAGTGGCAGCGGTCGAAGCGCGCCTGCTCCTGCGCCTCCACGATCTCCCGGATCATCCCGGGGATGCGCTCGAGCTTCTCGAGGCCGGTGTCGTACTGGGCGCCCACCTGGAATGCGATGCGGCGCTCGTCCATCCGCTTGAAGTTCCGGATGCGGCTGTCCAGGAGGTCCCGGTTGGAGAAGATGAGCTGCTCGCCACCCAGCGCGCGGATCCGGGTGGTCTTGAGGCCCACGTGCTCCACGGTCCCCATCAGGTCGCCCACGATGATGAAGTCGCCGACGACGAACGGCTTGTCGAAGATGATGGAGAGGGAGGCGAAGAGGTCGGACAGGACATTCTGCAGCGCCAGGGCGACCGCGATCCCCCCGATGCCCAACGTGGTCACCAGGGCGGTGATATCCACGCCCAGGTTGTCGAGGGCCAGGACCAGGATGAGCGACCAGACAACGAGCCTCGCGATGAACGCCATGGCCCCCACGGCGGTGGCCACGCCGGGGTCCTCGTCCAGCGTCCGCCGCTTGTACGCCTCGAGGAAGTGGAGCACGACGCCGGTGCCCCAGATGCCCGCCTGGATGAGGAGCCCTAGGACGAGGAGCAACCGGATGCGTCCCTGGACGGTGCTAGAGAGGTCCAGCGTGAGCGACGCCGCCCATACCGCGACAAGGAGAATGACCAGCCCCTTGGTCCGGAGGACGAGGTCCACGACCAGGTCGTCGAGGTCGGTGGAGGTCCTGTGGGCCAGGGCCTGGAATCGGGACACCACGACGCGGGCGATGAGCCTGAGCCCGACGCCGACGCCGAGGCCCACCGCCACGGCTACGCACCACGCCAGGAACGTGTTGCCCCAGAAGATCCAATCGAGAACGTTGGCGAAGTTCATGCACGCTCCTCTTCTGACGTGTCTTCCGGGCCGCGGCCGCGGCCAGGGGCTCGCACGCCACGGGCCAGGGGCCGGAAGACCAAGCCGTAGAACATGTCCAGGTACCGGCGGGTCTCTTCCCGCTCGATGTTCGTGATGTACCTCCAGAATCCGTAGATCCGGGAAAGGGCCATCAGCCTCGTGGCGTAGAGATCCCAGCTGTAGCTCTCCTGCACGCGGGCCATGGCGGCCCGGGAGATCTCGTCCCAGTGGGTGGGCTTCTCGCGGCACGCGAGGAAGAAGCCCACCATCAACCGGGCCGCGTCATCCCCGTGGTGGGGATCGATGTGGAAGCCCGACTTCCCGTTCACCACCACCTCCTGCGGCCCGCCGTAGCGCGTGCCGAACACGGGCAGCCCGGAGCTCATGGCCTCCACCACCGTGAGCCCGAAGCCCTCGAAGAGCGCGGGCTGCACGAAGGCGCCTCGGGTGTCCGCCACCACCCGGTAGAGCTCGCCGACGCGGTTCTTGTCCGTCTGCATCCGCACCCAGCGCGCCTCCCCGTCCAGCCCGTGGATGTCGAAGAGGTGGTGCATCTGCTCGATCTGGGCGCACTCTTCCGCATCCGTGGAGCGGCCCGGATCCAGCTCTCCCCCCACCAAGAGGAGGTTGGCCAGCTCCCGCAATTCCGGCGTCCTGCCGTACCAATCCAGGAGGCCGGCCATGTTCTTGATGGCGTCCAGCCGGGACATGGCGAAGAGCAGAGGCTTGTCCGGGTCCGCAAGCTCGCCCCGGGCGTCGGGTTGGAGCCCGCCGTAGACCAGCGTCCGGATCTCCTGCCCCACATCGGGCATGCGCCGTTCCGTGCGGGAGAAGGGGAAGAACACCTCCGCGTCGGCGCCGGGGGCCACGATGTTGAACTTGGGGTCGAAGGCGTCCACGCCGGACGTGACGCGGAACAGGCCGGGCATGGTGAACGACTGGTAGCTCTCGTACTGCCCCACGCTCTCGTCTGTGCCGGCGATCTCCTGGTACGTGCTGGTGATGATGAAGTCCGCCGTGTTCATGGAGATGAGGTCGGCGGTGAACTGGCAGGAGAAGTGATGGTCCTCCTCGTGCTCGGCCCAGTAGAGGTCCGAGTTCACGTACTTCGTCTTCTCCAGGGCGTGGGCGATGTTGCACTGGGTCACGCCCAGGCGCTGAGCCATCAGGCTGGCGACCAGGTTCCCGTCCGAGTAGTTGCCGATGATGAAGTCGGGCTTCTCTCCCAGCTCGGTGATGAGGTGGCCTTCGGCCTCCAGGGCGAAGTCCTCCAGGTAGGGCCAGATGTCGAAGCGCGACACCCACTCATGGAGAACCTCCCCGTCTTCGTCCCGGAACGGCACGCGCAGGATGCGGGCGTGCTCCGTCCCCATGAGAGGCTCCCGCGGGAGGTCGCACGTCGTTCCCGAGGACTCGGGGATGAGGCGGCTGACCACGACGATCTGGGGTTCCACGTCCAGCCCCTGTTCGTGGATGGACATCCGCATGGCCCGCTCAAGCGCCCTCACCTGGTCGAGGATGTACACCACCTGTCCGCCGGTATCCGGCTTCCCCAGCACGCCGGACTGCCCGAAGTACCCGTGCGGCGAAATGATGGCGATGGAGAAGATCATCGGGACCCGGGCGAGGAACGCCTCCAGGTTGTTCGGGGAGGGAGCCTCCAGGATGTCCGAAAGGAGCGCCATCGTCTCGCGGATCCGCTCCGAGGAGCGGCCCCAGCCGGGCTCGAAGCCCAGGGCCCGGAGCCGCGCGCCGTGCATCTCCCAGCCCTGCTCCGCGTCGTTCCCCTCCAGGAGGTCCCTGGCCTCCCGCAGCGCCGCCTGGAGCCCCTGGACGTCGCTCACACCGCCGTTGAGCATGAGCTGCTGGCCCCGCACATGGTGCATGCGGAGGAAGTCGAAGAGCCGCTCCATCCCGCCCTGGCTCCGCGCGAAGACGAGGGCCGACAGATGGCGATTGAGGAACCGGACGCCCTGACCGATGGAGCGGGACTCGGAGAGCCTTGGGAAGCCGCGTTCGAACGGGCGCAGATCCACCTCGAGCACCCATGAGCCTTCCTGGACGACGTGCCCCGCCAGGCGCTCCTTGGACGCCAGGAACTCGGCCACCGAGATCTCCCGGCACACCATGTCCTCGACGTGGACGAGGAGGTAGCGCCACTTCGCCACCCGCCTGCGGACCGCCAGATAGAACGAGGGTCCGTGGACCACGGCCTCCTGCGTGGACCGGATCAGGGACCTCAGCGCCGAGTCGGCCAAGTTCTGCCCCGCCTCGGTCTCACAGAATTGGTCGAACTCGTACGTCAGATCCGACCAGCTCAGGAGGCTCCGCTCCAGGGCCCGGTAGCGTCGGAAGAGTAGATAGGCCTCCGGCCGGTGGCGCGTGAGGAGCGCCTGGACATCCTCTATCATGCCGTGGTTGTCTCCAACAGGGGTTCGTGGTGCTCGGGGATGCGGACGGCCCCGAAGAAGTCGTAGTGCCGTATTCCGTCGAGAATCCCCCACGCGTGGGATCTGTGGCTGAAGAAGACCCGGGGCTGGTCACGGAGGGCCTCCAGCTCGTCAGAGTGATTCGCAACGACAACGCCCAGCATGTCTCCCTCCAACGCATCGGCGTCGTTGCCCGAATCGCCGGTCACGAGCATGCGGTCGGGCGACAGGTCCCACTTGTAGGCGAGAAACCGGATGGCGAGGCCCGGAGAGGCGCGCACCGGCGTGACGTCCAGGTCCCGACCCAGATCGAGGGTGGCCGTGACCCGCAGCCCCTGTTTGCGGAGGGCCCGCCGGATGCCCTGGAGATGGGGGAAGTGGGGCGCCAGGGGACGGAACCGGAGCCGGAACCGCGTGGCGGGCTCGTCGTCCAGGAGTGTGAAGCCCGCCGTGGTCGTCAGCACCGCTTTCACGCGCTCGGGGTCCCAGCAGTAGTCGATCTGACGCTCCCAGGACCGGTCCGGCGTGAGGGACGCCCCATAGTAGATCTCGGTGCCGGTAGCGCACACCAGGATGTCGGGAGGCGGGATCCCCAGGTGCGCCAAGCTGTCCATGGCCATGGGGAGGGGCTTGCCCGTGGTGAGGGCGAATCCGACGTGGTCCCCCACCTCCCGGAGGGCGCGGAGAAGCTCCCGTAGGGCTTCGGGGTCGCCGGAAAGCGTATGGTCCAGGTTGGCGACCAGGATGCGGTCGATGCCCGGCAGACGGCTCCGCCCGGCCGCCTGCCGCATCCCTCCGACCTCTCCCAGCACGGCCCGCGCCACGTCCACGTACCTGCGGGCGTGGCTCTCCCACGTGAACGACGTGCGGACGCCCTGCAGCCCAGCCCGCGACCACCCCTCCCACCGGGGCCGGTCCTCCAGCGCCGCCAGGATGCGGTGTCCCATGTCCTCGGCGTCACGCGGGTCCAGGAGGAACCCGTTGCGGCAGGCCTCCAGGATGTCCCGGGGCCCGCCGTCGTTGGTAGCCAGCACGGGCACGCCGCTGGCCGCCGCCTCCAGCAGCGTCAGGCCGAACGGCTCGGTGAGAGCCGGGTTCACGAACACACCGCCCGACATGGCGGTCATGCGGTACAGGTCGGCCACGTCGTCGGGGCTGTGTGCCTTCGGGTACGCCACCGATCCGTACAGGTCGTAGCGGTCGATGAGGAGGAGGATCTCCGTCAGCACCCTGCGCGCGCCTGCCGGCATCTCGCGGATGTCGTCGCGGGTCCCGGCCACCAACAGGAGGTTGGCCCGCTCCCGCAAGGCAGGGTTACGCCCGTAGGCCTCCAGCAGCGTTGCGAAGTTCTTCCTCTCGTCGGGCCTGGCCATGGCCAGGATGAGGGGCTTCTCCGGCCGCGCGAGGAACCTGCGGACCTCTCCCGCGATGCGGGGTGTCTCTCCGACGGATCTCCACGGGGCCGTCTCGTCGAGGTCGGGAGGCGTGAAGCGGGACGGGTCCACACCCGGGGGGATCACCACCATCCGCTCCGGCCGGTAGTGGTTGTAGAGGGCGTACTGCTCGTCCACCTCCTGGCGCGTGCTGGCGATGACCGCTGCAGCCGTCTCCACGGCGCCCTCTTCGGCCTCGATGCGCCGGGCGAAGTGGTAACGCTCTTCCAGCACGGCCTCGTCGTGCCCATACTCGCGCAGGCGGGCTGCCTTCACCCGTCCGAGGGAGTGCCCGGTGAAGAGGAACGGAACCCCCAGGATCTTGGCGACATGGGCTCCCACGATTCCCGCGTCGGCGTAGTGTCCGTGCACGATGTCGGGCGCCCGGTGCTGCGCCCGGAGGTGACGCATGATCTGGTCCACGAGACTCGGGAGGTGGGGCCAGAGGCTCTCCTTGTGGAGGTAGCGCCGGGGGCCGAACGGAAGACGCACGATGCGGGCTCCCTCCGCCAGTGGCTCCGTGGGTGCGCCATAGCGCTCGTCCACGGCACGGTCCTGCACCCGGCGGGTCACCACGTCCACCTGGTCGATGTCAGGGAGCCGCGCCAGCGCCCGCGCCTGATCCACGACGTACGACACCTGCCCGCCCGTGTCGGCGTCCCTGCCCAGTTCCATGTCCTGCCCCCGCACCAGGCCGTGCACGCTCAGGGACAGGATGTAGAGACCCGGAGTCCGAACCGTGGCGGATCTCCCGGGAGTGGGGGCGAGGGGCACCCCGGGAGAGTCTCCCGAAGGCGGAGGGGGAGGCCTGGGCTCATCGGCGTCGGACGGCCGGCTCATGTCGCGTGATCCTCCGCTGTGGTTCATGGGGTCCTTTCAGCGTAACCTCATGTGGGAGAAAGGTTCAACCGGAGGCGAATGCGTGGCTGCATGGGACTTCCTGCTGGCGTGCGACATGGACGGCACCGTGATCCCCCTGGAGGAGGGTGCGGGCTGGGAAGCCGACGTCTCCGCGTTCCGCGAGAGGGTGGTGGCGAGGCCGGAGCTCTGCCTGGCGTACGTCACGGGGAGAGACTTCCCGTTGGCTCTCCGGGGGATGGAGAAGCACGGGCTCCCGAGGCCCGTCTACCTGGCCTGCGACGTGGGAACGTCGGTGTATATAGAGCAAGCGGGCGCGTACGTCCTCGACGGAGGCTACGCCCGGGACATGCAGGAGGCATGGGGCGGCGTGAGCGCCGGCGAGGTACGCGAACGTGCGGCCCGCGTGGCCGGGTTCCAGCTCCAGCGCGAGGACCGGCAGACGCCCTTCAAGGTGAGCTACGAGCTCTCGCCTTCGGCGGATCACGGCGCGCTGCTTCGTGCCCTGGAGCACCGGCTCGGCGACCTCCGGGACAGGGTGAGGGTGGTCTACAGCGTCCAGGCGTCGGACGGCCTGGGACTGCTGGATCTCCTTCCGGCGGGCGTGGCCAAGGACTTCGCCGTCCGCCACATCCTGCGTGATACCGGGCTGGATCCGGACCGCCTCGTCTACGCCGGCGACTCGGGCAACGACGCGGCCGCCATGCTGGCGGGGTTCAAGGGCATCGTGGTGGGAAACGCTCCCGAAGCGCTCAAGCGCGACCTCCGCCGCGACGCCGCCCGGCGGGGGATCTCCGATCGGCTCTACTTCGCGCAGGCCCCCTACGCCGGCGGGGTCCTGGAGGGGTGCCACCACTTCGGGCTGCTCTGAGGCGAGCCGGCCTGATGGGCGTGGACGCGCCCCGCCCGTTCACCTCCCCAGCCAGTACGTCGCCTTCACCTGGAACACGTTGGTCGGCTTGCCGTCCAGGATCAGCGACCGCGCGCGCCCCAGGTCGAAGCTTCCCGCCGGGTCGTAGCCCGAACGCTGCTGCGTCCACACGAAGTAGAGCGTGGAGCCCGGCCGGTACTCCCAGCGCAGCACCGCCGTCCCGCGGAGCGAGCTGGTCGTGAAGTCCGGGTTGTCCAGCGTGAACGGCGCGGCCGCGCCGGCGCCGTCGGGGTCGATGCGGTAGGTGTTCGCGCTCGCGTCGTACGCCACCGTCCCAGCGCTCTTCCCGTATTCCACCTTCTCGATGCTCCGCGGCCGGGCGAATTCCCGGAACGACGTGTAGTCCCCGCTGGCGATGAACGGCTGGGCGTACAACTGGAGGGTGAGGTTCGGCGTGAACGTCCAGTTGATGCGCGTGTCCAGCGACACCGTCTTCGTCTTCACGAACCCGAAGACGTACCGCTTGCCCCAGAACGCCGCCGCCGTGGGATCGGCGATGGCGGTGAGGTACTGGACGTCGTCCTCGTCCACGGAGTACGAGGGCGAGAGCTGTATGAAGACGTTGGCCGCGGGCTTGAGCGCCATTCCCGGCTGGAACGTGACGCTGCGCGTGGGTTCGTCCACACCGCGGGCGACCTGCACCGAGAAGTCGAACACCGAGCGCCGCCGCGCGTCCGTCGAGACCTGGACCATGCCCACGTTGTAGCCGGAGCGCTTGACCACCGGGCCTCCGCGCGTGAGCCGGTCGTCGTAGGAGGTGAGGTTGCCGATCCCGAACAGGCGCAGGTTCCAGTAGTTGGGGAACTCCATCCCGTAGAAGGCTTGGATCTGGCTCCAGGTGCGGTCCCCGTCGTAGTTGACCTGCGTGGCGCCGCCGACGGTGGTGAAGATGCTCCGGTACCAGCTCGTAGGCGTCGTCCAACTGCCGCCGACGTTGCCGTTGAACCATGCGTAGTCGGCGCGGTCGAGGAAGGCGAGGTCGTTCACCTCGAACCCGGGGCTGCGAACGTTGGCCATGGCCTCCCAGCGCAGCGTGCCGCTCTCCTTGCCCACGCGGCTGAAGAATCCGTAGCCGCGGAGCGCCGTCGCGGTCGGATCCAGGCGGGCGCCGAACAGCCCGTCCCCGGTGACATCGCGGTCCGGCCGCTGGAAGTAGTGGGCGCTGGAGCGCTGGGTGCGGGCGACGACCGATGGTGAGCCGGCGACGCTGGAGACCAGCATGCTTCCCATCCAGGAGTAGTGGCGATCACGCCAGTAGTGCCGCCAGTCCAGCCCCACCGCCTCGGCGTGGCTATGGAGCCGGGCGCTCACCAGGCTGTCGCCCGTGCTCCGCACGGCCGATGTGAAGATCGCACCGATCTGGGTGTTGCCTCTGCTGAAGTCTCTCTTCACGCGGCCCACGAAGTAGTTGGCCATGGGCTCCACCACCTGGGAAGCCTCGGGGGCTCCCGCGCCGCTCAGGTAGCGGGAACTCTCCCGGCTGGTCACGGCGTTGAGGACGCCGACAGTGTACCCGCCCTGGGTGCGGCCGGTGATCTTGGCGGCGCCCAGGATCGTGGTGTTCTCGGGCACGTCCGCGAACGCCGACATGCCCTGCACGACACCGTCGAGTTGGGGGGGGCGGCCGATGCGGCGGGAGTAGAACGCAGACAATCCGGAGCTGTTGCTGCAGAACATGCAATTCATGCCACCGAAGCGGAACGCGCTGGATCCGGCGATGAAGAAGGGCCTCTTCTCCTCGTAGTAGGTCTCGTACGCGCTCAGGTTGAGGGAGGCGGGATCCACCTCCACCTGGCCGAAGTCGGGGTTGAGGGTGGCGTCCAGCGTGAGGTTGGAGGTGAGCAGGTACTTCACGTCGGCGCCCACGCCGAAGTGAGCCTCCCGGCCGTCGTGGTAAGGATCGCCGCTCGCGGCGTCCTCGGACGTGCCGCCCGCCACCGCGTACGGGAGCAGCTCGAACTGGCGCGGCCGGTTCGCGATCTCCAGCCCGGCGACATCGCCGTAGAACGCGGGCCCGCCCGGCGCGTTCCGCCGCCAGAACGACCACATGTCCTGCTCGTTCAGCGAATCGATGTACCGGTAGATCTGCATCCCCCAGACCTGCTCCCGGTCCCGGGAGAAGCGGAGCTGGCTGTAGGGGATGCGCATCTCCGCCGTCCACCCTTCCGCGTCCACCTGGGCCGCGGCGTCCCAGATGGGGTCCCAGGACCGGTCGCCGTTGAACTGGTCGCCCTTCACGCCCGCCGGGTTGACCTCGAACCACGCGTCGTCGATGTGGTTGTGGTAGGGGTCCAGGTTGACGATGAGCTTGTCGGTGGTCAGCGAGTTGAAGGAGCCGTTGTTCCCATCGGCGTCGAGAAGCTGGTCGCGCCGGGCCAGGGGTGCCGCAACGCCGCCGGGCTGGCTCATCCGGGCGCCGATGTAGAAGGCGCCATCGTCGAAGAGGATGCGGACCTCCATGGGCAGGGAGGCCGGCTCGCCCTCGTCGGGCTGGTACTGGCGGAAGTCGGTGATGGGCACCGCCCGCTGCCAGGCGGCCTCGTCCAGCTTGCCATCTACGGAAATGGATCCCTGGAGGCGGCCCGCGCTCGCCACCGGGGGCAGTGCGCTGCCCGTCCTCGGGGTGGAAGGCTGAGCCGCCAGGGCGGTTGGCGAGAAGACCGCCAGGGCTGGCGCCCAGATGGCCGCGGTCACGAGGAAGCCCACTCGAACGGAACGAATACCCATCATCCCCTACCCCCCTCGGATGAACGCGGTGGAACCCTATGGGCATAGACGGAACGAAGGGCCCCAAGGTTGCAGGTTCGTCCCCCGACGACGCCCCGGACGACCCTCACCGCCGGGTTCGCGACCAGCGTCCGGCGAACAGGGAGAACCGCATGCGGGGGGCCATGGGGCGGATCGACGGCGTCCTGGCGGAAGGATAGACTTCCCGGGAGGAGGAGCTTCCCATGCCGTCAGAGCTGGTCATCAGGCCCGAGGTCCCCGAGGACGTGGACGCCATCACCGCCGTGACGGAGGCGGCGTTCCGCGACATGCAGATGAGCAGCCACACGGAGCAGTTCATCGTGTCGGCGCTGCGCCGCGCAGGTGCGCTCACGATCTCGCTGGTGGTGGAGCTGGAGGGGCGCGTCGTGGGCCACATCGCGTTCTCCCCCGTGACCCTCTCCAACGGCACGCGGAGCTGGTACGGGCTCGGCCCGGTGTCGGTGCTGCCTGAACGTCAGCGGCACGGCATCGGGTCGGCCCTCATCCGGGAGGGGCTCTCGCGCCTCCGCGCCATGAAGGCCGCGGGGTGCTGTCTCGTGGGGCACCCCGACTACTACGGCCGCTTCGGGTTCGTGCACCCGGCGGGACTCGGGCACGAAGGCGTGCCCCCCGAGGCCTTCTTCGCGCTGGCGCTGGACGGGCCCATGCCGCAGGGCACCGTGGCGTTCCACGAGGGGTTCAGGGCGGAGCGGGCATAGGCGCCGGCACGGAGGCCGCGCAAAGGATCCAGGCCCGGGTCCTCGGGCATGCCGTCCACGACGACCACGATCACGTTGGCGGAGCCTTGCGTGGTGAGCGCGGCCCGGGTCTGCAACCAGGTGGGCCGGATCCGCTGGATGAGGGTGAAGAGGTCCTCGTCGGGGAGCTGCTCCAGCTCGGCGGCGGCAATCACGTCGGATTGGCTCTGACGGGATCCGCCGCCCGAGGTGGTCGTCACGCAAGCGGTGACGCCCAGGAACAGGGCGAGCGTCGCCAGCGCCACCAGCCGGGCGCATGCGTGCTGCGTCGGTCCTCCATGTCCGGGGGAGCCGGTCCCGCACGGCACCCAAGTTACGGGCATTCGGGGGGGCAATCCGGGCGAACGGGCGCTCCGCAACGATGAGGACGGCGCCGGAGGCAACCTTCGACGCGTCGGAGGGAGCTCACCGGGTGCGGTCACCTGCACGATCGCTCAGCCACGGAAGCCGGAAACCATGGAGGCACAAGCCGGAACGGGGTCCCGCAGCCGGCCGGAGGAAGCCCAGTCCCGAACGGCTTCCCTCGGTCGCGCGCTGCGGACGCGCCGCGAGGAGCTGGGCCTGCGCCAGTCGGAGCTGGCCGATCTGGCGGGGTGTTCCGAGCGGTTCGTCCACACCCTCGAGCACGGAAAGACGACGCTGCGTCTGGACAAAGTCCTCGACGTCCTGGAGGTGCTCGGCCTCGACCTGCTCGTGGCACCCGGGAGAGGTCGGATCGGCGTCGCGCCGGAAGCCGGCCCTGGACCGGGGCAGGCGCCATGAGACCTCTCGACGAGCTGCGGCGGGTCGAACGCGTTGTCGTCCTCAAGGGAGGCAGGAGGGCCGCCACCCTAGAGCGGCGTCCCGACGCCGTTGTGTTCTCATACGAGGCGGACCACGTGGCGTCAGGCGGCGATCCCGTGGCCACCACGCTCCCGCTCTCCTCGGAGCCCCTGCTGACCCACGCTCCCGGCGCCCTCCCACCGTTCTTCTCGGGCCTGCTCCCCGAGGGCCGCCGTCTGTCAGCGCTGAGAAGGGCGGTCAAAACCTCCGCGGACGACGAGCTCACGCTGCTCCTCGCCGTGGGCGCCGACGCCGTCGGGGACGTCCAGGTCGTCCCCGAGGACGAAGACCTGGTCGTCGTGGAGCCGCGCGTCTCCACCGGCGATTGGAGCAGGCTGCGCTTCGCCGAGCTCTTCACTTCGTCCGTGGGAGGAGCCGCCACCATCGACCGCGTCGCGCTGCCGGGAGTCCAGGAGAAGGTGTCGGCGCGGATGATCAGCGTCCCGGCGGGCAGGGAGAACGAGCGCTTCCTGCTCAAGCTCGACCCGCCCGAGTTCCCTCACCTCGTCGCCAACGAGGCGTTCTTCCTCAAGGCGGCGCGCCGCTCAGGGCTCCAGAGCGCGGACGCGGAAGTCGTGCATGACGCGGTGGGCGCGACGGGGCTCCTCGTGCGCCGCTTCGACCGGGTCGAAGACGCCGCGGGCCGGCCTCTCATGCTCGCCCAGGAAGACGCCTGCCAGGTCCTCGGCCGGTTTCCCGCGGACAAGTACCGCGTGAGCACCGAGCAGGTCATCCAGGCGCTCGCAACGGCCTGCCAGGCCGCCTCTGTCGCGGCTCTCACCCTGCTTCGCCAGGTGGCGTTCGCGTACCTGACCGGCAACGGCGACGCCCACGCCAAGAGCTTCTCCGTCCTGCGCCTGCCCGACGGGGAGTGGCGCGTCACGCCGGCCTACGACGTCCCCTCCTCATACCCGTACGGGGACACCACCATGGCCCTCACCCTCAACGGACGCCACCGGGAGGACATCGGCCGCGCCGACTTCCTCGCCTGGGTGCGCATGTCGGCCTGCGGTCCCGTGCTGTGGAGCGGGCTCTCGACGAGCTGTGCGAGCGGGTGGACCTGTGGATCGGCGACCTGGACCGGCTCCCTTTCGACGAGCGGGTGCTCCACAAGCTGCGTCGCGCCGTCGAGTACCGGCGGGAGCGGATCCGGGGACGCTGACGTCCGTCAGGTCAGCCCGAGCCGCTCACGCATCCTCCGGATGACCGCCTCGTCGAGGGACGGCTCCATGCGCCGGCCATCGCGGCGCGTTCCGCGGACTCCAGCAACTCCTGCTCCGGCTCGTCATCGCCCCAGAGCGTCAACTCGTTGCGACGTGGGGTCGTGGCGGAAGGCTGGGGCCGACTCGAGGGCGTGTCCACGCTGGTGTGGACCCGCCCGATGCTGCGTCCGCCTCAGCGCTTGGTCAGGATGACGATGGCGCCGGCGGACATGCCCGTCCCGTACAGGGTGGTGGCATCCCGGGCGTTCATATAGCTCACTTCCCGCACGTCGTTGGCCAGGAGGCCCCGGAGCAGGTCGAAGCCCGACCGCTGGAGCATCCCGTCCAGGATGACGGAGATCTCCTGGCGGCCCATCCCGGTGTGGATCGCCCGCGACTGGAGCCAGGTGGGCCGGATCCTCTGGATGAGGGTGAAGAGGTCCTCGTTGGACCACTTCTCCAGTTCCTCCGCCGAGATGGCTGTGTCGCGGCTCCGGCCGCTCGCGCCGCCGGCGGAGCTGGAGGCGCAGGCCGTGAGGGCCACCGCAAGGGCGAGAGCTGCCAGCGCAGTAAGGCGGGGGCGGGTGCGACGCATGGGGCCTCCCGGTCCCGGAGGAGCTGAACTCGGATCGTATCCAAGTTGCGGGCCCACTCCAGGGGCCGCAATCCGCGTGCGCCTCACGCTACCGGATCTGCCCTCCTTTGCGCACCTGCGGCACGCCGTTCTTCATCCAGTCCATCTCCGGCCCGTCCTTCAAGTAGTGGTCGAAGAACTGCTTCATGCGGATCTGGAAGTCGATCTGGTTGGCCCTCTTGGACAGATGGTGGGGCTCGCCGGGATAGGACAGCAGGATGACCTGCTTGCCGTTGCGCCGCGCCGCAGCGTACAGCTCCAGGCCCTGGTGCCAGTCCACCGCGTTGTCCACAGTGCCGTGGAGGATCATGAACGGCGTGGTGATGTCGGGCACGTGGTAGATCGCCGATTGCTCCTCGTAGAGGTCCCGGGCCGTCCAGGGCGTCACGTCCCTCCCCATGCGCACCTGGCCCACCTCGGTGATCCCCTGCTGCAGCGTGCCCGTGCCCGGGTACGTCTCCCCGTGGAAGCTGATGAGGTTCGTGGGCGGCGCGCCGGTGACGACCGCGGCGAACATGTCGGTCTGGGTGAGGATGAACGACGACTGGTACCCGCCCCAGGAGTGGCCCTGGAGCCCGATGCGCGCCGGGTCGGCGTAGCCCAGCTCGATGACCTTCCGCACCGCGCTCGTCACGCAGTCCAGCGCCGACGTGCCGGGCTTGCCGATCTCGTACACCACGTCGGGCTGGAGCACCAGGTAACCGTTGCTGGCGTACGTGGACATCTGGGGGCGGTCGTCGAACGCCGGCACGGAGAAGCGGTGGTGGGTGTTGGACACGATCTCGTAGAAGTACACGATCATCGGGTACTTCTTCCCCGGCTCGTAGCCCGCGGGGAGCGTGAGCGTGGCCTGCAGGCGCCGGCCCTTGCTGCTGGTGAAGTCGATGAGGGCCTTGCCACCCCACGCGTACTCGGAGAGGAACGGGTTGGCGTCGGTGACCTTGCGCGGCGACGCGAACGCGGTGGTGCTCGTCCACCAATCGGGGAACTCCTGGAACGTCTGCCGCGTGAAGATCACCCGGGCGGCGTTCTCGGCCTTGGAGGCCTGCGCCACCGCCCGGTCCTCGTACAGGAGCGGCTGCGGCGCCTCGCCCGGCTCCAGCGTCCAGTAGCCGGACTTCTTGTCCCAGAGCCCGTAGGCCGAGAGGGTGAGCGGCTTGGCGAGGTCGATGCCCTTGTCCTCCGCGGGAGGTGCACCGCCTCCCCCGCGCGCCCCGAAGCGCCCGCCGCCTCCGGGAAGGTCGAGGCGCACGACCCGGAGCTGGATCTGCTGGGCGGCGCCCGTGCCCTGGGTGCGGTTCACGGGCTTGCCCGACCCCTCCAGGGGGAGCTGCCACACGTCGAACTTGTCGTAGACCAGCACCGAGCGGCCGTCCCGCGCCCACCCGGCCAGCCCCCAGATGGGGCGCTCGTAGTCGTGGTCGTCGTCGGTGTTCACGAAATCCATGCCGCCGTCCACCTGGGTGCTCTTCCCGGCCCGGGCGTCGTAGGCGTGGATATGTCCGTCCTTCAGGTAGAGGAACCAGCGGCTGTCCGGCGACGTGCCCATGGTCCTCCACAGCTTCGCGGCGATGAGGGATCGCTCCCCCGTGGCCGCGTCCACCCGGTAGTAGTCGGCGTGGCTGCCGCCCCAGGCCACCTCTCCCCGGTACGTGGTGTCGTTGCGCCCCACGCCCCAACCACCGTCGGGAGCCATCTGCACCGTGGTCATGGCGCTGTCGGCGAGCTGGACGAAGCGCCCCGACGGCACCTGCACCGCCGCCGCGAGGGTCTGCCGGAGGAGCTGGGGCAGGCGGACGGTCTGGACGGACTGCACGTCCGCGTCCCTCCAGTGCCACACGTCCACGTTGGCCTGCTCCTCGTCGCTCTTCGGAAGCTCCTTCTCCTGCTCCTTGATCCCCACCAGGACACGCGCGCCGTCCTTGCTCCACCGGGGCGTGGTGAACTCGCTCAGCACGTAGCCCGCCGGAAAGTCCGTGGCCTTGGACGGATCGTACGTGGTGGCGCGCTCCCCCTTGGCGCCCAGGCCCGTCCAGGCCAGGAGCACGTTGGCCTTCTGCTTCATGGAGTCGGGCTTGGCGCCCCGGAGCGCCGCCAGGTTCGTCCCCTCGTCGCTCCACGCCAGCCCGTCGAAATCGGCGGGCCCGGCGTTCAGCGCCCGGGTGATCCCGCTGGCCAGCTCCACCAGGTAGACGCCGTTGCCCAGGTCGGCGGCGGCGTCCACGAGGTACGCCAGCAGCGCGCCGGCGGCGTCGAAGTCGTACTGGCCCACGTTGCCCACGTTGCGCACGGTCCCCGTGGAGAGCTCCCGCAGCAGCAGGTCGGTTCCGGCGTGGGTGGTGTCGGTGCGGGCCGACTTGTCCAGGTGCACCGCCAGGTGCTTCGAGCCCTTGGCGAACTTGAACGCCCGCGCGTTGGGCGCCGTCCACTTTTCCCCCGTGGACAGCTCCAGGAGCTCGAAGCGGCGGGGGGTGCCGGCGGCGCCGCCCGCGCCCGGCCGGCCGCCTGGAGCCGGAGGCGTCGCCCCGGGAGCGCCACGCCCCCGGCCGGCGTTCTCGGGCGGGCTCACGAAATACCCCACCCAGCGACTGTCGTCGGAGAACGAGGGCTCGGCGCCCAGGGGGATGGTGTAGAGCTTCTCCGAGTCCAGAGCGCGCACGAAGAGGGTGTCGTCACCCTCGTTGGGCTCGTAGGAGTAGCTCATCCACGCCCCGTCGGCGGACAGGGAGGTGGAGGTGATGCGCTTCCATCTCCCGTACTCGCCCACGTTGAGGATCTTGGGGCCCGAGTCGGTGGCGGCCGTGGCGGCCTCGGCCTGGGCGGAGGCGGGGAGGGCCAGGACGGGGAGGGCCAGGACGGGGAGGGCGAGGGCAGCGGCCAGGACCAGCCCGAGGGCTGCGGCCTGCAGCGGGGTGCGGCGCATGGTGCGCTCCGGGGTGGCGGGGAGTAGGGAGGGCGGTGGGATCATGAGCGCGGCGCCCGGACCCGACAAGGAGGACGCCGGGGACGGGCCCGACGCCCTCCGGATCAGCGGCTTCCTTGCCGCCATCCCCTCCCTGACCTACCGTGGCGCGATCGCAGCACCCCCGAGTGCGCCCCACGGCGCGGGTACGGAGGCTGACGCATGATCGAGGGCATCCAGCTCGGCGTCATCGACTACGTCATCCTCCTCGTCTACTTCCTCTTCGTCCTCGGCATCGGGTGGGCGCTGAAGCGCTACACCAGGACCAGCGAGGACTTCTTCCTCTCGGGCCGCTCCATCCCGGCCTGGATCGCGGGGCTCGCGTTTCTCTCCGCCAACCTGGGCGCCCAGGAGATGATCGGGATGGCGGCGTCGGGGGCGAAATACGGGATCGCCACCAGCCATTTCTACTGGGTGGGCGCCATCCCGGCCATGGTGTTCGTGGGTGTCTTCATGATGCCGTTCTACTACGGCTCCCGGGCCCGCTCCGTCCCCGAGTACCTGAAGCTCCGTTTCGACGAGAAGACGCGGGCCTTCAACGCCATCTCCTTCGCGACGATGACCGTGTTCTCGTCGGGGATCTCCATGTACGCGCTGGCCAAGCTGCTGGAGCTGCTGCTGGGATGGGACTTCAACCTGTCCCTCGCCGCTTCGGCGCTGGTGGTGCTGGCGTACATCGTCCTGGGCGGGCTCACCTCGGCCATCTACAACGAGGTGCTCCAGTTCTTCCTCATCGTCCTGGGGTTTGCGCCCCTGGTGTACCTGGGGCTCAAGGACGTGGGAGGCTGGTCGGGACTGGTGGGACAGCTGGACGGGGTGGCGGTGTCCAACGGCTACGAGGCCGGCGCATGGAGCCACTCCTGGGCCACCCTGGGGAGCCCGGAGGCCAACCCCATGGGCGTGGAGTGGTTCGGTATGGTGATGGGCCTAGGGTTCGTGCTCTCCTTCGGATATTGGTGCACCGACTTCCTGGTGGTCCAGCGGGCCATGGCCGCCGACTCCATGGCTGCGGCGCGGCGCACCCCGCTCATCGCCGCCGTGCCCAAGATGCTCTTCCCCTTCCTCATCATCGTCCCGGGGATGATCGCCATCGGCCTCACCTACTCCCACGGCGCGTTCACGCTGCCGAAGATGGCCGACGGGAGCTGGGACTACACCATGGTCATCCCCCAGATGTTGGCCCACTACTTCCCGCCGGGCGTGCTGGGGCTCGGGCTCACCGCCCTCATGGCGTCGTTCATGTCGGGGATGGCGGGCAATGTGACCGCGTTCAACACGGTGTGGACCTACGACATCTACCAGAGCTACGTGAAGAAGGACGCCACCGACGCGCACCTGCTCTGGGTGGGGCGCATGACCACGGTCTTCGGGATCCTGGCCTCGGTGGGCACCGCGTACCTGGCCACGCGCTTCAACAACATCATGGACTTCCTCCAGCTCGTGTTCGCATTCGTGAACGCGCCCCTCTTCGCCACCTTCCTTCTGGGGATGTTCTGGAAGCGGGCCACCGGGCACGGGGCGTTCTTCGGGCTGGTGTCCGGCACCGCGGCCGCCGCCTTCCACCACGGGCTCACGCTGCCCGTGGGAGCCGCGACCGGAATCAAGGGGGGCTGGCTCGCCGTCACGCCCCTGCACCTCTACACCAGCGAGATGGCGCAGAATTTCTGGACCGCCATCTGGGCCTGGTCGGTCTGCTTCGTGGCCACCGTCGTCATCTCCCTGGCCACGGCACGGACGAAATCCGACGAGGACCTGAAAGGGCTGGTCTGGTCCCTGACGCCACGGACCCGGGAGGAGCACCTCCCCTGGTGGAAGACACCCGAGGGGCTGGGCGTCCTGGTGCTCGTGCTGGCCGTCGCCCTCAACGTGGTCTTCTGGTAGGAGGAGCCATGGGACTCGACATCCGCACCCCCATCGGCCTCATGTTCACCGTCCTGGGCGTCCTCCTGGTGGGATGGGGCCTCTTCACGGCGGACTCGGACATCTATCAGCGCTCGTTGGGCCTGAACATCAATCTCATCTGGGGAGCCGTTCTGTTCGCGTTCGGCTGCCTCATGCTCCGCCTCGGACGCCGTCGTTGACACGCCCGCGAATGGCGAGGAGGGCGCGGAACGGCGGGACCCGGCTCCCGAACCCGGGGTGCGCCCGGTGGGCTTGCCCGAGACCCGTGACCGGGGAGATGGTATTCACCGTCGGATTCCCATTTCGCGAACCGTAGGTGGCAATAGCCACAGGGACCCGAGGCCATGCTCATCGTCACCGCCCTGGGCGGGAACGCCCTCCTTCGCCGCGGCGAGCCCCTCACCGCCGAGAACCAGCGGGCCAACGTGCGCGCGGCGTGCGTGGCGCTGGCGCCCATCGCCGCGGAGCATCAGCTCGTGGTGACGCACGGCAACGGGCCCCAGGTGGGGCTCCTGGCGCTCCAGCAGGCCGTCTTCGGCGGATCCGAGACCTTCGACGTACTGGGGGCCCAGACCGAGGGGATGATCGGGTACATGATCGAGCAGGAGCTGGGGAACCTCCTCCCCTTCGAGCGCCCCTTCGCCACCCTCCTCACGATGATCGAAGTGGACCCCGCCGACCCGGCGTTCGCCAACCCCACCAAGTTCATCGGGCCCGTGTATCCGCGAGAGGAGGCCGACCGCCTCGCCGCCGAGAAGGGATGGACGTTCCGCCAGGAAGAGGAGGATGCGTGGCGGCGCGTGGTGCCCTCGCCGGAGCCCAAGCGCATCTTCGAGCTCCGCCCCATCAAGTGGCTCCTCGAACACGGCACCATCGTCATCGCCGCCGGCGGGGGCGGGATCCCCACCATGTACGACCCCCGGGCAGACCGGAAGCTCATGGGCATCGAGTGCGTCATCGACAAGGACCTGGCCTCCGAGCTCCTCGCCCGGGAGCTCGGCGCGGACGCCTTTGTCATGCTCACCGACGCCGACGCGGTGCTGGCGGGGTGGGGCACCCCCGCCGAAACGGCCATCCGCCGGGCCTCGCCGGAAGCCCTGCGCGCGCTGGACTTCGCCGCCGGATCCATGGGTCCCAAGGTGGAGGCGGCGTGCCGCTTCGCCCTGGCCACGGGCAAGCGCGCGTGCATCGGCGCGCTGGCCGACCTCAACCGGATCCTGGCTGGAGAGGCTGGCACGACGGTGACGACGGAGGCGGTGGGGATCGAGTACGGCTGAGGCGGATTGCGGGGCGCTGCCGGTGAGGGTACGCTCAGCCACCACACACCGCCGGAGGCCGCCATGACTCCCTCGTCGCTGGACCGCCGTTCCTTCGCCCGCCTCTTCGCCGTCGGAGGCTCCGCCGCGCTCCTGGGACACCCTGCGCTCCGTGACCTCGTCCCCGAGGCCATGGCCGCAGGCCTCCTGGACTCGGAGGGAGGCACGCCGCCGCGGTGGCGGCCCCGCCCCGGGGCCCCGGTGGACTGGGCCCAGGTGAGGGCCGCGTTCCTCATGCCGCCCGGCGTGGCCGTCCTCAACGCCGCCAACCTCTGCCCCTCGCCCCTGTCCGTCCTGCGGTCGGTGCAGGACGACACGGAGCACCTGGACCGCGAGCCGGTTCCTTCGTTCCGCAACGAGATGCACGGCGTGAAGGAGCGCACCCGCGAGCTGCTGGCGGCGCACCTGCGTGTCTCTCCCGAGGAGGTCCTCATCACGCGCAACACCAGCGAGGCGAACAACTGGGTGTCCAGCGGCCTGGACCTGGGCCCCGGCGACGAGGTGCTCATCCACTTCGACAACCATCCCAGCAACAACCAGGCGTGGAAGGAGAAGGCGAAGCGCTGGGGCTATACCGTGGTCGAGCTGCCCTACGTACCCAACACGGGGCCCGAGGGCGTCCTGGAGGCGTTCCGCCGGGCGATGACGCCGCGCACGAAGGTGGTGGCATTCAGCCACGTGACGAACACCTCCGGTGAGCTCTTCCCCGCCGCCGAGCTCTGCCGCATGGCCCACGAGGGCGGCGCGCTCACGCTGGTGGACGGGGCCCAGAGCATCGGCTTCATGGACGTGGATCTGTCGGTGATGCAGCCCGACTTCTATTCCGGAAGCGCCCACAAGTGGCCGTGCGGCCCCAAGGAGACGGGCGTGCTGTACGTGAACCGCCGCGCCCAGGACCGGTTCTGGCCCAGCGTGGTCAGCGCCTACTCGGGGCGCACGCCGCTGGCCTCCGCCCACGAGGGGCTGGGCCAGCGGGACGAGCCCGCGGTGCGGGCCTTCGGCCGCCAACTGGAGTGGCTGGCCTCCCTCGGGCAGGCTGCCATCGAGGCCCGGAGCAGGGAGCTGACCACCGCCCTCTTCGACGAGCTCGTCCGCATCCCCGGCGTGCGCATGTTCACCCCCGCCGACCCGCGCCATCGGGGCGCCGTGATCACCTTCGATCCCGCCGGCCTGGATCCCGCCAAGACCCTGGCCGCCCTGGAGTCGGAGGGGATCGTCGCCGCCTCCCGGGGTGGCAGCGACCGCCCGGGGGTCCGCTTCTCGCCCCACTTCTACAACACCCCCGAAGACGTGGAGCGGGCCGCGGCGGCCATCCGGAAGTACGTGAGGAGCGGGGTGTAGGCTCACGCCGGGGCGCGGGGTTTGCCCGCGCCCGTGGTTGGCCCTACCCTCACTCGCACACCCGAACCAACCCGTGCCGAAGGCGAGGTAGACCATGAGGACGTCCGCATCCGTGTCCCCCCGTTGGCTCCGTACGACTCTGGCCGCCCTCTTCTTCCTGTCGGCCTTCCCGTCCCTCGGTGGTGCCCAGGAGTTGGCGCTCCTCCCCGCGGAGCCGGTGGTGACCCAGCACGTCGCCACCATCCGGGGCCAGCAGGTCCGCTACTCCGCCGAAGCCGGGACGCTCCCGATCCGGGAGAACGGGAAGGTCATGGCCGGGATCTTCTACGTCTACTACGCCCGCACCGACGTGCCGGCGGAGACCGTCCGCCCCATGGTTTTCTCGTTCAACGGAGGACCAGGCACGGCCTCGGTGTGGATGCACATGGGGTACACCGGACCCCGGCGCGTGAGCTACGACGACAACGGGTTCGCCCTGAGGCCGCCGGTGGGGCTGGAGGACAACCCCGAGTCCATCCTCGACGTCGCGGACATCGTCTACATCGACCCTGTAGCCACGGGGTTCAGCCGGATGGAGGAGGGCCAACCCGAGCACAAGTACCACGGCACCCTCGCCGACATCCAGTCGGTGGGGGAGTTCATCCGCCTCTTCACCGTGCGGAAGAACCGCTGGGCGTCGCCCAAGTTCGTCATCGGCGAGAGCTACGGCACCACCCGGGCCTCGGGACTGGCCGGGCACCTGGCCGACCAGCACCAGATCTATCTGAACGGAGTCATCCTCGTGTCCATGACCGGGCTGGACGGCGTGCCGGGCCTGGACGTCTCCTACGCCACCGCCCTCCCCCAGCGCGCGGCGACGGCGTGGTACCACAAGCAGCTCCCCGCGGACCTCCAGTCCAAGCCGCTCCGCGCGTTCCTCGACGAGGTGGAAGCCTTCGCCCTGGGCGACTACCTCCACGCCCTCGTCCTGGGAGACCGCCTCTCCGACGCGGACCGCGCCCGCACGGCGGAGCGGGTGGCGCGCTACACCGGACTCGACGCGGATTTCGTCCTCTCGGCGAACCTGCGCATCGACAGCCAGCGCTTCTGGAAGGAGCTGCTGCGCGACCAGAGGCTCACCGTGGGGCGGCTCGACTCGCGCTACGTGGGCGTGGACAGGGACGCGGCGGGTGAGCGCCCCGAGTACGACCCGGCCATGGCGGACTGGGACGGCCCCTTCGCCAACGCGGTGAACCTCTACCTGCGGCAGGAGCTGAAGTACGACCCGGACCTGACGTACAACATCTGGGGGCCGGTGCGCCCCTGGACCCGCGACGAGGGCGCGAACACCGCGGAGATGCTCCGCTCCGCCATGCAGGCGAACCCGTGGATGAAGGTCCTCATCCAGGGCGGCTACTTCGACGCCGCCACCGACTACTCCACCGCCCAGTACACCATCTCCCACATCCAGCCGGGCGGCGAGTTCAGGGACCGTTTCCGGTTCGCGTGGTACGAGAGCGGCCACATGATGTACCTGAGGAAGCCGGACCTGGCCGGCGCGAACAAGGATCTGCGCGACTTCATCGCCTGGTGCCTGGACGGCGATGCAGGGTATCCGCGGCAGGTGCGGCCGCGGTGAGCGCGCCTTACTCCTCGCGCCTCTTCCTCCAGGGCCGTAGCCCCGGGTAGGGCCGACGCGTCCTCCACAGGATCCAGAACGACACGGCGAAGCCCACCGCGGCGACGCCGGTCAGCCACGGCTCCACCTCGATCCCCTCGGTGATCCAGCCCTGATGCGCCGGCACGATGGCGAGGGCGTTGTTGAGGAAGTGCCAGAGCATGGCCGGGTAGATGGAGCCGGTGAGAAGCACGACGGAAGCCATCACCACGCCGAGCCACGCCGTGGGCACCAGGCGGAAAAGGCTCACGTGGAACATCCCGAAGGCCCCGCCCACGACGAGTGCCGTGGCCAGGGGCCGGAACCTGCGGCTCACGCCGTGGAGGAGGACGCCGCGGAACGCCAGCTCCTCGAAGATCCCGGGCATCACCGCCAGGAAGAGAACGATCTGCCACACCGGGAGGTCGATCCCCACCAGCGATTCGGCGAACCCTTCCAGGACCTCCCGGGGCACGGGGAACACGTGGCGGTCCACCAACTCCGCAAGGCCCACGCCGAGGACGAGGGCCGAGGGAGCGCCCAGGAGCACCGCCGGCCATGCCGCCGCCGGGGGCAGGCGCAGCGCGAAGGTCTCTCGCACATTCAGGCGGTACGCACGCACCATGAGGACGGAGGCGCAGAAGAAGACCCCGACCAGATTCACCGTGACCTGGGCGCGGATGTCCAGCTCCGAAGCGAGCCAGAGGCTGGTGACGAAGAGCGCCACCCAGAGCCCCAGGAACCAGCGCAGCACGTGCCGCGGGAAGAGGGCCGCGCCGCCCGCCAGGTCCGCGGCGTCCAGCTCCGAGGCGCTGATGAGCCGCTCGGTGGAGAGCGCGCGCTCCGTGCGCCGGGCCAGGGCGACGGCCACCGCACCCGTGGAGAGGAACGCCAGCGCCACGAAGGGCGCGTCCAGCGTCCCCACCAGGATCTCCCGCACCGCCACCGCCACGCCGGCCAGGGGCACCAGCGCGATGGCGGAGCGCAGCTCGATTCCCGGCAGCATGGCCGCCAGCGTGGGCACCAGCAGGACCAGGAACACCGGGAAGAAGTAGATCTGGTATTCCTTGTAGCTCTTCGAGATCCCCGACAGGAGGAGGAGCGCCGCCGCCACCAGCACGGTCACCGGGACGAAGAGCGCGAGGAGCACCGCCAGGTCCACGGGGCCCAGCGCCACCCTCAGGCTCGTGGGGAGGTCCAGGATCCCGATGACCAGGTAGAACGAGAGGTTGGCCACGTTGATGACGGACACCGCCAGCCCCACGGCGATGACCGCGAGCATCTTGGCCCGCACGATGTCGCTGCGCCGTGCCGCCGTGGTGAGGAGCGTCTCCAGCGTGCCCCGCTCCTTCTCGCCGGCGATGGCGTCGGCGGCCACGATGGAGCCGCCGGTGAGCATGAGCAGGATGAGGAAGGGGGTGAGCGCCACGCCCAGGAACGCCCCCGCCTCCCGCTCGGCGCTGGCCACGTTCTCCTCCTCCACCGGCGCCACCGAGTCCAGGGGTGCGGGGAAGCCCGAGGCCGCGAACACCGAATCCCGCTGTGCGTCGCGGAGCGCCTCCAGGTGGGCCTCCATGCCGTCCCGGGCCGTGCGCGAGTAATCGCTGCGGCCGCGGAACTTGAGGCGGAGCGCCGGCACCAGCGGATCGAGTTCGGGCGCCGCCTCGCGGGGCGCGGCGGCGCTGTCGGCCTCCGTGCCGCTCCGCTCCGCCCTCGCCTTCCTGATCGAGTCCTCCCGGGCCCGCCGCTCCTTCTGGAAGGCGCGCCACTCGTCCTCGCCGAGCCCCTCCACCAGGAGCGCGATCTCCGCGGAGGCCAGCGCCGAGTCGGGGTCGGCCACCACCCGCTTCCGGAACCTCACCGGCGCGCGGACGGTGTCCCCGGGCGCCGGGTCCACCTGGAGGGCGGCCGTGACTACGGCGTCGGCCCACTCGGCGCGGGAGCCCGCCACGGCGTAGGCGTACGTCGCCTCCTCCAGACGGCGCTGGTCGCGCTCCTCGACCTTTTCGGTGATGAGGATGAAGACCGGGAACAGGACGAGGGGAGCCACCACGGCGATAAGCACGGTCCGGGTGTCCCGGAGGAGCATCCGGATCTCGCAGCGGAAGAGCGTGCCCAGGTTCCCCCGGCGCGCCCGGTCGGCGCGCTCCCCGCCCGCGCCCCACCGCTCCGTCATGCGTTCTCCTCGAGGGCGCCGCCGAAGCCGATCCCCGCGCCCGCTATCCCCTCGGCCTGCGTGACGAGCTGGACGAACACGTCCTCCAGGTAGTGCTTGCCCGTCGCCTCACGCAGATCCGCCAGGGTGCCCAGCGCCAGGAGCCTGCCACGGTGCACGATGGCGATGCGGTCGCAGAGCTTCTCCACCTCGCTCATGATGTGCGTGGAGAAGATGATGGTCTTCCCCTCGCCCCTCAGCTCGCGGATGACGTGCACCATCTCCAGGGCGTTCATCACGTCCAGCCCCACCGTGGGCTCGTCGAAGATGAGCACCGGCGGGTCGTGGGCCACCGTGCGGGCGATGGACACCTTCTGCTTCATCCCCGTGGAGAGCTTCTCCACCCGCGCGTTCTGGTAGGCGCCGAGCCCGAAGCGCTCGACGAGGGCGTCGATGCGCTGCTGCATGCGCTCGCGTGGGTAGCCGTTGATGGCCGCGAAGAACTCCAGCGTCTCGCGGCCGGTGAGACGGGGGTAGAGGGCGGTGGAGGCCGAGTAGAACCCCAGGCTCCGGCGCACCTCCTCGGGCTCGCTCAGCACATCGTAGCCCATGATGCGCGCGGTGCCGCCGGTGGGCTTCAGGATGGTGGAGAGCATGCGGAGCGTCGTGGTCTTTCCCGCCCCGTTGGCTCCCAGCAGCCCGAACACCTCCCCCGCCCGGCACGCGAAGGTGATCCCCTCCACGGCCTTCACCTCGCCCCGGGACTCGTCGTAGAACGTCTTGGCGAGGTCCAGGACATCCACCGTCAGCTCAGGCATGGGTGCGCGCCTCCGCGCGGGGTTGGGATTTCCTGCCCACGATCCGCTCCTTCATGAAGCGCCAGAAGCTCCCGTCGTAGCTCCCGAGGAGGAAGTCCTCGAAGACCAGGATCCGGCGGGCCACCCAGAGGAAGACCGCCACGACCGCCAGGTTCACCGCCACTGTAAGGACGATGAGGGGCCAGTGGAACACGCCGTTGAGGGCGTCGCGCATCATCATGGTGACGTTGGCCACCGGGACGGCGGCGATGGCAGGGGTGAGTGTCAGGTCGGTCTGGTTGCCCAGGAGCAGAGGGATGAACACCAGCCAATAGACCGGCTGCACCATGGCCTGCCCGTCCTTGAAGGTCCGGGCGAAGGAGGCCAGGATCATCATCCCCGCGGCGAAGAAGAGCGCGAGCACCACCGCCCCCATGGCCATGACGGGGAACGCCAGCCCCGGGATGGAGAAGCTGAGCGCCTCGTTCCCTTGCAGCATCGGCTTCAGCACCGCGCCGATGGAGACGAACATGGCCGCGACGTTGAGGAGCCCCGCGAGAATCCCCAGCGTGGCCACGTAGAGATACTTGGCCACGATCACGCTGGAGCGGGAGGCGGCCACGGTGAGGAGCGTCTCCCAGGTGGAGCGCTCCCGCTCGCCGGCGGTGGTGTCGACCGAGGGCATGAAGCACCCCAGCGCCACCATGATCACAAGGAAGAGGGGGAGCATGAGGCCCAGGATCATGGCGCCCAGCTCCTCCTCGGTGGACACGTTCTCGGAGGTGACGGCCCAGAGCGCGCGGCGCTCGTCGTCGAGGCCCAGTGCCTCCCCCCGCTCGTCGAGCCAGCGCGCACGGTGCGCCGACACCACCGCGTCCACCCGGTCCCGGGCGATGCGGCTCCGGCTCTCCGAGCGGTCGTAGCGCACGAGGACGCGGAAGTTGCTCTCCAGCGCGGCGGAGGGCACGGTCGCCGATGCGGCGCCCGGCGTGTCCGCAGGCGCCATGCCAGCGGTCGCTCCGTCGGCGCTCACCGCCTCGAAGCGCACGATGGCGTCCACGTCGCCGGCGGCCAGCGCGGCGGCGGGATCGTCGGGGACGGGGAGCGGCTCGTCCGAGTCCGACCCCCCTTCCCGTCCCAGCACCAGGACGTCCCTCCGGCCCGCCAGCGAGTCCAGGAGCGGGGCGTGGGCGCCGGGAAGCTCGCCCTCCACCACGAGCCGTGACGTGAACCCCTGGTTGAGTCCCTGCACGAAGGTGATCCCCGTGAACATCACCCAGAGGAGCACCGGGTACAGGAAGATGGGCATGAGGATCCCGTTCACCACGATGGCCCGCTCGCGGAGCGCGGAGCGCAGCTCCCGTACGTAGAGGAGGCGGATCTCGGCGAGGTTCATGAGGGCCGGCAGTGCGTGCGGAGTGTGCGGGACCCTACGTAGATGGGCTCTCCGTCGCCGATGCGAAAGGGACTGTTTTGCGGCGCCTTCGGCCGGGCCCCACTTTGAGTGGATCGGCCCGCCCAGGGAGAGGATCGCAGGATGCGCGAGGAGCCCTGCCTCCGTCTGGACCCACGCTTCACCCACGTCGTCGCCGCCGGCAAGGTGGTGATCGTCGTGGGCGACGAGGAGCCGCTGGTCGTGGAGGACCCCCGGGCCGGAGACGTGCTGGCGCTCCTGGACGGGCGCTCCACCGCCTTGGACATCGCCGCCCGCCTGGAGGAGCGCCACCCCCCCGAGGTCGTCCACTTCATCCTCCTCCAGCTCCTGAGGAGCGGGGTGGCGGTGGAGGCGGCGCCCGCGCCTCCCCGGGCTGGGGTCGCAGGAGGGTCGGCGCGCGCCGCCGGAGCGCTAGAGGCCGGGGTCGAGCCAGCCGGAAAAGGCCTCGCAGGGGCCTTCAGGAGCGCCTGGGAAGGACGCCGGGGGCGTCCTTGGGTGGATGTGCCCCCGGGGGTCTGGGAGGGACCACGGGGGTGCCGGTTGCGCCTGGTGGGCGACTACCTGAGGGAGGGGATCGGCGAGGGAATGGAGGGGGCGGACGGGGCCGGCCCGGCGAGCCCGGGCGGCGACCTCCGCCCGCTGCTGCTGGCCTCGCCCGGGGCGCGCTGGGTCTGGCTCGGCCCCGTTCTGGGCCCCGGCGGAAGCTGCCCGGCTTGCCTCCAGGACCGCCTCCGCCTCAACCTCACCGGCCACGCCCTCCTCCACGATGCCGCGACGGCGGGCGCCGGCGGCGGCGAGGCGAGGTTGGAGATCGTGCCCCTCCCGGTGGAGGTGCCCCATGAAGCGTGGGCGCTGCTGGCCGACGCCCTCCCGGACACCGGGGCGGCGTTGGAGGACCTTGCCCGGGTGCTCTACGTGTTGCCGCTGGGTGAGCGCCCCGGGGCTGCCGGCGCGGTCCCCGACCCGGTCGTCCGCGAACCCGAGCGCCATCCCGTGCCCCGCCTCCCCCAGTGCCCGCGGTGCGGAGATCCCGCGCGGACGGTGCCAGGTGCGAACGTGGCGCTCCGCTCCAGGCTGCGGCGATGCACGCCGGGCGGGGGGTCCGGCGGAGGATACCGCATCCTCGAGCCCGCCGAGACCTGGGCGCGCCACGCCCACCTCGTGAGCCCCCTCACCGGCGTCGTGCGCCGCATCCGCGAGGTGCCGGTGGCGGGCACGGACCTGGTGCACGTGTACACGGCCAGCCACGCCCACCACTACGGCCGGGGGAGCGTGCGCGCCGTCAAGGACGGCAGGAGGGACCACAGCGGCGGGAAGGGCCGCACCGACGCCGACGCCCGGGCCAGCGCGCTGTGCGAGTCGCTGGAGCGGTTCTCGGCGGTCCACAGGGGCGACGAGCCCTTCCGCACGGCGCGCTTCTCCGAGCTGGGGGACGAGGCCGTCGCCCCGGACGTGCTCATGCAGTTCAGCTCCCGCCAGTACGAGGAGCGGGAGGCGTGGAACCGGGTCCTGGTGGGGGGCTTCCAGACGGTGAGCGAGGCCTACGACGGCCGGCCCATCGAGTGGTCGGAGGCCAGGAGCCTGGCCTCGGGGGCCGTCCGCCTCGTGCCCTCGGCCTTCCTCTACATGGGGTTCCGCGGCGAGGGCCGGGCATCGTGCCACGGCGACTCCAACGGCCTGGCCGGGGGCAACTGCCTGGAGGAGGCCGTCCTCCAGGGGTTCCTGGAGGTGGCGGAGCGCGACGCCGTGGCCCTCTGGTGGTACAACCGGGCCCCCCGCCCCGGCGTGGACCTGGCCTCGGCCCGCGACCCCTGGATCGAGGGCGTCGTCGCCCACTATGAGTCTCTGGAGCGCGACGTCTGGGCGTTGGACCTCACCAGCGACCTGGGGATCCCCACCTACGCCGCCCTCTCGGCGCTCCGCCGGGAGCGGGAGCAGGACATCATCTTCGGCTTCGGCGCCCACCTGGATCCCGGGATCGCGCTGACGAGGGCGTTCACCGAGCTGAACCAGATGCTCCCCACCGTCCTCGACACCCGGGAGGTCCGGCGCCTCAGGCTCCTCCCCGACTTCACCGAGGCGGTGCGGTGGTGGGACGAGGCCACGGTGGCGTCGGAGCCGTACCTGACGCCGGCTCCCGGGATGGCCCCGGTGGCGCTCCCGCCGGGGCCCGCCTCCCCGGAGGGCGACCTCCGCGACGACATCCGGGAGTGCGTCCGCCGGGCCGCCGCCGTGGGGTGCGACGTGCTGGTCCACGATCTCACCCGCCCCGACGTGGGCTTTCCCGTGGCCAAGGTGATCGTGCCCGGGATGCGCCACTTCTGGAGGCGGCTGGCCCCCGGGCGCCTCTACGACGTGCCCGTCGCGCTGGGGTGGATCCCCCGACGGCTGGAGGAGGGGGAGCTGAACCCCACGTCGCTCTTCGTCTGAGATCCTACAAGACCCGCCCACGCCCAGTCGCCCGGGGTACCCCGCGCAGCCGGCGTTTCGCGTACGATTTTCGTTGTAGGTTGCGGTCCCCCGCCCTATCTTGCCGGCATCCCTCCCAGGGATCGTCACCCGCAACCGGGGGCGCAGATGCAGCCGGACCATCGCCCGGCCCCGGGCGGCGCCACGGTCTGGATCGTCGAGGACAACCCCGAGTACCGCGCCACCGTACAGGAGCTCGTCGAGTTCGCGGACGGACTGTCGGCGCCCCACGGGTTCGGGTCGGGCGAGGCGTTGTTCGAGTTCCTGAACCACCACTTCGCCCCGGATGTCATGCTGGTGGACATCGGCCTCCCCGGCATGAACGGCATCGAGATCGTGCGCCGCATGCACCGGCTGGCGCCCGAGACCCGCCTCGTGATGCTCACCATCCACGAGGACAACGACCTCATCTTCGAGGCCGTCTGCGCCGGCGCGTGCGGCTACCTGCTCAAGACCGCCATGCCCGAGGCGATCCTGCAGGCGGTGCGGGAGGCGCTCCAGGGCGGCGCCCCCATGACCCCGCAGATCGCCCGCCGCGTGCTCAACCTCTTCACCCAGGTGCGCGCACCCGCCTGGGACTACGACCTCACCGACCGTGAGCGGGACGTGCTCCGCGAGCTCATCGAGGGCAAGACCAAGAAGCAGATGGGCAAGACCCTCTTCCTCAGCGAGCACACCGTGGATACGCACCTCCGGAGCATCTACATGAAGCTCCACGTGCACTCGCGCACGGAGGCGGTCGTGAAGGCGATAAAGGAGAAACTGGTGGATCTGTCCGACGCACCTTCGTGATGCTGCAGTCGCAGCGGAGGAGAGCACCATGAGCTGTGAACCACCCACACAGTGCGGTCCCCACGCAGGTGAAACGTGGGTGATCGACGCCACGATTCTGAACATCCTATGGGGAGACATCTGGCCGCGGGTCATCGCCCAGGGGTGGGCTGCTTGGGGTGCCTACCCTATCCCGTTCGGGCCGGTGGACCCCCTACACCTCTCGGGAGTCCTCGACAACCTGGCCAAGATCGACAAGGAAACTCCCCCTTCCTGGAACATCGGCGATCACCCCGTAACGCGCTTCCATCGGAGGGTGGCGCGGGTCAAGAGCTACCTCGCTGGAAAAGAGGTCATCAGGATGAACTTCGTGGGAGAGTGCGGATACGACTTCATCCTGAGTGACGCGGGCCTGGACCTCTTCGCGCCACTGATGCCCGAGGAGGACTTCGAACTCTATCGGTACTACTCATTCCGGCGGACAGGACGTCCCTCCCTCGGCGTCCCGACTTACCTCGACGATCCCGCGGTCTTGACCTTCTCCGTGGACGCTCCCACGGGGCCCGGGCAGGTCTTCACCACGCACGCAGCGCTCGACGGGATCAGTCCGGAGTGGAATGAATGCCGCCTGAGGGACTTGGACTGCCTGAGGTGGCATGAGTTGGACAAAGCCGGTTCCCCGAGCGAATGGCGTCAACAGCCGCATGTCGGCTTCAGCTACATCGACTACTTGAGCGCGGTGGGCAATGCACGGTGTTGGCAGGTGGAGGGATCGGTCTACCGGGGAATCCTGGACGAGCTGCCTCGTGTCGTCGCCGAGATCTGGATCGAACGGGCCTTTCCGGTTGGGGGCTCAAGAACCTATTCGGCACGGTTCACGTCATCCAAGGCCCGCGAGATCTTCATGGAACGCATCGAGACTTCGCTTCCGGACACGGATGAGATGGACTTCAACGTCGTGAGCGGCCTTGCGGACGTCCGCATCACGAACAAAGGCTTCTACCTTCCCGCCATCAGCGAAGGCAGGCCTGCCCGGGATGTGATGCTCAATGCCATCATCGCCGGCCGTGCCGGCAACCCCGTCTTCACCGACAGCAAGCGCCCCGACGGCGACGAGTGATGCCCCCCCGCAGCACCACGACGGCCGCCGGGACCCTCCTGGCGGCCGTCGTGTTGGCGGCCCTCCCCTCACGGGCCGCGCCCCAGGATCGGTTCGATCCGGCCTTCACGGCGTACGGGAAGGCCCAGGGGATGTCCAACACCGCCGTCGAGAAGCTCCACCAGGACGCGCAGGGCCTCCTGTGGATAGGCACGCGCGACGGCCTGCTGCGCTTCGACGGCCGTAGCTTCAAGGCGTATCGGTCCCGCCTGGAAGACTCCACGTCGCTGGCCGACGACTACGTGACGGCACTGGCCGATGCCGAGGGCGGCCGCCTCTGGGTGGGGACCCAACGGGGAGGACTCCATCTCCTCGACGCCCTCAGCGGGGAGATCCGGCGCTTCCCCCTGGTGTCCCTCGGGCCGTTGGGGACCGACATGCCCGACGCCGTCGCCGGGGAGCCTCCGAGGCGCTCGGTGTCCGACATCCTCACCTTCCCCTCCGGCATCCTCATCCTCCGCACCGACGCGGGGCTGGCGCGCTTCGATCCGGCCTCGGAAGCGGCCAGCCTCCTCCTTGCCGCCCGGGAGGGCGAAGCGCCCCGGCGTCGGGCCAAGTCCCTCTGCCGGACGCGGGACGGGCGGGGGCTGGTGGCGCTCTCCGACGGCACGCTGGCGCTGGTGGACGACGCGGGTCGGATCTCCGCGACACCCCTCGTCATTCCCGACTCCATCGCCGCGCTGGAGCCCGTCGAAGACGGCTACCTGGCGGCAACGTTCGACGCGGCGGTCTTCCTCCTCTCCGCAGACCTCTCGTCGAGCCGCGAGCTCTTCCGCGCCCCTCCCGCGGATGCGCTGCGGTCGGTGAAGGACCTGCTAGCTGCGCCGGACGGACGCGTTTGGATCGCCACATCCCAGGGCCTGTACCTCGCCGACCGGACCACCGGATCGGTGCGCCGCGTGGGGGTGGGCCAGGGCGTGCGCGCCCTCCCGGACCAGCTCGTGGAGGCGTTGCTCCTCGACCGCACCGGCATCCTCTGGCTGGGGACCTGGAACGGGCTGGCCAGCCTCCACCCGCTGGGCGGGGGGCTGTCTCGCTTCTACTCGGGCACGGACCTGGAGGGTGGTGGGGTCGTCTCGGTCACCGAAGCAGGACGGGGCCGGATGTGGGTGGGCAGCTACGGAGGGGGTGTTCTCCTGCTGGACCGGAGGGGGCGCTCCCTGGTGGCTCCCGGTGTGCGGCCCCCCTCCCTGTCCGCCCTCGCCGACGCAGAGGTGTTCGGCCTGGCCCGCGGAGGCGGCGACACCCTCTGGATCGCCGCATTCTCCAGGGGCCTGTGGATGCTCCAGGGAGAGGGCCCCGTGCGACAGGTCCCGGTCCTGGACACCGACGGCCGCGAAACCGCCGTCACGACGTATTCCGCGTTCATCGACCACGCGGGTGATGTGTGGGCCGGCAGCCTTCCCCTCGAGCTCCTCCGCTTCGACCGCGCGGCAGGCGTGTTCCGTCCCCACCGGGGTGCCAATCCGACGGAGTGGAACCTCGGCACCGACTGGGTCTGGCCCATGGACGAGGACTCCCAGGGCCGGCTCTGGGTGGGCGCCTACGAAGGGGGCGTCGCCGTGCTTCCGCCCGACCGCTCGTCGGCAACGCTCCACCGCGCTGGCCCCGGCAGCTTGAGCGACGACCGGGTCCTCAGGGTGTTCGTGGACTCCCGCGACGTGGTCTGGGTGGGAACCGAGGGAGGGGGCCTCAACCGCTTCGACCCCCGCACCGGGGTCTGGACCACGTGGACCATGCAGGACGGCCTCCCCCACGACAACGTCGAGGGCATCGAGGAAGACGACTCGGGCCGCCTGTGGCTCTCGACCAGCGACGGCCTCGCACGCTTCGACCCCGGGACCGGGGAGGTCCTGGTGTTCCGCGAGCCCGCCGGCCTCGCCGGGAGCCGCTTCTGGGCCAACGCATACAAGGACCGGGACGGCATGCTGTACTTCGGCGGGCCCGGCGGGCTCTCCGTGGTGGACCCCACCGCCCTCGCGGCACAGGGCACCCCTCCTCAGGTCGCCCTCACCGCGTTCCGCATCCGGGGGCGGGATGCGCCTCTGGCCCGGGCGGTGCGCACCGGCCTCCTCGACCTGGAGGCCGGTGAGAACTTCTTCACCTTCGAGTTCGCGGCCATGGACTTCATCGACGTCTCCCAGAACCGGTACCGGTACCGGCTGGAGGGGCTCGACGCGGGATGGGTCGACGCGGGCACGGAGCCGGTGGCTAATTACACCTCGGTGCCGCCGGGGCGCTACACGTTCCAGGTGGCCGCCCGCAACAGCGCCGGGATCTGGAACGACGACGCTCTGGCCCTCCCCATCCGGGTGCAGGCGCCCTTCTACCGCACCCTCTGGTTCCAGTCCCTGGTGGCGGTCGCGGTGCTCTCGCTGATCGTGGGGTTCTACACCTACCGGCTGCGCCAGCTCGAAGCGCGACAGAGGCTCCGCCTGGAGATCGCCGGCGAGCTCCACGACGACATCGGCGCCAACCTGTCCACCATCGCGCTGAAGGCGGAGATGGTGCGGGGCGCCCAAGGGCTGGACGAGCGGCGGAGCGCCCAGCTCGCCGACGTGGGCCGTCTGGCCCGGGACACGGCCACCAAGGTCCGCGAGACCGTCTGGGTGGTGAACACCAAGTACGACACGGTGGCGGGGCTGGTGGGGAAGATGCACGATACCGCCTACACGCTCCTCGCGGGGATGCTCCCCTACGGCTACACGGTCCCCGAGCAGGTACCCGACCGCAGGATCTCCATGGAGGCAAGGCAGAACGTGCACCTCCTCTTCAAGGAGACGCTGAACAACGTGGTGAAGCACGCCGCCGCGAAGCGCGTGGACATCACCGTCACGCTCACCGCAGGCAGTGTCCTGGCCTTCCGCGTGGTGGACGACGGCGTGGGGTTCGACCCCGCCCACACCCGGGAAGGCAACGGCCAGCGCCTCATGCGGCAGCGGGCCGAGGCGCTGCGCGGAACTCTCCGCGTCACCACCGCTCCGGGCGCGGGAACCACCGTGGACCTCACCGCGCGTCTCCGGTAGCCCCCGTCCGGGTGCCCGCTCGCCCCGACGCGCCCGTCACAGGCCGGCCCGCTGGAAGAAGCTCCACAGGGCCACCGCCGACGCCGCGACGCTGGCGCCCACCAGCGCGCACTCTGCGCGGCAGAACTGCTGGCGCCCCTTCTCGCCGTGGAACCACGCCACGACCAGCGCGGGGACCACCCCGCAGGCCAGGACCAGGGAGACAGCCTGCCGGAAGAGCGCGGGCCACTCCCACGCCTCCGCCAGCTCGCCGGAGAACTGGAGCATCGCCCAGCCAAAGCCGACGTAGGCCAGCGTCCACTGGACCAGCTTCCGGTCGTGCAGGCGGTCGACGAAGCCCCGCTCCCTCTCCGGCGTCTCCTGAGGCACGGCCACCGGCATGGACGCGGTTCCTCCGCTCCAGCCTGCCGAGGTGGCGGTGAGCGTGGCCCCGACGGCCTCGATCCCGACGCCATGGGCGGCGTAGCCCGGCGCGCTCCGGATGTCCCGGATGGTGGCGCTGGCGGCGATCCCGCTGAGTGAGTTGCTCTGCGTGCTCATATGCCCTCCTTCTCCCAGGATCCCTCCGACAGGACCGTTCGCCTGTCGCTGATCCGAAGCTGCTTTTCGGGAGGGGGGGGGCGCGTCACGCCTTCGCGGGGTTTCCTATCCCGCGGGCGCGGGGTCCTGGAACGAGAGAGGGGGCGCCCCGTCGGGGCGCCCCCTCGTGGTGTGCGGGGAACTCGGCGGGTCGGGCCGCCGCGCGGCCCGGCCCTGCCTTGTCAGGCCTTCTTGAGCCAGGCCTTGAGCATCCAGACATCGCCCTCGATGGCGTCGCCCAGGTCCTCGAGCAGGTTCACCGTGCTGCGGTCGCCCTCCGCGTCCGCCGCGTCGATGATCTTGTTCACGGACGCCCGGAGCGCGTTCAGGTCGGCGATGACCTTGGTCACCATCTGGGCGCCTTCGGGAATCTTGGGGTCCTCCTTCAACGTGGCCTTCTCGAGCATGGACTTGAGCGTGTGCAGTGGCACCGTGTCCAGCGCGATGATGCGCTCGGCGATCTCGTCGATGAGGCCGGCCCACTTCTCGTAGATCTCCTCGAACTTCTCGTGGAGCTGGAAGAATTGGGGCCCCTGCACGTTCCAGTGGTAGTGGCGGAGCTTCTGGTAGAACACCGTGGAGTCGGCGAGCAGCGTGTTCAGCTGGCCGGCAGTGGCTTTGCTCATGAGCGTCTCCTGATCACCTGCGAATGATGGACCGCGACCCTCTAATCGTAACGGTTCGACGCCTTCCTCAGAACGGGTCGTCCGGTCTTTCCAGACCCGGACCGGACACGCGGAGGGGGCGCCCCTTCGGGCGCCCCCTCGAAACAGGCGGGCCGGGAACCCCGGAACGGAGCCCCTCGGTCCCGCGGCGGCCTCAGTACGGCTGCCAGTAACGGTTGCGCTGGTACTGGTTGAACGTCTCCACCCGCATCACGGGGAGCTTCTGCGCCGTCGTGACGCGCATCATGGGCACCTGCTGGGGCGTGGCGAGCATCTGCTCCGCGCGCTGCTGGTAACGGGCCCTCTGCTCGGGCGCCAGCGACGATAGATCCATGCCCCCGGCCATGGCCGCCAGTGCCTCTTCCACCGTCTCGGGCCGCACCTCCAGGAGGTGGTCCGCCCAGCCCCAGGTGATGAGGTTGTCGTCGGTCTCCGGCTCCATCAGGTAGCTGATGAGGTTGGCGCGGGATTGCGCCGTGGGGATCCAGTACCATCCGGGGACGACCTCGATCTTCTCCGCCTTCTTGTTCACCTCCACCGACTTCAGGTAGTGGCCCTGGAAGTAGGATTCCTGGCGCACCTTCGTGGCGTAGTAGACCTCGGCGTCCATGGTGGTGGGCGCCATGAACCGATACACGGCGATGTCATGGTCGAGGAGCACGGGGAGCACCGACGCCATGGACGGCGGCAAGAGGTAGCCCACAGGCCGCGTGGTCGTCTTCGTGACGTCGTACTTCAGCCAGACGGGCGCATTCTTCAGCGCATAGCCTTGGGGAGCGCTGGCGTCGGGGAGCCAGATGGTCTCATTGCCCCGGTTCACCAGCTCGTAGTCCAGCACGATGGGGTCGCCCCCTGTGGTGCCGGCCTGGATGGCCCGCATGCGCGACGCCGTGGTCACCGCCCGGACGGCGGTGCGCTGCTGGGCGGCGGCGGTGATGATCGCCTTGGTGGCCAGGTACTGGCCCCGCACCTGGTGATAGTAGCGCTCTTCCTGCGGGACTGCCTGGACCGTGCCGTCGCGCATGACCCTGTGCGAGTTGCCGGGCGTTTCGAGCAGGATCCCGATGACGTTGGTGAGTCCGGTGTAGACGTGGTGCTTCCGGGGCTCCACGGAGGTGGCGCCCCACCCCTGCACCCCACCCTGCGTCTGGGGGCCCGAGTAGTCGAAGGTGGAGTAGTCCTCGGCGCGCACCGCCTCCTGGATCATGGGGAAGATGTGCTGATAGGGATACGCCCTCAGCTCGGCGTCGGCCGCCGGGTTCAGCGTGCCCTGGTACACGATGACGTGGGGCGCGGAGCCCCCGTGGTGGCCATCGACGTGGACGTCGGGCGTCCACTCGTTCATGATCTGGGTGACGAGGGCCTGGATCTCCTGGGACTCGAGCTTCAGGTAGTCCCGGTTCATGTCGTAGCCGGCCTCGTTGGTGCGCCGGCGAACCTCGCCGCCGTCGGGGTTCAGGAGAGGGACGCCGATGACGATGACGTCCTTCAGGAGGGGGCGCATGGCGCCACTCACCAGCTCCCTGGCGATGAGCTGGAAGGCCTCCTTGGGCGCTGTCTCCCCGCCATGCACCGACGGGGTGACCAGGACGATGGCCTTGCCCGACCGGAGGGCGTCCTCCGGCGTGGTGACCATGGGCTCGGCGATGGTGATGAGCGGCATGGGCCGGTCCAGCAGCGACCGGGTCAGCGGCTGCATGCTCACCAGGTCGCTCATGGCATCCAGCTCATACCAGAACGCCATGAGCGGATCGAAGGGGGTCGGGCCGGAGCGCCAGTTCTGCTGCTCCTGCCACATCTGGGGGAGTTGCTGGGCCTGGAGCGTCGTGCCTCCCAGGAGCAGAGCGGAGGCGACGGCGAGGCCGGCGAAGAGACGGAATGGCTTCATCATGGGGCATCCTCGCGGGTGGGGTATCTAGATACCGTATCGGCGGAATCGTGTACTGGCTAGGGGAGAGAGCGAAAACCCGCGCCACCCCTTGCATCCAGCCCCCGCGATTTCGCAAGCTGAACGCTTCGAAAGGCCAGAGACGCCTCACGCAGCGGACCCCATGCAAACCCAGACGCTCGCCACCGCGCAGCCGTCCTCCGCCCAGCTCCGCTGCCGCATCCGCGTCGCGCCGCGGGACGAGCACCATTGCGTCGAGGCCGCCGAGGCCATCGCCGCAGGCGAGATCATCCTGGTCGTCACGGGCCGCCGCGTGAGGCGCCCCGACGTGTACTCCGTCCAGGTGGGGCCGCGCACGCACATCGCCGCTCCCGACGGCGTGTCCTGGGACGAGCGGGTGGGCGAGTACGGGTGGCGCTACCTCAACCACTCCTGCGAGCCCAACGCGTACCTCCGCGGCGTGGAGCTCGTGGCGCGGGTGGACATCGCGGAGGGCGCCGAAGTGACCTTCGACTACAACACCACCGAGTGGGACATGTCCCACCCCTTCACCTGTCTGTGCGGCGCGCCGTCGTGCGTGGGTACCGTGCGGGGCTACCGCCACCTCGACGAGGCGGCCCGGGCGCGGATCCTCCCCTGGGTCGCCCCGCACCTGCGCCTACGGGTCTGAGCGCGCTCGGGCGCGTCAGTCTCCGTAGGCGCAGCGATACCCGTAGTGCGGCACGGTCACTTCCTATCCACGGGCTCCAAGCGAACGATGGGCGTGGGTGCCCCCCGGCTGTCCTCGATGGCCAGGTACACGTACCCGTCCGGTCCCTGCCTCACGTCCCGGACGCGCCCCTTCCTCTGGTAGAGCTGCTCCACGTTCATCACCCGGCGATCCTCCATGGTGAGACGCACCACCTGCTGGCCCACCAGGCCGCCCGCGAAGATGCTCCCGCGCCATCCGGGGAACTTGTCCCCCGTGTAGATCATGAGCCCCGACGCGCCGATGGAGGGGATCCAGACGTGGACCGGATTCTCCATCCCCTCCGCCATCGTACCCTTGTGGATGGCCGAGCCGGTGCGGTAGTTCACGCCGAACCCCACCACCGGCCACCCGTAGTTCTTCCCCGGCTGGAGGAGGTTCAGCTCGTCGCCGCCCTGGGGGCCGTGCTCCGTGTACCACACGTCCCCGGTGGCTGGATCCACAGCCAGCCCCTGCCCGTTCCGGTGCCCGTACGTCCAGATCTGGGGGAGCGCGCCGGCGCGGCCCACGAACGGGTTGTCGGCGGGGACGCGCCCGTCGTCGTGGATCCGTATGGTCGTGCCGTAGTGGTCGGAGAGGTCCTGGGCCGGATGCGCCTCCAGGTTCCCCGCAGGTGGCACCTGCCGGTCGCCCAGGGTGATGTGGAGGTACCCCTTCCCGTCGAAGGCCAGGCGCGAGCCGTAGTGGCCGCGCCCCTCGGACCACACTTCGGCCACGAACACGTCCTCGACGCCGGTGAGCCGGTCGTTCTCGAAGCGGCCCCGGGCCACCGCCGTCGCGCCCTTCGTGCCGTCCTCGCTGGGCTTGGAGTAGCTGAAGTAGAGGAGGCGGTTGGCGGCGAAGTCGGGGTGGGGCGCCAGGTCCAGGAGCCCGCCCTGCCCTTCGGCCCGGACAGCCGGGAGCCCCGGGACCGGGTCGGGGAGGAGCTCGCCACCGCGGATGATGCGCAGGCGCCCTGGGCGCTCCGCCACCAGGATGTCGCCGCCGGGGAGGAAGGCCAGGGACCAGGCGTTCACCAGCCCGTCGGCCACCGTGACGACCCGGAAGTCGTGCAGGGCGGAGCGGTGGACGTCGTCCTGGGCGCAGGCGGGGGCGGCGAGCGCCGCAGCCGCCGCGAGACAGGGCATGAGCGTGCGGAGGGGAGGGGTCCAACGGTGGGGCATGGCGGACTCCGGGAGGGGAGTTGGGCGCCGCCGCGGCCGGGAGGGCGGCGGTTGCGGGAGGGAAATCAAATAACACAGGAGGCCGGGCGGATAAAGGGGGGAGGGCGCCGGCCCCCCGTTGAAACCATTTCGGTGCTCCGCCTATCCAACGTCCTGTGAGCCGGTCGGGGGACACGACGAGGGGAGGGTGGGATGGCACGGATGGGGTGGGGGCGGATCGCCAGGTTCCGGGTGGGGATGGGGTGGATGGGGATGGTGGTGCTCGGCGTGGGGGGCCGTCCGGGCTTCTGGTGATGGAAGCCAAGGCAGGTCAGGCGGTCACCCCGGGGTCTCGTCGGTTCGGGTCTGCGGGTCGCCGAGGCCCTTGGCTCGCTCGCCGACCCGGTCCCGCGGATCATCTGTGCTGGAGAGGAACCTCAGAGCCGCTCTGCATGCCACCTGGTCCCCTGGCACTCCATCGCCGACGAGGCCCAGCCCACCTTCGGATGAGGTGAGGTCCCGGGCCACCCCGCCGACCGCCCCCACCCCCCGGAAACCTTTTCGCCCCCACTTACGTCTTAATATTCGACTTTGTAGAACATTCCGGCCCCAGTGCCGCCAGGGCTCGAGGAGGGCACGGTGGGCAAAGGCGACTTCCTGGGCGAGTTCGAGCAGGTGGTCCTTCTGGCGGTAGCGCGCCTGGACGGGGACGGATACGGCGTGTCGGTGCGGCGGGAGATCGCCCGAAGGACCGGGCGGGACGTCACCGTGGGGTCGGTCTACACCACGCTGGCCCGGCTCGAGGAGAAGGGGTACGTGACGTCCGAGGAGGGTGAACCCACGCCGCGCAGAGGCGGGCGGGCCCGCAAGCTCTTCCGCATCCGCCCCGAAGGCGCCCGGGCCCTGGCCGCCGCCCGGGGGATGATGGACCGGATGTGGGACGGCGTGGCCTTCGACGGCACGGGGCGGGCGTGACCCCGGCGACCGGACCCCGGGCCCCGACCCTGGCCCGCCTTCTCCTGGCCCTCACCGCGGCGCCGGAGTGCCGCGACGCCCGGCTCGGAGACGTGCAGGAAGAGTTCGAGGAGCGCGCCGGCGCCGACCCCGGCGCGGCGCGACGGTGGTACTGGCGTCAGGCGCTCGGCTCGGTAGGCCCCAACGTGGGGCACCGGGCGAGGCGCACGAGGACGACGGGACCCAAGGGGGACGGGATGATGAGCACGCTCGCGAGGAACCTCCGCTTCGCCTTCCGCTCGGCGCGGAAGAGTCCAGCCTTCAGTGGGGTGGTGGTGGCCACATTGGCGCTGGGCATCGGCGCCAACACCACGGTGTTCAGCGCCGTGTACGGGCTGATCCTGAACCCGTTCCCCTTCCCCGAGCCCGAGCGGATCGTGGGGGTGGGCACGGCCTACCCGCGCCTGGGGCGCGACCTCGGCTTCTGGGAGAACCTGTCGCCCGCCGAATACCTGGACATCCGCGACAACACGCGGACCCTGGAGGACGTGGTGGCGTGGGACATGGGGAACCGGCAGATCGCCGGCGAAGGTCCCCCGCAGAATGTCTTCACCGGCTTCTGGTGGGGTGACGCTCTGCGCACGGTGGGGATGCGCCCCCACCTGGGCCGGAGCTTCACGAACGAGGAGCTGGAGCGGGCCGACGCCGTGGCGCTCCTCAGCTACCGCATCTGGCGGGACCGCTTCGGCGCCGACTCTACCCTGGTGGGGTCATCTCTACTGATCAACGGCTATCCCCACACCCTCGTCGGGATCCTCCCCGAGGGCCTGGTCCTCTACGGCATGGATCTTTGGACCACCCTTCCGCCGCGACCCGAGGAGTATGCTCGCAACCGGCGTCAGTTCCAGCTCATCGCCCGCGTCCGTGACGGCGCCACCCTCCAGGAGGTGAACACCGAGATGGAGGGCATCGCCCGCCGCACCCAGCAGGCGTACGGCGGCGAGTTCGAGGAGTACGAGGGTTGGTCCATCCGTGCGCTCCGGTGGAGCGAGGTGACGTCCCAGACGTTCCGTGCGGGCGCCTTCGTGATCATGGGCGCCGTCGCCTTCGTCCTCCTCCTGGTGTGCGCCAACACCGCCAACCTCCTGCTGGCACGCGCGCAGGGGAAGCGCCGGGAGATGGCCGTGCGCACCGCCATGGGCGCAGGGAGAGGCACCCTGGTCGGACAACTCCTGACGGAGAGCGTCCTCCTGGCCACGTTGGGCGGGGGCCTTGGGGTCGCCCTGGCGGCGCTCGGCAACGCCGGTGTCCGAGGCATGATGGCTACGCTGGGCCTTCCCATCGCCGGGTCCGTGGAGATCAATGGGCCGGTGCTGGGGTTCACCACCGCCGTGGCCCTGGCGGCAGGTATCCTGTTTGGACTCTTGGATTCATAAGGTAAGTGCAACAAAACGCGGGGTCCGCCGGCCCGAAGGAG